>DASPSD010000098.1:0-62270 GCA_035624115.1 Candidatus Sulfotelmatobacter sp. | reverse complement strand
AATTTCGCAGCTTCGGTCATGTGCTTGAGCCCCGTTGGATTGTTGGTGCATATCCGCTTGACCAGTGAGCTGTTACGCTTTCTTTAAAGGATGGCTGCTTCTAAGCCAACCTCCTGGCTGTCCGAGCGAATACACTTCCTTTACCACTTAGCACATAGTTAGGGACCTTAGCTGGCGATCTGGGCTGTTTCCCTTTTGACCACGAAGCTTATCCCTCGTAGTCTCACTCCCGCACAGTTGTCCACGGCATTCGTAGTTTGATTGGATTCGGTAACCTGAGTTGGTCCCTAGTCCATTCAGTGCTCTACCACCGTGGCAATTCATGCAAGGCTGTCCCTAAAGACATTTCGGGGAGAACGAGCTATCACGGAATTTGATTAGCCTTTCACCCCTACCCTCAGCTCATCCGAGCGATTTTCAACTCACACCAGTTCGGCCCTCCAGCCGCGGTTAAGCGGCCTTCAGCCTGGCCAAGGGTAGATCATCCCGCTTCGCGTCTATTCCTACGTACTTGTCGCCCTGTTCGGACTCGCTTTCGCTACGGCTCGCTTGCGCTTAACCTTGCACGTAAGAATAACTAGCCGGCTCATTAAGCAAGAGGCACGCCGTCAGGCTTGCAAAGACCGAAGTCTATGCATGGCCCTCCGACTGCTTGTAAGCATACGGTTTCAGGTTCTATTTCACTCCCCTCGCAGGGGTGCTTTTCGCCTTTCCCTCACGGTACTAGTTCACTATCGGTCGCCAACGAGTATTTAGCCTTGGAGAGTGGTCTCCCCGGTTTCCCACGGGGTTTCTCGTGCCCCGTGGTACTCAGGATCCCGCTTCGAGTCCGGTAAGCTTTCGGCTACATGGCTTTCACATTCTTTGGCCCTGCTTTCCAGCAGGTTCACCTAGCCTCCGGATTGGTAACTCTACTCACGCGGTCCTACAACCTCCCGGTGCAAGCACCGGGATTTGGGCTGTTCCGATTTCGCTCGCCGCTACTTTCGGAATCTCGTTTGATTTATTTTCCTCCAGGTACTGAGATGGTTCACTTCCCTGGGTTGACTCGCACCCGCCTATGGATTCAGCGGGCCGTAAGCCGGTTTTACCAGCTTGGGTTTCCCCATTCGGACATCCCCGGATCAAAGCCTGCTTGCGGCTCCCCGAGGCTTTTCGCAGCTTGCCACGTCCTTCGTCGTCTGTTGGCGCCAAGGCATCCACCGTACGCTCTTAGTAGCTTGACCATAAAACTTACCTAAAGCGATCCGAAGAATTCGGATCCCGGAAACGCGCCTTCCGACGAGTCTTGCAAGCTCTTCGGTCCGCGTGCTTCCGAGTTGTCTGCGCGGCCCTTCGCCCCGAATGCATCGGAGCTCCGAGCGCACGCACACGGCGCGCCAGGCAAGTTCGCCTTTCCACATTGCGCTACTCTCGAGCAAAACTTGCGGTCTGCACCATGCGAACTTGAGATTCGCATAGCG
This sequence comes from Candidatus Sulfotelmatobacter sp., assembly GCA_035624115.1. Taxonomy (GTDB): domain Bacteria; phylum Acidobacteriota; class Terriglobia; order Acidiferrales; family UBA7541; genus Palsa-295. Next base: position 60,807 of record DASPSD010000098.1, on the reverse strand, counting down.
CATGCCTACTTCCTTCAGTTGTCAAAGACCATTTCCGATTCAACTGCGATCGGAATCTCCGCTCCCGGCGGAGCGCAGTGCCGATTTGGAGCCGGCCCTGCGATTTTCCTTCCCACAAATAAAAAACCCGGCATCGAGCGCCGGGCATGTACGTCCGTTCGCTTTGGCCGCGTTCTATCCGCGCAGCCTCCCGGACGCATATGCTCGAAGCTCGTTGTTCTGTTTCCCGGTGTTCGTAACCAACCTCACCTCAACTTGTGGGCGGTCCCGGTACGTCAGACGACTCCCCGACGATCCGAGGTCCCGCCGACATCTAAACAGTATACCCATTTCTGCCGTTTCGTCAAGCCTTCGCCGCCTGTTTTTCAAGCGTTAACCTGTGGAAATCGCAGCACCTGTGAAAATGTCGCCTTATTCCACGGAGCAGGCGTCGCCCGTTACACTGCTTCCGACATGCGAATCGGCAGCTTCCGTACGCGCTTGCCTGTCGCGGCGAAAATCGCGTTCGCCACCGCCGGCGCCGCGCACGGCACTCCGGGCTCTCCGATGCCTCCCGGCTTCTCGTCGCTGCGAATCGCATGCGCTTCGATTTCCGGGCATTCATTCATGCGCAGCATCGGATAATTGTGGAAATTGCTTTGTTGCAGGCGTCCGCCCTCGAAAGTCAGTTCATCGTGAAGAGCGGCGGTCATCCCGAAAATCGCTCCGCCCTCGAGCTGTGCTTCGATAATTCCCGGGTTGACGTATCGCCCGCAATCGATCGCGGTCACCACTCGGTGGACCCGCACCTTTCCGCCGTCGCTAACCGACGCCTCGGCAACCATCGCAGCGAAGCTCCCGAACGACGCATGCACCGCAATCCCGCGCCCTCGCCCTGCCGGCAGCGGCTTCCCCCAACCTGACTTTTCGGCTACGAGGTCCAGCACGCCCAGCTCTCGCGGATGGCCCGCCAGCAGCGCCCTCCGCATCTGGTAAGGATCTTTCCCACCTGCTGCGCATAGCTCGTCGAAAAACGATTCCTTCACGAACGCCGTGTGCGAATGTCCCACCGACCGCCACCACAGTACCGGCACAGGATTCTTCGTAGTGTGCAGTTCCACGGAAACATTCGGAATCGCGTAGGGCAAATCGGCCGCGCCTTCGACAGAAGAGTCGTCGATTCCATTTTTGACCATCGCGGCGAACGGTGTCCCCGCAAGAATGGACTGCCCCACGATGCGGTGCGACCACGCCAGCGGCGCGCCGCCCGAATCGACGCATCCCTCGAGCGCGTGATAATACGCCGGGCGGTAAAAGCCGCCGTGCATATCGTCTTCGCGTGTCCAAATTACTTTCACCGGCGCGCCCGCGGCCTTTGCCACGTGCACTGCTTCACCGACGAAATCCGAGGCTGGATTTGCCCTTCGCCCGAATCCGCCTCCGAGCAGCGTGGTGTGAAGCTCCACGTGCTCCGGCTTGAGCCCCGCAATTTGCGCCGCGGCGTAACGGTCGCCGGTCTGAAACTGCGTGCCCACCCAGATCTCGCAATGATCGGCGCGCAAATCCACAGCACAATTCAGCGGCTCCATCATCGCGTGCGAAAGATAGGGCACCTCGTACACGGCGGTGAGCTTCTTGCTTGCGCGCGCCAGCGCCGCCGCTGCGTCGCCGTCCTTGCGCGCCACAAGTCCCGGCTGCCGCGCCAGTGCCGCGTATTCCTCCCGCTGCGACTTCGTGCTGAAACCCGCCATCGCACTCTCGTCCCACTCGATGTGCAGCGCATCGCGGCCGCGCTTCGCTGCCCAAAATCCATCCGCGATCACGGCAACGCCCGTGGGCACCTGCGTCACTTTCCGCACTCCCTGCACCGCCATCGCCGGGGCCGGGTCAAATGTCTTCAGCTTCGCTCCAAACGACGGCGCGCGCGCGACCACCGCCGTCATCATTCCCGGCAGGCTCACGTCGATTCCGAAAATACCTTTCCCGCTTGATTTTTCCGGTGTGTCCAGGCGCTTCAGCGGCTTCCCGATGAGGTGAAAGTCCTTCGAATCTTTCAGCGCCACTTGAGCCGGCACCTGAATCCCGGCCGCTTTGGTTGAAAGCAGACCGTACGACTGCCGCGCGCCGGTGTCGCCATTCACCACGAACCCATTCGCCGTCGTGCATTTTTCCGGCGCCACGCTCCACTCTCGCGCCGCCACCGCCACCAGCACAGCCCGAGCGGCCGCGCCTGCCTTGCGATATTGCTCAAACCCCGACCACGTGCTAGTGCTTCCACCCGTCATCTGAACCCCGAACACCGGGTGGTTGTAGGCGGGATCCACCGGCGCGGGCTCGTAGCGCACTTTCGTCCAGTCCGCGTCCATCTCATCGGCCAGCAGCATCGGCAGCGAGGTGTACACTCCTTGCCCCATCTCGGAGTGGTTGCACACCACGCTGATTGTTTCGTCGGGCGCGATGCGCACGAATGCGTTCGGCTTGAACACTTCACCCGCCGGCGCGGCAGCCGCTGCCCCCGCGAATGGAAGATAAAACCCAATGAGCAGGCCGCTGCTCGCTCCCACCGTCACTTTCAAGAATTCGCGGCGCTCCATCATAGTCGCGCTCATTTCGCACCTCGCTCTGCCATCATCTCCGCGGCGCGATGAATCGCGCGCCGGATGCGCGGGTAGGTCCCGCAGCGGCAGATGTTGCCGGTCATGGCCTGGTCGATATCCTCGTCGGTGGGTTTCGGTTTTGCACGCAACAGCCCCGACGCGCTCATGATCTGTCCCGACTGGCAATAGCCGCATTGCGGCACGTCAATTTCAATCCATGCCCGCTGGAGCGGATGGCTCAAGTCGGCGGAGAGGCCTTCGATCGTTGTCACTTCGCGCCCTGCCGCGCGCGAAACGGGCGTCACGCACGACCGCACCGCTCCGCCATCAATCAATACCGTGCACGCCCCGCACTGCGCGACGCCGCACCCGAATTTCGTCCCGGTCAGCCCCAGGTTTTCGCGAATCGCCCACAGCAGCGGCATTGCCGGGTCCACGTTCAACTCCACCGGTTTTCCATTCACACGGAAGGAAATCATGCCCGAGCCTCCCGTCACTGTGGCTTCAAGGAGAAAGTCCGAAGCTTCGCCCAAAAAAGAAAACGGCGCGACCGCAAGCCGACCCTCTGTGTTTCTGCATAGGAAGAGACCAAGCAGAGCAGTCCCATGGCGTGCCTCAGTGAGACTCAAATCCTAGCACTGCTCCTCGCCGCCGTCCATCCGCCGCCACGCTCCTGCAGGTTTCGTGTAGGGGCACGGCACGCCGTGCCCGCGCCGCCAATTTCCGAATCGTCGCCTAATTCCGCAGCGCCGCCCCGAGACCTGTGGAGTGCGGAAACTTGCTTCCGCTTTGTTTTCGACGCCATATAAGTCGCGCCAGCATCTGTGCCAAGCCACACCCCGCAGGATCTCAACAGAGCCATTTCCAATTTCAAATCGTGGGTTTGTACTAGATTTTGTTTCCCGCTCACCTGCTTTCCGGCGGCACAATTCCGTTCATCCGCAAGTATTCGACCATCTGCCCGTAATGATTTTGCGAGTGCGCCAGCGCATCGATGAGCAACCCCACGCGCGTGCCATGCCGCCCGCCGGGAAGATCGACCGCTGTGGCCGCATTTTTCTCATCGATCGCTCCTGCCGCCCGGTGAAGATACGCGAATGACGCTTTCAAATACTCCACAATCTCTGCTTTTGTCCGCACGGATTCCGGCGCTTTTTCTCCGCGCTCGGCATGCGGCGGCTTTTCGCCCAGGTTGAGCGCGCCCAACTGAAAATTCGCCGCCGCCAGGTGCTTCACTTGCTCCGCAAAGGTGCGCACGCCTTGAAATTCTCCCTTCGTGGGCGCGAACGAGTATTTTTCTTCGGGCATCGCCTCCGCCGCGGGGATGAGCAGCTCCTCGGACTTCGTCACCCACTCATCCACTGCGCGACTGATCGTGCTCGCTTCCGACGCCCCGTGAATCCCGAATTCCGACCGGATGAATGGTTTCACTCCTTCGCTCCCGCTGAGTTTCAGCCACAACGCCCCGCCATCCCGTTCAAGCTGAATATTGAACTCGAAAAATGGACAGCACTTCTTTTCATTCGAGACCCAGTCTGCAAGTTCTGCGAGCGAAACGCTTTCGGCGTCGAACCGGAAGGCATAGCCATCCGTCAATTCCTTCGTCTCGAGCTTCGCCCCCATCAGCTTCCGGGTGAGCTGGCCGTGGTGGGCTCGCTCCGCCGGGGTGACCGCTTTCAAATTGCAATAGAAGCCGGATACCTCCGTCAACCTGTCGTTCGGAGGAACGGAAGAAGCCGCCACCGGTTTCTGAGGCTGCGCCGGCAATCCGCCGAGCGCCACAATCGCAAAAGTTCCCAAAAGCGCAGCGGCTCCGGCGACCGATCCGAAGTTCGAATTTCGATTTTTCACGGTCCTTCTCCTTGATTCGCTTGTCTTCGCCCCGGCGCCTATGCTAGAAGTTGAAGTTAACTTTAAGTCAAGCGAAAGTTTCAAGAGAGGGACAGATGACCATCGGAGGCCTTGCCGGGAAGGCCGGAATCGCCGCTTCCGCCATCCGCTACTACGAAAAGGAGGGATTGCTGAAGCCGCCTGCCCGCGTCAATGGGCGCCGCATCTACTCCTCAGACGCTTTGCCGCAGCTGATCATCATCCGCTTCGCCAAGGAGAATGCCTTCACGCTGCCCGAAGTCAGGCTACTTCTGCGCGGCTTTCCCGAATCGACGCCGGCCTCGGCGCGGTGGAAAAAACTCGCCCGTGCAAAAATCCGCGAGCTCGAATCGACGATTGCCAAAGCGCGCGCCATGAAAGAAATGCTCGAATCGCTGGCCACGCGCTGCCGCTGCCGCAAGCTCGATCAATGCGCGCAGGGTTTCGCCAAGCGGCTCGGCCTCAGCAGCTCGCCTGGGACTCGTGCGGAGTGCTGTTAACTTTCTTTCGAGGATATAATCCCCGGCGGCGGTTGCTTATTGAGAAAAAGCAACGCACCCATCACGCCGGCGGAGGCATCCTATCTGTCATGGAATCGGCAACCGCAGCGCCCAATCCCAGCCTGCGCCCCCGCGAAATCTTCGCTTCCTGGGGACGCATCCTTGCCGGCCGCGTGCCCATGCTTTCGATTGAAATCACGCGCGAGTGCCCGCTCAGTTGTCCCGGCTGCTATGCCTATGGCGACCAGCACCTCGGCGGCGGCGTGACCCTCTCCGAGCTCAGCGATTTCCGGGGCGACGCGCTGGTCGAAGGGGTGGTCGCGCTGGTTCGCAAGCACAAGCCGCTGCACGTTTCGCTTGTGGGCGGGGAACCGCTGGTGCGCCATCGCGAGCTGGGCCGGATTCTTCCCGCCCTCAGCGAAATGAACGTTTTTACGCTGGTCGTCACCAGCGCCGTGATTCCGATTCCGCCCGAGTGGATGCAAATCCCGCGCCTGCGCGTCGCTGTCTCGGTGGACGGTCTCGCGCCCGATCACGACATCCGCCGCAAGCCTGCCACTTACGAGCGCATCCTGAAAAATATCGAAGGCCGCGAGGTCAACATTCACTGGACGATCACGCGCCCCATGCTCGAGCGGCCCGGCTATCTCGATGAGTACGTTTCTTTCTGGAGCGGCCGCCCAGAAGTCAATCGAATCTGGGTGAGTGTGTACACGCCACAAATCGGAGAGCAAGCGCCCGAAATCCTCTCATCGGAGCAGCGCGCCACGCTCGCTCGCGAATTGCCTGCTCTGGCCCGGCGCTTTCCCAAGCTCCTCTTCCACGAAGGGCTCGCGAACGCGCTTCTTCATCCGCCGGAAAATCCCGCGGATTGTGTTTTTGCCAGGATGTCGGCGAATTACTCAGCGGACCTGGAAAGTCGCGTCGAGCCTTGCGTTTTCGGCGGTTCGCCCGATTGCTCGCAGTGCGGCTGCGCGATCAGCAGCGGCTTGCACTGGATCCGCGGCGTGGGCCTGGCAGGCCCCTTGAAGGTGGGTCATTTCATCCAGAGCTCGATCAATGTCGGACGCATCGTCAATCGTTTCCGGGCGCGTTCGGTTGAGCCCTCGCGCTGGCAACCGCGCCAGTCGCCGCCCGCCAGCGACACCGGCCTCGTCCAAATCCAATAGCGCGTAGGCGCGCGCCGCTGAGTTCTTTGTTTCCCTGTTCCAATTTCCCTTTTCTATTTTCCGCTCATCCCGCGGTAACATTCGCCAGTCCCCGCTCGTAGCCTTTATGAGGCCAATCTAGTTGTGCCAAACTAATTCCCGCTTGCCCCGGAGAACACGCCTTGTATCCCGCCGGCATCCCCTATCGCCAAACTAAAATCGAAGGCGCTTTTGATGCCATCGTGATTGGTTCCGGCATCGGCGGCCTCACGACCGCGGCCCTCCTTGCCAAGCATGCCTCCCGCCGCGTTCTCGTTCTCGAGCGCCACTACACCGCGGGAGGTTTCACTCACGCTTTCCGCCGCCCGGGATTCGAATGGGACGTCGGCCTTCACTACGTCGGCGAACTTCGCGACCCGGCATCCGCCGTCAGCAGGGTGTTCGCTTACCTAACTGAAGGCCGCCTGCCGTGGGCGCCGATGCCCGAAGTGTATGACCGCGTCCTTCTTGGCCGCAACCGCTACGATTTTCCAACCGGCGCCGCCCGATTCCGTGAGCAATTGAAATCCTATTTCCCGAAGGAAATCCGCGCGATTGACGGCTATCTCTCCACCGTCAACTCCTGCGCCCGCTGGAGCGGGGGTTATTTCGCCGAAAAATCGCTCCCGCAATTCCTCTCCCGCTCTCTCGGAGGCCTGCTGCGCTGGCCTTTCCTGCGCCATGCCGGCCGCACGACAGCCGATGTCCTCCGCGAATTCACCTCCAACCCGGAGCTTGCCGGCGTCCTCACGGCTCAATGGGGAGATTACGGTTTGCCGCCGGAACAAAGCAGCTTCGGCATTCACGCGATCATCGTGCGGCACTATTTTGAAGGCGCGAGTTACCCCGCGGGCGGCGCCAGCCGCATCGCGCATTCGATCGAGCCTGTCATTCGCCGCGCCGGAGGCATGATTGTCACGAGCGCAGAGGTTGCCCAGATTCTCACCGAGAGCGGCGGCGCGATTGGCGTTCGCATGGCCGATGGCCGCGAATTCCGCGCCGCGATCGTTGTGAGCGACGCAGGAGCGCGCAACACCCTTCGCATGCTGCCTCCGAATCTCCCGGACGTCGCGACCGAGAGCGCGGCGCTCGATTCACTCCCGCTGTCCATGGCCCATCTTTGTCTTTATGTTGGCCTCGACCGCACTGCCGCCGAACTCGGCCTCGAGGGCACGAATCTTTGGATCAATCCCGGTCCCGCCCACGACGAAAATCTTCACCGCTTCCTCCAGGATCCTTCGCAGCCGTTCCCTTTCGTTTATATTTCCTTCCCCTCCGCAAAAGATCCGGAGTTCTCCGGGCGTTATCCGGGCCGTGGCACCGTCGAACTCATTTCGCCAGCCAACTACGACTGGTTTCGTCCCTGGGAAAATGATCGCTGGAGGAAACGCGGCTCCGAATACGACGCCCTCAAGCAAAAATTCGCCGAGCGCTTCCTTGCGGTGCTCTACGCGCAAGTTCCTTCCACGCGCGGCCATGTGGCCCTGGCCGAATTGTCCACTCCGCTCTCGACTCGCCACTTCGCGAATTATCCGCAGGGCGAAATTTACGGCCTCGGGCCCACCCCGGCGCGTTTCACCCTGCGCTCGCTCGGGCCGCGCACGCCGGTGCGCAATCTGTTCCTCACCGGACAGGACGCTGCCGTCCTTGGCGTTGTGGGCGCGGCTATGGGCGGAGTCCTCGCATCTTCAGTGATCCTGCAAAAAAACATGCTATCCGTCGTCACGCGCAAGCACATTTGATTTCAAATTTGAAATTTGAAATCGCCGTGAAGAGGGATCCCGTGGACCTAACGGACTAGGCTTCCAATTTGTAGCGTGTCGCTGCCAGCGCATACATCCTGCGCCACAACAACCGGTTGATCGTGACCACGATCGCGGCCATCAGCAACGTTCCCGCCAGCAGCACGCGAAAATTCCCCGCGTCCGTAGCCGCGCTGATCACGGCTCCCAAGCCCGTCGTCGAAAAAGTCTGCCCGCGGAAATGAAAATATTCCGCCACGATGCTCGCGTTCCACGCTCCGCCCGATGCCGTCACCAGCCCCGTCACCAGGTACGGAAAAATTCCCGGCAAAATCAGTTTTCTCCAGCGTTCCACCAGCCCGTAGTGGAACACTTCACACACTTCCTTCAGATCGGTTGGCAGCGCCGACGCCCCCGCGATCACGTTGAACAGGATGTACCACTGCGTCCCGATCAGCAGCAGCACCACCGACCCCACGCCGAGTCCGTGCCCCACGCGGATCAAAATCAGCAGGATGATCGGAAAAAGCGCCGTGGCCGGCACCGACGCAGCCACTTGCGCGATCGGCTGCGCCAGCGCCGAAAGCCGAGGCCGCAGCCCGATGGCGACGCCCACCGGCACCGTCCAGAGCGCCGCCAGCACCAGCGTCAATTCCACGCGAAGAAAAGTCGCTCCCGCCCCGACGAAAACCGATCGCGCCTCCGCCGCGCGCAATCCGCTCACGAGCATCACCATCTTCACGGCCGCGAATCCAATTGCTCCAAGCGCCACCGCCAAAAAAGCGCGCCGCAGCCAGATCTCGGCCCCCTTCGCGCTTGCCAGGTGCGACTCCGGCGGGCGCGGGCGCGCAAAATAGAGCTGAACTTTTTCCAGCACCGGCAGCACAATCATCGCCGCCACCCAGTTCAGCAGCTTCGAACGCCGCAGAAAATTCAGCACCGGCGAACGCGGTGCCTCCGACGCCTCCACCTGCTCGAATTTGAATTTCTCGCCCCACGCAATCACCGGGCGCCACACCAATTGATCCATCAGTACGATTACGCCGACCATCGCGCCCACTCCAAACAGAATCGCGCGCGTATCGCCGGCATTCGCCGCCGTCTGAAGATACGACCCCAGCCCCGGCAGCCGCAGATCGCGGTCGCCCAGCACGAACATCTCGCACGCCATCAGGAAAAACCACCCGCCGGCCACCGACATCATCGAATTCCACACCAGCCCAATCGCCGAAAACGGCAGCTCCATCTCCGTGAACCTCTGCCACCAGCTCCAGCGATACACCCGCGCCACTTCGCGCATCTCCTCCGGAATGCTTTTCAGCGACGAATAAAAACTGAACGTCATGTTCCACACCTGCCCGGTAAAGATCAGCACAATCGACCCGAGCTCGATGCCGAGCTGCTGCCGCGGAAATAGCGACACCATCGCCAGCATCACTCCCGGAAGAAAACTCAGAACCGGGATGGATTGCAGCGTATCGAGCAGCGGGATCATGAAGCGTTCGGCGCGCGCGTTGTACGCCGCCACATAGCCGTACACCAGCGTGAAGAGCAGGCTCAGCAAGTACGCCAGAAAAATTCGCAGCACCGAAAGCGCCGCATACCCCGGCAGCGCGTTCGGCTCGAGCCGGATCTGCACTTGCGGGCTCGGCGGCGCCAGCCAGTAGTGCGTGGACGCGAGCAGCACGTAAAACATCGAGAGCCCCGCCAGCACCACGGGCGCGTCCCGCAGCAGCGAGCCGACCGACGCGGGCACTCTTCCCCACAGCGGCAAGCCGCGAAAATTGAAATCGGAGGCGCGCATCAGTGCAGGGAAACGCTCTCGGCGTCCTGCGCGCCGGCTTCATACAGGCGCAGGCGGTCGGTTTCCGGATCGTAGGTGAAAATATCGGCGTACCGCCCCCAATCGAGTGCCGTCTCGATCTGATGCTTCACTTCCTCATCGCTGAAGTATTCGTCGAGGAGGTCGCAGAAAAATTCGAGCGGCATGCTGTGATCCGATTTGCACGCCAGCGCGCTGTGGATGTGCTGCAGCAGGCCCACGCGCTGGAGCGCCGCCTCTCGAAACAGCGATTTCCGCGTGCGAATGTCCGCCGCGGCGTAGGCTTTGCCTTCTGGCGTGATGGCCACATCGCCCTCGCGCGCCGTCGCAAACCCGAGCAGCGTCGCGGCTTCGATCAGCGGCAGCAAATCGTCCACTTCGAGCAGCAAATCCTCCGAGAGGTGGTACATGTCCTCCTGGTCATGACGGTCCACCAGCAATTCGAGCAGGCCAGCGATTCCTCCGGGCCGCGTGTGCGGCAGCGGTTCGAATCGCGGCTTCTTGCGCGGTTCCGTCGGCGGGGCAAGCTCCAGCTCCGGCTGCGTCATCACTTTGTAGATGTAGTCCACGTAAAGGAAAAACGACGCGGCCTTGCGGTCTCTCGGCCGCTCGAGCGGCAGCCGGAAATCCGCGCGGATTTTCGCCGGGCTGCCTCCCAGCACCACGACGCGGTCGGCCAGCAGCACCGCTTCTTCGATGTTGTGCGTCACCATAAAAATGCACCGCGTAGGAATTTTCTTCGCCAGCCACAAATCCATCAGGTCGCCGCGCAGGTTTTCCGCCGTCAGCACATCCAGCGCCGAAAAAGGCTCGTCCATGAACAGGATTTCCGGCTCCACAGCCAGCGCGCGTGCGAATCCCACGCGCTGCTTCATCCCGCCGGAAAGTTCTTTCGGAAACGCGCGCTCGAAATTCGCCAGCCCCACGGTCCCGAGCGCCTGAAGCGCGCGCTTGTGCCGCCCTTCGTGCTCTACTCCCCTCGCCACGAGCGGCGCTTCTACGTTTTCGATCACCGTCAGCCACGGAAACAGCGCGAAACTCTGAAACACGATGGCCACGTTCGGCTGCGATTGCGCGATCGGCGTCCCGTGCCACAGCACTTCTCCGCTCGACGGCGCGACCAGCCCCGATAGCATCCGCAGCGTCGTGGATTTTCCCGATCCCGATGGTCCCAGCAGCGCCACAATCGTGTCCGGCTCGAGCGACAAATCCAGCGGCGCCACAATCTGAATTTCGTGGCCGTCCGGCTGCACATATTTTTTAGCGATGTTCCGCGCCTCGATAATCGGCGGCGCGGCAGCGACGGCCGGTGGCGCGGCGGCCGCTTCGGGAACCGGCGGCGCTGCATGAGCCGCCGCAGCGCCGGCCAGCGCATTCATCAGGCTCTGCCACGCCTCTTCGGGCAGCTCGTCGAGAAAATGATCGCGCTCGGCGATGTTCATCTCTTCGATGATCTGGCGCATTTCTTCCGCCGGACGCGAGTACAACAGCACGTACGCATGAAAATAGGGGAAATGCGGCAGGAGCGCCGCAACGGTCTCTACCGGCAGGCGCCGGAACAGCGCTCGCTGGTCCTCAAACGGCAGCGCCATGAACGCATCGGCGGCGCTTGCAGGCGTCTGCGCTCGAACAACCCCTGCCGCCGCGTCCCACTGCCCGCGCGCGATCAGCTCCCGCAGCCTGCTCGTGTCAATAGTCGCCATAAGCGGACTCGTAGCCTACTACGTTTCCGCCGTTTTCCTCACGTCGGCCGAAGCAATCTGGCCATTTCGAGTCCGCGCCTCCGTGCTCTCGACGCTTTTCTCGGTGCACTCTGTGTTAAGTCCCCTCATCCGGCGGCGTCGGCTGAAACACAGAGGGCACAAAGCAAACCATCGAGTTCGCAGAGGAACACCAAGGCACCACCAGGCACTCCGCACCAATCGGCTTCGCAACCGAGCGACGCTTCACTCTTCTTTGAAATTTCAAATTTGAAATTTGAGATCGTTCAGAGCCCGGTGCCGACGAGCCTGCCAATCAATGCCACACCGCGCTAAAGTGCACGCCAAGGTAGTAGGGCCACAGGAGAATCGCGAAGACGCGCCGCCAGAAGTTTAAGTGCAGGAACCCGATCGTAAAGAGCCAGCCGACCAGCCACAGCGACCCCATGAAAGTGTGCTGCTCGATCTTGATCTTCTCCATGCCGCGGCCCCCCTCCGGTGTAGCTCCGCTTTCGGGCTCTCCACAATTTTTCATGCGCCAAATTGTAGCATCGCCGAGGGTTAGCGGCTCAGGAGCCTCCCAAGCGCCGCCGGATGCTCTATTTATCTGTTGACGAACAGTAACTTAAATGCTAAAATAGTTTTAGGATGATTGGTCGGCACAATTCGGAGGTGCAACACCCCTTCTGGCCTCGCCATTTGACTCAAAGCCACCCGCCTATGGTTTTTTTAATCGACATATGTGCGATTAGAGATTCTGGTAACCCACTCAAAACAAAGGGCGGCCGTGATGTCTAATCGGCTCAAAACAGGGGGGCTGACCTTCGCCCAATTCGCGGCCTCCAGAAAATGGGAGTCCGCGCCATCGGTTGTCAATCGGGGGGCGCCAATTGCCCCCCATCCCGCTCGCCAATTCCCTGCTACTGCGATACCTTCGCGGGGGGGAACTGCCATGACTTCAACCACTTCTGAGCGCCCGCAGGCGATTGCGCTTGTCACCGGCGCGACCGACGGCCTGGGCCGCGCTGCCGCCATCCTGCTCGCGAGCGAGGGCTACCGCGCCTTCGCCGGCGGGCGCAACGCCGACCGCCTCGCGGCAATCGACCAGCTCGCACGCGAGCGCAAGCTGCCGCTCGAAGCCATCGAGCTCGACGTGTGCGACGAAGCTTCGGCCGGCCGCGCGGTGAGCGAAATCGAGCGCCGCGCGGGGCCGGTGGACATCCTCGTCAACAACGCGGGGATCGCCATCGCCGCCGTAGTCGAAGAGCTTACGATTGCCGATTTCAGGAAAGTCTTCGACACGAATCTCTTCGGCACGATTCGTATGTGCCAGCGCGTTTTGCCGGAAATGCGGCGCCGTCGCCGCGGACGCATCATCAATATGAGCTCGATTTCCGGCCGGGTGGCGGTTCCGCTGATGGGCGCGTACGCTTCAAGCAAATTTGCTGTCGAAGCCGTGAGCGACGCCCTGCGGCTTGAGCTCTATCCTTTCGGCATTCACGTCGTGCTGATCGAGCCGGGTTACATCCCCACGAGCATGAACCGGACGGCTGCCGAGCTTTCTTCCGAATACGCGAAAAATGCCGAGCGCAGTCCCTACCGAGGCGTATACCAGCGATTTCTGCGCTCGTGGGAAAAAACGAGGAAGGCATCACAATACAAGCCGGAAGACTGCGCCCGCGTGGTCCTGCGCGCGATTGAGGATGAGCCGCCGCGCGCTCGCTACGTGGTCACGCGCGAAGCGAAATTCGGCGTGCTCGCGCGGCGCTGGCTCTCCGATCGCGCCTTCGACCGCAGCCTGCACAAGCGCCTGGGCCTCGACGAAATCCGCGCCTCACTCGCCCGCGAGGCCGCGAAATGATCTTTCCGAGGCCCGATTCGCTTCGCTCGCGCCAGACTGTGCCCGTGCGTGCGCTACGCCTCGGCACCTTCTTGGCAAATTGCCGCGACAATCGCGCCCAGAATCAGCAGTTGAATGCCTCCGGCGATCATCCACTTGATTGCCAGCCGGTGCGGCACGATGTACACCACGTACTGGCTCAGCGAATACGGCACCACGGTCATGAACGTCATCACGATGCCGTAGCGCAGCCCCTGCGAGAGCCACGGCTTCGACTCTCTCCCGCGCGTGTAAATGTACGCAAACATCGCCGCAAAAAAGAATTGGCCCACGCACATGGCCCAGAAGCGGTGCTGAATCTCGGCCGCGCTTCGATGGCTCGCGGGAATCGCGTTGTAATCGGGCATCAGCCAGATTTCGTGGACCAGGTAATTCGTCCCCATCAAAACGATGTACGCCACGACAATCGCCAGAACGAGTTTCTTCATAGTGGTGGCTCCCTTCGCGCGAAAATTGGGGCCTCAGGGAATGGGGGCGCGTGCGCCGCGCCCCTGCGTATCGCGCGGAGACTACCACCGCGGGCCGAACCCTGCGAGCGGATTTTGTCGCGGAGAACCTGGCTACGGATTGGTCAACTGAATCGAAATGCTGGCGGCGCGGAGCGGAACATACTCCTTCTCCCACGCCTCGTGGACGGGACTTTCCGCATAAGCGTCCGCGGCGTCGCGGCTGCGAAATTCAATCGCGAACGCGGAATTGAAATCGCGCGGCTGGAGCCGGTCGGCTTTGATCCACACATTCTTGATGCCGGGAATTTTTGCGGCCATGTCTTTCACACCCTCGAGCGCCGCCTGCCGCTGCATTTCCGGCACGCCCGGCCGCCATTGCAGCGCCACGATGTGCAGCACGGATTTCGGCTGGCCGAACTTGTTTTGCCCGGCCACGTAGCCGCCGGCGAAAAGCGCGAGCGCCGCGAGCGCGCCCGCCAAAATCTTTGCCGACTTCGAAAAATGAAATCGCATGGATTCTTCCTCCGTGGTTTTAGACGCACGAGTGTAGGCGAGGGCGCTCGGCGGCTGCAACTTCCGGCGCGGAGGCATCGTATCTGTATATATAGAGGGTCGAACGCCTGCGAAGCTGCATTCGCATTGACCCGCCGGTTTTCCGTTGAGTACGATGCGCAGCCGGCGGCGCATCGATTGGACGCGCCCGAACGCCGGACCGGAGGTGATTGAATGTTCTGCTCAAGATGCGGAAACGAATATTCCGAAGGCGCTGCCTTTTGCAGCCGGTGCGGCGCGCCGATTGCCGGCACCGGAGTTGCGCAGCCCGCGCCCGCACCGCCGGGAACGGTCGCGACCGTGGCCGGCGCGGCGCCGATGTATTACGCCGGGTTCTGGCTGCGCTTGGTCGCGCTCATCCTGGATGGAATCATTCTCGCGATTCCCGTGCTGTTTGTGTTCGCCCTGATGGTCGTGGGCTTCGGACTGTCCGTGCCTTTTCGCCGGTTTCCAAGAGGGGAATTTCACGACGCGTTTTTGGCCGGAGCCGGGTTCCATTTCATTTTCTGGATTGCGCTGATTTCATTCGTACTCTACTGGATTTACTACGCAATCTTTGAAAGCTCCTCGTGGCAGGCCACTCCCGGCAAAATGATCTTGGGGCTTTACGTGGCCGATCTCGACGGCCGGCGGATCACATTTGGACGCGCCAGCGGGCGATTTTTCGGAAAGCTGGTGAGCAAATATTTGACGATCTACATCGGCTTCATCATGGCAGGGTTCACCGCGAGAAAGCAGGCGCTGCACGACATTCTGGCGAGCTGCCTCGTGCTGCGAAAAATTTAGACGCCCCAGCCGTAGCGCTCGGTGTGAGCGAGCGCGTCGCGCATTTCGCTGCGAATCTGCGCGGTGAATTCGGAGCAGCGAAGCACGCGGGCGCCGGGCTCGGCGATGTCCAGCGTGCGATAGCCGTTGTCGAGCACGCGGTCGATGGCCGAATCGATCACTTGCGCTTCGTGGTCGAGCCCGAAGGATTCGCGGAGCATCAGCGTCGCGGAGAAGATGGCGCCAAGCGGGCAGGCCACGTCTTTTCCCGCGAGCGTCGGCGCCGAACCGTGGATCGGCTCGTAGAGCGCGGGACCGTCTTTCGCGCCGCGGCTCATCGAGGGAATCAGGCCGATCGAGCCGGCGAGCGCGGCGGCTTCGTCGCTCAAGATGTCGCCGAACATGTTCGACGTGAGAATCACGTCGAATTGTTTGGGGCGCAGCAGAAGCTGCATCGCGGCGTTATCGACGTAGAGATTTTCGAGCGAGACGCGCGGATACTCGCGCGCGAGTTTCGCGACGGACTCGCGCCACAGAACGGAAGTAGCGAGAACGTTGGCTTTGTCCACGCTCGTGAGGCGGCGGGCGCGCGATTCGGCGCGCTCGAAGGCATAGCGCCCCACGCGCTCGACCTCGGCGGTCGAATACGCGGCGACATCGCGGGCACGGGCGCTGCCGTTTTCTCCGCGCAGCTCGTGCTCGCCGAAATAAATGTCGCCCGCCAGTTCGCGGACGATTTCGATGTCGCATCCGGCCACGCGGTCGGCGCGCAGCGGAGAAATCGCGTGCAGAGATTTTCGCACGCGGATCGGCCGCAGATTGATGTAGAGCCCAAGCTCTTTGCGGAGGCCGAGCAATCCGCTTTCCGGTTTCTTCGCGAGCGGAAGTGAATCCCACTTCGGCCCGCCGATGGCGCCGAGCAAAATCGCGTCGGCGGCGCGGCACTCGGCAAGAATCTCTGCGGGCAAGGGCGATCCGGTGCGATCGATCGCGATCCCGCCGAAATCCAGCTCGCGGAATTCGAAGCGGTGGCCGAAAGCCGCGGCGCAATCGCCGAGCAGATCCACAGCTGCACGCGTGACTTCCGGGCCGATTCCGTCGCCCGGCAGTAGTGCAATCATCTTTTTGATTCCACTCATCTCGAAGGTCCCTTCGCGTTAGCGCGCTGCGGCGGCGCTCGAGCCGCGGCTTTCCTCCACCTGCGCTTTGTCGCGGCGCACGGTGTGGATGATTTTCAGCAGGTCCCGGTCGGTCACTTGCTTCGATTCGTCCGCGCGAGCCATCGCCAGGCGATAACATTCGGCAAGCTCCGTGTCCGTGGTTTCATAACCGAGCTCCTGGAGTTTTGTGCGCAGAGCATTGCGCCCGGAATGTTTTCCAAGTACTAGCCGGCGCGCAGCAACGCCGACTTCCTCGGGAACAATGATTTCGTACGTCAGAGGATTCTTGAGAATTCCATCCTGGTGAATTCCCGCCTCGTGCGCGAATGCGTTGGCGCCCACCACAGCTTTGTTGGGCGGCACAGCGACGCCCGTGATCGCGGTGAGCAATCGGCTGGTAGAGTAGATTTTTTCCAGGCGGATGTTGGTGTTCACTCCGAAGTGGCTTTGCCTCACTCGCAGGGCCACTGCAATTTCTTCGAGCGAAGCGTTGCCCGCGCGCTCGCCGATCCCATTGATGGTGCACTCCACCTGGCGGGCGCCCGCGGAAATAGCCGCAAGCGAATTTGCGACAGCGAGGCCCAGGTCATTGTGGCAATGCGCGCTGAAAGTGATCGCCGGATAACCCGCCAGCCGGGCGCGGACGCGGCGGAACATCTCGCCATATTCGCCGGGCGTGGTGTAGCCGACGGTATCGGGAAGATTCAGAGTGGACGCGCCGGCTTCGGCGGCTGCTTCCATCACTTCGCACAGAAAATCGATATCGCTGCGGCTGGCGTCTTCGGCGGAAAATTCCACTTCTTCGCAGCGCTCCGAGCCGTAGCACACCATGCGAAGCACCTGCGAAATCGCTTCTTGGCGGGTGATGCGCAGCTTGTGCTTCAAATGCAGATCCGACGTCGCAAGCACGATATGAAGGCGCGGCTTGGCCGCCGGCTCCAGCGCGCGAAGCACCGCATCAACGTCTTCCTGGCGCGTGCGCGCGAGCGCGGCCACGCGGGCACCCTTGATTTCGCCCGCGACCGCGCGAACCGCATCGAGATCGCCCGGCGACGCGATGGGGAATCCGGCCTCGATCACGTCCACGCCGAGTTGTTCGAGCTGCCGCGCGAGCCGAAGTTTTTCCTCACGATTCATGGAAAAACCGGGCGATTGCTCGCCGTCGCGAAGAGTCGTGTCGAAGATGCGCACGGTGTCCATAGTGGCTCCTGTGGATCACACCGAGTGAACCCCGGCTGCCGCAAGCCTGTCCAATTTATATTTCTTGCATGTTGAATAAATATTGCTTATATATGGAGGCTTTCCCGGGGAAAACCTTTTGGATCTGGCGTCTTTGCAGGTGTTCCAGATGGTGGCACGCGAGCGCAGCTACTCGCGGGCGGCGGAAAAGCTTTACCGCACGCAGCCGGCCGTGAGCATCGCCATGCGCAAGCTCGAAGACTGGGTTGGTCAGCCGCTGTTTGTCGAGGGTTCGGGGGCGCGCACACTCACGGATGCGGGAACGCTCTTGCTCGAATACGCCGAGCGGATGCTCAACCTTCGCGAAGAAATCCGCAAAGGACTCAAGGAGCTGGCCGCGCTCGAGCGAGGAGAAATTTCTCTCGGCGTAAACGAAAGCTCCATTCATGCGCTGCTGCCCGCGCTGGAGCGCTACCGCCAGCTCCATCCGGGAATTCGAATCCGCGTGCACCGCGTGTTTTCGCGCGATGTGCCGCGCGAAGTGCTGAATCACCAGCTCGATATCGGCGTGATTTCCTATGTGCCCGAAGAACGCGACCTGGCGGCGGTGGAATTTTACCGGGACGCGCTCGCGCTGGTGGTCTGGCCCGGGCACCGGCTGGCAAAGCGCCGCGAGGTAGACATCTCGGCGCTCGCCGAGGAGACATTCGTGGCTCACATCGTGGAGTCGCCTTACCGCCATCGAGTGATTCAAATGTTCGCGCGCCATCACGTTCCGCTGCGGATGGAGGTGGAGCTCCCAACGATCGAAAGCATCAAGCGGTTCGTGGAGATGAAAAAAGGAGTGGCGATTGTGCCGCGCATGTGCGTGGAGGGGGAACTCGCGCGAGGCGATTTGAAAGAGCTGCGCATCCGGCAGATGCGAATTCTTCGCCGGTTGTATCTGGTTTATCGGCAGGACCGGCCGCTCGGCGTCGCGGCCCAGGCGCTGGTGGATGTACTGCGAAAGAAGTCGTTTCGCTTTTCTCGGAGCAACGGGCGGCCCTCGCGAAGCATCATGGGATAGCGAAAGCTACTGCACGAAAGCGGGCGCGGTCCGCCCGAGTTCTGGCGGATGCCCCTACAAGACAAAGCACACAAGCCGCCGCGCAAAGAATCACCGCTTCGAGCCGAGCTCATCCAGCGCGGCGGCGATCCGCGTGAGCCCTTCGCGCACATTTTCTGTTTCACCCCCGACACCGATGCGGAAGTGGTCCGGCGCCTCGAAGAAATGGCCGGGCACGACGCTCGTCTCGTATTTGTCGCGGAGCAATTGGCAGAACGCTTCGGCATGGCCGCTCGTGAGCAGTGGAAACGCAACGGTTCCGGCTTCCGGCCAAATCGCGAGCAGATCCTTCCTGGCATCGAAAAAATTCTTGAGGAGAGCACGGTTCGCCGCAAGAAGCGCCCTGGCGCGGGCCGCGATTTTCGGCAAATGGTCGAGAGCGATCACGCTGAGGAGTTCGGCAGGATGCGCCGCGTTCACGCCGAACAGATCGTTGATCCTCCACATGCGCTCGGCGAGCTTGGGCGCCGCCAGCACCCAACCGCAGCGCAGTCCCGAAAGCCCGTAAGCTTTCGTGAGGCTGCTTGTAGCGACGAAATTGGATCCGAGGTGAAATGCGGATTGCCATGGCGAATCGAAGCACGCCTCGAGATACACCTCGTCGACCAAAACGTGCGCTCCGAGGCTCCGGGCGATTTCGCCAACCAGCTTCAACGTCGAGTCGGGGGTGCGGACGCCGCTTGGATTGTGAAGATTGGTAAGAACAACCAGGCGCGTGCGGGGACTAATAGCGCGTTCCACTTCGCGCGGGTCGATCTGGAAGCCGGCTTCGAAGCTGCGAGGGAACCGGCGAATCCGCGCGCCCAGATAAAGCGCCAGGGCAAGCAGCGCCTCGTACGCCGGCTCTTCGATCAAGACTTCATCCTCCGGCTCGATGAGCGCGGCCATGGCGAGGTGGTTGGCAAGCGAGGTGCCCTGCGCGGGAACAACGTTTTCAGGAGCCACGCCCGCTTTGGCTGCCAAGCGCTGCTGAAGCGGAGCATATCCGTAGCCACCGGGCCCGGAAATTTCGAGGTCTTCGATGCGGACGCGAAGCTCGGCGAGCGGGAAATGCAGGACGTCGCTCGGAGCGAGCTGAAAGCGCGCCGGGGAGCGCAGCTTCGCCCACTCGAGATAGGCCGAGCGAATTTCTCTCCGCTGAGGGCTCATGAAATTCTACGCGGAGGCGGCAGAGTCCGGCCTGCGTCCGCGCGCCAGGAAATAGATAGGAACCCCGGCGAGGAGGATACACACAGCGGCCACAGCATTGCGAGGATATTTGTAAATGGTGTTGAGCGTGATCAGCCAGGCAGCCAGTGTAAAGATTCCCGTGGTCCAGGGGTGGCCGGGAATTCGGAAGCCGGCGCTGCGCGAATCGTTCATTCCAGCCGCGAGCGCTTCCCGATGGCGAAAGACGAATACACAGCTTGCGGTGAGGCCGAAGAACAGCCAATCCATCACGACAACGTAGCTGAGGATCTGTTCGTAGGTTCCCAGCAGCACAGCGGCAATCGTCGCTGCGCTTTGCAGCAGGACGGCAAAAACGGGCGCGTGGCTGCGCGATCCCAGCCGAGAAAAGACTCGGGGAAAAGAGCCGTCTTCCGCCATCGCGAAATAAATCCGTGGATAGGTGAGCATCACCTGGCTCAGAAAACCCAGCGTGGAGACCGCAATGGCCACGGAAATGAGCCTGCCTCCTGCGGAGCCCCAGGCGCGGCGCATCACTTCGAATGCGGGCGTGGCCGTGGCGGCAAGGCCCGACGGAGTGAGAGCTTCCACGTAAATGAAGTTGACCGAGACGTAGAGCGCGATGATGCCCGCGACACCCAGGAGCAGCGCGCGCGGAAGATATTTCCGCGGCTCGCGGATCTCGCTGGCAACGTAGTTGGCTGTTTGCCAGCCGCCGTAGCCGAACATCACCGGCACCATGGTGGCGCCGAACGCAGTGAGAAGATCAAAGGATACGGGCCGGTCGAGAAGCGGATGCCATGCAGGGTGCGTGGCCGTGGGCGAGCGGAGGAGAAAATACGCGCCGGCGGCAACGACCATGGCAATCGCCAGGATTCGCAGGACCATGAACACGCTCTGCACGGCGCTCCCGGCTCGCACACCGAGCAGATTGATCGCGGCGAAAAGAAAGAGGACCCCGGCGGCGATCCAGCGGTCGGAGACAGGGACCGGCACGACATTCTGGAAATATTTTGCAAACGTCACGGCAACGGCGGCGGGCGAGGCGGCGTTGATGACGAACAGGCACACCCAGCCGTACAGGAAGCCAACGAGCGGATGAAACGCGTCGCGCAAGTAAGCGTACTGGCCGCCAACCACGGGCATGCGATCGGCCAGTTCGGCGTAAACGAACGCTCCAAGCAAGGCGATTGCGCCGCCCGCGACCCACGCGCCGAGAATCAGAGAGGGCGTGTGAACCAGGCTCGCGACGACGTACGGGTTGATAAAAATCCCCGAGCCCACGATGCCGCCCATGACGACCATCGTGGCGCCGAACAACCCGACTCCGGCGACCAAGCCGGTGGACGCTTCAGACGAAGCAGACGGGCGCGAAGAAATGCCGGGGCTGAAGCCCATTCTGTTTTTACGATCGCGTTTCCGCTGCCCGCCAAAATGATGGCGGGCAGCTTCCCCCTGCTAAAGCAGGGAGCTCCCCCCGGGCTCCCGGGCGAAATCGGGCACGGCATGCCGAGCCCCTACGGGAAAAAGGCGGGGCGGAAACTTCAAAGATGCGTCCCGCTCGAAACACAGTGCCGGTCGATTTCGTTGGCCACTATTTCTTCTCGGGCGTTTTCTTCGCGCCGGATTTGGCCGAAGGTTTTGCAGCGGGCTTTGGCGCCCAGAAGGACGGATCGGCGGCCACCCAATCCTTCGGCGGGTAACTCATTTTCGGGCTGATCACGAAAAGCTGAGACTCCGAGCTTTCTAGCCCTTCGCGGTTGAACTCTTCGATCTTTTTGCGGCCGTCTTCACCGAGCGCGTCATCGTAGGTCTTGCCGTGAATGGCATCGAACTCGTCGAGATCGCCGCTGGATTTCAAAGGAACGAAAATCGCGTAGGAGCCCGAGGGAACGCCGAGCCGGAAGTGGAAGACGGCGTAGCGGTCGCTCAGATTCGCTTTTTCGTGCGCCGCTCTAATCAGCTTGCGAATCTCGACGAAATGATCGTTGTGGCCGGGCTTCAAACGGACGGAGGTGATCATGAAGTAGTGCGTGCCCGCCACGGGAGCTTCGGCGTGGTAGCTCAATTCCGGCATGTAGGTGAGGATGGCGCGGCGCGTCTCGGTGAGGAAGTCGCCGTCCTTGGGATCGAGGCGCTGCATTTCGGCGGTGAGCGGCGCATCTTTCTCCTGGGCGGCGCCGTCTTTTTCCCACTCGGCCATCGAATCGTATCCGTTCAAGAACAAAACGCGCGGCTCGCCGGAAATGGCGCGGAGCGCGATGTAGTAGGTCGGCCAATTCGATTTTGCGAACGCGCGGGGATATCCGGTCTCCCACTCCGTATGAGCGTTGGTCTTGCCGGGCTTTTCCACTTCGCGGATCACCGTAAGCACCTTCGGGGGATTCATCGTAACTTCCTGCGCCAGGGCCGCGCCCGGAAATGCCAGGCAGAGACCCAAAGCCAGGACGATTGCACCACTTTTCATTTTTGGTCCTCCTATGGCGAATTCGAATTCACGCGCGATCAGGTTCGATCTGTGATGAGTTGCAATTGGCCCGGCGGCATCATTTGTCGGTTCCACCGATGGCCGAAATCCGCACGCGAGAATACTCCGGCGGGAAGGATAGTCAATCATTCCTGTGGCCGACGATGGTTTCGGCACGGAGCGCCGCTGCGTGTACCATCGTTTTAGGGGATGGACGGAAAATCTTGCGAGCGGGAGCCTCCTTCGTGCGGGAATTGTGGGGCAGCATCAAATCGATTCTGCCGCGCTGGGCACACGGCCGGAATGCACCACATTATCTCGACCAGAGGCTGGCTCCACGGATTTCTGCGCGAATCCCGGTGTTTCTCTACGGCCACGAGGGCGACGAACCCTTTCAGGAACGTTCCCGAACGATCAATGTGAGCGCGCGCGGCGCATTCGTGCGGGTCAAGACGGAAGTCAATTACGCGCAGAAACTCATCCTCACCAATCTCGAGACAAATGAGGACCTGGCCTGCCGCGTGGCGCGGCTGCTGCGCACCGAACGGGGGAATCTGCTCGCGGGTGTGGAATTCATTCACGCAGAGCCGGGATTCTGGGGCCCTGCGGTCGCTCAAGCGAGCGCCGATGGGACCCGCCCGATTTTCTCGCGCCGGGAACAGCGTCCCGCATGATCGCCGCACGAGAGAATTCGCGCTGCGTCGCGCATTTTCGGTTGCAATCTGTGCGGCGGGAGCGTAATCAGAACCAGCTACGCGATCTTCTGGCAGGGAGGCAGTCTTATGACCGGAAGTGAAACCGAGGCAGGCGCGCCAGCCGGCGCCGGGCGCTCGAGGAAACGTACCCAGATCGCAGCGCCAGCTTTCTTGGCGGCTTTCGCGCTTTGCCTGGCGGGCGCAACGCGGCCGAATTCTGCTGTGGCGCAAGCGGCGGCATCGTCACCCTCGCAAGATTATCTCGTCTACGTGGTTTGCGAATCGGCGGACAAAGTGGTGCTGCTGCGGTTCGGGCCGAAGGGACTCACGATCGAGCGGCAAACGCACATTGGGCTCATGCCGGCCGATATCAACGGGCCGCATGGAATTGCCGTCTCGCCGGACAAGCAATTTCTGTACGTGTCGGTGGGACACGGGCGTCCAGACGGCTCGGTGTGGAAATTGAAGACGGGCACCGACGAGGTGGTGCGGTACACGTCGCTCGGATTGTTTCCGGCGACGCTGGACATTTCGCGCGACGGCGAATTCATTTACGTGGCCAACGCGAATTTCCACGGCGACATGGTGCCGTCGTCGATTTCAGTGGTGGCAACTTCGGCTATGGCCGAGGTGAAGCGGATCACGACGTGCACCATGCCGCATGGCTCGCGGCTCAATCCGCAGGGGACGAAACATTATTCCGCGTGCATGATGGACGACATGCTCGCGGAAATCGACACGCACACGTTCGAAGTCTCGCGGCACTTCGTGCTGACGGCCGGAAAAGAGATGGGAATGGCAGGCGCACCGCACGCGCAGATGAAAATGGGCGAGTTGACGTGCGTGCCCACCTGGGCGCAGCCTTCGAATGACGGATCGACGGTGTATGTCGCCTGCAACAAATCGAATGAGATCGCCGCGGTGGACGTGGCGAGCTGGAAACTCGCGCGCAAATTTCCGGCGGCGAACGGTGTGTACAACCTGGCGATGACCCGGGATGGGCGGCTCGTGGCGACGAACAAGCGCGGCCAGTCGGTGTCCATCTTCGACGCCGTCACGGGCAAGGAATTGGCGCGGCTGGCCACGAAGCGCAAAGTGGTTCATGGCGCGGTGGTGACTCCGGATAATCGCTACGCGTTCATTTCCGTGGAAGGCGTGGGCGCCGAACCCGGGACCGCCGAGGTGATTGATCTGGATGCGCTGAAGACAGTCGCGACGGTTGACCTGCCCGAACAGGCCGCGGGAATCGATTTTTGGAAGACCGAGCCGAGCAAGCCGTAGCCGTTTGATTTAACTCGAACTGGCCGATTGCTCGGCCTTCGCGACTTGCAGTATCAGCTTCCCTGTGTTTTCCCCTTTGAAAAGCATCAGCAGCGTGTCGGGAAAAGTTTCCAGGCCTTCGACGATATCCTCGCGAGACTTCAGCTTGCCCGCTGCGAGCCAGCCTGCCATCTCGCGCGCGGCTTCGCCATAGCGATTGGCGTAATCGAAAACGACCATGCCTCTCATCGTCGCGCGATTCACAAGCAGAGAAAGATAGTTGGAGGGGCCTTTGATAGCAGTCGTGTTGTTGTATTGCGAGATCGCGCCGCAGATGATGATGCGGGCGCCGCGGTTGATCTGCGTGAGCACCGCGTCGAGGATCTCGCCGCCCACGTTATCGAAATAAACGTCCACACCTTTGGGGCACTGCGTGTGCAGTGCTACCGTGACGTCCTCGGCTTTGTAATCGATCGCGGCATCGAATCCGAGATCCTGAGTGATGAAGCGGCACTTCTCCGCGCCGCCCGCGATCCCCACAACGCGGCAGCCCTTGATCTTGGCAATCTGTCCCACGACCGTTCCGACAGCGCCGGCAGCGCCGGAAACAACCACCGTTTCGCCGGGTTTGGGTTGCCCGATATCGAGCAAGCCGAAATAGGCCGTCATTCCGGGCATCCCCAGAGTGCCGAGATAAACCGGCAGCGGTGCGGCGGACGGGTCCACCTTCGTGAGCCCGGCCCCATTCGAGATTGCGTATTCCTGGACTCCGAGCAAGCCGTACACATAATCGCCAACCGCAAACTGCGGATTTTTCGAAGCCGCCACGCGGCCGAGCGCCAGGGCGCGCATCACTTCGCCGATTCCCACCGGCGGAACGTACGACTTGCCTGCTCTCATCCAACCGCGCATGGCGGGATCGAGCGAAATGTAGATGATTTTTGCGAGCAGCTCGCCATCGGCGGGCTCGCGGACGGGTTCTTCCTTGAAGGCCCAATCGCTTCGCTTGGGAAGGCCCACGGGACGCGCTGCAAGTTCGAATTTATGATTGAGAATGTTCATTTGATTTGCCTCGTTTGCGGGGTGGATGCGTCAGCCAGGAGTTGAGAGTCGCTCACACATGAGAGTGACTAACGCCGCCGGCATTGTATATAATCGCGCCCGCCATGCCAAGCGAGGAAACCCTCTACCACGTAGCCGACCACGTGGCCACCATCACGCTCAACCGGCCCGACAAGCTCAATGCGTGGACCGCCACGATGGAGCGCGAAGTGCGCGCTGCGATGCAGGAGGCCGAGCGCGATGATGGCGTGCGCGTGATCATCCTTACCGGCGCGGGCCGAGGATTCTGCGCCGGGGCCGACATTTCGTTGTTGAGCTCGGTGGCCGAGCGTGGCATTGATGCGCGGCGCCGCAAACAAGCGATGGAGAAGAGTCCCCGGCGGAAAGGCGTGAGGCCCGACTTCCAGAGAAAGTATTCGTATTTTCCGGCCATCGGAAAACCTGTAATTGCCGCGATCAATGGGCCTGTCGTCGGGTTGGGTCTTGTCATCACACTGTATTGCGATCTCCGCTTCGCATCCGATGCCGCGCGTTTTGGCACGGCGTTTGCCCGGCGCGGGTTGATTGCCGAATACGGAATGGCGTGGATGCTCCCGCATCTGGTGGGTATTCCCAATGCGCTCGATTTGCTCTTCTCCGGCCGGATGATTGATGCGGCTGAAGCGCTGCGGATGGGCCTCGTGAACCAGGTGTTTCCGCAGGACGTGTTCATGGAGAAGGTGCTCGAATTCGCGCGCGAAGTGGCCAGCACCGTGAGCCCGCGGTCGCTCCGCGTGATGAAGCGCCAGGTGTACGACGCGATGTTCCAGGATCTGGCCGAAGCGTTCGATGTTTCCCTCGAGGAAATGCTGGCGAGCCTTCGCAGCGAAGACTTCAAGGAAGGCGTCCAGCATTTCCTGGAAAAGCGCGCCCCTGCGTTCACAGGCAAATAGGCGATTCCCGTGCAATTCGAGTTCAGCGACAAAGTGAAGGACCTGCAAAAGCGATTACAGGCCTTCATGGACGAGCACATCTATCCTAGCGAGCGCCGTTATCACGAGGAGATCGCGAACGACCGATGGTCGCCCACTCGAGTGATCGAAGGGCTGAAACCGAAGGCGCGCGCCGCCGGATTGTGGAACCTCTTCTTGCCCGGCCGGGAGCATGGCGCAGGGTTGACCAATTTCGAGTACGCGCCGCTGTGCGAAATCATGGGCCGCAGCGAGATGGCGCCGGAAGTGTTCAATTGCTCCGCGCCCGATACTGGCAACATGGAAGTGCTCGCGCGCTACGGTACGCCCGAGCAAAAGGAGCGCTGGCTCAAGCCGCTGCTCGCCGGTGAAATTCGCTCGTGCTTTGCGATGACGGAGCCGGCAGTTGCCTCTTCCGATGCGACGAACATTGAAGCCAGCATCACGCGCGATGGAAACGAGTACATCCTCAACGGGCAGAAGTGGTGGACTTCTGGCGCCGGGGATCCGCGCTGCAAGATCGCCATCTTCATGGGCAAGACCGATCCTTCTGCGCCCGCGCACAAGCAGCAGTCGATGGTTCTCGTTCCGATGGATGCTCCGGGGGTGACGATCCGCCGCCTGCTGAAAGTCTTCGGCTACGACCACGCTCCTCACGGGCACGGCGACGTGACATTTGAAAACGTGCGCGTGCCCGCCTCCAATATGCTTCTGGGCGAAGGCCGCGGATTTGAAATCGCTCAAGGCCGCCTCGGGCCGGGACGCATCCATCATTGCATGCGGTGTATCGGAGTCGCCGAACGCGCGCTCGAGACCATGTGCAAGCGCGTGCAGTCGCGCGTGGCGTTTGGCAAGGCGCTCGCCGAGCAAGGGACGATTCGCGCGGACATTGCGAACTCGCGCATGGAGATCGATCAGGCCCGCTTGTTGACTTTGAAAGCCGCCCACATGATGGACACCGCCGGCAACAAGGAAGCCCGCTCGGAAATCGCCATGATCAAAGTAGTGGCGCCCAATATCACTCTCCGCGTGCTGGATCGCGCGATTCAGGCTCATGGAGGCGCCGGCGTTTGCGAGGATACGTTCCTCGCGGCGGCGTGGGCCAACGTGCGCACGCTGCGGTTGGCCGACGGGCCCGATGAAGTACACATCGAAGCGCTCGCGAGGCACGAGCTCAAGAAATGGGCCAGGCCGGGAGCGGCGTCGGCATCACGCTAGCATTTAAATTTCAGATCGGTGGGAGGACACATGGCGGGAGCAGCGACGAACGTCTTCAACATTCCGAAGCCTCCGATATTCGCCACCGCACAAGAAGAAAGAAAGCATCGCAAACAGATGCTGGCGGCTGCGTTCCGGCTGTTCGCAAGATTCGGATTCGATGAAGGAGTGGCAGGCCATATCACCGCGCGCGATCCCGAGGCCGCCGATCATTTCTGGGTGAATCCCTTCGGGATGTACTTCGGCCAGATTCGAGCGTCCGATTTGATTCTGGTGAACCACCGCGGCGAAGTGGTCGAGGGGAAGCACGCTGTAAACGTGGCGGCATTCGCGATTCACTCGCAGGTGCATCGCGCGCGCCCCGACGTTATCGCCGCCGCGCACTCGCACTCGATCTATGGAAAGGCGTGGTCGTCGCTCGGCAGGCTGCTCGATCCGATCACGCAGGATGCCTGCGCATTCTACGAAGACCACGCCGTGTTTCAGGATTTCGCCGGAGTGGTTTACGAAACGTCCGAAGGAGAGCGGATCACGCAGGCGCTCGGCTCGAACAAAGCCGCGATCCTCCGCAATCACGGGTTGCTCACGGTGGGGCACACCGTGGAAGAGGCGGCGTGGTGGTTCATCACGATGGACCGGAGCTGCCAGGCGCAGCTTCTCGCCGAAGCTGCAGGCGCGCCTGTAAAAATCGATCCGGCGAACGCGGCTGCCACACGGGAGCTTGTCGGAACTCACATGGCCGGCTGGTTTCAATTCCAGCCGCTGCTTTCCCGAATCGTGCGCGAAGAGCCCGATCTGCTGGAATAGGGTTTCCGATTGTCATGCCGCCGCTCGTGGTGGATTCACTCGAATCGCTGAAACAGTTCGTGGGGCGCGAAATCGGCGTAACGGACTGGCTCACGATCACGCAAGACCGCATCACACAGTTCGCCGAAGCGACAGAAGATCGCCAGTGGATCCACACGGATCCGGATCGCGCGCGGAAGGAATCTCCGTACGGCGCGACGATTGCGCACGGATTCCTGACGCTTTCTTTGTTGAGCTACTTCAACAAGCAGGCGATCGAGGTTCGCGGCGGCGTCCGCATGGGTGTCAATTACGGCCTGAACCGCGTGCGCTTCCCCGCTGCTGTCCGTGCCGGCACGAGGATTCGCGCGCATGTAAGGCTTGAATCTCTGAAAGAGATTCGCGATGCGATCGAAGCCGTCTATTCGATTAAAGTCGAGGCCGAAGGCTCCGAGAAGCCCTGCTGCGTGGCTGAGTGGCTGGTCCTTTACTACCCCTAGATCGCGCGTTCCTCGATACAGCGCATAGATGCCCGCAACATGACGGCCACAATCTCCGGCATGCGCGCGAACCGTGGATCCTTCGTGAGCCCTTGTGCATAGCGGTAATAAATCTGCTGGATGATCACGGCAACCTTGAAGCGCGCGAATGCGAGGTAGTACGGCATCGGGGAAACATCCCGGCCGCTCGCTTGTGCGTACCGCTCGGCAAGCTGTGCACGCGTGAGCGAGCCCGGGGCCGTCGAGGGGCCCCAGCGAATTTTCTGCATCTCCTCGGGATCGCCGGGATCGACCCAATAAGCGAGTGTCGAGCCCAGATCACTCAAAGGATCGCCGATCGTGGACATCTCCCAATCGAGGACGCCGATAATCTTGGTGATGTCCGCGGAATCGAGCACGATGTTGTCGTATTTGTAGTCGTTGTGAATCAGTGCGGCGCCGCTCGCTGGCGGAATATTTCCGGCGAGCCATGTGGAAATGCGACTGACCTCCGAAATGTCGTGCGTTCGCGACCCGTGATAGCGCTCGATCCAGCCGCGTACTTGGCGTTCGAGATATCCCTGCGGCTTGCCGAGGTCGCTGAGGCCGATCGCGGCATAGTCGAGGCCGTGCAGGCGGGCAAGATTGTCGATGAAAGATTCACTCAATCCGCGGGCGATTTGCGGCGTGAAATCGATGCCCTCGGGGAGCTGGCGCCGGATGATGACGCCATGAATCGGTTCCATCAGATAAAAAGGCGCGCCCAGGATCGAATCGTCCTCGCAGAAAAGCAGGACCTTCGGCGCGGGCGGATACGTGGAATGCAATTTCGAAAGCACGCGAAATTCGCGGCCCATATCGTGCGCGGTTTTCACTTTGCTGCCGAAGGGAGGGCGCCGCAGCACCATCTCCCGCTCGCCGAGGCGGACGAGATAAGTGAGATTGGAATGTCCGCTGGGGAACTGCTGCACGGAAAGGGGCCCGGGGATGCCGGGAAACTTTTCTTTCAAAAAGGACTCGAGCCGTGCGTGATCGAGTTCCTCGCCGGACCGGACGGCAGCCGCATGATCGCGGAAGTCGGGCATGCGCGCTCGGAAGCTCCTCCTTCAGCGGTACGTGAGCAACGATGGATCGTCAAGATGAGGGTGCGCATTAAACGAGCTGAGCGTGAAGCGCTCGGCTGAATGCACGAACTCGCTGTAGGAGCCGTTGCGCGACATCCACATGACTTGCAGCGTGGCCTGAGCCGACAAATTCAGCGCGCGCTGCATTGTGACGCTGATTGGGCCGCCGGAACAGAAGATCACGCTCTGCTCGCCGTGCCTTCCACTTGCCAGCACTTTCGTGAGCCCCCGGTTCACTCGAGCGCAGAATTCCGGCCAGGATTCGATATTCGGAAGCAAAACCTCGCCATCCACCCACATGCGAACGATCGGCTCGAACATGCGTTCGAACTTTCTGCGTCGGTCATCGGGAGTTTGCGCGTTCTTGAAGTCTTCGTAGAGCGCGCGGATGGACTCGTCGGTTTCGAGCAGCCGCAGGAGGCTCAGCTTGAGCACGCTCTCTCCGTCGTACTCGTCGAACTCCGGCAGCACTTCTATTTCGGGAAATTCGCGGCCTGCCTTGGCGTATTCCTCGCCCACGAGCCGCGCCGTCTCCGTTTGCCTGAATCGCGGCCCGCAAAAAACGCGATCAAATCGAACATTCCGCCGCGACCAATATTCGCCGAGGTGGCGGGATTGCAATTCTCCGAGCGCGGAAAGCTTGTCGTAGTCCGGCTCGAGGAAGGAGGCTTGTCCATGCCGGACCATAAAGAGGCGGCTCACTGAAATTTCGCGGCCTCAGGCGGTGGCACGCTGTTCTTTGTTGAAATCAGCGAATGTCCTGCCCTGCTCGGCCAATTGCTGGAGCAATGGAGCCGGCCGCCAAAGCTCTCCGTGTTGCTGATGAAATTCGGCGACTCGATCGTAAACTTTCCTGAGGCCCACGGTATCCGCATACCACATCGGGCCGCCGCGATAGGCAGGGAACGCGTAGCCATTGATATAGATGATGTCGATATCGACCGCGCGCAACGCGATGCCGTCTTCCAAAATGCGCGCGCCTTCGTTGACGAGCGCGTAGATACAGCGATCGACGATCTCCTCGTTCGAAATTCGGCGCTGCGGGATTCCGGCTTCAGCAGCCCACTTGCGAATTGCCTCCGCAATTTCAGGATCGGGGCTCTGACGGCGATTTTCATCGTACTTGAACCACCCTGCGCCAGTTTTCTGGCCGTAGCGGCCCATTTCGCAGAGGCGATCTTCCGCGATCGGGTCGCGTGTCCCCGGCTTGCGCAGGTGACGGTTCTCCTTCCGAATGCGCCATCCGACATCGAGGCCCGCGAGGTCTCCCGTCGAAAGCGGGCCCATGGCCATGCCGAACTCGTAGAGCGCGCCGTCAACGGCCTCGATGCTTGCTCCTTCCTCCACGAGGAACTGCGCTTCGCGGCGGTAAGGCCCGAACATCCGGTTGCCCACAAAGCCGAAGCAATTTCCCACGAGCACGCCCACTTTCCCGATCTTTTTCGAAAGCTGCATGCACGTGGCGATCACTTCTTTGCTGGTGGCCTTCCCGCGCACGACTTCGAGCAGGCGCATGACGTTGGCCGGACTGAAGAAATGCGTGCCGATGACAAACTGGGGCTGCGCGGTGGCGGACGCAATCTCGTCGATGCTGAGCGTCGACGTGTTGCTCGCCAAGATCGCGCCGGGCCTGGCGATTCGATCGAGTTCGCCGAAGACTTGCTTTTTGAGCGCCATGCCTTCAAACACAGCCTCCACGATCATGTCCGCTTTCTCGAAACCGTCGTAGCTCAACGTGGGCTGAATCAGCTTCAAGCGCTCGTCCACGAATTGCTGCGTGAAGCGCCCGCGCTTCACGGAGCTGGCATAATTTTTCTGGATATTCGCAAGCCCGCGGTCGAGCGCGGCCTGGTCCGCCTCTTTCATGATGACCGGAAAGCCGGCGTTCGCGAATGCCATGGTGATGCCGCCACCCATCGTGCCTGCGCCGACCACAGCCACGCTTTTCACAGGAATTACAGGCGTTTCCTTCGGGATGTCCGGAATCTTGGCCACTTCGCGCTCGCCGAAGAAAACGTGAATTAATGCTTTGGACTGGTCCGAAAAAAGGCAGCGCGTGAATTGCTCGCGCTCGAATTTCGAGCCTTCTTCGAACGGCATGCGCGTGGCGGCTTCGACAGCATCGATCGCTGCGAGCGGCGCCAGCAAATTACGCTGCTTCGTGCGCGCTTTCTCGCGCGCGGCGGCGAAGACCCCGGCAGATTGGCCCGGCGCACCGAGCTTTTCATTGCGCTCGCGAGTTTTCGGCGCCGGCTTTCCAGCGATCTCGCGCGCAAACGCGAGCGCGCCCGCGAGCAGATCGCCCTCGACCAAGCGGTCAACGATTCCAAACTTCAAAGCATCCGAAGCTGAAATCGGATTGCCCTCAGCGCACATCTCGATCGCTTTTTCGATTCCTGCGAGCCGCGGCAATCGCTGTGTCCCGCCGGCGCCGGGAATAATTCCGAGCTTCACTTCCGGCTGGCCCACCTGCGCATCGGGAGTTGCAACACGGTAGTGGCCTGCCATCGCAAGCTCCAGGCCGCCGCCGAAAGCTGTGCCGTGGATGGCCATCACGACCGGCTTGCGGCAATCCTCGATGCGAACGAGCAGCGCCGGAAATTCCATCACTCCGCGCGTCTTGCCGGAGGTGATTTTGCCGAATTCCTTGATGTCCGCTCCAGCCACGAACGTGCGGCCTCCGCCAATCAGCACGGCCGCGCGGATGCCGCTGTCTTTATCTATATTTTCGATGGCTTCGGCGATTCCTTCCGGCACGCCCGGACTCAATGCATTCACCGGCGGATTATTGATGGTGATGACGCCGATTCCGCCGTCGGTTGTCAGTTGCACCAGATCGCTCATGATGGTTGATTGCCTCGGATTGAATTTTTATGCGCTCTGAGCTGCCACAGCGCCAGCGTCAATCACCAGCCGGGCGATGCGCTCACGATGATAGGTGGCGTCGCCAAAAGCGGTCTCCGACGCTTTCGCGCGGCGGTAATAGAGATGGAGGTCATTCTCCCAGGTGAATCCCATGCCGCCGTGAATCTGGATTCCGCGATTGCCCACCGTGCGGCCCGCGTCGCTCGCGTACATCTTGGCGATGGAAACTGCCACGGCTACATCCGGCGCGTTCACTTCGAGAGCCCAAGCGGCGTAATACGCGGCCGAGCGCGCGCTTTCCGTTTCCAGGTACATGTCGGCGCACTGATGCTGCACGGCCTGGAACGACCCGATGGGTTTGCCGAATTGTTTTCGAGTTTTCGCGTATTCGACCGTGATATCAAGCGTGCGCTGCATGCCTCCCACCAATTCGGCCGCAAGCCCGGCGGTGGCGATATCGAGCGCTCTGGCGAGCTTCGTGAGTTCGCCGATTTTTTCCGCCGGCGTTCCCGTGAAGCTTACGGAGTAAAGCTTGCGAGTCAGGTCCATCCCGTGCATGGGGCGAATGCTGATTCCCGGCGCGCTCGAATCCACGGCGAACACTCCCTCGCGCGCGACCACGACGATCGTGTCGGCGACGCCGGCGTCGGCAACGAACAGCTTTTCGCCGGAGAGCCTGCCATTGGCCACGCAGCTCTGCGCTTCAGAAGCATCCCAGCTTCCGCTTGCTTCAGGAATCGCCACGGTGGCTCGCGCCTCGCCGCGGCAGATCGGCGCGAGATATTTTTCCTTCAGCGCGCGCGAAGCAACGGCATCGATCACGGCTCCGGCCAGCGCCACTGTTGAAAAAAACGGCCCCGGCAGCAGCGCGCGCCCGGCCTCTTCCATCAGCAGAATCAGATCGACGATGCCGAGCCCCACGCCGCCGTATTCCTCGGGAAAAATGATGCCGGTGAATCCTTGGTCGGCCATCTTTCGCCACAGTGCGTCGTCATGCGCCGTTTCCGTCTCCATCAGGCGGCGGACTTCCGCGATCGGGCACTCGCCGGCAAAAAATTTCCGCGCGTTGTCCCGCAGCATCTGCTGGCTTTCGCTGAGCCCGAATTGCATCGAGAGATCCCCTTAGTAGCTGCGCGGCAGGCCGAGAACAAAGTGGCCGATGATGTTCCGCTGAATTTCGGATGTGCCCGCCTCGATCGTATTGCCGCGCGAGCGCAGATAACCGTAGGACCAGGCGCCGTTGTCGATCGCGTAGCTGTCGGCGCCCGTGAGCTGACCGAACGGCCCGAGCAGCTCCTGCGCGATCTGCTGGAAGCGCTGGTTCAGTTCGCTCCAGAAGATTTTCATGATCGAGCCTTCCGGCCCCGGCACTCCCGTAGCGTTGATCCGGCTGAAAGCGCGCAGCTGATTCAGGCGCATGATTTCGATTTCGGCGTAGCACTGCGCGAGCTTCTGCCGCACCAGCGGATCCCGGGCGGCGGGGCTTCCGTTGCGGCGCAGAGTTCGCGCGAGCTCAATGAGCCGGTCCATGTTCCGTTTGTAGATAATTTGCAGGCCCGCGCCGAATGTTCCGCGTTCATGCATCAGCGTGCCGATGGCGACGTCCCATCCGTCGTTCACTTTGCCGACCACGTTTTCCACCGGCACGCGCACGTCGCGGAAAAACACTTCGTTGAATTCGGTCTCGCCGGTCATCTGCCGCAGCGGGCGCACGTCCACGCCGGGCGTTTTCATATCCACCATCAGAACGGTGAGGCCCTTGTGTTTCGGAACATTCGGATCCGTGCGCACCACAAGCTCGCACCAATCGGCTGCCCAGCCGTAACTGGTCCATACCTTCTGGCCGTTGACGATGTAGTGGCTGCCGTCGAGCCGCGCCCCGGTTTGCAAGCTCGCGAGATCGGAGCCGGCATTCGGCTCGGAAAATCCCTGGCACCAGATTTCTTCGGCGCTCAGGATTTTCTTGAGAAAGCGTTTTTTCTGCGCTTCGGTGCCGAATGCGATGATCGTTGGCCCGATAATTCCAAGGCCCAGGACATTCGCCATCGGAGGTGCGCCGGCTTGCGCCATCGCCTGCCAGAAAATGACCTGTTCCATCAGGCTTGCGCCGCGGCCGCCGTATTCTTTCGGCCACGAAATGCCCGCCCACCCCGCTTCGTAAAGCTTTCGCTGCCAGCTCTTCAGAAAGTCGAACCGCTCTTCGAGCGATTCCTCGCGTACTTCGTCCCATTCCTTGGGGACGTTGGCGGCAAGCCAGGCCCGCAACTCATCCCGAAATTGAATTTCATCGCTTGTCAGATTCAAGTCCATCGAACCAGCTCCATTCGACCAGGCTAACCGGGCTTGCGGGTGGCGTATTCGGGCCGGAGCATCTCCTGGCCGGCCCAGTATTTGTTGCGCAACTCTCTTTTCAAGATTTTGCCTGTCCCTGTTTTCGGCAGGCTCGGCAAGAATTCCACCGATCGCGGCACTTTGTAGTGTCCAAGCCGCGCCCGGCAGAACTCGATTAGCTCCGCTTCTGTAAGTTGCGCATCCGGTTTCAAAACGACGAGCGCCTTCGGAACTTCGCCCCATTTCTGGTCCGGAACCGGGATCACTGCAACTTCATACACGCTGGGGTGCGCAACAAGCGCTTTCTCGACTTCGAGCGAAGAAATGTTTTCGCCGCCGCTGACGATGATGTCCTTCTTGCGGTCAACGATGAGAATGTATCCATCGGGCTGGACCGTGGCCATGTCGCCTGTGTGAAACCACCCGCCGCGCAGCGCCGACGCGGTCGCTTCCGGCTGCTTCCAGTATCCCTGCATTACACCATCCGACCGGGCAATAATTTCCCCGATCGCTTCACCATCCGCAGGCACGTCCTGATCGTTGGCGTCCACAACGCGCAGCTCAATTCCCGGCGCGGCATAGCCCGTCCTTGCCTGCAATGCGTACCGACGCTCTCCTTCCCACCCGAGCCCATGCTTCATCGACGAGACAGAAAGCATGGGAGAAGTTTCCGTGAGTCCGTACGCGGAGAAGCAATTGCACCCGAATTTTTCCTCCATTTCGCGGACCAGCGTGGGCGAGGATGCCGATCCGCCGAGCACGACGCGCTTGAGGGTCCGCAAGTTGTATTTGGTCCGCTCGGTGCAGTTGACGAGAGCGGTCGCCATCGTCGGCACGAGGCTGCATGCGGTGACCCCTTCGCGCTCGATCAGCCGGAAAACTTCCGGCGGGTCGAATCGCGGAATCATCACGTGTTTCGCACCCTGGAACGTGAGAAATTGCGCCAAGCCCCAGCCATTCGCGTGGAAGAGCGGAATCGTGTGCAGTTCGACGGCGTCCTGCGCGATATTGAACTCGATGGAAGCACTCAGCGCATGAAGGTAGACGTTCCGGTGTGTCAGCATCACGCCTTTGGGATTGGCGCTCGTCCCGCTGGTATAAAAAAGTTCTGCCAGAGAGTTTTCGTCCACCTGCATGAAGTCCGTGCGGTAAGGACTCGCCGCCTCGAGCATTGCATCGTAATTTTCAGACGCGAGCCAGTCCTTCTCCGGCGGCGCGTTGAGAAGAATAAATCTCTCCACCCCCGGTACATTCTTGCGGAAGGATTCGACCACGGGGAGAAATTCTTTCTGGAGAAAGAGGAACCTCGCGCCGGAATCGTTCAGGATGAAAGCAAGCTCATGAGGAGCGAGCCGGAAATTCATGGGCAGAAGCACGGCTTCGGCGTCAAGAACTCCGTAATAAGCTTCGAGCAGCCGGTGGCAATTCAAACTCAAGAATGCCACGCGGTCCCCCGCCTTGATCCCCGCATTGCGAAGGGCGCCGGCAAGCAAGCTCGCGCGCCCGGCAAATTGCGCGTATGTGATCCGCCGCTCGCCGCAGACGATTGCCGTGCGGCTGGCGAACTGCTGCTCGGCGTAGCGCAAAAAGCGAATTGGCGTGAGCGGGATGTTCATGAACTTATGTCCGTCAGGCGGATTGCCCTCCATCCACGACCAGCACATGTCCGGTCACAAAATCGGAAGCATCCGAAGCGAGAAACACAGTCGCACCTTTCAAATCCTCTTCATTTCCGAATCGCCCCATCGGAATACCCGCCAGCAGCGTGTCTCCGCCTTTCTGGATGACGCCCTCCGACATATGCGTGGGAAACCAGCCCGGCGCAATCGCGTTCACGTGGATATTATGCATCGCCCATTTCCGCGCCAAGTCTTTCGTGAACACGATGACGCCGCCCTTGCTCGCATGGTATCCGATGGCCTGCAAGTACGGCGGCGAGCCGCCCAGTCCGGCCACCGACGCAATGTTGATGATTTTGCCGCGCCGCTGGCGGATCATCACTTTGCCGACTGCTTGCGAAACCAGAAAAGTTCCCGTCAGATTGGTCTCCAGCACCTTGTTCCACTGCTCGAGGGTCATTGCCTCAACCGGAGCGCCCCATGATACGCCAGCGTTGTTGATGAGGATATCGATCCGGCCGAAGGCCGCGACAGCGGCGTCCACAACCTCGAGAATGCTCGCTGGATTCCTGACGTCGCAGCCGAGCGCCAGAGTTTTCACGCCTTTTTGCTGCAATTCCTGAGCGGCTTGCTCGCACCGCTCCTTTTTGCGGGCGCAAAGCACGAGGTTGGCGCCCATTTCCGCCAATCCTTCCGCCATCTGGCGGCCGAGCCCGATCGCACCTCCCGTGATAATCGCGACGCGTCCGGAGAGATCGAAAAGCTGCCGGACATTCATGCGCACATCCTGAGGAGCACCTCGCGGGAAATCTCCAGCCGCGCCGGGAATGGATTTGCCCCGCCACTCTGCTCAACCCGAATTCTCAGACTGCGCACTGAACTTACGCAGGCCGCTCGCGGCCGCCGTCAGTGGAACGCGGGCAGCGCGAAAGGCTCTTTGCAGAAGAATTTAAATTCGCACTCGCCCGTCAGCGCGTCAAACGGCCGTGGATAGCGGCCCGGCTCGAATTCGACGAATTGCGGGGGCGTCGGCACGATCGCGGCTCCGACGGCAAAAATATTGAAATCCGGCCCGAGCGCCGTAGCCTCGGCGTTCAGATCGGCCGGGTCCACGTCATGCCATTTCCCGGTATTGAGCCGATTGATGAGCGTTCCGACGGCGGCGATGGTTTCGGCCGGCGTGAATGCGCAATGTCCGGCGCGAGAAATAAAAGTCCTGCGCAGCAGTTCGCCATTCCCCGCTTCGTCCACCACTTTCTTATAGGCCGATTCGTTCTGGACGATCACGAGGCCGTCACCGGTGGTGTGCATCGTCAGCACCGGAATATGAATCTGGCCGTTGAAAATGATGTTGTGCTCCAGGTATTCCACCGCTTCCGGATCAGCGCTGATTCGCGGCGCGTCCTCCAAGATATCGAGATCGGCGTCGAGGCTCAGGCCTGCCGCCTTGTAAAGCGCTTTCACTTCGTCACGGAAGGGTGAGTGCTCGAGCTGTTTCCTGTAACTCACGCCCGTGTTCCAAGAAACATTGCCGCCCGCGCGCGCCTCGAGTTCGGCACGGAATGCGAAGACGAATGGGAAATCAACTTGCTGGTCCCACAAGAACTGGTTTGCTTCCTGGGTCGCATAATCCGTGGGCGCCGGCTCGGGCGAAGTCGGCGTGAACCAGCCCGGCGTATCGCCGATTGCCGAGCCCAGCGCGATGCGCGCTTGGCCCTGCGGAGTGGACTGTGCCAGCGCCAGCAACTCCTCGGAGAGCTCGAAATTGCCTGTGGGATCGGTGATATTCACCAATTGCAGCGGCGTACCCAGTCCGAGCAAAGTCTTGAACACGAATGCTCCGTCGAGCCCCACATTCCACGTGGCGACTCCGCCCGAAAGCACGCCGCACATTGGCTGCGCTGCATCAAACCGGTTCGGATACCTCTGAATCAGCCCCGCCGTGATGATGCCGCCCAGCGAATGGCCCCACGCGATCGTCCGCTGCGGATGGCCGAAGGTTTTGTCGAAAATGTCGAGTACGGCGATCTGATCCGGCAGCGCCTGCTGGATAGCCCATCCGGTGGTAGCATACGACGAGCCTGCGAGCGCAAAGCCGTTCGCGAGCATAAACGCTCGAGTGGCCGGATCGCCGACGTCGACCGCGGGATTCGAGGCACCCGGCTCCACATATCCGTGGCTGTAGAGGAACAGCGTTCCGTTCCACGGCGACGGAACTTCGATCAAGTATGCGGCGCCGTCGTTGAGCGTGCCGGTCTTTACGGTGAGCCCTTGGGCGTGAGTGCTGGTGGAAACTGCGAAAAAAATCGCAACCGCGAGCAAGGTCAATACGAGGACCCGCTTCGTCATAGGGAGCATTTTTGAAACCTCCTGGTTTCAATCTTGCTGAGGTTATTTGACGTGCGCCGATGCCGGCGCCGGCTTCCGGCGACACCACAACCCACTCCTCAGGGCCGAAGCCGGGCCCTGCCGGCAAGCCGAAGATCAGACTCGCAGGCGGCGTCCTGCCGGCCCGCCGCCCTCGCCCTCAGCGATCAGAAGGTGAACCGCGCCCCAAGCTGAATTTCGCGCTTTGGGAAATCCGAGGTGAAGCCCAGCGGCGTGCTCGGCGAAAGCGCCGCGCTGCCGTGGACATTGAACGTCGTGAAGCCGGGGATGAATCCGAAGAACGGGCCCACCTCGTTGTTCACGCTGCCGTAGTTCGTTCGGTTCAAAATGTTGAATCCGTCCGCCGACAATTGAATCTCGGATTTTTCGCCAATCTTGTATTTCCAGCTCAGGCGCATGTCGAAATCAACGTAATTCGGCCCAAGCCCGGTATCCCGCGGAGCCCCGAGCGGACGCCCTGTTGTCGGGTGGCCGTCGCCGTTGGTGGCCGTGCCGGAGAGCAGGTTGAACGGATGGCCGCTGTGGTATTGGACGATCGGGGAAAGCGCAAAACCCGACAACACCTTCCCTTTCCACGGACTTTCAAAGATTCCCGCAGTCGTTACGGCGTGACGCTGATCGAAATCCGATACGGCGCGCTCCAGATTCAGGTTGGTCGGATCCTGGGGGCCGTAGTCACTGTTGAAATCCGTCGAAGTGTCGATCGCTTTGCTGTAAGTGTAGTTTCCAATCAGGCTGAAGTGATTGCTGAAGCGCTTCTTCACTTCGAGAATCCCGGCCTGGTAGAGGGCGTACGCTGCGGAGCTGTACTGGTTGTTCTGCGCTATGAACGGATTCACGTAGCACAGGAACGGATTCGCTGAGCATGGGGCCACTTTGCCCGCCGGAAAACCGGGCAGCGAACTCAGCGGATCGAATGGCGCGCTCGGGCTGAAGTCCCGGTAAGTGATCACTTGTCCATTCGCTAGCTGGAGTGTTTGCAATTCAATCGGGTTCGCCAGGACGTTCGTGTCAATCGCCACCGGGAGATGCTGCGTGTGGCTATAGATGTAGCTCGCCGATATCGAGAACCCCGGCGCCACCTCCCGCTCGATCCCCAGCGAAGCTTGCTGTGAATCCGGGTTCCGGAAATTCGGCTGGTTCACAAAAAGCACCTGGAGAGGATCTATTTGGCCTGAATTTATGTTCGCCGGATTGAAGCCAAGGAGGGGCTGTGCCAGCGCCGGAGTGATGCAAGCGGCTTGGCCGGCCGCCGGAGTGGTGCAGCTGATCGCTCCCTCCGCAAAAAGAGTCGAGAAGATGACCGCCGAGTTGAACCCCGGGCTCCCCATTGTATTTACTCCCGTAACCGGCGGGAGCGCTTCCACAAAGATGGAAATCGGGCGGTTGCACGGGCTGCTGCCATTCCCCGCGAACAGATTTGGTGGGAGAGGAGGACCCAGCGGTCCGATCCCGCAGGCGGCCACAAGATTTCCCACCTGGCTTCCGGCAGCACCATGGTTTTCGGTCGCGGATTTGTTCGCATTCAAAACTCCGAGGCTGTAATCCACACCGGGAATCTGGTTGTAAATGGGCGCGTAGAAAATTCCGTAACCGGCGCGCACGACGGTTTTGTGGTCCTTAAATGGATCCCACGCGATGGAAACCCGGGGCCCAAAGTTTTTCGCGTACGTGTTCAGCGGCGCGTATTGCCCGTCCACTTCGTACCGCAACCCGTAGTTCAGTGTGAAATTCGGCGCGATGGCCCAGGAATCCTGCACGTACCCGGCCGTCCATGGGCGAGTCCCGGCGTATTTGTAGGTCGCCGGGTTGCCGAAACCCTGCTGGT
Organism: Candidatus Sulfotelmatobacter sp.; assembly: GCA_035624115.1. Lineage (GTDB taxonomy): Bacteria > Acidobacteriota > Terriglobia > Acidiferrales > UBA7541 > Palsa-295. The sequence continues at coordinate 20,062 of DASPSD010000098.1, read as the reverse complement.
ACAGTTCGGGCGCGCCCAGTGCGGCCGATTGGAGCGCGGTAATCCCCGCTGGCGTTAGCGCTCCGGAAAGCCCGCAATCTGTGGGGAACTGAAGGCATATGCTCAGTACGGCGCCAGGAAGCTCGCCGAAAACGAAACGGCCCGGGAAAAACGTGTGGGAATCCACGTGGTAGCCGCGAAGCAATTCATAGCCGCCGAATTTAATGGTGTGGTGGCCGCGGATCATCGTGACGTTATCGGCGATTTCATACCGCCGCATGATGTTGAGATCCGGAAGGAAAATGTTGGTTCCCAGATTGTTCGCGAAACCAAGAATATTCAGGTTTGGCTGGGCCGGCTCGTTGGGAATGAAATTGCCGTCGTTATAGTCCCATTGGAGCCGAAGCTCGTTTTGCATCGACGGGCTGAACTGATGAAACCATGAACCCTCGATGGTGTCATCGTAGGTGTGGATCGAGCTGCCGGCATCGAAACCCGTCAGTGATTCCACGTCGGGGGATTGCTCCAGGTCGTGGCCGAACGTATAGCGCAGGAACACCTGGTTCGCGCTGTCAATCCGGTGATCCAGCCGTGCCGAGAAGAGATATTGCCGCGTGTTGTAAGGAAACACGCCGCCGTTGTTTTCAAATTGGCTCACGAGGAACCCATTGAGCCCCTGCCGAAGCGGGTTCGCTGTGACGAAAGGGTTCACCGAATTCGGGTTGACTTCCAGAAGACCCTGGAGCGCGAAGGCGCACTCCGCCGGAGGCAGGTTCATTGTTGTAGGGGGCGAATTGCCGGGTCCGGGTACCTGCAAACAGGGCACGGATGCAGCGCCGGATCCGGCCAGGGCTTGAATGATCGCCTGCTGTGCCACTCGCGGATCAGCCAGGGAAACATTCGCCGGCAATGTATTGCCGGCAATCGAGGGGCCCGCAAATATTGAGCTGTCGGTCAGCAGCGGGACCGAGTTTTGCGAATCCTGCCGCAGTCCTTCAAACGAGAGGAAGAAAAACGTCTTGTCCTTCTGAACCGGCCCGCCTACCGAGCCGCCGTACTGCTGCCGGCTCAAGGAATTCTTAATCGGCAAACCTTCCGAGGTGGTGTTGAAATTGGTGAAAGTGGGGTCCGGCGCCAGCGCCGAGCTGAACGCAAACGGATCGCGCGCATCGAGCGCGTCGTTGCGGAAATAGCCGAAAAGGCTGCCGTGAATATCATTCGTGCCGGATTTCGACACGATATTAATGGACGCGCCGCTCGCCGACCCCAAATCCGCCGAATAGTTGCTCCGGTTGATCTGGAATTCCTGCACCGCGTCCTGGCCGAGGTTCAGCCGCACTCCTCCCGCGTCGTCGTTGGCTTCGCCGCCGTCCACCGTCACCGTGTTCCCACGCCCGTTGCTTCCGTAAAACGAAAGCCCGCTTTGCGGCGTCTGCTTCACGCGGAAGTCCTGGTCCGAAGCGATGCGCGTGGAATTCGAGACGCCTGGCATCAGCAGCGTAAACGTGAGGTAATCCCGTCGGTCAATCGGCAGGTCCGAGATGTACTGGAGATTGATGGCGTCGGCCTGGCTGCCCCGCTCGGTCTCGACCACGGGTGGCTCCGCATTCACCACAACCTCGGCCGCCGTGGTCGCCACCTTCAGATGGAAATCGAGGACGGTCGTCTCGCCCACCGCCACGATCACGCCTTTTTGGATCTCGGTCCCGAAGCCGGCGATCTTCGCCGTCACTTCGTATGTTGCCGGCGGCAGCCCGGTAATTCGGTACTGGCCGCGGTCGTCGCTGGTCACGCCGCGCGAGATGGCCCTGTCGCTCGCCACCGCAACAACAGACACTTTGGGCACAACCGCCCCGGTCGGGTCCGTCACCGTGCCGTTGATTTCGCCGGACGCTCCGACCCCCTGCGCGTAAGCCGCACTTGCCCCGAAGAGCAACCACACCAACAGACATACCAGTGAGTTAAGTCGCTTCATGGCTTCTCCTTCTGGATGTGTGATCTTCCGCGCCGAACCGTACATACCGGACACTTCCCCTTGCGTGACGATGCGGATTCCGGGAGCGAAGGTTGCCGCCCAAATCGCAAAATGACAGAAAAGTGACACCGGGCAAGCCGGATGCAGGATCGTGAATCCCGTGTCCGATTCCGCCCGCCGGCAACATCCATCGGCATCTCGCGGCAACGTGGCGCGATACTGGCATCAATTGCTGCTCCCGGCGCTGGCTTCCTCTTGCGTTGGGACCGTTCTGGCTCGGCAGTCTTCCGGCGCGGGAATCCGATCTTGCTGCTTTCCGAATTCCGGCGCGGAATGCGGCTCGCACACGCTCATTTGGAATTATCCCGAGTCAGGCCCCCCTGCTCGAATCGCGAATTGTGAGAGTCAGTATCACATTAGAGCAACTAACGTCAAGCGGGAGATTGGGACCGGAAGAGGTGAAGGTCTATTGCGGGGTGAGCACCACGCGGCCGGAGACTTTTCCGGCGTGCAATTCCTGCATCACGGCGTTCGCTTCCGAAAGCGGCCGCGCGGCAACCTGGCAGCGCACTTTACCCGCAGCCGCCAGCGCGAGCACGTCGCGCAAATCCTGGCGCGTTCCCACCGCCGAAGCCTGGATATTCACTTCTCCCGCAGCCATGAGAATGGGCGGGAAGCAGATATTGTCCGCGGGCAACCCGACCACCAGCAGTGTCCCTCGTGGACGCAGGGAATAGAACGCCATGTCGTACGCAGCCCGCGCGGCGGAAGTAACAACGGCTACGTGCACGCCGCCTTTTCCGCGGAGCTCCTTCACCACATCCGTCGCTGCGGCATTCAACGTATTCGCCGCGCCGAGAGCTTTTGCGAGCCGGAGCTTCTCCTCGCCGATGTCAACCGCGGTGATTTCCGCGCCCGCAGCCCGCGCCAGTTGCACCGCCAGGTGTCCCAATCCGCCCACGCCGAATACGGCCACGCGCTGCCCCGGAATAATCTTCGCCTGCTTGAGCGCGCGATAGACGGTCACTCCCGCACAGAAAAGCGGCGCAGCCTCAACGAAAGACACGCTCTCGGGGATTTTGACCGCATGGCTCGCCCGCGCTTTCACGAATTGCGTATAGCCGCCGTCCACGGTCACGCCCGTGATCTTTTGCTGCAAGCACAGGTTTTCATTTCCCTCTTTGCAGAATTCGCAGGCGCCGCACGACCAGTAGAGCCACGGCACTCCCACACGATCGCCGATTCCGAGTTCGGTTACCTGCGCGCCCTTTTCGACAATCACTCCCGCGATTTCGTGCCCGAGAATCAGCGGCAATTTCGTGATGGGCTTCAATTGCGCCCAATCCCCATCAGCCACATGCAAGTCGGAATGGCACACTCCGCAGGCTTCGACCCGGATCAAAACGTCTTCGGGTCCCAGCTCCGGCCGCGGCACCTCTTCGAACCGCAGCGGCGATTTGAATTCGTGCAGTACGGCAGCCTTCATATCTTGCATCATCCGTCAGGGCACGGCTTCAGCCGTGCCGAAAACAACAAAATGAGATTGCGGCTTCAGCCGCTGAGGGAATCAACGCTCAGCTCGTCCGAAGGCTAGATTTCGAGTTCTTGCTCAGGGCGTCGCGCCGGTCAGGAAAAATTCCACCGCGCTGCGCACCCGCTCCGTCAGCTTGTGCGGCCCCGGCAGGTCCACCGCCCAGTGCCGCACCACGGTGAAATACAGCCCCTCCATGAACTCGGCAAGGTGCGCGGCCGGAAAATCGCGCGTGATCTCGCCCCGCTTCTGGCCCTGCGCAAGAATTTCCCGGAGCTGTCCCGCCGCCACTTCTTCCGGCTGGCGTACATCGGGAGACCGCACCGGGTCCATGGCTCCGGAAAGAACCACTGCCTGCCACAGAGGACGGTCCGCTTCCGCTTCGCGAGCGAGCGTCTGGAAGAGCCGGCGCAAGCGGTCCCCCGTGGTCACTTCGCTCGACAATTCAGATTCAATCTTCTTCGCGATGCAATAGAATCCGCGCCGGCCCACGACTCGCAACACGTCTTCCTTGCTCGGAAAATAACGGAAGAAAGTCGGCTGGCTGATTTCCAGGGCGCGGACGATATCATCGATCCGCGTGTTCTCATATCCGTGCTTGCGGAAAAGTTTGATCGCTGTTTCGATGATCTGCTGGCGCAATTTGGCCTTTTTTCTCTCGCGGAGCCCCAGAGACTCGCGGCTCCTCGCCTCGGGGGAGTGCGGGGGGATTGGAACGGCTTTGGCGCTGGCCATGCGGAATTCTCCTGAAGATCCCTTCTCGCACGCCGCGGCGCGAAAGGCCGCAACGCACATTTGAGAGGGACTGTAACATAATAGCGACTAACATCATAGCGCTGCCTCCGCGGGGCCGCCCGCGCCGCCCTCCGGGGCGCTTCCCGGCGAATCGGCCGTAGCCATTCGCCGCCGCCCGATGTATCATGCGTGTTCCCCTTCCTGAACCGCGTTCGGCTCAGCAATCGCAATTGAATTCAAATCAACGACGAAAGGTACCTCTGATGAAAATCAGCAAAAGCGCTGTCCTGGTTGTCGCCTTCGCCGCTCTTTCGTTCCTGCTTATCCCTCGCGCCGCCTTCGCCGCAGACACCGGCGCGGACCTCTACAAAGCCAAATGCGCCATGTGCCATGGCGCCGACGCTGCCGGCAAGCCGGCACTGAAAGCTCCCAGCCTTGTTTCCGACGAAGCCAAGAAAAAGTCGGACGAAGAAATTACCGACATGATCGCGAACGGCGGGAAGGAAAAGAAGGCCTCGCACGCGTTCTCGCAGAAGGGCCTGAGCGCCGAACAAATCAAGTCGCTCGTCGACTACATTCGCAGCCTGCAAAAGAAGTAGGCATAGTCACCCCTGATTGCGGTCCGCCCCGCGAGCCGGCGCCGCGGGAATGGGGAGATCTTTCTGCCGGCGAGTTAAGAGTCGCCTGCAGGAGACTTTGGATGGATCTTTTCGTCTCGCGGCGGTTCCTTCTCTTGTTTTTCGGCCTTCAGCAATTCTTCCAGATACGCCGCGCGGGTGTGATGCAAGTGATCGACAGACGCTTTTCCCGTGAGCCACGCCCGGTCCATGGGGTACACATCCGGATCAAAAATCACGGTATAGAGATGCCAGATGAGGATCGAGAACGTCGCCAGGATCGCTTCGTAATAATGAAGCGCCGTCGCCGCATCGGAAACCCACTTCGGGAAGTAGCGCAGCGCGAAATTATTGAACCACAGGATGAATCCGCTCAGCGCCATCACCATCGTGCCCCACATGAACGCCAGGTATTCTATTTTCTCCACGTAGTTGAACTTCCCGAAAGTCGGCTGCGCCGCCGAGAGCCCCAGGTTGTAGAGGAACATCCCCACGAGATCCTCCGCATCCTTCAGGCGCGGAATGATCGCCTCGAGAATCACGCGGTCGCGCCGCACCACGATCAGGTGGACGATGTGGTAGGCCAGCGATGCCAGCAGCACCACCGCCGCCGCACGATGCACCAGCCCGCGAAACGCAAACCGGCTCTCCCACAGCAGCATTGGCTTCGCCCACCACGCTTCCGGAAATTTCAGCGCAAATCCTGTCACCACTAGCACCGGAAAACTCACCACCGTGAGCCAGTGCGCGATCCGGAAGTTCAAATTCATCCGCATCACTTCGGCCCCGGATTCGCTGCGCGGCCCTTTCCTCCGGAACTTGCGGATGAAGTCCAGCAGGTGGTGCAGGAACATGAATACAACTGCAAATGGAATCAGCACCCAGTACGTGAGGCGGATCCATTTCACCACCACGTTTTCGCTCTTCGCCTGCGCGCGCACGTGCACCGGCCCAATCGCAAAATTTGTCCCCGCCCCGGGATGGCAGCTCCCGCAAGTGTGCGCCAGATTGGCGGAGTTAATTGTGGATCGCGGGTCGCTCGAGGGAAAAATATTGTGGACCCCGTGGCAGGAAGCGCAATTCGCCACCGTCTGCCCCCCGGCGCGCGATTCGAGGCCGTGATAGCTGTTTGCGTAGGTGGGAACCCGATCGGCAGGGAGGTTGTAGCGCGCATCCAGCCGCTCGTTGCCATGGCAGCGCCCGCAGGTAACCGCTGAGACGCGGCTCGGATTGACAGGTGATCCCGGCTCGCTCGGCGCCAGGATGTTATGTTCGCCGTGGCAATCCGTACACACGGGTGCATCGGCCGATCCATGCGCCACCGCCTGTCCGTGAACGCTTGCTTGATAGGTTTTCCAGATCTCGGTGTGACAAGCGCCACACGTGGCTGGCACATTCCAGTGATTGATTTTTGAGCGAGGATTCTGCGGCGAGAAAATCGCGTGAGTCCCGTGGCAATCCGAGCACGAAGCCGCCGCTTCATTCCCGCCCGCAGTCGCTCTCCCGTGGACGCTGAGCTTATAAGCTTCCACCGGATGAGCGAACGGGATGGGGTGCCGGGCGACGAAGACGGGATTCGAGTGGCAGCCCGCGCACGTTTGCGGGAGATTCTTCTTCGCCACGGGCGACTTGAGATCCGAGTCCGGCACGATCTTGTGCGCCGGTCCATGGCACGATTGGCAGCCGGGGCTTTGCGGGTCGCCGTTCTTTGCCGCCGCGCCATGGACGCTGGCGTTGAAATCCATTACTTCACTGGCGTGGCATTCGGCGCACACCCGGGGCGCGATGCTCGCGGCGGGTTGCGCTTCGTGTGCCGGTCCGTGGCAACTCGTACAAGCATCAGCGCCCAGCGCGGCATGCACGCCTTTCGCCAGGTCGGCGGCAGGCTCCGCGTGGCACGCTGCGCAATTCACGCTCTTGATTTTGGCGGGATGCGGAAATTCCTTGATGTCGGTGTGGCAAGCCGTACAGTTGACCTCCGCGTGCACGCTCGCCTTGTGCTTCGCCGCATCCACGTACACGCTCTTCCCTTTTTCCGATTTCAGGTCGGATTGGCCATGGCAGGCGAGGCAATCGTCGTCAGGATTGGGAGGAGCCTTAGCTTGAGCGTGGATCCTCAGAGCGCAAAGTAGGACGAGCAGAAGTTCAGCCGCGAGGGAGAATGCGGGCCACGGCGTGTGCCGCAGGAAGCCGCACATTCGATTACTCTTGGAGCTGGCCTGCTCCATCTTCAAAACCCTACTTCAGACCCAGTTCGGTCAGAACTTTCGGATTTTGTTCCTCCATCGCGAGCAGCGAGTGGCAGGTGTCGCAATCATTCGGAATGGTCCGCCCGTCGGCGGTGGTGTGGCTCCCGTCGTGGCACCGGAAGCATCCGGGGAAGTCGGTATGGCCCAGGTTGTTCGGATACGTCCCCCAGGTAACTTTCATTGCCGGAAACACGTTCCGCGAGTAGAGCGCTTGCACTTCAAGGATCGCTGTTTCCACAAGCGCGTGCTTTTCGCGATGCAGGTCGGGGTAAGACGTGCGGTAGAAATCCTCCAGAGCTGCCGCAATTCCCTGCGAAGCAGCGTCGCGATCGGGATAATTCACTTTGAGCGCTTCCACAGCTTTCTTCTTGATAAAAGGCAGCTCGGCGCTGATGCGCCCTTGTGCCATGGCCAGATCCACGGCGCGGTCGGGTAATTGAAAGGTGTGCGTCGGGCGGTTGTGGCAGTCGATGCAATCCATAATTCTGTGTTCGCCAGCGGCGAGCTGTTCCGCGGTGGGCTTTGTATCCGTGTTGGTGAAAACGGTTCCCTTGCCGGTACTGTCTTTGTAGCTGACCTGCGCGATCGTCTGTCGCTGTCGATCGGTCGCAATGTACTCGATCGGGTAATTTGTATCCAGGTGGCGGCCGTGGATTCCTACGGCGCCGTTCCAGGTGCGGCCGCCGATCTTCAGCAGCAGTACGGTGGTCAATTCGGTGTTTTTCTCGTCGTCGGTAAACTTTCGGACCAAGTCCAGCCGGTTACCCGTGAATTTCTGCGGCCAGTGGCACTGCTCGCAGGTTTCCCGAGCCGGGCGCAGGTGTTCGACCGGCGAAGGAGTGGGGCGGTGATACGTGTGGAAGGTCACGGCAAATACTTGCCGGACGCCGGAAAGTTTCGAGCGCACGAACCACCCTGCGCCGGGCCCGATATGGCATCCCACACATTCCACGCGCTGATGCGGTGAACTGGTATACGCGGTGAATTCCGGCTGCATCACGGTGTGGCAGGTCTGCCCGCAGAATTGCGGCGTGTCCATGTAGGTGACGCCCTCGTAGGAAGCCGCGGTGAAAATAATCACGTTCACCATCGTCAATCCGGCAGTCCATGCAAACGCCCGCCGCAACGCCGCTTCCGCGAAATCCACCTTCGGATAAGCCAGCGGGAGCTCGCCCGCAAGAATGAGCCGACGCCGCTCGAGAATGGCTCCGATCGGCATCAGCACAAGCCCAATCACGAAAATCCCGGGGAGGATCAGGAAGAATATGATCCCCAGATACGGGTCCACCGTCCGGGCCATCACGATATTGAAGATCCAGAACGCGATCAGGGTGAGAGCCGAGCTGCTGGTGAGGACCGCCCCCGTCAAAGTCAGCGTGTTGCGGCTGAGATAGACGGCGGGACGAAGCCAGACGCGGATGCTTTCGAAGGAACTCATTGTGAAAAGAGCGAAGAACCCCACGCCTCTCCGGGCGTCGCTGAAGATTCTTCGCTCTGAAGTCTTCTAGATCGAGCTACTTTTTCTTGGCCAAGTCTCGGACAAAAGCCACGAGCTGCTTGATCTGGCCGTCGTCGAGCTTGCCCTGGTGCGCCGGCATCTTGTTTTTGCCGTTCGTGATGACGCCGGTCAATTCGGCGCCGGTCTGTTTCAGTCGGCGAAAGATACCACAATCCGGCCGCGTCCCGCAGACCCGCAGGAGTTTTTGTCCCAGAGCGAGCGGAGGAGACACAGACGAGCACAACCAGCAGCCCGCTGGGAAATGCGATGCTTGCGCGATTTGCGTCTTCCGTCTCCACCGCAGACTCTCCTCTACCGGTATGCAAACAGCATGGCGTACACAATCCAGAGTACGATTCCGAATCCCACCGCCAGCGCCATCCAGGCGAAGGCCCGGATCACCCGGATGACGATCAGCTGATAGGGCTCCTCGAGTTTTTCTTCCAGCTTGCCGCTGGCCACAAGGGCTTCATACTCGAGTGACTTGTCTCTTTTCAGTTCGGCCACCGCCATGCGCCCTGTAAAGATGGTGATATCCATCGGAAACTTCTCCGGACGCAGGTGCGTGTTGAAGAAATGCACGGTGAAGATAAAGCCGGTGGCCAGCAGGGCCTCATCGCTGTGGATGATGGTCGCGACATTGATGAACCATCCCGGGAGGAAGCGCGTGAAAAACACCGGAAACCACAAAGTAAGGCCCGTTGAACCGATGATGGCGATCCCCCAGAACACCGCGAAATAATCGAATTTTTCCCAGTAAGTCCAGCGTCCATAAGCCGGCCGTGAACCCAACCCGATGAACCACTTCAGCGTGGCGACCAAGTCCGAGAAATCCTTACGTGTGAAGAGCATGGTGTTTGACCCCAGCAGGAACTCCCGCCACGTGCCGTATTCGCGCCTCTTTAAGCGGTAGACATCCACCAGATGTACAACGAAGATGCCGAACATCACCACGGCTGCGGACCGGTGGATATAACCTGCCGTCTCAAATCCCCCCAGCAAATGGGACAGCACTGCCGCCCAACTCGTGTATGAGAATTTCAGCGTCAGTCCCGTCAGCGCCAGGCTCATAAAGCTGATAATCATGCCAGCGTGCAGGGCGCGGTGCAGCCGGGTGAATCGGACGTACTGCTTTTGTTCACGCCCGCCCTCTACCATCTCAGCCGTCCTTGTCCCTGGAAATCTCCGGCCCTGCTGGAGTCTCTGTTTTGGGCTGTCCTGCCTTTTCTTCCTCGGCGGCGCTCAACTCGCGCTGCATCTGCAGAGCACGAGGCAGCCAGAGCAGGGTATGAAGGCCGCAGACGACAAACGTGCCAACCAAAAGGGTTGTCATTCCCCAAAATGTGTAGAACAGAAAGGGATATTTGCGTGGGTCGTGATGCGTGGCGTGCGTCAGGTATCCGGCAAAGCGGCGGGTGGCTCCCGCATGGCACTTCTGGCATGTTGCCGCCACATTCGCGCGGCTCAAATGCGAGCGGGGATCCGTAACCGGAAGCACGTCGTGGGCGCCATGGCAGTCATAGCATTTGGCTGTCTTTGTGTATCCCAGCCGTGACACTTTCCCGTGATAAGTGTCGAAATAGGTCTTGGCAATCTCTTCGTGGCACCGCCCGCACTTGGTCAGGATATCGAGCCGGAAAGCGTCCTCGTCGGTCCGGCGGATAAAATGGGCCGTGTGGCAATCGCTGCAAACCGGCAAGTCTTTATTGGTCTTCGCCACTCGTTTGGCGTGAATGCTGTTATCGAACTGCTCTTGAATACCGTGATGGCACAACCCACACGTCGCCGGGACATTGTTCGGATTCACGCTGGATTCGGGGTCCGAGCGGGGCAACACCCTGTGAGCCGTATGGCAACTGGTGCAGGTGGCTGTCACCGTCAGGCCGCTCTTCAGCAATCCCTTGCCGTGGATGCTTTCGGTGTAGTGTTCGATAATTTCATGCTGGCGGCCGGTGTAGCGCAGCGCAGCCTTCTGCCCCTCGTGGTGGCAACGCGCGCACAGTGCTGGAACATTGGTAGAAAAAGTCGGCGATTGAGGATCTTGTTTGCCGAGCACAGCATGATTGCCGTGGCACTCCTTGCAGGACGGTGCGTTGGGATCTTTTCTGCTGAGGAGCTGGCCGTGCGTGCTGCTCAGGTATTGTCTTCCGATCGCATCGTGACACGAGGAACAGTCCACTTCGCGCGTAATCGTTTCGCAGGGCCGAAGGCGGGAGGCGTTCACTTCCGAATGGCACTGGCTGCAGGTCACTTTCGCGTGGCGCGACTTTTCCAGCTCTTCCGCGCGGACATATAGCGGCGCTCCGTCCCGGGCCCGCCTGAGGCGCTCGTTTTCGTGGCACCGCATGCAGTCGGCGTCGGCCATGCCCTGCGTATAGAAGACTTTCCTGATCTTGTGGGGTTGGTGGCAGTCCACGCAGGCCGGCAGAACATTGGCTTCTTTTTCCCATAGCTCGCCTTTGATGATCTTGCGATGCACCGATTCGATTTGAGCGTGGCACTTGGTACAGGTTGCGGCAATGTTCCGGCGGGCGATGGACGACGCGGGATCGGTGTGTGGCAGGATCAGGTGAGCAGTGTGGCAGGTGGCGCACGTCGGTGACACGACGAGGCCCTTTTTCAGAAGGCCTTCGCCGTGAATGCTTTCGGAGTAGTTTTCCAGGATATTGTCTTGCGGGATCGGGCGGTTTAACTGAACGGGTGTTCCTTCCCGATGGCATTTGCCGCAGACGAAAGGAATTTTGAGAGGAGCCACTGCGGAGCGCGGGTCTTTGACAGGCAAGATGTCGTGGTTGCCGTGGCAGTCGACACAGTGGGGCGCCAGCGGGTCGCCACGGGCGATTGCTTTCCCATGTAGCGAGCGGGCATGTTGCTCCTGCTCGGTGGGATGGCATGTCCCGCAATCTACCTTGGCCAGCGGCGCCTCATGAGGCAAGTCTTTGCCCGCTAGGTCGGCGTGGCACCCGGTGCAGCCAAGGCTGCCGTGAACTGACGCCGAGAATTTCTTCGCCTCCACGAACAGGGAGACGCTCTTTCCAACCCTCGTAGTTGTCAGGCTTTTTTCGCCATGGCAGGCAAGACACTCCTCGCCCGATTGGGACGCGTGGGCTTGATTATCGCGCGCGGGTTCTTTGGCAGACACAAACGAAAAACCCGAGAGCAGGAACAGCGCGGCCGCGCCGGTTAATGTGAGCGTGTTGCGGCTGAGATAGACGGCGGGACGAAGCCACAGGCGGATGGTTTCGAAGGAACTCATTGTGAAAAGAGCGAAGAACCTCGCGCCTCTCCGGGCGCCGCTGAAGATTCTTCGCTCTTCTGTACTCTAAATCGCGCTACTTCTTTTTGCCCAAGTCTCGGATGAAACCCACCAACTGCTTGATCTGCGCATCGTCGATCTTGCCCTTGTAGGCGGGCATTTTGTTTTTGCCGTTCGTGATGATGCCGGTCAATTCGGCGTCGCTCTGCTTCTGCACGTCCTCCGACCGCAGATCGCGGACCTTCATGGCCTTGCCCGTGGGAGTATCGCCGCCGCCATCCGGCCCGTGGCACATCGCGCACTTTGATTTATACACGCCGGCCGCATCCTGCGCTTGCACCGGCGCGGAGAAAAGCAGCACGAGCGTCGCAAGCACCAGCACCGTAAGCCCCATTCGAATTATTCCATGAGTCATCGCTTCCCTCCTCGGAAGGCGTCGAAAGATACCACACTCCGGCCGCGTCCAGCGTTCCTCTGCTTAGAACGCATACCGGAACGAGAATGTGAGGTTGCTCCCGTTGAAGTCCTGCAACGGGATCCCACCTAGTCCGAACGGGTTCGTGGTTCCCGTTTCGGTGAACCCGTAATAGTTCCAGCTCGTCTTGTAGCTGAAACCCCGGTAGATGTCGACGACAATCGTCGCATAGGGTCTTTGATAGTTGTAATCCAGTGTGCCGGAAGGCGTGAGCGGATTCAGGAAAATCGAGCTGCCGCGCACGAAGCTGCCTCCATAACCCACCGTTGTCGTTATTCGCTTCCCGGGTTTATACACCAGCGCGGCGTGGGCAAAATGGTCGTTACTCGAGTAGGTGGAAAGAGCTCCATTCGGACCCGCTCCGGTAAGAACGGAGGCGCCCGCAATCGGGCACGCCGTTGTTGCCACTCCGGGGGGAGAGGTCTGAAAGACCGTCGTGCCGGCAGCGGGGAAGTTCGAGTAACTGATGGAATAGTTAAAGCAGATCTCTGACTGGGTGTAAACGTCCCAGTAGTTGTATCCGAAATCGACGGACAGGCGCCGATTCGGCATCAGCAGCGCGGCGAAGCTGTACGAGCGGTCGTGCTCCCGGTTGTTGACGTCGGTCGCATTGTCGCGGTTCTCGTGAATCTCCAGCGCGCCATCCAGCATCGCCCACGGCCGCGGCTTGTAATTCACATGCAGCTTATAAGACTGCACCACCGTGGGATCGATCCGCGTATAGGATTTGTCGTTAAAGCCAAACTCCAGATCGGCATTGATGCGCAGGGCGTCAATCGGCCGAACAACCGCTCCGAGCAACGCCGCATTCGTGTTGATGGTGGTTAGAGTGCGGGTTGGGGCCGGCCCCGCAGGACCGATAAAAGTGATCGACCCGTCCGCATTGAGCGTGCAGCCCGCAGGGAGCACATGGGGAGCAGGCGCGGCTGGAAACGCGCAACTACCGCGTGCGGCGAGGAAATCATTCGCCGCCGTTGCCGCTGCCGCTGTCCCACCCGGAAAATAAGTCAGCGAGCAACCCAGGTTGCCGCAAGCGGCCCCGCTGGTGTCGGTATCGCCGTTCGTAGTCGCGTCCAGTTGGGCAATGGTTCGGTTCGTGTAGAGGTAACCGATATAACCCCTTACGCGCCTGTTGTAGTCGTATTCCGCCTCAATTGTGTTGGATTTCAGGTTCTGGCCCAAAAACGTCAAACCGAGGCCGTTCGTCACGTCCGCGCCCGAGCCGGCCGTGTGAAACGGGCACGTCACCGCATTGAAGTCCCCTAGAGGGCAATTGGCCGCGTTAAAGACGGCTTGATTTTGCTGCAACCCTGTTATGCCCGCAAAGCCGGTGGCGAAAATATTCGTCTCGTTGAGCACCCACATCCCCGGAGTGCGCCAGTTGTCATAGCGGAATCTGTCGACGATTCGGAACTTTTCGGTCACCAAATACGCGCCGGACCAATCCGCGTTTACCGAAACGCGCTTGGTTTCTATTGGTCCCCCGGCCGTGCTTCCACGCGTGGCCGTCCGGGCGGTCCAATCATTCACGAACTCGGAGAGGTCGGTGTATTTATAGTCGCTTGAGCTGTATCCGGCCGAGCCGGACATTTCGAATTTCTCGAAGTAGTTCGACTGGAAGCGGACCCGCTCGGTGGGAATCGAGTTCCGGGGATTGCCCACTTGGCTGTAGGACAAGAATCCGTTGCAAGCGGCATTGGTCAGGGTCGGCGGCGCGGTCCCAAAATTGATGATGGGGGCGGCGATCGCGCTGCAAGGGAGCGCCTCAGCGGGAGTTTGCGTGCTCCAGATCAACCCCAAGTCCACCGGCGTGCCCGCTGGAGTGCCGTTGACCGTGGGGTTTGCGAGCTGGAATCCGAAATTCTGTGGAGTGACGGCGGGGTTATCGGTGACGCTGTTGTCCTGCTTGAAGTAACTCAGGAACTGGTCATAGGAGATGGTTGTTCGGGGAAGGATTCTCACATCGACGCCGGCGCGATACGCATTCGTCGTGTAGCTATATGTCTCCGGAAAATCCGATATCGTTCCCCCATCGGTGGTGAAGAAACCGGGCCCCAAATCGCGGTTCCGCGAATAGCCCAGCCGGAATCGTATCGCCGAATTCGGAAACAGCGTCAGATCATAATCCTGCATGCGTCGCACCAGATCAAGCGCATGCGGTGAATTGACAGCCGCAATAGCAGGGTTCGAGCAATACCCCGGGAGACCAGGGTGGACCGCCGTGGGCGGGCTGACTATGCAGCCGGTCGTCTCGGAACCAACCGGGTTCAATGCCGCCGGGTTCAACGGGTTGGCGAACAGGTTATAGTCCCAGAAGTTTTTGTCGCGGCGGAATTGCATGCGAAAGTCGTACTTCTTATTCTTCTGGATGCGCAGCCGCGACACGTCGTTGGGATCGCCGCCATATCCGAAGTTGGCGAAAGTCAGATTATCGAACAGAAATCCGTTGTGATCGAGGGAACGCATCTCCAGGGTGTAATCGAACAGGCGAACGCCGGAACCGAGGTTGACAAACGTGCCGTAGGTGTCCTGGTTGCCGCTGATTTCGTTCGCCCGATACCCGAACTCGACGGACTGGTGGATGTTGTAATCGCCCCAATTCGTTCCTTTCGACTCGCCGGAATCGTCTTGCGCGCGAGCCGCTGGCGAAAGGAAGAGTGCCACGGCAAATAGGACGAACGCGATCGAGCAAACTCCGGGGCGACTTCTCATGGCTTTCCTCCCTCTCCCTCCCGGAAATTTCACTTCGGGCCTGGTTTCCTTTTCCCCTGCTTTGATTGGGCTCATCGCGGCTCCTATTTGAACAACGTCGCATCGAAGTTGGAGCCGTGAATTTGCGAGTGGCACAACACGCATGCCTGGAAGAAAGTGGCCTGGTTATGGAACGAGGGTGCCCCCGGCGCGGTGCTGAAGGTTGACGTCGTATGGCATTGCAGGCAAAGCAGGTTGACGTTGCTGAGCTTCAGCATGTGGGGATTTGGTCCGCCGTGTGTCAGATGGCAGGACGTGCATCCGTCGGTCTTTACCGGCGCATGCTCGTACACAAAAGGCCCTTCCTTGTCCGCGTGGCACTTGAAGCAGATCGCGTTCTGCGTCGATGAAGCCCGGACCTGCTTGGGCCCCACCGTGCCGTGCGGATTGTGGCAGTCGCTGCACTGGACCAGGCCCTCATTCACGCGGTGGTGGAACGGCATGTCGAATTGCGCCTTCTGCGCGAGATGGCATGAGTAACAAAGCTCGGGCTCTGATTTCTTCAACAGAAACTCTCTCGACTCCGAGTGGTGAGGGGAGTGGCACGAGGCGCAGCTCACGCCGCTCTTCGCATGCTCGGAGTTGATCGTATTCATGTGCTCCGGGCCACCCACGTGGCACGTGAGGCAGCGAGCGTTAATGTCATTGCTGCTCGCATTTTCGAACATGAAGATCTTGGTCTTGTCGCCGCCGCCCTCCACGTGAGCACTCCCCGGCCCGTGGCAGTCCTCGCAGCCGTGCTTCGAGATCCCGCCTTCTTTCAGCGTCTGCTTCCAGTGCGGGCTCTTCTCCCAGCCGTTGAAGATTTCTTCGTGGCACGTCTTGCAGGTCTCCGAGCCTACAAATGTGGCTCCGGCCGGGCCCGGTGCAGCCTTGTTTCCCTGCGCGTGCGCAGGGATTGCGAGCGCCGCGCTGCCGAGGAGGAACAACACCGCCGTGCGTATCCGCGAAAACTCAAAATTGTGACCCATCCCCATTTGCGCCTCCCTCATCCCATTTCGAAACTTGCTTCCACACCCTGCGCACATCTGGGCTCGGATTATGATTTTCTAATGTTTGGTAAGCTGTGACGCGCGTCACACGTCGAAGTGACTTTTCCAAGCGTCCAGCAGAAGGGGGGTAAACTACGTTTGCACAGCTTCTTGCAGCGCTTTTCGACTTTTCAAAACCAGCGTCGAACCGTGCACTTCTATCAAGCCCTTTTTCTTAAAACTCCCGAACAGCCGCGTCACGGTTTCCCGCGACGCTCCTATCATTTCCGCTATCTCCTCGTGCGTGAGGGTCATCGTTGCACGAACCGTGCCACTCTCCACCGGTTGGGAGCCGGTGAAGTCCAGCAAGAACCGTGCCAGCTTTTGCGACGCCGTTCCGGAAAGCCCCAGATACCGAATCTCGCGGTGCGTCGCGTGATAAATCTCGCTCAACATCTCCGCCACCCGCAGCGCCGCTTCGCCGTGCTCCCGCAGGAACTGCAAAAACACATCGCGCGGAATGAAATTCGCCTGGATCGGCTCCAGTGCTTCGGCTGTCAGCTCATACGGCTTTCCCGAAAGGGTACCCGGCAGCCCCACCACTTCGCCCGCCTCCGCAATCCTTGTAATCAACGATTTCCCTTCCGACGAGCTCGCCGTCAGCTTCACCCGCCCATTGCAAATCACAAACACGCCGCGCGGCTCCTGTCCTTCGACAAACAAAATCGCGCCCTTCGGATACGTCGCCGACGACGAAATTGCCGCCAGCCCCTCGACAGCTCGCGGCGAGAGATTGCAGAAAAGCCGCTCCTGCCGCATCGGGCAATTCAGGCAGCTCTCGATCACCTGCAAGCCGTACGGCGTTTTTGTCGTGTGAGCCGGAATGTGACCGGCCACGTGGCTGGGGCCGTGCGCGCTGGCTTGATTCCCAGCTTGCGGCGTCTCGCGCTTGCCCTGCAGCAAAGTTTGAGTGTCGTGTCCGATCATGGTCATGGCTGCCTCCGGCGATCGTCACTTCGGGTTGTGACTTGCATCAAGTAAGCAGCGAAATGGCCGATTTTTCCTGTGACCTGTGTCACAATTGAAGGTGAGCCAAATCACCGTTCTAAAGTCCGCCTTTACGGGACACTTGTGGCGCTTGGAGGGAGTTATGGCAGCGAACAATCCTGACGACGACCGCAACATTCTCGAGGTCCTCAAAGCGGAGCTGAATTTTCTCGAGAAGGGCGGTTACGGCCGCTCTCCCCGGGAGCCTCACCGCGCATCGCTTGTGTTCGAGGATTCTCCCTCCTGCATGAATTACGATCGGCCCGATAAGCCCGAGCCGTGCGAGCACTGCGTGCTGATGCAGTTCGTCCCCAAAGAAGCACGCGAACAGCAGATCCCGTGCCGCCATATTCCCCTGAACGACAAGGGCGAAACGCTCGATAACCTCTACCGTTGCGCCGAATTCCACGAAGTCGAGGACGCCATGCGCCAGTGGCTCCGCGAAACCATCGCGCGCCTGGAGTCTCAGTCCACCAAAGCCCGCGCCTAGAAGATCCTCTCGCAAGTGGTTAGCGACGAGTGGCTGGTGACTCGTGAGTGGTGAGTAGTGAGTAGTTCTTGGTGAGTCGCTTCGTAGGGGCAGGTCTGAGACCCGCCTTGCCTTTGCCTTTTCCGAGGAACTCGAACCTGCCCTGCTTACTCGCGGAACGCTCGTCGCAGGCGGATCCATTTTCCCTTTTCCACTTTCCGCCGTTAGGGGCCTGTCCGCTGTAGGCGGAAAAAACCGTCACCTAAAGGTATGCCGTTCCGTCCTTAAAATGGTCAAGGTACTTGACCTAAGTAGGTCAAGTACCTTGACCTAAAACACGCCTAAAACAGCCCTAAAACGCCTCCAAACGCCCCCATCTCGCACGTTCCCGACGCTTTGGGCGCGCCTGGGCCCACACTTCCGAGAGAGGCACGCTTCGCCAGAGGCCTGGGCGCTCGGGCACCTGTAGTACGAGGAGAGAGGGCCGGCGGGCGGCAGAGGGAATTGATCTCGCGCGACAATTTCCGGTAGGCTTCCATCCATGGCCGAGCACAAAATTCTGATCAGCCGCGCTCCCGTCCTGACCCTGTGGGCCGCGACGGTTGCCGAGCGGCTCGGCTTCAAGCCCGACGAGGCGCTAACGCTCGGCAAGGCAGTCGCCGGTCTCACGGCTCAATCCAAAGGCCGGCACCTGGGCATTTTCAAACCCGTGCCCGCGGAACTGAAAAAAGCACGCGCCCAAAAACGAGGCGAAGAATTCTCCATCGAGATTTGCGGCCGCCGCGTCCCCGCCATCAATACAGCCGACGGAGTGCGAGCGGTGACGAAGGACGTCCCTATCAACCCGGCGGGCGTCGAGCGCTATTTAGAAAGCAAATTCGGAGATTCGCTCGCCGCCGCGCGCGCAGCGATGCGCGACCTCGCAAAATCCTACGAGCCCGAGGACCTAATGCAAGGCGCCTTCGGCCTCTACGAAGAGTTTCGCCCCAAAATTCCCGCCGGAACCACCGGCTGGGGCGCCAAAGGAAAATTGGACCTCGATCATATTCGCTCCCTAGCCTCCGGCCGTTGACCACCCTACTGTTGTCATCCCGTGGGAGTTCCACAGCAAGCGATTAGCTGGTGTCGTTCGCAATGAGGGTCCGCCCATCCCTCGCGGTGGTCTCGCACCCAGGCGCCTTTTGCCGTAAAATGGGCCGAAGCCACGAAAATGACCAAGGCAACAATCACCATCCCGCTCGACCCACAAACTGCCCAAGCCTACAACTCCGCCCCTCCCGAGCAAAAACGGAAGATTCAGGCTTTGCTTGGCTTGTGGCTTCGCGAATTGGCAGCCAGCGAAACCCCTTCTCTGCAAAAGATTCTCGAAGAGGCCGGGCGCAAGGCCAAGGCACGTGGACTCACTCCAGAGATGCTGGATTCCCTGCTAAAGGGCGCTTAGTTGCGCTGCGTCTTCGATACAAACGTCCTGGTTAGCGCGCTTTCTGCGTCTCCGCTTTTAGGAGTCCAGTGGACTCCACCGGAGTCCCGACACCGGACCCGGACGAATTCGCGGGACGAGCGATCTGCTGTCGCATTTTTGCCGTCGACCATGAACTGTGGACTCTCCCTTCGCCTGATTTCCTCCAAGCTGTGCCCGGCCAACTACCGAAAGTCCCGACCCTTTGCTACGCAAGGAATGATCCCCCAAGATTCATAGAAAGAGGCATTAAGTGGGCTTGCTCGTAGTTATGCGAGCGGGTTGACCGGGCGATCCGAAGAACTTGGCCAAACTTAAGTGTGCTCCTCTAGATCCGTGCTCTCGCACTCGGCATACTCACCCCTATATATTGACGCTTTGGACATTCGAGCCCAAATATCTTGTGGTGAGCGCGTCGGAATTGCTTGACAAGTCTTCGCAGAGACACGATACTGCGCAACCGACATCGTCGGGCCGTGGCGTGAACGTGGCCGGTCTCGGCGGCCACCGACCGCTCGGGTTAGACACACCGGGCCTGACAAAAATTCTATAGGGGGAAGCATATGATCCCCGCCCGCAAGGCAGTCCAAGCGGGAAGCCTCAGATAGGTTTTGCCCTACCTCAGACTATCCCGCGTAAATCGTTAAAAGACTGCCGATTGTTGGCAAGTTGTCGCGCTCGGTCGTGAGCTTCCCCCCCAACGGGAAAATGGGGGCATGTAGTTAGTAGCGCTGCCGGCCACAACCTAGAGGCCGGGACGACGGGAGCCGCGAGGCGCGCAGGAATGGCCTCTCAGCGCCCATATGAGATTCCACGGGCAGTTGGTCAACTGCCATGAATTGGAATAGAAAGGAGGCAAGAATGCCATTCGGCGGTTCAGCGTATCCATTCAACGATCGCGAGTGTCTACTGACCTGACCGGGCATTTTTGTACCAGGTGAAGTGAGAGAGAATTCATCTGGAGGTAGACCGGTCATGCCTATGACCCGATATAAGCCCGAGCAGATTGTAACCCTGCTGCGGCAAATTGAAGTCAGCATCGCCAACGGA
>DASPSD010000089.1:0-2685 GCA_035624115.1 Candidatus Sulfotelmatobacter sp. | reverse complement strand
AGCGTCATTGGCGCCTACTACTATCTGCGCGTGATCATCTCGATGTATTTCGCCGAGCCGTCGAAGGACTACGTGCCTTCGTCCGTTGCGCCCACCCTCAGCGTTGCCATTTTTGTCGCCGCGGCGGGCACCCTCTATCTTGGACTGCTGCCCTCGCGCGTCCTCGATTTCGCCAGAGCCGCGGCCGACTCGCTCCCCTTGCACTAGGGGGCGCGCTCCTATTTCGCGCGCGGGACCTCGCTCATCAGCGCCATCACGTTGCTTTCCGTGTCGCGAAAGAAGCTCATCCACAAATCGTGATCCGGCATCGGGGCGATGACACGGGGCGGTTCCACGATGGGGGCGCCGGAATTCATCAGCCGCTGATGCGCCGCGTGGATATCGGGCACGGCAAAATAAAGAATCGAGCTCGGGTGATCGAACTCCGGCTTTTCGGGCCGGTCGAGCATCAGGCGCACGCCGCCGCAATCAAAGAAGGCGAGCTGCCCCGCCGAGAACAGGAATTTCAAGCCCAACACATCGCGATAGAAGGCCGTCGCGCGCTCGACGTTCTGGACGTTGATCGCGACCTGGCCGAGCCGCGTTATCCCAATTCCTTGCTGTTCCATTGAATGCCCACTCCCAGAAATGAGAAGGCCCAGGGATTTGCATCCCTGGGCCTGCCGTGCAAAGGCAACGACGTTTTAGTAGTTGGCCTTGAGGATCACCATAACGAAGGTGAACAGCACAAGCGTTTCGATGAACACCAAGCCGAGAATCATCGCTGTGCGGATCGCGCCGCCTGCCCCCGGGTTTCGGGCAATCGCCTCGCACGCGGCCGCACCGACCCGTCCCTGACCGATGCCGCAGAGTCCCGCCGCGATGCCGACAGACAATCCGGCCGCGACGACAATTCCCGTGGCCACGGACGCGGGCGGCTTGCCCGCCGCTTCCTGCGCCATGGCCGCTGGAACAAACACCAACCCAACTACGAACAACAACAGAAGAACTGCTCCTGCTTTCCTCATCCTTCTCTCCTTTGTATGAAAGGCCCGCCAGGAGGTGGTTGCCGGATGCCTTGGGAGGCGAACGGCCTCACGCTGGCCGGATCATGCCGTTATTAGTGCTCCGCGGATGTCGCCAATCCTATATAGACCGAGGGAAGAATCGTGAAAACGAATGCCTGCACGACCGCAACGAACGCATGCAACAAAATGAACGCGATCGGAAATATTGCAGGAAACACCGCCAGCACGAATCCGAGCGCCGGGTGAGTCACACGAACATTCAGGGCAGGCGTGAGCAGCATTCCCAGGAAGATCACGTAGATGAGTTCGCTCGCCACAATGTTGGCCCACAACCGGACCGTAAGCGAGATCAAGCGCGCCAGATTGCTGATGACTTCTACCGGGAACAGGACGGGAGCCATCCACGGTATCGGGCCCGCAAACGTCTTCGCGTATCCTTTCGCGCCCAGATGTTTGAATCCGGAGAAGTTGTAATAGATGAACGTCAAGACAGCGCAGGCGAGCGGCACGCTCTTGTCCGCCGTTGGCGAATCGAAAGCCGGGACAATGCTGATCGCGTTGCACATCAAAATAAAGATCGAGATCGAGCCGACCATCGGAATGTAGCTGTCGGCATGGTGCGCCACATTGTCGCGGAGCAAATCCGCGATTCCCACCTCCATCGGATTCGTCAGCAGGTATTCCATGATCTGCTGCGCCGCACCCGGCTTTTCCACCGAGATTCTGGGACGCAGCCAGAGAAAAAACAGCGCGCCAATCAGGAATACGACGATGCCCATCGCCACGTGATTGGGAATAGGATGGGCCGGATCGTTCGGCGTCACGTGCAAGGCGTGCAGCAGGCTCAGTGTTGCGCCGCCAAACCAGTTGTTCAGGAGGACGGTGAACCAGCTAAGGTGTTCGGTCATTCTCTATGGAGATCCTGCAAAGAGTTCGTAAAGACTTTCTGCCATGGCGCCCGCGCCGAGCGCAAGCAGGCCTCCCACGACGGCCAGAAGAGGTACATGTAGAATAGAAACGGTAACATAGACCAGCACGCCTATCAACACGTACCTCCCGGCGAATCTCACGTAAACACCCATTGGCACGCGCGGTTGAGGGCTGCCTTCCTGCGCCGTCGCGGCAGAAACCAGGACGCCCAAACCGCGGTCGAGCCACCGGTAATTCAGCCAGGCGAGAAGGGTCCCGATTGCGACGCCCGCGCCAGTTCTGGCCGAAATCGCGAATGCAATGGCGGCGGCTCCGAGGAAACCGAGCACAATTGTCAGCCATTGAATGCGCCGGGAAAATCGTGCGTGGGGATCGTCGCTCACTGCCGGTAGCGGAGGCACGTTCAATTCTTCGAAAGCCTCCGCAGAACGTCGCGGACGCCGACGGAAAATCCCACCGCGCCCAGCACGAGCATCAGATAGGGCTTCGTGTGCAACCAGCGATCCAGAAAGTAGCCAAGGATGCCGCCGACGAGTACCGCTCCGACGAGCACAAATGGCAAGTCCATTGCGAGCGCAGCTTGGCGGGCCCAGCCGCCGGAGCCCTTGCTCGAATCCGGGTCTTGCTGTGCCACACGCGCTCCCTACTTCTTTTTCTTGATCTTGAAAACGCGCTCGGCGTTCTCGTGGTAGATCTTCTGCTTGTCCTTCTCCGAAATGCGGGCGGCGTCCATGAATTCGACGGCGTC
>DASPSD010000064.1:0-63772 GCA_035624115.1 Candidatus Sulfotelmatobacter sp. | reverse complement strand
TGCGCGCGCGCAGCAGGTTGGGAATTGCAATGGCCGCGATGATCAGAATGATCGCCACGACGATCAGCAATTCGATAAGTGAAAAACCCTTCTCTCTCTTAATCATTTTCTCTCCTTGGATCATGGTACGAAACTTGTCGTTCCCTGAGCGCAATCCCGGGGCGGGGTCGCAGCGAATACCTGCAAAGCTTCTGCCAAGGCTGGAAGTTCGGTTACTCCTCCGACACAACGCATTATACTTCGTATTTTCAATAACTTCCAAGGGGGTTCCGGATGGTCAATGCGTCCCCGTCGGCCGCGCCCGGCAGGCACCCATCTAAACCCTGACGATTTCTGCCCTGTCGAACTGACCGAAAGGGGCACGCCAACTTTGGATGCCCGATTGAGAGATTCTGTTGATTGGGGGGTTGAAATAGCGGGCGAAATGGAAGAGGAGAGGAAGCCGGAGCTTCCTCTCCTGGATCCAAATTGAGTTGTTACTGAAGCACGTCGATGAGCGCCTGACACGCGACGTCTGAGGTCGGAGCCGCAGCTCCCGTGGGGTTGAACCGAATCACGCCGGATTCGTCCGTGCAGAAGCTGCGCTGCCCGGTCGAGCCGACTACCACTGGCGTCGCTCCAATCCCGTAGGTCTGGAAACCGCCGGGACATGCCGGAGCCGGAGGACCTGCCGGCCAAGCCACCAAGCCAGCATAGTTGAACGTGTAACCGGTCTTGGTCGCCGCGCCAGCCACGCCGAGAACGTTATCCAACAGGTTGTTGGCCGCACAAGTGGCCGGACCCGGAGCGCCGCCCATCACGCCCATGTTGGGCGGATAGCCGGACTGCCAGTTCGACCAATACAGTGCCAGCGAGCTGTTCTCCGTGCGGAGCGTGCCCACAGCAGCCGATTCATTGGCGGCCATGCGCGCGCGCAGCAGGTTGGGAATTGCAATGGCCGCGATGATCAGAATAATCGCCACGACGATCAGCAATTCGATCAGCGAGAAACCCTTTTGTCTCTTCATCTTGAACTCTCCTCGAATAGGAACTTTGGCGTTCGCGAGTACTCCCTGCCGGGGTACAACCGTGATTGAGCAAAGGGATGACCAAGCTGTGCCGCGTGTTTACGCTTTTGGAACTTCCTGTAATGGGCTGAGAAATCAGGAGTTAGGGGTGGGGCGCGGCGGTTCTCTAATACTCGGCGGAGGGCTCCTTTACGGTCATCCAGCTATATGACAGAAAAGGTCGACCGGAGTTGCCCTCTTCCGGCGTGACATACGTCATACGCCGTGCTTTTTGGCGTAGTGGCGGAACGACCGGTAGGTCATCCTCAGCATTTCGGCGGCGCGCACGCGGACGCCTCCGGCGCGCTCGAGCGCCGCCAGCAGGTAAGCGCGCTCGGTGTTGGCGATGTGACTTTCGAGGTCCAAACCGCCCTCGGGAATCAGCGAGGCCTTCGGCTCGGGGTGGTGATTGCCCTGCATGTGCTGATAGAAATTCGTGATGCGCTCTGGCAAACCCTCGACCGTGATCCGTTTGCCGGACTCCATAGCAACGGAGCGCTCGATCGTGTTCTCGAGTTCGCGGACGTTTCCCGGCCAGTCATACACTTCCAGGCGGCGCATGGCTTCGGGCTCGATGCTGTCGATCGCCTTACTCATGGATTTGGAGTAGCGCTCGAGAAATGCGCGGGCGAGCAACGGGATATCCTCGCGGCGTTCGCGCAAAGCCGGCAGATGAATGGGGATTACGCTCAAGCGGTAGTAAAGATCCTCGCGGAAGCGTTCTTCGGCAATTTCCTTCTCCAGGTCTTTGTTGGTGGCCGCGATCACCCGCACGTCCACGGGCGATTCTTCGGTGCTGCCCAGCGGGCGCACTTTTCCTTCCTGCAAGACACGGTAGAGCTTCACCTGCATGGCCAGGCTCATGTTGCCGATCTCGTCCATAAAAAGAGTGCCGCCATCGGCCGCCTGGAAAAGGCCGCGCCGATTTTCATTGGCGCCTGTGAAGGCGCCGCGCATGTAGCCAAAAAGTTCGGATTCAAGCAGCGTTTCCGGAAACGCGCCGCAATTGATGGTGACGAAAGGCGCTTTAGTTCGGGCACTGTTCTCATGGATCGCCCGCGCGACCAACTCTTTCCCGGTTCCGCTCTCGCCTGTAATGAGGACGCGGCTCGATTGCGGCGCGATCGTTTCGATCAGCTCGAAAAGCGAACGCATCCGGGGGCTGGTGCCGATGATGTGGTCGAAGCCGGTGAGGCGGCGTAACTGGCGGCGCAATTCCCCGGCTTCCTTTTTCAGCCGCTGGTTTTCGGTGATTTGCCGAACCGCCGGACGAAGCTCATCGAGCAAGCGGTCGCCCTTGATCACGTAGCGGTCCGCGCCGAAATTCACAGCGTCAACGGCCGTAGCAATCGTCGGGACTCCGGTGATGAGAATGAAAATCGTGGAGGGAGAGACTTCCTTGCAATAGCGCAGCAGCTCGACGCCGTCCATATCGGGCATGCAAATATCGGAAATGACGATGTCGAACACCTGTGAAGCCAGCCGGCGCCGGGCCGCTTCGCCGCTCGAGGCCACTTCCACCTTATGGCCTTCCTTGCGAAAGCTGATTTCCAGCAATTCGCAAATCGAGCGTTCGTCATCGACCACCAGCAACTGAGGCATCCCGCGCTATCCTTTTCCCACCGGGCGAAGTGTTGTTTCCGATTCGGCAGTTTCTTTCATTGCGGCTTCGCGCGCGCGTGTGGCGCGTGGAAGCTCCACCACAAAAGTCGCGCCGCTGCCCTCCACCGATTCGGCGCGGATGCGTCCCCGGTGGGACTGAAGAATCTGGTACACAATCGCCAGCCCGAGACCCGTACCGCCCGTGAAGCCCGATTGAAAAGGCTCAAAGAGAGTGGTGGCTTTATCGGGCGCGATTCCGATTCCGCTATCGCGGATCGAAATTCGAACGGTCGAGGCGTCCGCTTCGAGTCCGACGGTGAGTACGCCGCCATTGGGCATGGCTCGCAGTGCGTTGTTGCAAAGATTCCAGAACACCTGCTTCAAAGCATCGCGATCGGCCCGCGCACGGGCGCTCTTGGGGTTGAAATTCCGCACGATGCGGTAGGTTCCCTTTGTGGCGGAATCGCGCTCGAGAACAAGCAGCGTTTCCTCCAGAACGGTGGCCACGTCCACTTCGGCGAACTTGTAGGTCTTCTCGCGCGAATAATCGAGAAAATCGGTGATGATCTGGTTCAGCCGCTGCGATTCCCGGCTCACGATATGAATGAGCTTTTTATCGTCTTCCTCGAGCGGAGCGAGCCGCGCAAGCTCCTTCAGCGCTCCGGTCATAGCGGTGAGCGGCTGGCGGATCTCATGAGCGATGGCGGCCGAAAGCCGGCCCAGGGCAGCCATGCGTTCCTTGGTGGCCACTTCCCTTTCCAGGCGTTTGAGTTCCGTCAGATCCTGAAAATTGAAAACGTAGCCGCTGGTTTGGTTCTGACCGGTTCGAAGAGGCGACACCGAGAGTCCCAGAAATCTCGTGGCTCCTTCCGGCGTCCGGAATTCGATTTCTTTTCGCTGGGCCGAGGGGATTCCCTGCTCGTCCACATCGACCGGCCAAAAATCCGGGAAAACATTCTGAATCATCTCGTCGCGGCGAAGGCCGAATCCCTGCCCCGTGATTTCCGCACCCGCGCGATTGAGCAGCAGGATGCGGCCGTGGAGGTCGGTGGTAAGCAGGCCGCCGCGCATCGATTCAATGATGTGCTGGTTGAAAGCCTGGAGGTCGCGGAGCTCTTCGTTGATTACTTCCAGCTCGACGCCTTTTTTGCGCAAGGTCTGCGCGAGGAGACTGCCCAGATAGGCGACGGCAAAAAAGCCGAATAAATTGCTGGCCAGCCAGGACTCCAGAGTGCGCGCGGCGGGAACGGAAATCGACGTGCGCGGAATGGCGCCGAAGTACACCAGCTCCGTCAGGGACCCGAGCAACACGAAGCTGGCTCCGGCCACCAGAAACACTCCGCGCCGTAAGAAGAGCACGCTCCCCATCAGGATCGCGAGCAGGTAGAGCGAAAGGAAATAGCTGTCGTGGCCGCCGGTCGAGTAAACCACGCCGGTGACCATGATCAGGTCGCAGGTCATTTGCAGCGGCGCCTGCCAGCGAGCCTGCGGAATCCAATGTTGAAGAATGACGTAAACGATCGCGAGCGTGTACCAGAACACGATCAGCGGGATGAAAGAACGCACCGGGAGAGGAATGGGAGTGAGTTGATGAACGGCGACGACGATTCCGACCAGAACCGTGATGATCAGGAAACGGACGCGCCCCAACCACGAGAGCCATTCAAAGGAACTGGACTTGGATTCCATTTCGGATGCGTCGCCGACCCCGATCCACCGCACGGGCGCAGCCCCGGCGGAGAATGCCCGTTGACCCATTCATCCCGCAGCCAGCGGGCGCCCGAACCCGCGGGTGCCCGCGCCCAGGCTGCAGGTTGCCGGAACTATTTACCGGCCAGCTTGCCGATCAACGAGAACAACGGCAGATACATGGAAACGACCACGCCGCCGACGACCACGCCCAGGAAAACGATCATGATCGGTTCCAATGCCGTCAGCAGGTCCTTCACCGCCACGTCGACTTCATCCTCGTAGAAATCGGCAATCTTTTGAAGCATGGCATCCATCGCGCCGGTTTGTTCGCCGACGCCGATCATTTGCGTCACCATGCCGGGGAAAACGTCGGTTTCTTTCAGCGGTTCGACCAGCGAGCGTCCCGCTTCGACCGCCTTGCGTGTCTGCGAGATGGCTTTCTCAACCACGGCGTTTCCGGAGGTGCGCGCCGTGATGTCGAGGCCCTCCAGAATGGGCACGCCGCTGGAGATCAAGGTTCCCAGTGTCCGCGTGAACCGGGCCACGGCAATCTTCCGCAGCAGGATTCCAATCACCGGGATGCGCAGCAGGATGTGGTCGATCACCATCCGGCCTTGCGGGGTGCCATACCAGATCTTCAAGGCGATTGTCGAGCCAACCAGGAAGACAAAGATCATGCCTCCATAAACGCTGCCGATGAATCGGCTCAACCCGATGACAACCCGGGTGGGCAGCGGCAGATCGACGCCAAGGCCATTGAACAGGGTGACGAACACGGGAACGACCTTCCACAACAGCAGCGTAATCACGCCGCCGGCGATCGTGAGGACGGAGACCGGGTAGATCATCGCCGACTTGACGGCGCGCTTCAGCTTGACGTTCTTTTCGATGTAGGTCGAAAGGCGCTGAAGAATCGTGTCCAAAATACCGCCGGTCTCGCCCGCCTCCACCATGTTGTAGTAGAGGGGGTCGAACACTTTATCGTGCTGCTTCATCGAAGCCGAAAGCGTGGCGCCGCCTTCGACCGACGCGCGCACGCTGTTCAGGATTTTCTGAAAGTGCTTGTTCTCCTGCTGGCCGGCCAGAATTTCCAGGCACTGCACCAGCGGCAGGCCGGCATCGATCATCACCGAGAACTGCCGCGTGAAGACAGCCAACTCCTTGGCCTCCACCCCGGCGCCAAACGTGGGGACATTGAACTCCTTCCCCTTCTCCGAGAGCTTGCTGACGTTGATTTGCTCCCGGCGGAGCATGGAGGCGAGTTCGGCTTTGCTCGTGGCCACGCGCTCTCCGGCGACGGTGGTTCCCGCCCGGTTGACTCCTCGATATGTAAATACCGGCATGTTGTGTTACCTCCTCCTCTATGCTTATCGGCGGACAGGAACCCTGCTGCCACCCGCAGGCGGCGAGGTCACCCCTCGATTAATTAAATCCTGTAATTCGTCGGGATTCGAGGATCGAGAGAGCGCCGTTTCCAAACTGATTACCTTCTGGAAGTACGCGTTCGCCAGGCTCTGGTTGAACGTCTGCATTCCGGTCTGTCCCGTGCCGGTCTGCATGGCGGAATAGATCTGGTGAATCTTGTCTTCACGAACCAGGTTGCGGATCGCGGGATTGGGAATCAGGATTTCCATCACCATCACGCGCCCACGCCCATCGGATTTGGGCAGCAGGGCCTGGCAAAGAATCCCTTCGAGCACCATCGAGAGCTGGGCGCGCACCTGCGGCTGCTGGTGGGCCGGGAAGACGTCGATGATACGGTTGATGGTGGAGACGGCCGAGTTCGTGTGCAGCGTGGCGAAGGTCAGGTGGCCGGTCTCGGCGATGCGCAGCGCGGACTCGATCGTCTCGAGGTCGCGCATTTCGCCGATGAGCACGACGTCGGGATCTTCGCGCAGCGCCGCTCGCAGCGAGTTGGCAAACGAGTGCGTATCCGAGTGCACCTCGCGCTGGTTGACGAGGCACTTTTTGTGGTTGTGCAGGAACTCGATGGGGTCCTCGATCGTGATCATGTGCTCTTCGCGCTCGTTGTTGATTTTGTCGAGCATGGCCGCCAGGGTCGTGGACTTCCCCGACCCGGTCGGGCCGGTGACCAGCACCAGGCCGCGCGGCTTGTCGCACAGCGTGCGCACGATGGGCGGAAGGCCCAGAGCATCGAAGCCCTTGATCTCCCATGGGATCGTGCGGAACACAGCGGCGACCGCGCCGCGCTGATGGAAAATATTGCCGCGGAAGCGCGCCAGGCTCTTCAAGCCGAACGAGAAGTCGAGCTCGAGATTTTCCTCGAGCCGGTGCTTCTGCACGTCCGTGAGCACGCTGTAGGCAAGCGCTTTCGTGTCCGCAGCCGTCAGCGGCGGCATATCGAGCGGACGCAGCTTGCCGTGCACGCGGATGCGCGGCGGGCTGTTGGTCGAGAGATGAAGGTCGCTGCCCGCCATCTCGATCATCTTCTTCAGCAATTCGCTCAATGTGATTCCAGCCATGATCTCCTCCGCTTACAGAACAGTTTCTCGAAGCACTTCTTCCATGGTCGTGAGCCCGGCGGCCACTTTCATCAGGCCGCTGCGGCGCAACGTGATCATTCCCGTTTCCAACGCTTTCTTTTTGAGTTCCAGAGCCGAGGCGCCCACCAGAATGAGCTCGCGCAGTTCGTCGTTGATCTCCATCACTTCGTAGAGGCCCACGCGCCCCTTGTAGCCCGTGTTGTTGCAGGTGCCGCAGCCGCGTCCGTGCTGGACGATGACCTTGTTGGAGTCCTCTTCCGAATAGCCCGCGTCGATCAGCGCTTGCGGCTGGATTTGCAGCGGCTCTTTGCATCCGGCGCAGATGCGCCGCACCAGCCGCTGCGCGCAGATGAGGTTCACCGACGTGGCCACCAGGAAAGGCTCGATGCCCATATTCATTAATCGGCTGATCGTGGAGGGCGCGTCATTGGTGTGCAGCGTGGAAAGCACCAGGTGGCCCGTGAGCGCGGCCTTCACCGCAATTTCCGCGGTCTCGAAATCTCGGATCTCGCCGACGAGGATGATGTTGGGGTCCTGCCGCAGGAAGGCGCGCAGCGCGGAAGCGAAGTTCAACCCGATCTGGTCTTTCATCTGGACCTGGTTGATTCCGGCGAGCTGGAATTCGACCGGGTCCTCGGCGGTCATGATGTTTGTTTCCGTCGTATTGAGGCGCGCGACGGAGGAATAGAGCGTGTTGGTCTTGCCCGAGCCCGTGGGCCCGGTGACAAGCACCATGCCGTAAGGCTTCAGGATTTGCCGCTCAAACTTCGAGAGGGATTCCGGCTCGAAGCCGAGCTTGGTCATATCCAGGCGCAGGTTTTCTTTGTCGAGCAACCGGAGAACGACTTTTTCGCCGAACAGAGTCGGGACTGTAGAAACGCGGAAATCGAGTTCTTTCTTTTTCCCGTCCTTCAAGTACTTGATCATGATGCGGCCGTCTTGCGGGAGCCGCTTTTCGCTGATGTCCAGCTTCGACATGATCTTGATGCGGCTGGTGATGGCGTCTTTCAACTTCATCGGCGGAGCCATCACGTTTTGCAGCACGCCATCAATGCGGAAGCGCACGCGATAATCTTTTTCGTAGGGCTCGACGTGAATGTCGCTCGCGCCGCGCTTCACCGCGTCGGTCAGAATCAGGTTGACGAGCTTAATGATGGGCGCTTCTTCGGCGGCCTTCTCCAGCGTGGCCAGGTCCATCTCGGCTTCATCCGAAGCCAATTCGACGGCGGCATCTTCGCCCGCCAGGTCCTTCATCACCTTGTCGAGCTCTTCCACGCTCTCGACCGCGCCATAGAACTTGTGAATGGCTTCGCCGATCGCCGATTCCGAGGCCACCACCGGCTCGACATTGAAGCCGGTCATGAACTTGATGTCGTCCATGGCGAAGACGTTGGTGGGATCCGTCATCGCGATGGTGAGTGTGGACCCGACGCGGGAGAGCGGGACAATCTGATAGCGGATCGCCGTCTCTTGCGGCACCAGCTTGATCACCGACGGATCCACTTCGTAGAACTTCAAGTTGATCGAGGGCACGCCATACTGGCGGGAAAGGACCGCGGTGATGTCTTCATCGCTGACTAGCCCGAGCTTGACAAGGCAGGTGCCCAGCCGGCCGCCATTCTTTTTCTGGTACTCGAGCGCCTGCTTGAGCTGATCTGCTGAGATCAGGCTGTCTTTGACCAGAATTTCGCCAAGTCGAGAAGACATGAGTGTGCGCCCGCGGTACTAGGACCGCTGGAGATTTGAGCGTAGCATGCGCCAGCTTCACCGCCGACCGCCCGGAAGCCTCTTCGTAGTGAATCTGCTAACATCCGATACGCCGCCTGAAAACCTGTACGCTCGAACAGGCGGATTTTTGCCCCTGTTCCACCGGACAGCAGTGCGCCTGTGCCGGCTCCCGCCCTCGGGGCTCTATGAACTTATCGGGAGATCAGGGCGTGACTTCAGCGGAGCCCGAGGGGGCAAGGCGAAATTGGCATAAGAGCATTCTCTCTGCTTGGCGAGGTTGTGACCGCCGGAGCGCGGGGTCCCCAAGGCTGGGACGTGGACCTCAGGCCCCTAGCCTCATCGAGGCGCATTTGTTAGGATGGGAAAGGGTCGATGGGCGGTTAGCTCAGTGGTTAGAGCATCCCGCTTACACCGGGAAGGTCCGAGGTTCAAGTCCTCGACCGCCCACCAGCACTGGGCATCAACCCAAAGCGCGGGGGACGTAGTTCAGTTGGTTAGAACGCTGCCCTGTCACGGCAGAGGTCGCGGGTTCGAGTCCCGTCGTCCCCGCCATTCACTCCAAGACAGTTAGTCGGATTCCATCATCACCTTGAATCCCGTTCCGACGCTTCGCAGCAGAGCAGGGTACGTGTGCCGAAAAGTATGCCATCCCGTCACCCGTCAAGAATTCGGCGTTGGAAGGCGTCGTATGTGGAGCGCCCAATTATGCAGGCTGCCACAATTCGATCGGATTCCCCTCAGAGTCAAGCAGACGAGCGAAGCGCCCAATGTTGGGATAAGATTCCGGGTCTTTGACTTCAATTCCTGCCGCTCGTAGCTGGGCCACCATTTTGTCGATGTCATGCACTCGAAAGTTCACCATCCAGACCTTGTTCGGATCCCCGAAATACTTGGTCGTTTCCGGGAAGGGACTGAAGACGGTCGGTCCGGCCTCTTGCTCCCAAACGGGTGCGCCCTCGCTCTGTGGTGTAAGCGCGATCCCCAGGTGTTCCAGGTACCATTGCCCCAATGCCTTCGGATCATGAGCTCGGAAGAACAGCCCTCCGATTCCGGCTACTTTTTCCATTTCCGTTCCTCCTGATTCCGAAAGTATATGACACCATTGGAAGTAATTGGCGCCTCTGAAAGCTCGTTCCATCCTCCTCCCGAGACTTTGTGCGAGCACGTCCACGATACCTGAGGGGGTGGAGTTCTGAAAGTTTTCTGGCGGATTCTGGGCTAGTGCGTTTGAAACGCTTTCAACTGATTCGAGGAACACAAGCATGGAAACCAAGAAAGCAGGCTCGCAGGCATCTACGAAGGGCTCGTCGCAGTGATTCACCGGCGCCGTTCGCGTCGATCCGCTCTTTCAGGCGCCTGAGGCGGCGCGCGTCACCGGCGCTAGTGTGACCTTTGAGCCCGGAGCCCGCACAAACTGGCATGCGCACCCCTTGGGCCGATGGTTGATCGTGACGGCGGGTGTAGAGTCTGTGTGACGACTCCCGTTTTTCGTCAGGGCACGGCTTCACAGTTTGCGGAAAAACTCCCTCCGATAGGGGGTCGGAGCTTCAGCTCCGACATAAGCGTCGTCTTATCATCGGGCTTCAGCCCCTGAGGAAAGTCGTTTGGCACTTTTTCCGCACCCTGTTCAGCCGTGCCGTAAGTGTTGTAAATTCAGTGCGGCTTTAGCCGCTGAGGGACTGATTTCAGAGTTCTCACACAGCCTCTGTAGGCCGCAGTTCCCGCCGCTCACCCGTGCCATCCCGGCCATTTCGGATCCGCGAGTACGACGGAACTCTCGACCTGGCGTTGAGGGATGTTCCAGTATTTCGAGAGCAACCGCTCCTTCTCTTCCCGCGATACGAGCCGGAAACCGTGCTTTTCATAAAAGCGGATGGCCCAGGAGGCGGCCGCCCAAGTGCCGATCAGGACGGGTCGATCGGCCGATTTTGTCAGACGGGACAGCAGCTTCGCTCCGATTCCCTGGTTCTGGTGGCTTGTGAGAACGTACGCGTGGCGGATCAGCATCACCTCTTTGACGTGCTGTAGCCCCATGACGCCCACCAGCGTTCCGCCCGTTTCGTAGCCCCAGAACTCGACGCCCTCGTTGATTTCGTGCCTCAATTCTTCTGGAGACATGTAGGGATCTTTCCATCGGTCCGCGGGAATGACTCCCTGATATCGGCGCGCGCCATCATTGATGATGCCCCCTATGGCTTCGAAGTCTTGCTCGATGCAGCGACGGATCATGATTCTCCCCCCAATTGTTTCGACATTCGACAAGCGCGCCGCCCCAGGCACAGAAAGTCCCGGCGGTTGAGAAAATCCCACAATTCGAACTTCGATGTCTTGAACGAAATTGCAGGCGGGACTTGGCAATCAAGCGAGGGCTGCTTGGAACCGCCCCGGCGTTATTCCCAGGTAACGGACAAATGCGCGAGTCATGTGGCTTTGATCGGCGAACCCGGCATCTAAAGCCGCTCGTGCGGGGGGCACACTATTTGCCAGCAGCCGCCGCGCAAGGCAGACGCGCTTTTGAACGAGGTACGCGTGCGGAGTGACCCCAACTTCGCAAAGGAAACCTCGCAGCAACTGATACCGGCTTACTCCGGACAATGCCGACAATTCGGCCAGCGTTACTTGGACTTCCGGCGCAGAGTCCAAGCGCTGGCGTGCTCTGGCTACGCTTGGCGATGCGCAACTAATGCGGCGATGCGTGGCCCCGTGCCGCCGGATGGCGCACATCAGCGTACGAAGCAAGCTCTCCTCTTGAGCCATGCGTTCTAGGCACGAGCTGGTGAAACTCTTGAAAAGCCGAAGAAAAAGCCCAGCCAGCAACGGGTCGCGCGCCACCGGACGCGCGACTTCAAACCGGCCGGCCATCTCGTCCGCCACTTGCCCGGCAAGAACGGCGGAATCCAGGTAAATCATCTTCCATGTCCGGGGTTTGTTTTCGATCGGAATCCCATCGTGCATCTCCCCCGGATTCGCCATCACCACATCACCCGCGGAAGCCTCGACGGGTCCAATGCCGCTCCACGACTTCTGCGCTCCGGAAGTGATGACCCCGATCGCGAATTGGTCGTGCGAATGCCGCGGGAAATGGTGATTGGAAACGAGGGTCATCAGGTCGACGCCAAGATCGCCCGAGCGATGCTGCTCGACATGGTGAATCCGGGGCATCATCTTCGTAGTCATCCTTCCCATCCGATTGCTCTGGCGACTCACGAATCATACAACCTCCGCCCGGTTCCGGCGAAACGGGCACAGACAGAATCTCGGCAGCACATTGACCCAAGCAGAAGCTGAGGGCAAGTCGCATAGTCACCCTGGAGTGGGGGGCATGAGGTACCCAATGCGGGATTCGGGGGAGCTTGGAGGGCGAGTCGGGAGCATTTTGAGCGGCCGGCGCGACGGGCGGAACGGCTGGGGTCTCCCCCTTGTAAGTGTGGCTTTACTAGACCCATTTGTCGGTATTAAGTCCAGCTTTATCAATGCGCAGCTCCCGCGCGGAGAAAGGATGGCCCGCCCCAATGAGCTTAGACTGGCACTCCTCGAGCTTCTGCGGTGAGGTCAGTCAATGGGTAATCTACCCGTGGGCTTCGCAAAAGCATGTTTTCCCGATGTTAATTCTCAATCAGAAGGCCGAGACTCCCGGCTTGTAGAACAGAGGGGGTATTCAGAAGGCGGGTTTGACTGGCCAGGATTGTGAGCTCCCTGGCAGGTGGGCTGCCGACCCCTTTGCGAGCACGCCAGGCCCCTCTGTAAGCCCAACAGACGATTTGGGATAGGGAGATGCCAGAGATGTGCAAAGAATTGCATAATACTCTGACCAGGCCCGAAATAGTCAAAAATAAGTGTTGACAGGACAGGGGTTACAGGAGCATAAAGTCGTCTGCGTTTGGTCCCCAAAGTGCTAATTTTTAGCTTGCCAGGTATAGGGGGGCGTCTAGATGAAGCTCAAGCACGCGTTGATATTTGGCCTGCTGATCATGCTCGCGGGCCTTTTCGCCGGGTCCGCGCAGGCCAATGGATTCCATGTAGACGTCCCTGACCCGGATTGTGCGGGGACGTTCACCTCGGTTCCGTTTGTGACCATAAGCGATGCACCCGGCGCATGCACCGATTTCACGTACACGGGCGGACCTTCCGATTTTCTCGGGATCATCATCACACAACCCACGTCGCCTCTCAGTTGCACGGTGGGTGGCACGCCCGTGCCAGCGTTCGACACCTGCAAAGTTCTAGTGCAAGACTTTGTCGGGAACCCACTTGAAGTGGCAATTTTGGACGGACTCCTCACCGTCCTTTATGCAGAAAAGTTGATTACGCTGGCTGACCTGGAGAATTTGGAGGAGGGCGTCAACAATCTGCCGAATGGTGACGGCTTTGCGGTTGCATTTTGCTCTACCGGTGTGAGCACCGAATCTACCAACTGCGGTGGCTTGGAACCAGGCGAGAGTGGTTCAATTACGACTCCTGAGCCTCCAGGGTGGCTCCTTCTTGGTATGGGGCTGTCCCTCCTAGGACTCGGAGGTTGGAAGCACAGGAAGCTGGTAGCACTTCGACCCGCGTAAACGCGTTGCGCCTGCTTTAATATCCTCCCGAACTTACACCTTAGGCGCAGAA
The DNA here is from genome assembly GCA_035624115.1 of Candidatus Sulfotelmatobacter sp. Lineage (GTDB taxonomy): Bacteria > Acidobacteriota > Terriglobia > Acidiferrales > UBA7541 > Palsa-295. The sequence goes on along the minus strand of DASPSD010000064.1, from coordinate 50,592 downwards.
GCCTGCCCTGTTCTTCAGCAGCGAGATTCATTGACGGCCGGACGTGTGCCCCAGCAAAGCAGCCTCTCGACGGCAAAACTAGCGCAGCTTCGCTATCTCTTGGATGGTCAGCCTATTGTTCCTTCTTTGTGTATTTCTTGATTAGGGCGCTGAACTCAGGGCTTTTGTGGAGCGAGTCCATATCTGGATCCGCCTCCGCGAATGCGGCTGGGTAGTGCTTTTCGAGCGCCTGCTCGAGTAGCCCCAAGGCTTGGTTCGTCTTCCCTATGAGGGCATTGAACTGTGCCTCGTTGTAGAGGATGGTGACATCGTCCTTCCGCTGTGCCCGGGCGCGGCGCATCAAGGGCTCGCCTTCTTGCGGATTCCCAATCTTGGCATAGGCCAGCGCGATCTGCGCCATTACGGTTGCATCTTCGGGATTGGTTTGCAGCTCCTTAAATCCAAGTGAGATCGCTTGCTGATAGGTAGCGCGGGCTTTTTCCGCTTGCCCGGCACCTCGATAGGCATCGGCCAAGTTTACGGCCGTCATGGTGTCATTGGGGTTCAGGGACACAGCCTTCTCGAGAGCGTCACGGGCCTCGGCGAATTGCTTGGTCATAATATAGGCCATGCCGATGTTCGAATAGGAGGAAAAGTTCGCATCAATCTGGATAGCCTTCTTGAAGTAGGGGATTGCCTCGCTGTACTTCCCTTCCTGCGCGAGCACCGTCCCCGCGTTATCGAATCCGTTGTTGACGTCCGGCTCGAGCACCGTCACTTTTTGAAAGGCCTGCAACGCCTTTTTGTAGTCTCCCCCTTGAAAATAGGCGCCACCGAGAGAGTTGTGATTGATCCAGTAGTAGGGGTTGAGATCGATGGCCTTCTGATACGATTCAATCGCCCGTTGTGAATTGCCGGTGGCCAAATAGACGCTCCCCAAGCGCCGATAGACCTCATCTGAATTGGGGGCCAAGGCCTGAGCTCGATTTAATTCTGCAATGGCTTCCGAGTATTTGCCGGTAGCTCGATAGACGCTGCCGAGCGTCGCATGAACTTCCGGAAGTTTATCATCCAACTGCTGAGCTTGTTGCGCGGCGGCCAAGGCCTTCTGTGTCCACAGCGCGCCGCCCTTAATCCCGTACATTCGCAAACTGGCTTGGGCCACTCCCGTGAGGGCCAGCGCAAATCTCGGGTCGGCTTTCAACGCCTGGCCGAAGTAATCGAGCGCAGTCTGAACACTCTGAACGTCGTTCTGGCGCATCGAATTACGGCCGCGGAGATAAAGATCGTACGCTGTGACGTTGTCCGTCGGTCTCGCCTCGGACTTGGCAAGTTCCTCATTCGTGGGGTTGATAGTGAGCGCAGAAACTAATTGATTGTAGATTTGGTCTTCCAGCGTAAAGAGGTCGCCGGTCACGCCGTCAAATTCCTGAGTCCATCGCCGCTTGCCTGCGGCCATGTCCTCCAAATTCAAGACGACGCGAATTTTATCTCCCTGGCCCTGGATTGTTCCCTGCACGAGGAGATTCACGCCAAGCTGCCTTGCAATTTTCTCGAGCGGCGCCTTCGCATTCACTCTTGCGACGGCTTCACCGGAGGCGACATGGACTTCTTTAAGCTGAAATAATTTTGCGGAAAGCGCTTCCTCAATACCTTGCGCCAAGTAGCCCAGTTGCGATGCGTCACCCAGGACTTGAAGGGGGATCACCGCAATCATTCGCCCGTTCGCAAGTGAAGGGATCCCGCTGATGGTCGCTCCGCCTTTTCCATTCCAGGGAATCACCACGTGGCGCACCGGCGGAATCGCAAGTGAGATCGCCAGCAGCGCCACCGCCCCTGCAACCCACCAGACCCAGCGATGCTCGGCAAATTCGGGAAGCTGAATCTGAACGGTGCGTGATCCGCTCGCGGATTTCGATCCCTGCAAATCCACAAGAATTTCATACGCGCTCTGGTAGCGAGCGGCCGGATCTCGTTCGAGACACCGCATGATGACGCGCACAAACCAATTCGGCAGGTCGGGATTGGCGAGCTTCGGGCTGCGCGGTTTCTCCTGGACGCGCTGATACATCACCTTCAGCGTGGATTCGCCGCTGAAGGGCACATCGCCCGCCACCATTTCGTAGAGGATCAGCCCATACGCATAGATGTCGCTGCGCTGGTCCGCGGGCTTCCCTTCTACTTGCTCGGGAGACATGTAGCGCGGCGTGCCGAGAAATGCGCCCGTGCGCGTCATGGCCACCGCACCTTCTTCAAAAGATTTCGCCAGGCCGAAGTCGGAGACGAAAATCTGATCGTCTTTGTTGACAAGAATGTTCTGCGGCTTCAGATCGCGATGAACCACTCCCTCCGAATGGGCCGCCGCCAGCGCTTCTGCCAACTGCGTGGAAAATTTCAAAACGCGCTCCATCGGCAGCTTCGGAGTCTCTTGCAGAATGCCGTGCAGGTCGTGGCCCTCGACATAGGCCATGGAAATAAATTTCACATCGCCGACTTCTCCCATGTCGTGAATGCGCAAAATATTTTTGTGCGAAATTTTGCTGGCGAGAAGTAATTCCTGCTTGAACCGCTTGAGCGCGTCGGTCTGGCCGATCATGCCCTCGCGGACAACTTTGATCGCCACCACCCGATCGAGATCTTTGTCGGTGGCTTTGTACACTCGGCCCATGCCGCCCTGGCCGAGAAGCTTTTCGATGCGGTAGCGCGGGCCGAAGTCGCTGCCCGGGGCCAGGGCGGCGGTATCCGTCATGACGACGGTTTCCGAGTCGGTCACCGGCATGGGAGTCCCGCAACGCGAACAGGACTCCGCGAAGTCCGGGTTGACAGTGCTGCAGTGCGCGCATTTCATCGCCGCACCTGCCAAACTGGCAAGTCAGACCCCTTCACGATGCGCGAATTATCCGGCATCGGGTGAAGGGGCGCAACTGGTAAGTCGCAGCAAATGAGCCGGTTCCATAAAAATTAGTGACGAAACCAACCCGGGCGTTTCGCCTGGTAGCCCGGAGGCACGTACTGGAAACGTCAATCAAAACGCGGACGGCTCTTGGAGCCACTCGCGGCGGCAGTGCCAAATATTTTATCCGGCCGGACTGCGTCGCGCGCCAATTTCGCAAGCGACTGACACGAGGCCGTCAGGCGAATATGGGGCGAAGAATTTAGCTGAGAAAGGAATCACTTTTAGGTCCAGCGTTACCTTATGAAGTAGGTCAAGGTACTTGACCATTTAAGGTCAAGTACCTTGACCTAAAATGTGGATTTTTGACCCCGAAAACGGCAAAAGATCGCCCAGCCTTCCAAAAACCTCAAGCAATTCTTGAACAAACGCCGGGATGGGAGCCCGCCTGTGACCTTCCCCCGAACCGTCGAAGGCCCCGTCCCCCGAAGAGGCCGGGAGGCTGGCGAGGAGCTATTTCACCCTCTCCCAGGTCACCGTTCGCACGGTGTCCTTTCCTGTTGCTGGATCTCTGGAGGGCACGGTGGTCAGGATCAGTCGATCGCCTTCGAACTTGTAGGTTCGCAAGTGCGATTCGCCGGTGCGCGTCTCGTCCCAGGAAACTTCGATGTTGTGGCTGATGGTCTTGGCCCGAGTGTCCACCGTGTAGGTCCCGGCATAGGCAAGCATGCTTGTGAGGAGCGCTTTTGCCTCCTCGGGCGTAGCGACGGGCCCCGCCGGTCTTTTGCGGCCGCTGCCGACAATGATCAAGATGAGCCGCCCGTCGGCGGTGTAATTGATGTAGCCCGAGGGATGCGCGCCCATCACGTCGGACTTCGCGCCGGACGGCGTCTCCTCCCGGAGATAGGAAACCAGCTTCCACGTTCCGACCATCCTTTGTTGATCGGCGCCGGCCGGGCTCGTCTGAGCCGGCGCGCGGAGAGTTAGGACAAACATCACGAGAGCCAAAAGAAGAAAAATTCGCTTCATCGCCGGGGTCTCCTCTTCATCTGCCGTTGTCGCAGGTTCGGACAGCGTGCGGAATTCTATCGCACAAATGCGGACCACGCGCGGGCGTGGCAGGAGAAGCCGTTTCTATTGCGATGCGACTGGCCCTGAGGTCAGTTGTCGTGGCGGCGAAGAGAAGTAAGCTGATGGTTTGGGGAGTGTTGCGGCTACGCACGAAACGTGAAACGGAAACGCAAAATTCGCGGAGGAACGCTCGCGGCCCTCGCGTGCCTTGCGCTGGGCGCGTGGATGCACGCAGCATCCGGCAAGCTCTCGGACGACTCCGCGCTATCGGCGGCGATCTGCCCGATCGTGTACCCGGTGGACCAGACTCCTTCGGCGCAGGGCTACCACTATCTCTTCTATGGCAACGGCTTCTTCATCAACGAGCAAGGCTACCTGCTCACCGCCGCGCATGTGCTGAGCCAGCTCCATGGCGGGCAGCCGTACGTCTTGCTGCGGCCTCTCGAAGGCCCGCCGCGAATCGTCCCGGCCGCGCTGGTTGCAGCGGACCGCGAACACGACGTGGCCATTTTGCGCGCGACACCGAATCCTTTTGAAGCGAATTACAAAGTCGCATTTCTTCCGCTCGCTGAGGAATGGGTGGTGCGAGGAAGCGCGGTGCTGGCCGCGTCGGTGCATCCCTCGAAGCCACTGAATGCCTACACGCTCGACGCATCGATCGAAGACCGCACATCAGGAGAAGTTTTCGCTTTTCCCTTTTCACAGTTGGAAAAGCGAAGCGCCGAGACCGAACTCTTCCTCTTCAATCATCAAGTGCGGCGGGGGCAAAGCGGGTCGCCCGTAGTTTCGGCGGAGACGCATGCGGTGGTCGGCCTGGTCGAAGGGGAATGGCTGCGCTCGAGCCTCGTCTCGCTCACCACGACTGCGGATCAAACCCCGACCGGCACGGGAGCCGCAATTCCGATTCACTACGCGATCGCGCTCTTGCAACAGAAGAATGTGGTGTGGCACACCGCTTCGCGCGCTCCGGGAGCCTCAGAGAACTCCTCGAGCTCGGCTGAGGGTTTTTCGCCGCCCGCGCCGGTATCGCTTGTCGCAGCGCCCTTCCCTTCTCAGGCGCTTTTCGGCGGAGAAGTGGCGCTCGATGCGTTGATTGACACCCGCGGAAGGGTGGCCGAAACGAAGGTGGTGCGGGGCGAGGCGCCGTTCCTCGAGAAAGCCTTGGCTTCGGTGCGCACGTGGAGTTTTGCGCCGGCCCGGCAAGATGGCACGCCAGTCGCGGCCAGAGTTGGCATCATCTTTCAATTTTCGCAATCGTACGAGCCGCCCAGGCCCCCAAAGCCCCACAAGTACGAAGAACCAATGCCGGCCGCGGCGGACCGGGGGGCTCTGCCAGTTGTAACGATTGAGCCGCAAGGCCCCGCTCCGAATGTCGAGGACGCAAGCGTGATCCTCAAAGCTGGCATTGGCCGTGATGGGCAGGTTGGCTCCGTGGAGGTTCTGCGCGACACCGAATTGCTGGCTGCGCCAGCAACGGCTGCCGTCGAGCGATGGACATTTGTGCCTGCGAAGCGGGGAGGAACCGCGACCGAATCGCCCGCAATCATAGTCATCGCGTTTCGCCACGCCGGGAATGCGCAGCAGGCGCCGCGAAAGAATTAGGGCACTCGATACTGCTGCCTCGATTTGCTGAAGCCTCTCGCGATCGACGAGGTCTGCCGGACGCAGTTGCCTCATCCGTGCAACTGAGCCCGTAGGAGCACAGGCAAGTGTGGCTGTGCCACAAGCACTGGCAAGAGTGGCTGTGCCACTTAAAGCAAAATCGGCCGATTCGCGCTACGCGCGGCCGGGAGCGGCGCCGACGTGGGATTCGGCGACGCTGGCGAGGCCGGCTTCGAAGACGTCGAGGCCTTCGTCGAATTGCTCGTCGGTGATGACGAGAGGCACAAGCACGCGGAGGACATTGCCGTAGCTTCCGGTGGACAGCAGAATCAGGCCGTGCTCGTAGCAGTAGCGGGTAACACGCTCGGTCTCGTCTTTGGCGGGTTCACGGGTGGAGGGATCACGAACGAGCTCGAGCGCGCGCATGGCGCCCAGGCCGCGCACGTCGCCAACCAGCGGCCAGCGTCCCTGCCATTCATTGGCGCGTGCTTCAAATTTCCGGCCGAGGGTTTCCGCGCGCGCCGCGAGCTTTTCCCGCTCCATCGTTTCGATGGCTGCCAGCGCCGCCGCGCACGAAAGCGGATTGCCGCCGAAGGTGCCGCCGACGCCGCCCACGCCCGGCGCGTCCATGATTTCCGCGCGGCCGATCACGGCAGCGAGCGGAAGTCCCGCGGCGATGGATTTGGCCGTGACGAGAATGTCCGGAACGAGGCCGTAGCGCTCGGAAGCAAACATCGCACCGGTGCGGCAGAATCCGGATTGAACTTCGTCGGCGATGACAAGGATTTTGTGGCGCCGGCAGATATCGTGGAGCACGGAAAAAAATTCCCGCGGCGGTGCGACGAAGCCGCCTTCCCCGAGCACCGGTTCAACCACCACCGCAGCGACGGCTTCCGAAGCGACAACCCGCTTGAATGTGTCCTCCAAATGATGCGCGCAGAAAACGTTGCAAGACGGGTATTGCAGCGAATAGGAGCAGCGATAGCAATACGCGTATGGGATGCGATAGATGTCCGAAGCAAACGGCTCGAAGCCGGCTTTGTAAGGATGCGTTTTGCTGGTGAGCGACATCGTCAGCAGCGTGCGCCCGTGGAAGGCGTCTTCGAAGCAGATAACGGCGGGGCGCTTGGTGTAGCTGCGCGCGATTTTCACGGCGTTCTCGACGGCTTCGGCGCCGCTATTCACGAGAAGCGTCTTTTTCGGAAAATCGCCCGGCGTGAGCGAATTGAGCTTTTCAGCAAGCGCGATGTACTTTTCGTAAGGCGCGACGCTGAAACAAGTGTGGAGGAAGGCGTCGAGCTGCTCGCGAATGGCGGAGACGACGCGCGGCGCGCGATGGCCCACGGCGAGGACGCCGATGCCGCCCGCGAAGTCGATGTAGCGATTGCCGTCCACGTCTTCGACCATGGCGCCTTCGGCGCGAGCGGCGAAGATGGGAGTGGCGTGATACACGCCGCGCGGAACGGCAGCGGCTCGGCGGCGCATCAGCTCCTGCGATTTCGGGCCGGGAATTTGCGTGCGAATTTGAATTGTAGGCATGTCAGTACCATCCGATCGGCTGTTCATTCAGATTGACGTACACCTGCTTGGTTTCCAGATACTCTTCGATGCCCCAGGGGCCGAGCTCGCGGCCGAATCCGGATTGTTTGTAACCGCCCCAGGGCGCCTCGACGTAAGTGGGCTGCATGTGATTCACCCAGATAATTCCGGCGCGAATCGCTTTGACCATGCGAAAAGCTTTGAAAATGTCGCGCGACCATACGGCGGCCGCGAGCCCGTAGGGAGTGGCGTTGGCGATGCGGATGGCTTCGGCTTCGCCGGCGAAGGGAATTACGGCGGCAACAGGGCCGAAAATTTCTTCCTGGGCGATGCGGGCGGAATTATCCACGTCGTAAAAAATGGTGGGCTCCACGTAGTAGCCGCGCGCGATAGCAGCGGGGCGCCCGCCGCCGGTTGCGACCTTGGCTTCTTTTTTCCCCAGTTCCTGGTAGGAGCGAACCCGGTCGAATTGTTCTTTGCTGACGAGTGGACCCATTTTCGTTTCGCGCGCGAGGGGAGGGCCGAGCCGGATGGACTTCGCCTTTGCCGCCATGGCTCCGACGAATTTCGAGTAAATCGGCTTTTCCACGAGGATGCGGCTTCCGGCCGAGCACACTTCGCCCTGATTGATGAACACGCCGAAGAGTGCGCCGTCAATGGCGGCTTCAAAATCGGCGTCGGCGAAGAAAATATTGGGCGACTTGCCGCCGAGCTCGAGCGTGACGCGCTTCACAGTGTCCGCCGCCATTTTGACGATTTGTTTTCCCACGGCGGCGCTGCCGGTGAACGCGACTTTGTTCACGTCGGGATGCTTGACCAGCGGAGCGCCCGCGGTTTCGCCGAAGCCGGTGATGATATTGACGACGCCCGGAGGCAATCCGGCATCGGCAAGATATCCGGCGAAGACGAGCGCGGTCAGAGGCGTCTGCTCGGCCGGCTTGAGAACGCACGTGCAACCCGCCGCAATCGCGGGCGCCAGCTTCCACGCCGCCATGAGCAGCGGATAATTCCAGGGAATGATTTGGGCCGCGACGCCGATCGGCTCGCGCATCGAAAGGCTCAGGGCGTTGTCAGGAACGGGATTCACGTGGCCCAACACTTTTGTCGCGAGGCCGCCGTAGTATTCGAAGCAGGTGGCCACGTCGTTGATGTCGAATTCGGCTTCGACAATCGGCTTGCCGGAATTTCTCGCTTCGAGCTCGGCAAGCGCGGCAGCTTCTTTGCGCACGCGTTCGGCAAGCCGGAAAAGAATGCGGCCACGCTCCTGGGCTGTCGTCTGTGGCCACGGACCCGATTCGAATGCGGCTTTGGCCGCGGCGACGGCGCGGTCGACGTCTTTTTCACCCGCGTCGGGAACTTCAGCGATGATTTCTTCGGTTGAAGGATCGAAGACCGGAAAGTACTTTCCGCTTGCCGATTCGACGGACTCGCCATTCACATACATCCGATATCTCTGAATGCCGGCTTTCGCTTCTGTGGCCATAAATCTCTCCTGCACGAATTCGCTGTTACACGCGGCTCGGAGCCGCTTCGGGCTGCTTGCGCCGGCCGTACACATAAAAGAAGAATACGGCCAGGCCGATGAAAAATGCCGTGCCTCCGAACATCCAGAGTTCATAAAGCGGAAGCGACGTAATTTGCTGCGCCGGAAAAAATGCCAGCGCGATGCCCAGGGTGGTCGTGAGGAATCCGCTCGCTCCGGCGGCGATCAGCACGCTTTTGCTGTACCGTCCTCGCGGGGCAGAAGTATCCACGGCCAGCTTCAGCAGCGCGGCGAACATGTACAGAAACGGAACGAGCTGAAGCACCACGGCGAGTGAGAGCAATTTCTGGAATGTCTCCTGCACGCCGGCGCCGATGGAATTCATTACTACGAGGACCATGGAAATCGTCGCGTGCACGATGAGCGCGGGATATGGCGTGGCATAGCGCGGATGCAATTTGCCGAGCCAGGCGGGAAGGTAAGCATCGAGTCCGGCAACGAAAGGGATGCGCGCCGAGCCCGCCAGCCACGCAGAGCCGATTCCGGCGATCGAGAGGCTCAGCATCAATGCGAACGGCGCGACGATCCATTCGAGGCCGATGCGCTCGGCCATGTGGCTTACCGCCTGCACAATTCCCTGCAGGACGCTGATGTCGCTTTTGCTGACGGCGATCAGAAGCGTGAGCGTAGCGGAAATGTAGAGCAAGCCCGAAAGAATGCCGCCCCAGGCCACCGCACCAGGCAGCGTGCGCTGCGGATCCTGAATTTCATCGCCCATAACCGAGGCCAGCTCGAGGCCTACGAGACCGAAGCAAATCACTCCGAAAGAATTGAGGACGAAGCGCGGATTGGCGGGGATGTGAAAATCCGCGGCCGTCACCGTGGTGCCGAAGCGGATCCAAATCGTGAGCCCGAGGGCGATCAAAGTGAGCGCGGCGATCATGGTGCCGATGCCGCCGAGGTTGTTGATCCACTTTCCCACGCCCAGGCCGCGAATGTTGAGAGCGGCAAGCAAGGCGAGGAGAACGAGCGAGGCGGTCACGGTGAAGTACTTGTTGTCACCGAGCGATTGATGGCTCGGGCCGAGCGCGAAAACCGAGACGCCGACGAAATAGAGCATCACCGTGGGCACGTACATCATGTTGTTCGTCCAATAGCACCAGCCGGACAGGAAGCCGTGAAAATCTCCGAAAACCTCTTTGGCCCAGAGATACACGCCGCCTTCGCCGGGGAACCGGTGCGCCAGCTCGATCACCGCGATTCCCTGCGGCCAGAAAAACAGGAGCAGCGAAATCAGCCACAGCCAAACTGTGACGCCTCCATTGGCCGCGATGCTGGGGACGACATTCAAATTGAACACGGCAACTACGAAGAGCGCGACAAGATCCCAGCGGCCGAGCACACGCTTGAGGTGGACGGTGCCTTGCTGGGGAGTGCCGGTGGTTGCCAGAAAATTCTCCTTGCTGCAAGTCAATGCCCTCAGGGGTTAAAACCCCTGAAGTTTTGAATCCTATCGGCACGGCTGAAGCCGTGCCCTGACGGAAACCTCCCTCCGGAGCCTAATGGGCGGCGGTGATGGCGTGGGGCTGCTTTTGGGCGATTGCCAGAGCCGGAGCGACCTCGGCAAACGCTTCGAGATGGCGGTCGATATCGGCGTCGGTGTGCGCCACCGAAATCGTCCATTGCTCGTCCCACCAATAGGGCTGAGCCATCACTCCGCGATTGACCATCGCGAACCAGTAGTGGCGCCAGAGCTCGCTATCGATCGTGAGCCAATCGCGATAGGTGTGAATCGGTTTCGGGAAAAACATCAAAGCGCCGTTGCAACCCGCGGTCACAACGTAAGCGTCCAAGCCGGTCTTCTCGATTTCTTTTTTGTAGCCGGCTTCGAGGCGCTGGTTGAGCCGATTCACGTGCGCGTAAGCAGCGGGCGTCAATACCTCGCGGAAAGTAGCGAGGCCGGCGGCCATGGCGACCGGGTTGGTGTTGTAGGTGCCGCCGTGAAAGACGCGATGATCCGTGATCAAATTCATCACCTGCCGCGTGGACGCAAATGCAGCGAGCGAGAATCCGCCACCGATGGATTTGGCGAGGCAGATGATGTCGGGCTTCACGTTGAAATATTCGCAAGCGCCGCCGCGCGCCAGCTTCGCGCCGGTCTTGACTTCGTCGAAGATAAGGAGAGCGCCATTTTTTCTGGTGATTTCTCGCAGCGCCTGGTGATAGCCGGGATCGGGCATGAGAATGCCGACGTTCATCATGATGGGCTCAACGATGACCGCGGCGATTTGCCCGGGATATTTGGCGAACAGGCGCTCCACGCCTGCCGGGTCATTGAATTGGGCGATGACTGTGTTCTGGAGCGTGGCTGTCGGGATGCCTTCTCCGCCGGGAACGGAATTCGGCGCGGCCGGGTCGCCCACGTCTGCGAGCTTGGGCTTCACAGAAACGAGCGCGGAATCGTGCAGGCCGTGGTAGCCACCTTCCATTTTGATGATGCGCTCACGGCCGGTGGCGGCGCGCGCGAGGCGGACGGCGTGCATCGTCGCTTCGGTGCCGCTATTGCCGAAGCGAACCATTTCGACCGGAAAACGCTCGCAGATTTCTTCGGCCAGCTCCCATTCAAGATTGTGGGGCATGCCGAACATCGTGCCTGTGCCAAGCTTCTCCTGCACCGCGCGAATGACCGCCGGATGCAGGTGCCCGGCCATTAACGCGCCGAAGCACAGATTGAAGTCCACGTATTCGTTGCCATCGAGGTCGTGGATGCGGCCGCCCTTGCCGTCGCGAACGAAAATTGGGTAGGGATCGTAGGAGCGATAATTGCTTGCCACGCCCATCGGCAGGCGTTCGGCGGCGCGCTTATGCGCTTCGCGTGAGCGTGGGGTGCGCTTTTCGTATGTTTCGAGTTCTTTGCGAAGGCCTTCGAGCATTGCTTCCTCCCTGGAGAATCAATCCTCTTTGGAATCGGCGGCCCTCGGATTCGCTCTCACGGGGCCGGGCACGGTCCGCCAGACTGCTGGCGGATGCCCCTACGGGAAAATGCCGGCGCTGGCGGCTGTCTCGCGGGAATCCGCCACCCAGCAGTCATGACACAAACCTACGGCTTAAAATTCCAGTGGCGGAAGCGGAAGCCGCGACGCTCCAGCTCGGTGAAAAAAGGCTGTGGCGGAACGGCGTTTTCCGGCGCGTACACGCCGGCGCCGCGGATTTGTCCGCGCCCCACCATGACGGCAGCGATCGCCGCCGGAAACCCCGTATCGCGCGCGACCGCTGAGAGGCGCGGCCGCGTGGAATAATCGGCCCACATCTCCATCGCATGCGCTGCGCGGCGGCCATCGCGGCGGCCAGACACAACGACGCGAAGAGCCTCGACATCGCGCGGAGGCTTATCCGGCGCGTGCTTTTGCATCAGAGCCAGAAGGACTGCGCGTGGCGCCACGCACGTGCCGTTGACGGCGATTGGGTCGCGGCTTGTAAATCCCGTTTGGGACAAATCGCGAACCAGATTGACGAGCTGCGGGTCGTAATTGATTTTGAAGGACACCTCACGCACACCCTTTTTGCGAAAGCTGGCCGGAAGCGTGCCGAGTTCGGAGTGAATCGAATGGCGGAGAACAATTTTGCCGATGGGCGCGGGAAATTTCCCCGGCTCAGGATCAGAGAGCATCGGCTTCTCGACGTAGCGGCCGTTTTCAAATGCCACCGGCGGCATGGTTAATTCGTCGAGGATTGTGGCGATCGAAAAAGTGTAAGCGATCGGGCTCGCGTAACGCTGGCGATCGGCGCCGGCGTTGTAAACGCGGATTGAATCGACGCGGTCGAAAGGATCGGCGAGCGCGCGGGCCAGGACATTTGTGATCCCGGGAGCGCCGCCCATTCCGGTGATGGCCATGCGGCCGATGCGTCGAAAATCGCGGTCGAGAGCGAACTGCTTGCGAGTCATGTGATATAGGCCGCCAAGATCCATGTAGTTGACGCGGGCCGCAAGGGCGGCACGCATGACATCAAGATTCCAATTGTACTGCGTGCAATTCACCACTACATCGCAACCGCGCAGAATCCGCGCCAAATGAGGTGTCTCGCGCACATCGGCGAACGCGGCGCGGGCCTTCCCGCGGCCAAACTCACGCGTGACATCGTTCGCGCGTGCGCGATCAAAATCCGCAACCGTAATCGAACTCACATGCCGCGAGCCGGCCAGGTCGTGGACGACAGCCCGGCCCATCAATCCCGCGCCTAAAACGGCAATCTTCATCTTGCTCCACAAATTGGATGGACTCGTCAGAAAAGGAACTTCAGACCAAATTGCATCACGCGCGGCCCTTCGCGAGTCTTCAGGATTTCTCCGAATGTCAAGTCCGAGAAGTTTCCATCCGGATTGTTGAATTGAGTGTGGTTCCACGTATTGTAGAATTCGGCGCGAAATTCGGTGTTCCAGCGCTCGTTAATCGGAGTCTTCTTTGAGATCACGAGGTCTGTATTGCTGAGGGCGGGGCCACAGCAGAGCGCGTGAGGCAAGTTGCCGAAAGCGCCCGACGCAGGATCGCTGATATTATCCGTCAAAAACCAATTGTGATTCACACCCGTGGCTGGGTTCACGATTTTTGGATTCGTGAACTGGACGCTCCCGGTTACTTGTGGTGTGTTTGCATCCTCAAAGAAAATGCTGTTTTGGAGTTCGAGGTCATCCTGCGTCTGCGTCCGAATCGGGAAGCCGGATTGATACGTGATGATGGTCGAAGCGCCCCAGCCGTCGAGAGCTTTGCCCTTGAACCCCTCATATTTCGGAACCGGAAACTCCCAGACGGGACTGAAGACAAAGCGGTGCTTGGCATCGAGCAGTGAGAGGCCCCGGGTAGCGTCGAAATTCACGGGATTCAATTCGTTCTCGAACGAAGCGCCCTGGTCGATCGCTTTGCTGAACGTATAGGACGCCTGGAAGAGAAGCCCGTGCGAGAAGCTCTTATCGAGCGAAACCTGCAAGCCGTTGTAATTCGAATTCGCAATCGTGTCTTCCGCGAAAATGTTGCTGAAGACGGGTATGCCATCGGCGGGGCAGCCAGCCCCTGTCATTGGGTTGCAGTTCGGCGAGGAGTACGGGCGAGTGCCAACGAGTGTAATACCACTCCCTCCTACCTTGTACCCGGCCGGAAGGCACGTGGGGTTGCCGCCTGGCGCTCCGCTATAGGGCAATACGAGGCCGCTACAATTGAGTGATGGGACCTTGAATGGCTCGGGAGGCAGATTGGAGATTCCAGCCGGAATCACGGTGCCCGGCGCTATAGAGTATGGGCTATCCTCGCTGAACGGCCCGCACCCCAACCCCAGATTGGCAAGGCCGAGACAAGTTTGAATATTTCCGGCATCCAAATCGTGAGAGGCCAACAAATGGTGCGCCTGGGTGCCGACATAGGCGATTCGAAAAACCATGTCCTTTGAAAGCTGCCGCTCGATGGTCAGGTTGTATTGCTCCGCATATTGTGATTTCAGGTGGGGCGCGAATTCGCCGAAAAGCAGGAGGGGCCTGAAGTTTGAAAAATCCACACAGCCATTTGGGCCGCCCGCCTGAAAACAGGGCGTCTGTGGCGTCTGATTGATAATGCCTTGAAAAATGTTGGGGTTCGCAGTTCCGTTTTGAAAAGTGTAGGGATTATTGAATTGCGTGTTGGACAGAATGACGCTGCCGCCAAATGGAGGCTCAGCGCTGAATTGCTCGAGCACAAGCTGCTCGATCGGATTGTAGAAGATTCCATACCCCATCCGGATGCTGGACTTGCCGGGGCCTCCGAACAACCTCCCAAGCCATCCTTCTGTCCAGTCGGGGCTCCAAGCGAGGCCGATGCGCGGCGCGAAGGCTTTGTAGTAGGTGGAAGTCAGCCCGCGAGGCACGCCGGGATCGCCGGGGAAAACGAGCCCGAGTGGAAAGACTGCATTTGCTGGCCCGTTCTCATTGCAGTTTTGGGAGCCGTAAGTCGTGGCCAGGAATTGGTCAAAGGCCAAGTTTGGGTTGCCCGCGTTCAAGTTGAGCAAACATGAATACTGCGTGGTGACTTGGCCCGGACGGAAGGTCTGCAGCCGATTGCCCTTATCGTAGTAGGGTGTATTCAATTCCCAGCGGAGGCCGTAGTTCAGCGTCAGGTTGGATTTCAATTTGAAGCTGTCTTGTGCAAAGAGATACAAAGCGGTATTGCGCGCATTTTCTCCCTGCGCTGCGCCTTGCGTATAGGTGTCCGGTGCACCCAGGAAATAGTTCGGGTAGGGATTGGGGCTGCCATTTGCGTTTGCAACTCCTACGTCGTTTGAACTAGGGGCTGACGGGGTGGTGAGGAAAGTGTACTGGCCGTTGATGTCGAAATAGAGGAATTGGTTGAACTGCTGGCGGCGGACATCGCCTCCAAATTTGATGGTGTGTTTGCCTACCGTCTTTGTGAAGTTGTCCGTCCATTGAAACGTGTTCCCTGCCTGTGGAAGCTCTCCTTCAAAGTTGTTGCCGATGGTAAAGCCTCCGAGGACTTCGATGTAGGGAACGCCCTCGCGGTTGGGAAGATCGGTGGTAATTCCTGCGGCGGGATTGCCTGCGGGACCCGCAAAGCAAGTCCCGGCCGGGACCAGGTTGCCGCAGGAAGCCTGGACGTTCGGGAGGATATTGAGCGGATGATCGAGATTCCCCTGGCCTTCGCGGAAAAAGTTGAAGCGGAACTCGTTCACAGCCGCCGTTCCGATCGTCCATGTATGGCTTAGATTCCATTGCTGAACGCGCGTCTTGTTAAGGTCGCCGAAGCCAGGCAACAATTCCCCCGGCTGCTCGAGTTGAAACGTCGAAAATGGATTCGTGTTCCTATCGTCGTTGAAGTAGTAGTAGGCGGTGAACATTTGATTGGTACTGATGTGGTGGTCGAAGCGAATCGTGAATTGGTCACCGCGCTCCCGGAGGTCGGGCCCTTGAGCTGTTGGCCCCGTGCCGAAGGGCGCGACATAGAGTTCATAGAGTGCGAGTGCGGTCGGGTCAAAGCACTGCGTGGGAATCTTGTTGTCGGGGAAGATGGCAGAGTAGGGGGTTCCCGCTGCAATGATAACCCCGCCCTCGGAAGTGACCGCCGTCTGGCAAGTGGTGGGAGATGGGGTTGCTGTCCCACTGGTCGTGCGGCCGGCAATAAGTGAAGCGAATGCGGCATCGGTAAGGGTGCCCGTGAATGGCATCGCGGCAGAGAAGTTGCCATTCGCCTCGTCCATTGTGGGCAGAGTGACCTCCCCGGACGAAATACCCTGGATCAAGCGGTTTCCCTCGTAGGAGCCGAAAATGAAGGTTTTATCTTTCTTGACCGGGCCGCCGATGGTTGCTCCGAATTGATTTTGTTTGTAATCGAGCAGGAAGGGATCAAAGTAACCGCGGTCGTTGAGCGCTTGATTGCGAAGAAATTCATAGAAATCGCCGTGGACTGCATTGGTGCCGGATTTTGTGACCACGTTGACGACGGAGCCGGAGTTGCGGCCGTATTCGGCATCGAACGTGTTGGTGATGACGCGGAATTCCTCGATCGCGTCCGGCGAGGGCTGAATTGCAGGGCCGTTCACAAAAATGTCGTTCCCATCGCCGCCGTTCACCATGTAATTGTTGGCGCGGCCACGGCCTCCATTCACCGAGACTGCTCCCGGATTATCACTACCGTAAAAGAGGTCCGCGCCGAGCTGTGATTGCACGCCGGGCTGCAATTGAAGCAACTGGTATGTATTGCGCGTGCTGAGCGGAAGCTCGCGGATGGACTGGTCCGTCATCACCGCGCCGATTTGCGTGCTGGTCGTCTCCACTTGCGCGGCGTTGGCTTCGACGGTGATCGTTTCCGTTGACCCGCCAATCTGGAGGGTGACATTCACCACGGCAACGTGGCCGATTGTGACGACCACATTCTGGGCGACAAATTTCTTGAAGCCCGTGGCTTCGGCCGTAACCGTGTAGGTGCCGACGGCGACTTCAGGGATGTCGAACGAGCCGTCGTCGCCGGAGAGGGTGCCGCGCACCGTTTCGGTGCCGACAAGCGTGGCGATCACCGTCACTTCGCGGACGATGGCGCCCGAAGGATCCTTGACGCTTCCCCGGATTTCACCCGTGGTTTGTCCCCAGGCCGGAATGCTGGCGAGCAAGCCTGCCAGCACAAAAAGACACACCCGCCCCCATCGCGTGAATCTCATGGCAGCTCCTTTGGAATGGCTGCGTCCACCCCAGACGCTTCCCCTGCCCCAGTTTTCAGTTGCAGCCCGGTTAACAACCTTACTATAATCGGCGAACGTTAGTGGAAGGCCTGAGGGTTGTCAAGGGAAACTATTTTGGCTCGCGCGCGAATCCGGACGGCCAAGCCTGCGCGCGCGCAAGGTTTTCTGCGCATCAGCGACGTGGCGCGGCTGGTGGGCGTTTCGCCCTCCATTTTGCGGTCCTGGGAAAATCTCGGGCTAATTTCTCCGGCGCGGACGCGCAGCCGCTACCGGCTCTATTCTCACGCGGATGTGCGGCTGCTGAAGCGCGCGCAATTTTTGCGCCGGGCGCGAGGGATGAACGCTCCCGCGATCGTCCACATGCTGAAAACGCAGGGGCTTCTCCGCAAGACGGCGGCTCGCGCCCCGAAGGCCGGCCCCGTGGGGCCGCGGCTGAGGCGGATGCGAATGCAGCGCGGCTATTCGCTCGCGCGCGTGGCCCATGCCGCGCGAGTCTCGGTGGGCTTCCTTTCCGCGCTCGAACGCGGTCAGATGAGCGCTTCGGTGGCCACGTTGCGCCGCCTCGCCCGTTTTTACCGCATCAATATTCTTTCGCTCTTCGATCCTTCCGAAGTGAATCCCGGGCGCGTGCGCCCCAGGGATCGAAAGGTGCTCGAAGCGGGCCCCGGCGTGCGCATGGAGCTGCTCGCCTGGGGCAACACGGTGATGGAGCCGCACCTGTTTCGCGTGGCGCCCTCGGCGGGCAGCGGAGAATCCTACGCGCACGAAGGAGAGGAGTTTCTTTACATCCTGCGCGGATGCCTGCAAATTTCTCTCGAGGGCGGCGAATCGCATCGCCTCGAAGAGGGCGACAGTTTTTATTTCGAGAGCAGCAATCATCACCGATGGACGAACCCGGGCGATAAAGAAGCCTGGGTGCTGTGGGTGAATACTCCTCCGACTTTTTGACACACGGGCTGTCGGGGGGTTCCGGGCAGGCGCATTCGTAGCTGGGGGAACGAGTGAAAGGCTGGCATCCTCTCAACTGGCTGGCGATTCCCTTGCTGTCGTTGCTGGGGGCGGGCACGCGAGCGCACGTGCAACAGCCCGCACATCCAGCACCTGCCGATATCGTGGTGACCCACGGAACTATTTTTACGGAAAATACGGATCAACCCTGGGCGGAAGCACTCGCCGTTTCAGGAGAAAAAATTCTGGCGGTGGGGAGCGACTCAGAAATCGCCGCTTACCGCGGCGCCGCCACGAAAACAATCGACGCGCGCGGCCGCGTCGTCCTTCCAGGGTTCACTGATTGCCACATCCACTTTCTCGAGGGCTCGCTGAGCCTTGACTGGCCCGACCTGAACGGAGCGGTCACCACTTCCGATTTGCGGAGACGCTTGAAAGAATATGCCGCAACGCATCCGGGCAGCGGCTGGGTGTTCGGGCAGGGATGGGCATACGAAGCATTCGGCGAAGCTGCTTTGCCCGACAAAAAATTGCTCGATGAAATTTTCCCGGAAAGGCCGGTGTACCTGGAATCGTTTGACGCACACACCGGGTGGGTGAATAGCAAGGCGCTTGCACTGGCAAGCATCCATCGTGACACGCCAGACCCGCTCGACGGAGTTATTGTTCGCGATCCCAAGACCGGTGAGGCCACTGGAGCACTGGTAGAGGATGCGCGCCACCTGGTGAAGAATCTGGTTCCCATGCCCTCGCAAGAAGAAAAGCGCGCCGCGCTTGTGAAAGGATTGGCGCTCGCGGGCCAGTACGGCCTGGTGAGGGTGCACGCAGCCGGAGAGCCGCCCGATACCTTTGGCGATTTTTATGACCTGGATGTATTCGATGGTTTGAGAGGTGAGGGAAAGCTTTCGCTCCGGCTCTATGTTTCGAAGGTCATTCAGCCGCCTGCTCTCACTCCTGCAGACATTTCGGCATTGGAGGAGGCAAGAAAACGTTACCACGACGATTGGATCTCGGTCGGCGCGGCAAAAGTTTTCCTCGACGGTGTGATTGAGGCGCACACCGCCGCCATGATTGAGCCATATGCGGACGATTCGCGGCTTTCGGGATCTCTGATGTGGTCACCGGAAAAATTCGGCTCAGCGGTGGACGAGCTCGATCGACGGGGCTTTCAAATCTTCACCCATGCAGTGGGTGACCGGGCGGTCCAGGCGGCCCTGGATGCCTACGACCACGCGGCGCAATCGAACGGAACAACCGACGCCCGGCATCGCATCGAGCATATCGAGACCGTCTCTGCACAGGACGTCCCTCGCTTCGCCATGCTGGGAGTGATTGCCAGCATGCAGCCTTTGCATGCATACCCCGAGGAGGGAGTGTGGGGGCGCAATCTCGGGCCGAAACGCGAACATCTTGCATTCGCGTGGAACAGCCTGCTGAAGGCGGGCGCGCACCTCGCGTTTGGGAGTGATTGGGAAGTGGTCACGCTCAATCCCTGGCCCGGAGTTCAGACAGGCGTCACGCGCGAAGACAATGAAGGCAAACCCGTCGGCGGCTGGGTTCCCGAGCAGCGCATCAGCGTGGCGCAGGCGATTGCGGCATATACGATCGGCGCCGCGTACGCCGGCCACCGGGAAGACACGGAAGGCTCGCTCGAGCCCGGAAAACTCGCAGATTTGATTATCGTCTCGCAGAATCCATTTGAAGTGGACCCTCACCGGCTCGGCAAGACCGAGGTAAAGCTCACGATGGTGGGCGGGCGCGTGGTGTATTCCCAGCTCGATCAGCCTGTAAGCAAATCCGAGGGAGGCGCAAAATCCAAACAATGAGAAAACCCGTCACGCTCGCCGCGCTCGCGACTCTGCTCGCTCTTACCTCGGGCGGATGCAAGAAAGCGACGCCCACGCTCAGCCTTCTAGAGTGGGAAGGATATGCGGACCCATCGTACGTCCGCGCATTCGAAGAAGCGCATCATTGCAAAGTCAGCGCCGCTTACATGGGTTCGAGCGACGAACTGGTGGCAAAACTGCGCGGGGGCAGCGCCAGCAACTACGATGTGATTTCGCCTTCGAGCGACGTGGCCACGATGATCGCGAAATCCGGATTGGCTGCGCCTCTCGACCTTGCCAAGATTCCGTCGTATTCGCAGTTGAGCGAACGCTTGTGCACGCTTCCGCTCGTGCGCGTGGAAGGAAAAGTTTACGGCGTGCCCTTCACCTGGGGGCCAAACCCGCTGCTCTATGACACGACTGCGTTCCCCGCAGCTCCCGAAAGCTGGGCGAATTTATGGGACGCGAAGCTAAAAGGAAAAATCTCCGTGTGGGACGAGCTATCGACCATTTACATGGCTGCGCAAGTCCTGGGATACGACAAGCCCGACCCCGGCCATCTGTACAACCTGAGCGACGCGGAACTCGAGAGTGTCAAAAAGAAATTGATCGAGCTGAAGCCGAACATTCGCAAAATCTGGAGCACCGGCGCCGAACTTACGAACCTCTTCCAGAATCACGAAATCGTCGCGGCCATGGGCTGGCCGTTGATGACCAACCAGCTCCGCCAATTGAATTTCCCCATCGCCGAAACTATTCCCAAGGAAAACACCACGGGGTGGATCGACCACCTGATGATCACCGCCGCGAGCGACCACAAGGATCTCGCTACCGAATTTCTCGAATTCATGATCGAAGCCAAGACGCAAAAGAGCGTTACCGACGTAACCGGATACGATCCCGCGAATCCGCAAGCGGCTCAGTTCATGACCGATGACCAGAAAAAATCATTGCATCTCGACGATGTGGATCGCTACATGACGCGAATCTATTTCTGGCAGCAGGTTCCCCGCCGCGACAAGTACAACGAGATCTGGAATGAGGTGAAAGCGGCTCCATGATTTCTGCGGCCAGTGAGAAAACGGCGGCGGCGCGCGAACCCGGTTCCGCGGCGCTTCTGTTTGTGCGGAGGGTGGTCAAGCAGTTTGGCCGCCGGCCCGTGCTGCGCGGAGTTTCGCTCGACGTTGCTCCGGGCGAGTTCCTGACCATCCTGGGCGAAAGCGGATCAGGGAAAACTACGCTGCTGCGTCTCGTTGCCGGGTTCGAGCAACTCGACGGCGGAGAAATCTGGATGGCGGGCGAGCGGCTCGATACGGTGCCATCCCATCGGCGGCCGGTGAACACGGTGTTCCAGAGTTACGCGCTGTTTCCTCATCTCTCGGTCTTCGAAAACGTGGCTTACGGTCTGCGCGCGAAAAAAACCGCCAAGCAGGAAATTCCGGAGCGAGTCAGCCAGGCGCTGGCCATGGTGAAGATGGGTGAATTTGCGCAGTCCGCACCCGCGCGGCTCAGCGGCGGCCAGCAGCAGCGCGTAGCGCTCGCGCGGGCGCTGGTGAACCGGCCGCAAGTGCTGCTGCTGGATGAGCCGCTTTCGGCGCTGGATGCGAATCTGCGGCGCCAAATGCAGGTCGAGCTCAAGACTCTTCAACGCGAGGTGGGCATCACGTTTATCTTCGTTACACACGACCAGGAAGAAGCCATGGCGCTCTCGGACCGCGTCGCTCTCTTGCGCGAAGGCCGCCTCGAGCAAATTGCGGAGCCCCGTGAAATTTATGGCCGGCCTGAGACGGCCTACGCCGCGCAATTCATCGGGCAGACGAATTTGCTGGATGCGGAAGTGCGCGATGGTATTGCGAATGCCGGCGCCATCGTGTGGAGCTGCTTCGAACATCCGGGGAAAGCAGTGTTCTCGCTGCGGCCCGAAAGCATTCGGCTTGCCCCCGCGGGCCTGGCAGCCGATTCGCTGGATGTATCCACGGCTCGTTTTCGCGGACGAATCCTGAACCAGACTTTTGGCGGTGCGATGGACCTGCTGGAAATCGAATGTAAGAATTCGCAGCGGCTCCGCGCGCGGATTGCAAGCCCCGGCCCCTTGAGCGGAGAGTTGGATTTTGAATTCAGTCCCAAAGACGCGATTCGTGTTCGTGCGGGAGAAGAAGACTAGCGATGTATTCTCGCGCCTACAAGGCGAGCGTCGCAATTCCACCAGTCCTGTGGGTGACGCTTTTCTTGCTGGTGCCTTACGCGATTCTCTTTTGCTACAGTTTTTGGTCGGTTTCTTCCGGAACCATCGTCCATGACTGGAATTTCCAAAACTATGTCCAGCTGGTTCGAAATCCCATCTATCTTTCGGTGCTTTTCAAATCGATGCGCATTGCCGCGATGGTGATGCTGCTGGCGCTCATCCTCGGCTATCCGCTGGCCTATTACCTGTCGTTTCATGCGGCGAGGCGAAAGGACTTTCTCTATCAGCTCGTGATCATCCCGCTTTGGGCGAGCTATCTCGTGCGCGGCTACGCGTGGAAGACGATCCTCGGCAGCGAAGGCGTGCTGAATGGATTTCTGCAGTATCTGCACATCACGCACCGCCCTGTGGAGTTTTTCCTCTACAGCCCATTCGCCGTGGTGCTGACGCTCACGCACATCTATACGCCCTTCACGTTTTTGCCCATCTACGCTTCGCTGGAGCACGTCCCGCGCAATCTGGTGGAGGCATCTCACGATTTGGGAGCTTCGCCATGGGCCACTTTCCGGCGGGTCATCCTGCCATTGTCGCTGCCGGGAGTGCTGGCAGGGGCGACCTTCGCTTTCGTGCTGACGCTTGGCGATTTTCTTGCGCCGCTGCTGGTGGGCGGGGCGAGCGGCATCATGATTTCCAATATTGTCGTCAGCCTGTTCGGTGCCGCCTACAACTGGCCGCTGGGAGCGGCAATTTCGCTGTGCATGCTTCTGCTTGTAGTGGGATTGTTGTTCGCCACCGAGCGCCTTGAGAGGAGGCTCACCCTTTCATGAAGTCTGCTGCGAATGGCGGCCGCGCTCGATGGCTTTCCGCCTACGCGATTCTGGTTTACGCGTTTCTCTACCTGCCGATCATCGTGCTGGTCGTTTACTCGTTCAATCGGTCGGGCGTTGGAGGGTTTCCGCCCGCCGGATGGACGCTCGATTGGTACACGCAGCTCCTCTCCGACGGTCCGCTCTGGGACTCTGTGCTGAACAGCCTGATTGTCGCCCTGATTGCCGTGGCGATTTCACTGGCGCTCGGGCTGCCGGCCGCGCTGGCTCTGGACCGCGCCGATTTCCCGGGAAAAGCTGCGTTTCGCCGGCTCGTGTTGCTGCCGCTGATTCTGCCTGGAATCATTACCGGGCTATCCTTGCTTACGCTTTTCGTCGGCGTGCACATGAAACTGAGCCTCGTGACGATTACGCTGGGCCATGGTACAGCGCTCATCTCCGTTGCGACGACGGAAATCTTCGCCGGGCTTCAGAAGCTCGACCGCGCGCAGGAAGAAGCCTCGCTCGACTTGGGAGCAAACCAATGGAGGACTTTCTGGCGGGTGACGCTGCCGAATCTAAAGGTGTCGCTCGTTGCCGCGGGCCTTTTGATCTTTACGCTCTCGCTCGATGAAATTGCCGTGAGCTTTTTCCTGATTGGGCGCGATAACACGCTCCCGCTCGAAATCTGGTCGCGCCTGCGCCGCGGAATCACGCCGGAGATCAACGCCATCTCCACGCTGATTCTGCTTTTTTCGATTGCGACGATTCTGGTGTGGTATCGCTTGCGCGCGCGGAGTGAACGCGCCGAAGAGGCGGGCGCATCGCTGCTGGCCTCGACACTGGAAGGAGGCCAGGCATGACGGAAAGCCGTAGGGAGTTCCTGAAATTTATCGTTGCCGGATCGGTCGCGGCGGGCTGCCCCGTCGAGGTGTCGCTGATCGCTGCGCCGCCGGAAACGCCGCCGGAAATTACCGGAGAACACTTCGAAGTGTGCCATCAGGTTCGCGATGGCAAAGCTTTCGCGCGACCGCCCGTCTCGAAGCGGTACGATGTGGTGATCGTGGGTGGTGGCGCCAGCGGGCTCAGCGCTGCTTATTTCCTCCGGGCGCACAATTTTCTCCTTCTGGAAAAGGAAGCGGCCTGGGGAGGCAACGCCACCCTCGAGCAATACGATGGCCAGGCGTTCTGCACGGGCTCGGCATACGATGAGAAAGGCAGCGCGAGCGATCAGCTCGCCCGCGCATTAGGCCTTGCCCAACTTCCGATTAATTCCTCCGACCCAACCATTGTGAACGGCAAGTGGGTAGCCGACACTTGGGGAGCCGGCCTTGACCAGCTCCCCTATCCCGCGAGCGTTCGCGACAGCTTCAAGAAATTTCGCTCGGAGATGCTGTCGCTTGCAGCGGAGAAAAATCAAAAGCAATTCGACGGCATTCCACTGACGAAGTATCTGAAAGCGTATGCTCCGGAGGTGAAGCAGTGGTGGGATTGGTACGGCCCGTCGAACTATGGCGCGAAAGCCGAAGATACTTCCACGATGGTGGCCCTCCTGGAATTGAAGGATCTGGCTACGATGGCGAGCCGCGATGCCCGCATCACTCTCCCGGGAGGAAACGCGGTGTTTGTTCGAAAGCTCGCCGAGACCTTGCTGGCAAGCCACGCGGAGCAGATGGTGAGCGACGCGGCAATCGTTGCTGTCGAGCCGCAAAAATCGGAAGTCCAGGTGACGTACGTTTCCGGCGGGGCGCTGCGTAGCGTCGCTGCCAAGTATGTGGTAATGGCCACGCCGAAATTGATTACGGTGCGGCTCGTGAGCGGCCTCTCCGATGATCAGGCCGACGCGATGCGAATGATCCGCTACTGTCCGTACGCCGTCGTGAACATGATCTTTGACAAGCCGGTTTACGATCGAGCGTACGACACATGGTGTCCCGGCACTTCGTTTGCCGATATGGTGGTGGCCGATTGGGTGAAATTGAAGCAGCCCGGCTATCAGCAAAAGCGCAGTATTCTCACCTTCTATACGCCAATCTCCGAACTCGATCGCGACAAACTATTGAAAATCGAAGGCTGCCGGCGCATCGCCGCCAATGTGCTTCGGGATTTCCACCAGCTATTGCCGGAATTCACGGCCGAACCGATTGAGGTCCATTTGTACCGCCGCGGGCACGGAATATTTCTCTCCGCGCCGGGCGTGTACACGAACGTGATTCCCGCCGCGAGCAGGCCCCTCGAACGCGTCGTGTTTGCGAATACGGATTCCGTCGGGCCCGAGTCGTTGATTTACGCCGCCGTGGAAGCTTCGCAGCGCGCCGCCGAGTGGGTGGAGAAACGGATGGCGGGTGCTTCGCAAGCCGCGGCGGGCGCCGCCGCGGGTTTGGCGAAGTAGCGGCTTGGCGGCTCCCCCGAAATTTCAGCCGCAAAGGAAAAGGACACCCGAGGGAGAGTGCCCGGGTGTCCATTTGCAATTCACGGCAGGGAGAGAATCTTTTTCCAAAACCCCTTTGAAAATTACGGACGGCCGGTAACGCCGAGATTGTGCACGCCGGAAATGAGGAAAGCCGCCGTGCTCATCGATTGCGGAATCCACCACGTATGCCGCGCGAGCGGCCTTTCACTGCGCTGCATTCGCCGCGAGAGAAGGTCCAGCAGCACGGGGCCTACTTGAATCGCCGCGTACATCCCGGATGAATGGGCGAACGGGCGCATGAGCGGATCCATTTCCACTGCACCTCTGCCGATGGCCTGACGCGTGGTGTACGCGTCAAAGGTCGCCGCCCCATGCTGCACGAGCGTCAGCACTAGCCAAGATTTTGTCGAAGGCCGCTTCTCTGCGGGAGTGACTTTTACGGGCTGGACCGCGGCCGGGTCGGGCAGCCGGAACGCCGAGAGCGATGTCGAGTTCCGCGATTCCTCCAGCGAAAGGGCGGTCAGTTGCGGACTGGAGGTCCCCTGGGGCGCGCCGTCGAGTGTGACCCCGTTGAGATTCAAATGAGTCTCCGAGGAACCCGCTGCCGGGGTCTCGCTGGCGGCTGCCGCGGAGGCCTTTGGGCGCGGATTGTCGGGCGCCGGCTGCGTGAACGCCGAGTGCAGGAGGGGCTGTGCCGGCGAGGCCAGTTGGAAGATCAAAGCAGCGACTGTAAGGACCATAGAATCTAGCTCCTGGCGTGTGCTTTCGGGGTGAAGGAAAGCACGGCTAGTACCAGGGTGACCAGGCCGGCTAAGACCTGTATTTTCATATGGATACATCTGGAGACGAGACAGAGGAGCCTCCGAGCCTCAGGGATCCTGGGGATTTTGTGGAAAACGCTTTCCCTTAGAAAGTAGGCGACTTCTGGTTCGCCCTATTTGCGATTCCCGGCCCGTCGAGGGTCCAATCTACTCCACGCATCGGATCGACTGAAGCCAAGAGACTCCCTGTCCCCTGGCAGCTCCTCCTAGTGTGGAATAGCTTGCAGTTCCGCGTCGTCCTTGCGCCAGAAGAAGGGTGGAAACGTGGTCTGCTTGGGCCAAACTTCATCGAGAGTATCGGCCGAGTAGACCACGCCATTCTTGATGACGTAAAGCAGGTCGCGGGAATTCTGGATATTCTCGAGCGGATTGGAATTGAGCACGAGCAGGTCTGCCAATTTCCCTTCCTCGAGCGAACCCACCTGCTTGGCCAGGCCGATACTTTCAGCGCCATTCATCGTGGCGCAGTAGAGGGTCTGCCAGGCCGACATTCCGCCGGATTGAAGCATCCAGAGCTCCCAATGCGCGCCGATGCCCTGCTGCTCGCCGTGGGAGCCAAGCGCGACATGCCCATGCTCTCCGGCAATGCCCGCGGCCCCTTTGGCCATGAGCGGAAACGTGTATTCCTCGTCGAAAAGCAGAGGGCGGCGGCGCGCGACGCTATCGACTTGTTCGTGCGGAGTGAACCTCATCACTTTGGGGTCGTCGTGGATATTCATTTTTGCGCGCCAATAGAATTGGCCGAATTCCGAACCGTAGGAAACGATCAGAGTGGGCGTGTACGTCGTGCCGGCCTGGGCTTCCAGCTCAATCACATCTTTGTAGATGGGAACGACCGGGAGGCCGTGCTCCACGCCGGTGTAGCCGTCGAGCACCATGCTCAGGTCGGTCTTCAAATCGCCGCCGCCTTCAGCGGTGATGTTGACTCCCTCTTTCGCTGCGGCCATCGCCAGCCATTCACGCTGAATCCGCCGCGGCTGCATATATTCCTTGAGCGAATCGGCGCCATGGGCTTTGTAGCGCTTCACGATGTTGTCGGCATCTTCGAAGGATTCGATTTTGCCGGCCTGCGTGGTAATCGCGGTTCCGGTGGAATAAATCCGGGGGCCCGCGATGGCGCCGGCGGAAACAAGCTCGCCTTCGGCGAAAACGATATTGGATTCAATCGAAGGGTCGCGCGTCGTGGTGACTCCATATGCGAGATTGGCGGCATAGGACCATTCTTCATCCGTGATTTCATCCCGGCCGGTGCGCAGGTGCGCATGAATGTCCACAAAGCCGGGAATGATCGTCTTCCCCCGCACGTCGATCACTTTTGCGTCAGCGGGAGGATGCATCTTTGCGGAAGGTCCGATAGCTTTGATGCGATTCTTCTCGATTAGAATGTCGCCGCGATCGATGACCTCTTCACCCTTCATCGTGACGATCCGCGCACCGCGCAAATAAAGCTGGCCGGAAGGAATGTCGCGCGGCACTTCGAGCGAGATCGGAAAAGTTTGGGGCTTCCATGCCTCCGGCTTTTCTGCGTGTAGGATTTCGTCGCGGTCCGCGCGGTAAAAATCGTTGCCGAAACTCCACGTGAGAGTCTTTCCGCCATCGGCCCAAGAAAGGTAGTTGGCGCCCTCGCGCGTCACCCGCTTCACAGGCACAGCCGGAGTTTTAAGGCTCAGTTTGATAACCGCCTCGCCTGCTTTCGGAAGCGGAGCGATGTAGGCGTCATAGCGGTCCTGAATGGCGACCCACTCGCCGTCGGGAGAGGGAACCACAAGGACAAAATTGCCTTCGAGCTGAAGATGCGTTTTCTTGTCCACGCCGTCGATTCGAATCGAGCGGAGTAGCCGCGCCGGCGGAGCGGGAGTCTCACCGCCCGATGGCGGCGCATCTTCCATGTAATACACGCGGGTGCCGTCCGCGGTGAAGACAGGCTGCTGGTATCCATCCGGAAGGGTCACGATCAAGTGGGTTGCGCCTCCCTCGGCGGCAATCCAGCGGATTTCGTGGATGTCTGCTTCGTCATTTTTCAACCAGCCGCGTTTCGAGCCCATCACGAAGAGGAGCTTGCTGGCGTCCGGCGACCATTGGGGCGAGCTGTAATATCCTGCGACGGCGCTGAGTTTCACGGGCGAGCCGCCGGCCGCGGAAATTTTCCACAGCTCACCACCCTCGGAATCGGACCACGTGACGTAAGCGATCCACTTTCCGTCGGGAGAAAAAACGGGCGCGTACTCCCGCGCCGTGTCGCTGGTCAGGCGGCGGGGCTTGCCTGCGGGCAAGTCCATCATCCAAATCTTTCCTACAGCGCTGAAGACAATCTGCTTGCCATCCGGCGACTGATTCGTCCAGCGCATTTGGTGAACGGTGAGCGGGCCATCGTCGATGGGGTAATCAACGTGAACGCGCGGGCCGAGTTCCTGCTCGACCTTGGCCGTGAATGGAATCGTGGCGATCTGGTGAGTCGAAATATCTACGCGCTGGATGTGGCCGTCGCGGGTGAAGATCACGGAATGGGAATCGGGAGTGAAGGAATAGCCAGGTAGGAGATCGTTCACGGCAAAACCTTCCTGATCGTCGCGCTGAATCGGAAGAGCGAGCCAGTGCTCTTCCCGCGTCGAGAGATCGCGAATGCGCAGCCCGGTTTTCGCGTCATGGCGGGAGGCGTAAACAAGCCAGCGGCCATCGGGAGAAACCAGCGGGCGCAAGCCGCCGCCATATTCGGAAGTGATTTTCTCCAGCTCGCCGGTCTCGCGATTGAACGTGTGAACTTGAAAGCGGCCGAGGTCGGCGTTGTATTGATAGCGATCCGGATGGCTTGAAAAATAAACCAGCTTGCCGTCGGGCGAAAAGGAAGCGCCCGAACTGATGGCCGTCGGATTCTTGGCTTTCACGAGCTCGACGCCTTTGCCGCCGTCTTTGTAAAAAAGCCACAGGCTGGTATTGCGGAGATAGTCCGTCGGGCCGGGATAAGGGCCGTACCTTCTGGCCACGAGGTAGCTTCCGTCCGGCGACCAGGCTGGAGAGCCGAGAGCATCATCAGTTTCGTCGCTTACTTTTTTTGCGCCGGTGCCATCCACATTGACGAGCCAGAGATTGTCGCTGCCGTTGCGATCGCTGATGAACGCGATTTGCTTTCCATCGGGTGAAAATCGTGGCTGGCAATCCCAGGGGAGGCCGTTGGTGAGGCGCCTGGCTTCTCCGCCGGTGATGGGCAAGAGGTAGAGATCGCCCAGAAGGTCGAAGACGATTTGCTTGCCGTCGGGCGAAACATCGAGCGACATCCAGGTGCCTTCATCCGTCGTAAAACTGATTTTCCGAGAGGGCTTGAGCGGCAGGACTTCTTCCTTTTTCTCCTTTTTCTCGTCGGCTTGAGGCGCGGATTTGTCTTTATCCTCCTGCGGAGCAGCGAGGACGTTTGCGCCCGCGCCGAGGAGAAACAAGGCGGCTAAACCTACCACAAAAAAAAGTGCCCACACAAACTGCCTCGAATTAAGCATTCGGAAACGCCCCCTTTGAAGCCGGCACGGGACGACATCGGCCGGCGCTGAGAACCGCGGATTGCACATCCTGAAACGGCAGGCCACACACGTTCGGCCTAATAGACGCGCGAAATTGAAGAAGGTGTTCCCGAGGACGCGGAATTTTTCCGGCGCCACGCGAAACGGGTCCAATCGGGCGAACATTCGAGTTAGAATCCCGCCGGCAAATTTCACGATTGGGAGGCGCCATGCGCAGAAAGTTTGCTTTGGGGATAGGGCTCGCGCTCTTTATTTCGGTGGGAGCGATCGCAGCGTTCGCCGACGAAGCCTCTGACACGTACATCCGCGCGGGGAAGCTGCTCGACGTCCGCTCGGGGAAAATCTCGAGCCATCAAACGATTGTGATTCACGGTGATCGGATCGCGCGCGTGGCGCTCGCCACCGAGGTTTCGATTCCCCCAGGCGCAAAAGTGATTGATCTCTCGAATGCCACGGTTCTGCCGGGACTGATCGATGCGCACACACATATTTTCCTGACCGGAGAAGATCAAGGCCGCTACGACGAGCAATTGCTCAAGGAATCGTGGCAGTACCGCACGATCGAGGCCGTGTTGAATGCGAAGCGAGATCTGGAGGCCGGATTTACCGCGATGCGCGACTTGGAAACCGAAGGCGCGATGTACAGCGACGTCGATGTTCGCAACGCTATCAACCGCGGACTGATTCCCGGCCCGCGCCTGCAAGTGGCGACACGAGCCATCTCGACCACCGGCGGCTATCCGCTCGAGGGCTACTCGCCCGAAGTGCCGGTTCCTTCGGGAGTGCAAATCGCCGACAGCCCGGACGAAGCCCGAAAGGCCGTGCGCGAACAGATCAAGTATGGCGCGGACCTGATCAAGATCTATGGAACGCACCGGTTCCGGTTTACGCCGGACGGAAAGCTGGTGAGCGTTCCTACGTTCACGCTCGAAGAAATTCGCGCGATCGTGGATGAGGCGCACAGCGAAGGCGTGAAAGTGGCCTGCCACGCCTACAGCGGGCCGGGGCTGCACCGGTGCATCGATGCCGGCGTCGATTCGATCGAACACGGGATCGATCTCGACGATGCCGCCGTGCAGAAAATGGCGACGAAAGGAATCTGGCTCGTGCCCACGCTCTATCCCTACGAAGGCACTACGCGGAAAGAAGACGAAGCTCTTTCCGGCGGAAAAGTGAGCCGCGCGAGCCTGCACGAACCGAGTTTCAAAAAGGCGATGGCCGGCGGAGTGAAGATCGCGTTCGGAACGGACGCGGGGCCGTTTCCGCACGGCACGCAGGCAATCGAATTCGAATACATGACAAAATTCGGAATGGCGCCGCTTGAAGCGATTCGCTGCGCAACGCTTCATGCCGCCGAGCTGATGGGCTGGCCGGACAGCGTGGGGGAAATCGCGCCGGGAAAATTCGCGGACATCATCGCCGTCGAAGGAAATCCGCTTGAGGACATCCAGCAGCTCAGGCGGGTGAAATTCGTGATGAAGGGCGGAGCGGTGGCCCGCAACGACTTTTCGAAATGATGCTTTCCTTCTCCCGCGACGGCGGGCGTCGGTGAACGGGGCCGCATGCATCGGATTTATCCTGCGGGCTGGGCGGCGCGGAGGGCTTCGAGGCTTTCGCGGGCTGCCTCGATGGTGCGATCGATATCCTCGTACGTGTGCGCAGCGGAGATGAAGAGCGCTTCGAACTGTGATGGAGCGAGAAAGACGCCGCGGTCGAGCATCTCGTTGAAGAAGGCCGCGTAGCGCGCGGTGTTCGATTTTTTTGCGTCGGCATAATCGAGCACCGGCTCGTCCAGGAAAAAAAGCGTCATCAGCGAGCCCGCTACGTTTACCTGACCGGGAATTCCCGATTCCTCGAGCGCGCGGCGCAAGCCTTCGCCGAGGCGCCCCGATTTGCGGCTGAGATCATCGTAGAAACCGGGCGCTTCGAGCTTCGGCAGCGTTGCCAGCCCGGCGCGCATCGCGAGCGGATTTCCGGAGAGCGTGCCCGCCTGATAGACCGGACCCAGCGGCGCGACCATTTCCATGATGTCGCGGCGGCCACCGTACGCAGCCACCGGAAGTCCTCCGCCGATGATTTTTCCGAGCGTGGTGAGATCGGGCTGAACATGGAATCGCACCTGCGCGCCGCCAAAGGCAATGCGGAAGCCGGTGATGACCTCGTCGAAGATCAGCAGGGCGCCGTCCTGGGCCGTCAGCTCGCGAAGAGACTCGAGAAAACCGAAAGTGGGCGGCGCGACGCCCATATTCGCAGCCACGGGTTCGACGATAACGGCAGCGATCTTTCCGGGATTTTTCTGGAAAATTTCGGCGATGCCATCGGCATCGTTGTACGCCGCGTTCAAGGTGAGCTTCGCCAGCGCTTCCGGCACGCCCGGGCTCGAGGAAATCCCGAGAGTGGCAAGGCCCGATCCGGCTTCCACGAGAAAACTGTCCGAGTGGCCGTGATAGCAGCCTTCGAATTTCAAGATGAGGTCGCGCTTGGTGAAGGCGCGAGCCAGGCGGATCGCGCTCATGGTCGCTTCGGTGCCGGAACTGACGAAGCGGAGGCGCTCGATCGAAGGCAGCGCCTGGGAGATGCGTTCGGCCAGTTCGATTTCGAGCGGGGACGTCATGCCGTAACTGGTGCCGCGGCGAGCCTGATCGGCGACAGCGGCGACTACGTCCGGATGCGCGTGGCCCAGGATGAGGGCGCCCCAGGAGCAGACGTAGTCGATGTACTCGCGGCCGTCCACGTCGTAGAGGCGGGCGCCTTCGGCGCGGTCGATCATGAGGGGCGTGCCGCCAACGGCACGAAATGCGCGCACGGGGCTGTCCACACCGCCGACGAGAATCTTTTTCGCGCGCTCGAAGACTTCGGCTGATGCCGGACGGTTAGCGCCAGCGGAGTCGCGGGTGGGGCTGCTTCCGGTGCCGCGGGTCATCTTCGCGCGGGCGGCCATTTCTGTTCCGCGGCGTCCTCTGTGGCAGCTCTTCGGTAGTCAGTTATCAATTGCTCGCTCATTTTTACTCCGCGAAACACGCTAGCATGAGCGATGGAGGATTGGAAGGTAGTTGTTGGTGCAAAGACCGAAGGCGACGGGCCGTCTTCAATTTCGGCTACCGTCGCGAGCATGCGGTAGTGCTCGCAGCAGCATCGATCGTCAGAGCACAGGCCATTCGACAAAGCTCAGGGTAAACAGGAGTGCCTGTGCCACTTTTCCAACGCCGCAAGTGGGAGGCGAATTTTACTTTGCTGGCTTCTCGCCGGCGGTTTGGGTGGGCTCCTCGATGGCCTTGGCCCACTTCGCGTCCGGATTGAATTCTTTGATCGCCAGGGCTTTGAAAATGGACTTCTTGCCCAAATCCTTCTGATAGACGACACCGTCGGGGCCCACCATGAAGCTCATCACCCCGGACGAGCGGTATTCGGCCGGATACGCGATGAAGGCAAAGCCGTCGGTCATTTTTCCGTTGACGATGTAATTCTTCGTGCCGCCGGGGGCTTCTTTGCCCTGGCGCGTCACCACGTGGAAGAAGTAGCCGCGGAAGGGAATGCGGTCAGTGTCCTCGATATTCGCGTAGCCGTGGGCGACAGCTTTCGCAACTAGCGGGCCGATGGGGCTTTCGGGTTCGCCCGCGGCAGCCTTCCAATAGAGGCCGTTGTGCTGCCCTTCATCGCTGAAGAGTTTCTGGGCGTACTCATTGTGCTGCGAAGAAAAGTATTCTTTTTGAGCCGCCACCAATTGCTCGAGGACGTGAATCGCGGACAATTCGTTGCGGCCGACCCGCCGGTACAAAATTTCTTTTTTGCCCGCTTCGGTATCGAAATACCAGGCGCTGCCCCTGTTCACAATCGGGATGGGACACGGCCAATTGGCCGCGCCGATATAGAGCGTGACGCTGCCATCGGGCTCTTTCACCAGGCGGTGCATTTCCTGATAGTGCAGGACGATCATTGCGCGGCTGCGCGCGTCTTCGTTGTCGTCGCCCGAATTGACAATTTCCTTTCCGTCCGGGCCGAGGATTTCGACCAGGGCTTTTGTATCGTTGATTTGCGCCGCCGCGATAAAAGCCTGGCTGGCTTCCTCCGCGGATGAAAACGTTTTTTGGCCTTGCTGCTGTGCCGCCGAGCGCGTGGGAAAA
This sequence comes from Candidatus Sulfotelmatobacter sp., assembly GCA_035624115.1. Taxonomy (GTDB): domain Bacteria; phylum Acidobacteriota; class Terriglobia; order Acidiferrales; family UBA7541; genus Palsa-295. Next base: position 17,176 of record DASPSD010000064.1, on the reverse strand, counting down.
GCTGCCATCAACAGGAAAGTGAGCGCGACAAACGTGGAAAGATTGCCCCAGTGATATTTGTGCGAATTCAGCTCAGTGCGCCGCATGATGCTTTCCTCCATTTCGTGGATGAATCCAAGTTATTCAAGAAAGCCGGGCTTGACGGCCACGATTAGCGATGGCCGCCGCCACGGCCCCCGCCGCCACCAAAGCCACCGCGACCTCCGCCGCCAAAGCTGGCGCTGCCACGGGAGGAATAGCTCCGCGCTTCACCACCGCGGCCGTAACCGCTGAAGCCCCCCGAGTGGGTGCCACTCTCGCCGCGGGGTTCAGCATACCCGCGAGCGGCGCGATTATCCCCGCCGAACGGGTGGCTCTCTCCCCCGGGACGGTTATAGACTCCGCCGGGCCGGCCGCCAGGTCCGCCGGGGCGGAATCCCGGGCGCCCGCCCTCTCCACGGTAAAAAGCGCCGCGATTGTAAAAGGTTGTGCTGCGGGAGTAGTAGCGGCCGTGGTCGAAGACCGCATAATGATTATGCCAATCGAATCCCCAGTGACCCCAGCCCCATCCCCAGCCTCCAAAGAAGCCGATTCCGAATCCGACACCGAAAAAGAGTGATGGGCCGCCGAACCAAATTCCCGGATACGGATACCATCCGGGCCAGGCGACGACCGGATAACCGTAAACCAGCCACGGGTTGTACGCAGGGACGTAAACAATCTCCGGGTCAGCGGGCTGGATGACAATGGATGGGCCGTCACTTGTTACGGTTTGCTGCGGCGTGCTCTTCAGATTGCCCGCTTGCTGGGCCTTCTGCCGCATGAACTGGATAGCATCCATCACGTCCTGCTCCTGGTTGTAATAGGCATCGCCAAGGGAAGACGTCCAGGAGAGATTTTTGTCCATATTGCCGAGGACTGAAGGAAACGCGGTGAGCGCCTTGACGCTGGGGTCCCACGCCTGCGGGTCGACGGCGCGCGCGAGGTCGTCACCTTTCAAATCCGGATGAGCTTGCACCCACCTGTCCGCCTCCACAACTTGTTCGGGGTAAGTGGAAGCCGCCAGGATCTGCGCGACAAGCGAATCCGGATACAGCGCGATGGGCGCCACCAACTGCTGCAATTGCTCCGGCGTCTGCTGTGTGTACGCCGGGGGCGCGCCTTGCGCCTGGGCCTGGCTCTGATCCTGGGCCGGGTCTTGCGGATATTGAGCGGCGAAAACATCTTGGGGCAATGTGGCGAATAATAAGGCCATCGACGTTATGAAGACGAGAACCTGCTTGCTCAGTCGAGGCCCGAAATAAATCGCACTCCGTATAAATGCATTCATCAGCTTGAACCTCCTCCGCAACTTCCGCGCTTGAGGCCTCCACTCAATGAGATGTTCGGAATCGGGTTTGCGTTTCAGGATACGACGCCGCTCAACAAGCTTTGAGCCACCGAGCGGCGTCCTTGGCGTGATAAGTGAGAATAATTTGAGCGCCGGCGCGCTGGATGCCGGTCAAGATTTCGAGCACGACGCGCTTTTCGTCCACCCAGCCGTTGCGGGCAGCGGCCTTTACCATAGCAAATTCACCGCTCACGTTGTAAGCCGCCACGGGAACGTCGAACCGCTCGCGCACCCGCTGGATGATATCAAGATACGGGAGCGCCGGCTTCACCATAATGATGTCCGCGCCTTCTTCGAGATCGAGCGCGACTTCGCGCAGAGCTTCGCGGGCGTTTGCGGGATCCATCTGGTAGCTGCGGCGGTCTCCGAATTGGGGCGTCGATTGTGCTGCTTCGCGAAACGGGCCGTAAAAGGCGGAACAATATTTCGCCGCGTAGGAGAGGATGGCGACGTTTTCGAAGCCGTGCGTGTCGAGTTTTTTGCGGATTGCGCCCACGCGGCCGTCCATCATGTCCGACGGGGCAACGATATCGGCGCCCGCGCGCGCGTGCGAAAGAGCCGAATCGGCGAGCCGCTCGAGCGTCTGGTCGTTGAGGACTTCACCATCCTTCACGATGCCGCAGTGGCCGTGGCTCGTGTATTCGCACAGGCACACGTCGGTAAGGATGAGCAAATCGAGTTTCGCTTTGCGGAGGGCTTCAATGGCGCGTTGCACGGCGGCATCGGACGCAGAAGCTTCCGAGCCGATTTCATCTTTTTTGTCGGGGAGCCCGAAGAGAATTACGGCGGGGATTCCGAGACCGGCGACTTCCCTGCACTCTTCGACGATGTTGTCCACCGATTGCTGATAAATGCCCGGCATGGAGCCGACTTCGAGGCGCACGTTGGTCCCGGGACACGCAAAGAGCGGATAGACCAGTCCCGAAGTCGAGAGCTTGGTCTCGCGCACGAAGCCGCGAAGAGCCTCGGTGCGGCGCAAGCGGCGCGGACGCTGGGTCGGGAAGGTCATGATTGCGCCGCCGAAGAGGAATGGCGCTGATAAAAATCTGCAAGGGCGCGGGCGAGGCCGGCGGCGGATGGTTCCTCGGCCTCGACTGCAACGCACGAGCCGGAGTCGCGAATCGCGCGGGCGGTCGTGGGGCCGATGGCAGCGAATTGGACACGCCGGGAAATATTTGCCATTTCGGCTGACCCGAGATGCCGGGACAGGTGGTGAAACGCCGATGGGCTTGCGAACACGATCGCACTCACTTCCCCGCCCCGGATTTGCGCAACGATTTTATTGTCGAACTCATCGGGCGACGTTGTGCGGTAGGCGACAACTTCCGTCACGCGCGCTCCGGCATCGCGCAGGGCGGCCGGAAGCCGATCATCGCCGCGGTCGCTGCGCGGCAAGAGAACTTTGCGCCCATAAAGAGAGCCACGCAATTCCTTCGCCAGGCCCTCACCCGTGGATTCTTCCGCCACGTACGTCACCCGAACACCTTCTGCTCCGACTGCCGCTCCGGTCGCTTGTCCCACGGTTGCGATCATCCTCCCCGGCGAGCCAACAGATTCTGCCTTGATGCCGAGATCGCGGCAGCGTTGAAAGAGGTATCGTACCGCATTCTTACTTACGAAGAGTATGGCGTCAAATCCGTCGAGCTTGCGAAGGGCTTCATCCAGCTCCTGCCAATCTTGAGGAGGCGCGAATGCAACCGCAGGAAGCAGGAGGACTTCCGCGCCGAGGGATTCAAGCGCTTCTTTCCACGCGGCGGACTGCTCCGCAGCACGCGTGAGCAGAACGCGCCGGCCGCGAAGCGGACGCTCACGCTCAGCCAACGGCCCGCCCCGCGAGGCGCAGAATGCGGTCGGCGCCGGCATCGATGAGAATTCGACCCAGCTCGCGGCCGATGAGCTCTGCGGATTCCGGAGGTCCTTGCTTTTCGCGCCGAAGCGATTCGCTGCCGTCGGCGGAGAGCACGCAGGCTTCGAGCAGCAGTCCTCCTCCCCCAAGCCGCGCCCAGGCGCCGAGAGGAACCTGGCAGCCGCCCTGAAGCTCGCGCAGCAAGGCGCGTTCGGCCGTGACGCAAATGCGCGTGTCTTCGTCGTCGAGCGCAGCGAGGAGTTTGCAGGTTTCCCGATCGTCGGTCCGGGCTTCGATTCCGAGAGAGCCTTGTCCGACGGCGGGGAGCATGATGTGAGTGGGAAGAATTTCGGTGATTTGATCGGTCAAGCCGAGGCGGTCCATGCCGGCTTTGGCGAGGACAACGGCGTCGAACTCGCCGGAGGCGAGTTTTTTCAGCCGCGTGTCCACATTACCGCGCAAGTCCCGCACATCAAGATCGGCACGGCGAACACGCAATTGCGCCTGGCGGCGGAGGCTGCTGGTGCCGACTCTCGCGCGCGCGGGAAGATTTTCCAGAGTGCGGCTTGCGAGTGACACCAGGCAATCGCGGACATCCTCGCGGTGGGTGATGGCCGGTAACGAAAGTCCGGCGGGGGTTTCCGTAGGCACGTCCTTCATGCTGTGAACGGCGAGGTCTACAGACCCGGCAAGCAGCGCGTCTTCGAGCTCTTTGATGAAAATTCCCTTGGAACCGATCTGCGCGACGGCCGCGGATTGGAAGTGATCGCCCGAAGTGCGAATCCGGACCAATTCACATTGGATGCCGTGAATTTCGGCGAGCTTTTGGGCGACGTGATTCGCCTGCCAGAGTGCCAGCGCGCTTCCGCGCGTGCCGATGCGGAGCGCTTTCAATCTTTTCCCTCATCCAGGCCGAAGAGATGGCGGAGAGCTTCGATGGCGGCCAGACGGCCGCGGAGTCCGCGTCCGTGGCGGAGTTTTTCGGTGGGATGTTCCAGGACGCGCTCGATCAGTTCTTCCGTGATGTGAGCGATGCGGGCGCGCTCCTCCGGCGAGACTTCGGGCATTTCGGCGAGCTTTTCGCGGATGAGAAGTTCGCGGTGCTTGTGGAAGCGGTCGCGCAGGTCGTCGACGATGGAAGAAGCTTCCAGAGCGGCACGCCAGGCTTCGAACTTCGCGACATGGTCTTCGATAAGCGCTTCCGCGCGGGGAATTTCCTGCTCGCGGGCCTTTTTGTTCTGTTCGACGATTACGCCGAGATCGTCGATGTTGTAGAGATACAGGTTGTAAAGGCCTGCTGCGTCGGGCGCCACGTTGCGAGGCACGCCAAGATCGACGACGAAGACGGGGCGTCCGCTGCGAGCGGAAATGGCGCGCTCGAGCATTGCGCGAGTGAGGACCGCTTCGGTGGCGCCGACTGAAGTGACGATGATGTCGGGAAGGCCCATGACGGATTCGAGCGAATCCCACGCCACGGCTTCACCGCCCATGCGGCGGGCGAGGTCGGCGGCGCGGTCCAAAGAGCGATTGGCTACACGCAGGGCGCCGATGCCGCGATTGCGCAGGTGCTCGACCACTTGTTCGGCGACTGAGCCGGCACCGAGAATCAGCGCGGAGTGGCCTTTCAAATTGCCGAAGACGCGCTCGGCGAGCTTCACCCCGGCAAGCGCGACGGACATCGGCCGCGCGCCCACTTCCGTTTCGGCGCGGATGCGCTTGCCGATTTCGAGCGCTCCTTGAAACGCGCGATTCAGCACGGGACCGGTGGCGCCGTGATCGAGCGCCTGACTGTAGGCGGTGCGGAGCTGGCCCAGAATTTCCGCCTCGCCCAGCATCATCGAGTCGAGGCCCGCGGCCACGCGAAACAGGTGGCGCACGGCGTCCGCGTCTGACCGGCGATAGAGGCGGCCGTTCAACTCGGCGGCCGGGATTTTGTGAAAGGACGTGAAAAAACTCTCCATGGCCTGGGAGGCATCGACGCCAGAATCGGTGGGAACGCCATAGAGTTCGCTGCGATTGCAGGTGGAGATAACGACCGCCTCATCGAGCATTCCCTGGCGGCGAAGTTCATCCGCCGCGGCGAGAGCTTGCTGCGGCGTGAAGGCGACGCGTTCGCGGAATTCCACGGGGGCGGTGCGATGGTTGCAGCCCACCAGCGCGATTTGTATCCGCGCGACGCGTGCAGCCCCGGCATGGGATGGAGTGGCCATCAGAAGAAGCGGTGAAAGCGGGTGAAATATAGATTCACAATCGTGTAGCTGAACAATACAACCACAAAATTGCAGACGCACAGCCGAGCGGCGCGAACCCCGCGCCAGTTGGCGCTTCGGGAAAGCCCCAGATACGCCACATAGGCGGCCAAGATCGCAATGGTGATGATCACCTTGGGATCGCCCAGCGAGTAAGTTCCGCTCAGGCGGTGCTGCCAGATCAGGCCCATCACAACGCCGGCGCTCAAGGCCGCGAGCCCCACATAGACACTGCTCCGTGCCATCCGGTCGAGCACATCCAACGCCGGAAAGCGCCAAAAGGGAGTACCAAGCCGCCGGGAGTGCAAGACTCGGTCCTGAGCCAGGTAGATCATGCTCAGGACAAAGGATAGAGCGAAAGCGGCATAGGCCCAGGTGTTGAGCGTCACGTGAAAGGCGAAAAGTGGTCCGCGCGCGGGGGGCGGCGGAGGCACTTCAAGAGGCGCTAGAACGTGCAGGAGCACGAGCCACACCACCAGCAAGAGCGTAACAAAGGCTCCAACGCTGCGCTCACCGTGGAAGAGTTCCAGGCCCAGGTACGTGATACCCAACAGCCAGGCAAAAAGCGACATGGAGCCGAACAAATCGTTGTAGGGTACGGTGTGAATCCATCGCGAACGCTCCAGCAAAGCAAAGTATTGCAACACGATACCCCCAGCGAGCAGGAAACTCGCGAGGCGCCCTAGAAGCGCCTGGGGGGCATAGAGAATCCACGCGTAGCAGAGGAAACTCGCCAGATAAGCAGCCAGGCTCAAATAGCTCAAATAGTGTGTCACGACGGACTTAGGCTCCCGGAGCCCAATCGGGTTCATTATACAACCGATTATGGGCGCCAACGCTGGTGCAGCAAGGGATGGCTCCCTGCGAAAGGCGGAGGTGCGGGCTCCTAAGCCTTCTGCTATGATGACTTAGAAATCCTCAAACGAATGGCCCGCGAGAGCGAAAACCGCAAAGACCTGTTTCTCCGAGCGTGCCGATACCAGCCGGTCGAGCGCGTGCCGGTGTGGATCATGCGCCAGGCGGGGCGGTATCTCCCTGACTATCAGGCTGTTCGGGCGCGGCACAGCTTCCTCGAAATCTGCAAGACGCCGGAGCTAGCTGCCGAGGTATCGCTCCAACCGCTAAGGGCGCTCAATGTGGATGCCGCGATCGTATTCTCAGACATCTTGATTGTGGCGGAAGCCATGGGGATGCCGCTGGACGTGCCGGACTCGGGGCCGGTGCTGTCGAATCCCGTGCGGGATGTCGCGGCGGTGCGGGGGCTGCGGGAATTTGATCCGGAGCGCGAAACAAAATTTGTTGGCGACGCCATCCGAAGTATCTGCCGCCAAGCGGGGCCGGAAATCCCCGTGATCGGTTTTGCTGCCGCGCCGTGGACGCTGGCCTGCTACATGATTGAAGGCCAAACTCGAGGTGATGTATCACGGGCCAAGCGAATGCTGAAGGAACAGCCGGAGGCCGTTCGGGAACTGCTGGACCGGATTGCGAGAGCTACTTCTGCGTACCTTCAATCGCAGATTGATGCGGGCGCAACGGCCATCCAGCTATTCGACACATGGGCCGGGGAGCTTTCCGAGGGCGGATACGAATCGTTCGAGCTGCCCGCGACACAGAAGGTGATGGAGTCCCTTCGCCCAAGCGGCGTGCCTCGCATTCTCTATGCAAAGGGTTCGGCGACATTGCTGGAACTCATGGCTCGATCCGGCGCGGATGTGTTGAGCGTGGATTGGCGCACGGATCTCACGGAGGCGCGGGAAAAACTCGGGCGGCGGGTGGCGCTGCAAGGAAATGTGGACCCATCCATCCTGCTGGGCGACAAAGCCGCCATTCGCGAGGCAGCGCGTGAGGCCGTGGAACAAACGGGCGGGCTCGGCCACATTCTGAATCTCGGCCACGGAATTCTTCCCAACACACCGGTTGAAAACGCCAAGGCGTTTGTCGAAGCGGGCCAGACGGCTCCGCTGCCGGCGCGAGCGCAGATGGGCCGGACGGATTGAGCATGCACGACGCGACAGCCAAACACGCCGAGCGCCTCGAGATTGGGCAGATTTCGGATTCGTTTCTCGAGAAATACAACCGCGCCGGCCCGCGCTACACCAGTTATCCGACGGCTCCGGTCTGGAAGGAGGATTTCGGCCCGGAGGACCTCGAGCAATATTTCGCGCGCGCGGAAGAGAAGGCGACTCCTGTCTCGATCTACATGCACCTGCCCTTCTGCGAGAGCTTGTGCCTGTTCTGCGCCTGCAATGTGTCGATTCAAAAAGACAAGCGCGTCGCCATCCCCTATCTGGACGCTTTGAAACACGAAATCGAGCACGTGGCGGATCGCGTGTCGCAAAGGCGGAAAGTGATTCAATTTCATTGGGGCGGCGGCACGCCAACCTATCTCAGCCCTTCGCAAATGGAAGATTTATTCAGGCACGCGCGCGAGCGATTCACTTTTGCCCCAGACGCGGAAATCGGAATTGAAGTCGACCCGCGCGTGACGACTCGCGAGCATCTCGAGACGCTGCGCCGGCTCGGGTTCAACCGGCTCAGCATGGGCATCCAGGATTTTCAGCCGCAAGTGCAAGAAGCCGTGCATCGAATCCAGCCCTATGAAATGACTCGCGACCTGATCGAAGCGGCGCGTGACCTGGGATTCGAAAGCCTGAACGTGGACTTGATTTACGGGCTTCCGTATCAGACGGCGGACAGTTTTCGCGCGACGATCGACCAGACGCTTACGCTCTCGCCGGATCGCGTGGCGATGTTCAGCTACGCCCACGTCCCCTGGCTCAAAAAGCAGCAAGGCTCATTTCAGGGGCACTTGCCCGAGGGAATGGAAAAGTTCCGCATCTTCCGCGCGGGGCTGGAAAAATTTGTCGCTGCGGGATATCACTACATCGGAATGGACCACTTCGCGAAGCCCGAAGATGAGCTGTCCCTGGCGCAGCACAATCGCACTCTGCACCGGAATTTTCAGGGCTATACGACCAAAGCCGGCGCGGACCTTTATGGCATGGGTGTGAGCGCGATCAGCTCGATCGGCGATGCCTACGCGCAAAACCGCCGCGAGGTGCCTGCCTACCAATCCGCCGTCGTGTCGCGCGGCATCGCCACGATGCGCGGCTACCGCCTGACGCCAGACGACAAAATCCGGCGCGCCGTGATTGGGCGCCTGCTGTGCCACACCGTGGTGCCCAAGAACGAAATCGAGCGCGAGTTCGCGATTTCCTTCGACGAGTATTTCGCGCCGGAGGTGAAGCAACTTGAGGAGCTGCGCGCCGAAGGGCTGATGGAATCGCGGCCGGAAGAAATCCGGGTGACGCCGCTCGGCCGGATTTTCATCCGCAACCTGGCTATGATCTTCGACCGCTATCTCCGGGAGCAGCAAATGGACCAGCGGCCGCTTTTTTCGAAGACACTGTGACGGGCCCGCAAATGTCCAACAACAGACAAGTGATTGTCGTCGGCGGTGGAATTTCGGGGCTCTCCTGCGCTTTGCGGTTGCAGCAGCTCGGCCTGCCGGTGACACTTCTCGAGGCTTCCGAGCGCCCGGGCGGGCTGGCCGGCTCGTTTGAAAAAGATCGCTGCTTATTCGAGTCGGGACCGCAGAGCTTTCAAGGCACGCCTGCGATTTTCGATGTCATCCGGCAAGTTGGGATCGAAGCGCAGCTTCAGACCGCCGATCCGCAAGCGCCGCGGTTTGTCTTGCAGCACGGGCGGCTGCGAAAAATTCCGATGTCGCCGCCTGCCTTGCTCACCAGTTCTCTGCTCGGCGTCGGGGCGCGATGGAAGGTGGTGTCGGAGCCTTTCCGGCGGAGCACGCCGCCCGAGGCCGAGGAGTCGGTGGCAAATTTCGTGCGGCGGAAATTCGGCCACGAGATACTGGAGTATCTCGTGGCGCCCTTCGTTTCCGGCGTCTATGCAGGCGATCCGGAAAAGCTGAGCCTGCGAGCTGCATTTCCCACACTCGAGGAATGGGAACGCGAATACGGCAGCGTGTTGCGCGGCGCCATCAGATCGCGCAATCCGGACGGCCAGCGAGAGGAGCCGCCTCCCCTTTGCTCATTTCGCCAGGGAGTCGGCGCCCTGCCGCGGGCGATTGCAGCGAAGCTGGGGGAAAATTGGCGAGGCGGAGTGGGCGTGGCCGCTGTGAATCGGTCGGGGCGGCTGGAGGAGAATTGCTACGAAGTCCGTTTCACGAGCAAGGGCCGCGAGGAAACAATGGAAGCCCGCGCCGTGGTTCTGGCCACTCCCGCTTATACCGCGTCGCACCTGATTGCGCGGTTCTCGGCGCAGCTTGCCCAAGCGCTTTCAGGAATTGCTTACGCGCCGGTGGGCGTCGTAGCGGCCGGTTACAACGACTCACAGTTCGCAGTGGCGCTCGAAGGTTTCGGATTCCTCGTCCCGCGCAGTGAGAGGCTCCGCATCCTCGGCACCATGTGGAATTCATCCCTCTTCCCTGGGCGCGCGCCCGACGGGATGGCCGTGATTACGAGTTTTATCGGAGGAGCAACGGACACTGCGGTGGTGGATAAGCCCGAGGAAGAACTTGCGACGATCGTTCAGCAGGAAAATGCGCGTCTGCTGAAAATCTCGGGGGAGCCGGTCACATCGACCGTGTGGCGTCATCCGAAAGGGCTGCCCCAATACAATCTGGGCCACGGGTACATCATAGAGGCCATTCGTGATGGCGAGCGCGCGAATCCCGGCCTGTTTTTCTCCGGAAATTATCTGGAAGGCCCGTCGCTCGGGAAATGCGTGGAGCAAGGGACGAAGACGGCGGACGCGGTGCGGGAGTACTTGCTGTCCAGCTCTTGATCGAGTGCGGCGCTACTGGTCGCGCATGGTTTCCTTGTGGCGGAGCGCTAGCCGGTGGCGGCGGCGTTCGCCGGCTTCGCGGAAGCGGCGGCGGTCCGCTTCGGTTTCCAGAACGAGCGGCGTTACGGGGTGCGGCACGCGGTTTTCGTCAATGGCCACGAAGGTGACATACGCCGAGCTGGTGTGCTTTCGCTCTCCCGTCAGCACATTTTCCGAGTAAACTTTCACTCCCACTTCCATGGAAGTGCGGAACACGCGGTTCACGCTCGACTTCAACACAATCCACTCGCCCACTCGGATGGGAAAGCGGAAATCGAGATAGTCGACGGAAGCAGTAACGACGTGGCTATTTGAATGGCGGTGCGCGGCGAGAGCCCCGGCGATATCAATCAGGTGCATCACCCGCCCGCCGAGCATGGCGCCGAGAGGGTTGGCATCGTTTGGCAGCACGGCCTCAACCACTTCTGAAACCGAAGCACTCACTGGCTTCCCCGTGATGGCGCTCCCTCGCGCCGCCCCGGCGCGGGCGGCAGCGCGCTTCTCTCGGCTCTTGGCCACGCAAAATTTCCCTTTCTCCACTGGTTGACGGCGCGGACGCTAGGCGCGCGCCTCTTCGGCCGGTATAATACGCGCTTCCAACGTATGCCCCAAACACAGAAGTCGCGCCGCGAAATGCTCGAACAATTTGTCGCCGAAAAGCCGGGCGACGCCTTCGCCCGCTACGGGTTGGCGCTCGAGTGCGTGAAGCTCGGCGACGACGAAGCGGCTGCGCGGAATTTTGAACAGCTTCTCGAAGCTCATCCCGGATATGTGGCCGGCTATCTTCAATTCGGGCAGTTGCTGGCGCGGATGGGCCGGCTCGAACAGGCGCGCAAGCTGCTTTCCGACGGAATCGTGGTGGCACAGAAAGCCGGCGAAATGCATGCGCGGGATGAGATGCAAGCCGCGCTCACGCTCCTGCGATAGTCCAGGCAGCTTCATCACTCAATGACCACGAGACCCAATCGCATCCCGCTATTCCCGCTCAACGTGGTTCTTCTGCCCGGAATGGCCCTGCCCCTGCATATTTTCGAGCCAAGATACAAACTGATGATCGGCCGGTGCCTGAGCGAAAATCTCGAGTTCGGAATGCTCTATGAGTCGGAGAAAGCGATGGCCTCCATCGGCTGCACGGCGGAAGTGATTCAAAAGCTGAAGGAGTATTCGGATGGCCGGATGGACATCCTCACGAAAGGGCGGGCGGTCTTTCATTTGAAGGAACTCCTGGACGAAAAAGAATACTACGAGGGCCAGGTGGAATACGTTCAAGATGAAAAGCACTTGCAGGACGCGCGAGCGGAGGACCGCCTGACCGGCATTTTCCGGCAAGTCCACGCGCTCCTATTCGGGCAGGAATGGGCAGCGTCCGACAAGGATGCATCTGTCCCCCTCGCCTACCGCATGGCTTCGTGGCTGCCATTGGAACTCGAAGAGAAGCAAAACCTGCTGGAAATGCGCGGAGAAATTCAGCGGCAGGAGTTCCTTCTGCGATGGCTTACGGAGTTCCTCCCGCGAATTCAACATCGCCAGCGAGTGCGCCAGCGAGCCGGAGGAAACGGACAGGGATTCAATTGAGCGGGAGTCGAAGCCAGTGAATCTAGGTATCCGCGTGCGTTGGCATCCACTATAATGCCTGGAGCGTCTAACTCGTGAGCACGACGGATTGAGAAATGGGGCCCCGATGAATTCACTTCCGAAAACGCTTGGTGAGCTTCGCCGCAGCCAGTGGTCCGAGCAAAGAATCGCGCGACGGTCGGTGCGCCAGGAGTTGCGCGAAAATCTGCTCCAAATGATGGAGGCGGGAGCGCCGCTGTTTTCGGGAGTGCACGGCTACGACGACACGGTAGTCCCTCAAATCGTCAACGCGATTCTCTCCCGCCATCATTTTATCCTTCTCGGCCTGCGGGGGCAGGCCAAGTCGAGAATCCTTCGCAGCCTGGTGGCGTTCATGGATGAGCAAATCCCGGTCGTGGCCGGCTGCGAGATTCATGACAACCCTTACCGGCCGCTCTGCCGGGCATGCCGGGATCGGATCGCGTCGGAGGAAGATGCCACGCCCGTGAGCTGGCTTGGGCGCGAAAGACGTTACGTCGAAAAACTCGCCACGCCCGACGTGACGATTGCGGACATGATCGGAGACGTCGACCCAATCAAAGCGGCGCGCGGCGGAAGAAATTTGTCCGACGAGCTCACGATTCACTACGGTCTGCTGCCTCGTGCAAACCGCGGCATTTTCGCCATCAATGAGCTGCCGGACCTTGCGGGGAAGATTCAGGTCGGTTTGTTCAATATCATGCAGGAAGGTGATGTGCAGATTAAAGGCTATCCGGTACGCATGGCCCTCGACGTGTTGCTCGTTTTTACAGCGAATCCGGAGGACTACACCGCGCGCGGGAAAATCATCACGCCGCTCAAAGACCGCATTGGCTCGGAAATCCGCACGCACTATCCCGCCACCACCGCCGAAGGCATGGCCATCACCGCGCAGGAATCCTGGACCGACCGCGACACCAATCGGCGCGTGGAGGTGCCGCAGTACGTTCGCGAGATTGTGGAGGAGATTGCCTTTCAAGCGCGCGAGGATAAGCGCGTCGACCGGCGCTCGGGAGTGAGCCAGCGGCTTCCCATCAGCGCGCTCGAAAACGTGCTGAGCAGCGCCGAGCAGCACGCCATCCGGAGCCGCGATGCCCGGGCGGTCGCGCGAATTTCGGATGTGTACGCCGCCATCCCCGCAATGACCGGAAAATTCGAACTCGAGTACGAGGGCGAGCTGCGGGGAGCGGAAAATATTGCGCGCGAATTGATTCGCGCTGCAGTGGGCAAGGCGTTCACCAGAATTTTCGCCGACGTGAATTTTCAGGCGGTCGTTCAATGGTTTGAGCTCGGAGGCGAACTCAAAATTCCGGCCAATGCCTCGAGCGCGGAGCTGGTGACGCAACTGAAGAAGATCCAGGGGCTGTTCGACCATCTCGGCGCGTTGCATGTCAGCCCGAAAGACGACCCCGCCACCGTCACCAGCGCCGCGGAGTTCATTCTCGAAGGATTGTGGGCGCACAAGCGGATCAGCCGGAGCGAAGAACGCGGCTTCTACGCCGAGCCGCGAAAGGCGCCGGAGCCCCGGGAACCGCGCGAACCTTCGGGCCGTTTGCCGCGCCGGCAGTTCAATTGAGCGTGCGATGAAATACGTCCGCTACTCGCGCTATTCACCCGACGCCGCCGACGATATCGACCTCCACGAGTTGATGAGCCGGCTCTCGGACTATTTCCTCCAAAGCGGATTCGAATCGCAGTACGGCATCTACGAAATGGATATGGAGCGCACGCGCGAGCAGTACATGGACGCGCTGCGCGAGGCGATTCTCCGCGCGCTGCAAGAGGGCGATCTGGTTCCTCCCGAGCTGATGGAAAAGCTCCTCGAGAATCCCGATCTCTCGCAAAACCAGGAGCTGCGCAACCTGATCGAGCGGCTGGTGCAGCGCATGGAGGAGGAGGGCTACATCTCGCGCCAGCAAGATTCCGCGCAGGTGACTCCGCCGCCTTCCGAGACACCGGGCGGCCAGATCGGGCGCGACCAGCAAAACGTGGAGGCGCGCTTTGAAATCACCGATAAGGCGCTCGATTTTCTCGGCTTCAAAACGCTGAAGGATTTGCTCGCGTCGCTCGGGAAGAGCAGCTTCGGGCGTCACGACACGCGGGACCTGGCGACGGGAGTCGAGTCCGGCGGTATTTCGAAAGCCTATGAATTCGGCGACACGCTGAATATGGACATCAGCGGCACTTTGTTCAATGCGGTTCAGCGAAATGGCGCGGGTATTCCCATCGAGCTCGATTATCCCGACTTGATGGTGCACCAGTGCGAGTATCAAAGCTCCTGCGCCACCGTGCTGATGCTGGATTGCAGCCACAGCATGATTCTGTATGGCGAGGACCGCTTTACCCCAGCCAAGCGCGTGGCGCTGGCGCTTTCGCACTTGATCCGCACACAGTATCCGGGCGACTCTCTGCACTGCGTGCTTTTCCACGATAGCGCCGAGGAAATTCCGCTGGGGAAACTCGCGCGAGTCCAGGTGGGCCCGTATTACACGAACACGCGCGAAGGCCTCCGGCTGGCGTCGCGAATCCTGGCGAGGCAGAAGAAAGATATGCGCCAGATCGTGATGATCACCGACGGGAAGCCTTCGGCGCTCACGCTCGAGGACGGGCGCATCTACAAGAACGCATTCGGGCTGGACCCGCTTGTGGTCACGCAGACGCTCGAAGAAGTGGCCAAGTGCAAGCGCGCGGGGATCCTGATCAACACGTTCATGCTGGCGAGCGACTACAGCCTGGTTCATTTCGTGCAGAAGGTCACCGAGCTTTGCCGCGGCAAGGCCTACTTCACCACGCCCTACACGCTCGGGCAGTATCTATTGATGGATTACGTTGGCAGGAAAACCCGGACGATTCACTGAAGCCCGCCTCGCGGTTGAGATTTAAGGCTCACTGCCCCTGCCTGTTTGAGCTGCATCCAACGAATATGAAGTAGAATTTTGCGGTGAATCTAAAGGCAGTAGTGCGAGGCATCTTTGGAGGCAAGCGCATGGCTGCGCTCGAAGCGGGAAAGACTGCGCCGGAAATTTCTCTCCAGGGCACGAACGGGCAAGCGATTTCGCTCGCGGAAGCTCTCAAGAAAGGGCCGGTGGTTGCCGCCTTTTTCAAAGTGAACTGTCCGGTGTGCCAGTTCACGTTTCCATTCCTCGAACGCATGTATGAATCCTACGGCGATTCCAAGGTCACCTTTCTGGGCATCTCGCAGAACGACCCGGGTGAGACCCGCGCATTCAACAAGGAATACGGCGTCAAATTCCCTGTCCTGATTGACGAAGCCGGCTACCCGGCCTCGAATCAGTATGGCCTCACGAATGTCCCGACGGTCTTTTTGATTTCCCCCGGCTGCAAAATTCAGGAAAGCAGCGTCGGATTCGCGAAGGCGGACCTGGAGAGGATCGCGGCCGAAGCGGCTCGCGCCAGTGGAAAACCCAGCGTCCCTCTGTTCAAGCCGGGCGAAGTGATCCCCGATTACAAACCGGGTTGAGGCTCGCGCAACTAGGTTCCGTGGGAACCTGAAATTCGCCTGCAGCTACTCGCTCTCGAAATCCAGAATTGATTTCTTATGCTTGGGCGGTTTCGACCGCTTATCGGGAATGGTGCGCTCTGCGGGAGGCAATCCAATGCCCAGGCGCGCGCGGCGGCGCGCTTCCTTGCTCACGCGCAGCCGGGGTTTTTTCTTGCGGGGCATGTCGCACCGTCCCACTGAAAATAGCATACCTACTGTGTCTCGCTAAACCCGATGCACAAACCCTGCTCAAATTACCTGGCGATTGTCACATCAAGCGCGCGGAACGCCGTAGTCAATCAGACTCGATCATTGATTGGGGGGCCGCGGCCTCGCGGCCGCTTACTTCTTGGGAGGTCCCACCGACTGCGCCAGAATGATTTTCAGGTCCGGCGGCAAATGAAGAGTTTTCGCAAGAGCAGGCTTATCGATGCTCCCTCGCACCACGGTTGCAAGTCCCTCGGAGGCACAGTAGAGGTAAACGTTTTGGGCGATAAATCCCACATCGGCAGCAGTGTATAACTCTGCGTCGGAGGAGCTAGCGCCGCCGGTCTTGGAAAGGTCCGAGACATAGATCAAATTTACGGCCGCGTCCTTCACGAATGATTGAGTGCCAGTGGCACCCCGAAAGTCGCCAGCCAGAATTGGCATCAGCGAATTGTTCTTCGCATCGTAAACGTACACTCCCTCGGGAGCGGCCACGTAGATGCTCACCTCCTCCCAATTCATCGCCGAAGGCGCGGTACGACGACCGTCGGGCCGGTTGATTCCGAATGCTGCCCACAGCAGGTTGGAAAGCGTTTGCGGCGAAACAGAGCCGGGGCCAAATTCGCGAGTCGATTTCCGGTCCTTGAGGACTTGCATCAGAGGGCGGCCGCCGTCCGTTTGAGGCGGCGGGAGTTTGATCGCCTTGAGATCCTGCGCAGCTGCCCCAAGGGTGAAAGCGAGTGTTTCGAGCAAAAGTCCCAGAAAGAAATAAACTTTGCGTCTCATGGGAGACACCTCCAGCCGATACCATCTTTCGGTTCTTGCCGTTTCGCAGTAACCGAAAATCTTGCCGTGACTGTTTCACAAGTCTGTCATGCCATGCAAGAATCTCCTTTTGATAAGACACAATAGCCCCGGTCTGACTGAGGCCACAGCAAGAAATAGGGGGGAATCGTGGAGCAATTCGTGTTTGTGAGGCTGCATGCAAGAGAGGGAGGGGAAAAGGCGGTGGAGGCGGCGTTGCGGGAAGTGATCGAGCCTTCACGCGAGGAGCCGGGGTGCCTCAGCTTTCATTTGTTCCAGTCCGCGCGCGACCCGCGGCTTTTCTATATCCATTCCCGCTGGGTGGACGAAGAAGCTTTCCAAAGGCACGCGTCCTTGCCCCACACGGAGCGCTTTCTGAAGAAAGTGGATGCACTGGTGGATACACCCCGAGAAGTGGCAAGAACGCATATGATCGGGTGACGGAAAGCTGAGAGCCGGCGGAGGAGTCGCACACATTGCCACTGAGGGCATGGCGGAAGCGTGTGGGAGTCGAACCCACCACCCGACTCGCGAAGAGCCGGATCAATGGCTTTGAAGGCCACGAGGATCACCGGACCCCTTTCGCCTCCGTCGCGCGATTATAGAGGCGCGAAACCAGGGGTTCAACTTTTCGGGGAGACGGTGGCGTACTTTTTACGTGCCAGCTCGAGGAGTTTAGGATCAGTGCAGACTTCGTAGTAGGCGCGGCTTCCCTGCGCGCCAATCTTCCCTCCAGGGAGCAACTGCCGCACGAACCCTTT
>DASPSD010000054.1:0-14043 GCA_035624115.1 Candidatus Sulfotelmatobacter sp. | reverse complement strand
ATTTTGAGGTGTCGGTGGAGCCAGATAGGTTTCTTATAGCCCTGCCGCTGAATCTCCACGAAGGTGCTTGTAGAGCGCGGCAAATTGTGGCAGCGAGAGCTGCTCGGCGCGCGCGTCCAGCGGGAGCAATATCGCGGCCAGCGCCGCATGGAGCAGTTCGTCGGAAGCAACTGGGCGCAGATTGTTGCGCAGGGTTTTGCGTTTTTGGCTGAAGCAGGCCTGCACAAACGCAAGGAAGCGCATTTCCTCGGCGATGGCCAGTGCGGCGCCTTCGCCGGGTAATGACATTTTCAGCAGTGCCGATGTGACTTTCGGAGGTGGCCGGAACGCGCCCGGAGGAATCCGCAACACGATCTCGGGCCGGGTGTAGAACTGGCACGCGGCGGAAAGGTAGCCGTAAGCGCGGTGGCCGGGACGCGCCACGATCCGAGCGGCGACCTCGAATTGTATGACCACGTGGATTGAATCGATCCGGCCGGCAAAATCGAACAGGTGGTGCAGGATCGGCGAGGTGATGTAGTAGGGAAGGTTCCCGTAAATGCGGAATCGCCCGCTTACGATCGTCGCGAAGTCCACGGAAAGCACATTTCCCGTCAGGACTTCCACGCCCGGCCAGTCGGAAGGACGCGCGAGCGTTTTGTGGCGGAGACTTTCGGCAAGCCGCGCGTCGGCTTCGATGGCGAGCACGCGCCGGCCGGGCGCCGCAAGGAGTTGCGTCATTTCGCCGTGGCCCGCGCCGATTTCAACCCAGACGTCATTTGCCCCGCGCGGCAGCGTCTCCAAGATTCGCTTTCGCCAGGCGGAGTCGCTCAGAAAGTGCTGGCCCATGCGCTGGCGTGCCATAGCGCCCGCGAGTGTAGCAAGTCCGGATGGAAATCGCGCCAGGGGTTTGCTTGACGAGGCTCCGGCGAGAGGTTAACTTTTTTATTTCAATCGAGGCTCTATGAAAATCCTATTTGTTTCCTCAGAAGGTCTGCCGTATTCCAAGACGGGCGGGTTGGCGGATGTGGTCGAGGCGCTGCCGAAGGCGCTTTCCGAGATGGATCACGAAGTCGCGATCCTGCTCCCGCGTTACCGCGGCAATAAAGTCACCTCGGTGATCGTCTCAAGCCTCACGATTCCACTTGGCGACACCTTGCGCTTCCCGGCACTTACCGAAGGCCATCCTTCCGGCCGGGTGCGCTACTTCTTCGTGGACGACCCGCCGTTTTTCGACCGCGAACAGCTCTATGGGGACAAAGCCGGGGACTATCCGGATAATGCCGAGCGGTTTTCGGAGCTGTCGCGAGCTGCGATCGAGTTTACAAAGCGCATCTGGCTGCCGGACGTGATCCATTGCCACGACTGGCAATCGGCGCTCGTGCCCGTCCTGTTGCGGACGCAGTATGCGAGCGACCCAGCGGTTCGCTCGCTGCCCGTGGTTTTCACCATTCATAATCTCGGCTATCAAGGGACTTTTCCTCCGAGCGTGCTCCGGAAGATCGGCCTGCCTGAGACTCTTTTCACCATGGACGCGCTGGAATTCTACGGCAAAGTGAATTTCCTGAAGGGTGGGCTCGTGTTTGCGGATTACCTGACCACCGTCAGCCGCCGCTACGCAAAAGAGATTCAGACTCCCGAATACGGATCCGGGCTCGAGGGCGTGATTCGCGCGCGCGAAGATCGCTTGGTGGGAATTTTAAACGGCGTGGACTATTCCGTTTGGAGCCCGGAGTCCGATACGTTCATCGCGCAGAATTATTCGGCGCACAATCTGGAAGGCAAGCGGGCCTGCAAGAAAGACTTGCTCGAACAATTCCGTCTGCCGAAAGAAAACCTCGACCGGCCGCTGATTGGAATCGTTTCCCGGTTCGCGGACCAAAAAGGATTCGACCTGATCGCCCAGGAAGCGCCGGAATTCATGAAAGAGAACCTCGCGCTCGTCGCGCTGGGCACGGGACAGAAAGAACACGAAACCCTCTTCAAGGAGCTGGCGGCCAAGTATCCGGCAAAAGTCGGAGTGAAAATCGGGTACGATAACGCGCTCGCGCACAAGATTGAGGCCGGATCGGACATGTTCTTGATGCCTTCGCGCTATGAACCCTGCGGATTGAATCAGATTTACAGCCTGCGGTATGGCACAATTCCGATCGTGCGCGCCACCGGAGGCCTGGACGATACAATCCAGAATTTCGATCCGCGGACGCAGCAGGGGACCGGATTCAAGTTCGAGGAGTACACCGGAGAGGCGCTGCTCGAATGCGTGCGAGCCGCGCTGAAGGTTTACTCCAAGCCGAAAGCCTGGCAGGCGCTGCAAGCGCAGGCCATGGCCAAGGATTTTTCCTGGAAGGCTTCGGCGGCGGCTTATGTCACACTATATGAAGCGGCCCGGAGGGCTCGAATCCCCCAGCCGGTTCTAACATCTAAAAGATAGCGCGGAAGTCCCGCGAAGGGCTTGGGCCGCGCGATAAGGAATCAATATGGCGGATAACATTCAAGCGGTGAACGACGCGAATTTTCAGGCGGACGTGATCGAAGCGAGCAAGACGACGCCGGTGATGGTGGATTTCTGGGCCGATTGGTGCCGCCCGTGCCACATGCTTTCTCCGACGGTGGAGGAAATCGCCAAGGAGAATGCGGGCAAGCTGAAGGTTGTGAAGCTGAATGTAGATGAGAACATCAATGCCGCGGGGAAGTTCAATATTCGCGGCATTCCCACGTTGCTGGTTTTCAAGGGCGGCCAGGTAGCCGATCAAATCGTCGGGGCTGTGCCGAAAGAGCAGATCGTGAAGGTTCTCGAGCGCCACATTTCCTAGGCGCGATTCCGGTCTCAACCAGGGTCTTGCGCTCCCTGCCCAGGGCTGGCGGTGGAGCTTAGGGGAGTGAGGACGGATACTCTGCGTGTGCCCGGGCGGCCGCAGATGGCTTGGAGCTTGTTCGCGCCAAAACAGAAGACCTGCGAAGATTGCGGCGAAGTGTTTTCCTGCTCCGCATCGCTCCTGCATTGCTGGTGCGCGGACGTGAAGCTTTCACGTGAAAGCCTGGCGGCGCTGCGGGCGCGATATGGGGATTGCCTGTGCCCGAATTGCCTCCGGGCGATCGCACAGAGCAATCGAGCGGCGAACGATGCAGGCCACTGACTCATGGCGGCAAGAACAAGACGTGCTTTGAAGCGTTGCGACTGGGCCAAGAGTCCCGCGATGATCGCCTATCACGACGCGGAGTGGGGCATCCCTCTGCATGACGACTGCGGCCTTTTTGAATTTTTGATTCTCGAAGGGGCACAGGCGGGGCTGAGCTGGGAAACGATTTTGAGCAAGCGAGAGAATTACCGCGCCGCGTTTGACCATTTCGATGCAGCCAAGATCGCTCGCTATGACCGGGAAAAAGTGCGCGAGCTTCTGAAAGACGCGGGCATCGTTCGCAACAGGCTAAAAATCGCTGCGGTGATTTCAAATGCCCGGGCGTTTCTCGCGGTTCGGAAAGAATTCGGGAGTTTTGACGGTTATATTTGGAGATTCGCCAACCCTCGCGGCGGGAGACAATTCGCCGCTGCCAAGAAGGCTCCCACACGAACCAGCGAATCGGATGCGATGAGCAAAGACCTCAAACGGCGCGGATTCCGTTTCGTCGGCCCGACAATTTGCTACGCCTTCATGCAGGCGACCGGCATGGTGAACGACCACGCCCGCGACTGCTTCCGCCGCCAAATTTGCTGACGGAGCGGGCTTGCGTTGCAAATAAGCGCGGCGTAGGATTGATTTTTGGCAGTTGCCCCACGAATCCTCACTGTTGTGCTTCAGGTTTGAATCGAATTAGGGGATGCTGCGGCCTGCCGAATCTGCAGTAAGAGGACGTAGAGACAGCCGATGAGCAGACCCGCAACAAAAGCAGTGGCGGTGGTGGGCGCGCAGTGGGGCGACGAGGGAAAAGGGAAGGTTGTCGATTACCTCGCGTCCTCGTTTGACTACATCGCGCGCTACGCTGGCGGCCACAACGCCGGCCACACCGTCATCTTCGACGGCCATCGGTTCGTTCTGCAACTGATTCCCAGCGGCATTCTGCGCCCGGGCAAAAAAGCCGTCATTGGCGCAGGCACCGTTGTTGATCCTGCGGCTTTAGTTGCAGAGCTCGAAAATCTCAAAAAATCCGGAATCGAGGCTCGTGGCAGGCTTTTCCTCAGCAACCGCGCCCACTTGATTTTTCCGTATCACCGCGAGATGGATAAAGCGGCGGAAGCCGCGCGCGGCGCCGCGGCCATCGGCACCACGTCGCGCGGGATCGGCCCGGCCTATGAGGACAAGATGGCGCGGCGCGGAATCCGCGTTTGTGATTTATTTGATGCGGACCGTTTCGCCGAAAAGCTTGAGCGCGTGATTGCCGAAAAGGACGCCATCACGCGCGCCACCTTCGGCCATCCGCTCGATACAGCGGGGCTGCTGAGCCAATATCTCGAGTTGGCGGCGCACATCCGCAGTTTTGCGGCCGACACATCGAGCTTGCTGAATCGCGCGCTGGACAAGGGCGAGCCGGTGCTCTTCGAGGGCGCGCAGGGAACGATGCTCGACATCGATCACGGCACGTATCCCTTCGTCACGTCCTCGAACGCGACGTCCGGCGGCGTGGCCACGGGGCTTGGAGTAGCTCCCACCCGCCTCACAGGAGTGGTGGGAGTCACAAAAGCCTACACGACTCGCGTGGGCGCCGGTCCCTTCCCCACGGAAATGCCCGATCTCGATGCGGCCGAGGTGCGAACGCGGGGAAAAGAATTCGGGGCCGTCACAGGGCGCCCTCGGCGGTGCGGCTGGCTCGATCTGGCCGAACTGCGATTCGCGAAAATGCTCAACGGGATTGATTCGCTCGTGGTGACAAAACTCGACGTGTTCGATTCGCAGCCGGAAATCAAAATCTGCGTCGGCTACCGCTGGAAGGGCCAGCCACTCACGGAAATGCCTCCCGATGTCGAAACGCTCTCCCAGGTGGAACCGGAATACCGCACTCTTCCGGGCTGGAAAAAACCGACTCCCGGAATTCGCGACGTCAAAGAATTGCCGCAAGCGGCGCGCGAGTACCTGAATTTCATTTCCGACACGCTCGAGACGGAAATCGGTATGATCTCCACCGGCCCCGAGCGCGATGCCACCATCGTCCCCAGCGGGACAAAACTCGCCTCCTGGCTGTAGCCCCCGATGCTTTCCTACGAAGCGGCGCGCGCGAAAGTGATCGACGTGGTGCGGACGCGCCTCGGTGTGGTGCACACCGAGACGATTGCTTTCGCCGAATCGCCCGCGAGCGCGCTCGGGCGCATATCGGCGGAAAACGTGGTCGCCGACCGGAATTATCCCCCGTTTGACCGCTCCATCCGCGACGGGTTCGCTCTTCGAGCCTCGGACGCTGCGCGGCCCGGCGCCAGACTCAGGCTGATCGGAGAAAGCCGCGCCGGCTCGCCCTTCTGCGGCACGATGGAGGCGGGCACATGCGTGCAGATCATGACAGGCGCGGCCGTTCCTCGCGGCGCCGATGCCGTCGTGATGCAGGAGTATGCGCGCGTGGATGGCGGGAGCGTCATCTTCGAGCAAGCGGCCCGCCAGCATCAGAATTATGTTCACGCGGGGAGCGAGACGCGCGGGGGAGAAGTGGTGGTTCCCCGGGGGACGCGCCTCGGCTATCCCGAATTAGCGATGGCGGCCCAAGTGGGACGTTCGCAGATCCTCGTGGCGCGCCGCCCTCGCGTCTCGATTCTCTCCACCGGCGATGAAGTAGTGCGCACGGGGGAAACTCCCGGTGCATTCCAGATTCGAAACAGCAACAGCGTGTCTTTAGCCGCTCAGGTGGCGCTTGGCGGGGGCGAGCCGGTCATGCTCGGCAGCGCGCCGGATGAGCTCGTTGCGCTGCGGGCCATGATCGAGAAAGGGCTCGAAGCCGATCTTCTCGTGCTGACTGGCGGAGTGTCTGTGGGGAAGTACGATTTGGTGGAACAAGCGCTGCGCGGGCTGGGCGCCGAATTTTTCTTTGACGCGATCGCAATTCGTCCGGGCAAGCCCGCCGTGTTTGGTTGGTGCCGCAACAAACCGATATTCGGCCTGCCGGGAAATCCTGTTTCGACCATGGTCACTTTCGAGCTTCTGGCGCTTCCGGCCATCGAATTGATGAGCGGGCTCAAGCCACAACCCTTGCCGATTTTCAAAGCCAAGCTCTCGCATCCCCTTGAGCAGAAAGCGGCGCTTACGCATTTTCTTCCTGCGCGCGTCACGTGGCCGAACAATGAGCCGAGCGTCGCGGCGGTGCACTGGGAAAGTTCGGGCGATATCGGCGCGGTGGTGCGCAGCAATTGCTTTCTGGTAGTGCACGAATCGAAGTTGAAACATGAGGCCGGCGATTGGGTGGACGTGCTGCCGCGGCGGGGCATATCCTAGCTTGACGCTGGGATATCGGGCTGAGGGGCCATGAAGAAGCTGTCGCATTACGACGTGAAGGGCCGCGTGCGCATGGTGGACGTCACCGCCAAGCCCTCGACCTCTCGAACAGCCATCGCGCACGCCTTTGTGCGCATGTCGCCGAGCACCGCAGCCAGCATCCGGCGGCTGCGCTCGCCGAAAGGCAACCCTCTTGAGATCGCGCGGATCGCCGGGATTACGGCCGCGAAGCGGACCGCTGAGCTGATTCCCCTTTGTCACCCTATCGCGTTGACGCACGTAGATGTGAGCGCGAAGCTGTGCCAGAATGGAATTGAGGTTACCTCCCAGGCGACGGCGATGGGGCCGACCGGCGTCGAGATGGAAGCGCTCGTGGCCGCAGCGGTTGCGGCGCTCACGATTTATGACATGTGCAAGGCGCTCGAGCGCAGCATGGAGATCACGGAAGTGCATCTGGTGAAGAAATCTGGGGGCCGGAGCGGCGTGTACACGCGTCCGGGAAAGCGGGCCGGGAAATGACGCCGATCAAAGACGTCAAAGTCCTGGTGGTGGACGATAACGCGCTGATCCTCGACCTGCTCATGAAGGGCCTTGCGCCGCATTGCGATGCTCAGGCCGCGGCCGACGGCGCCGATGCGCTGCTGAAGATTGTCGACGATCCTCCCGACCTGGTGGTGTGCGATTACCGCATGCCGGGGCTTGACGGCCGCCAGCTCTATGAAAAATTGCGATCGCGGAAGCAGACGAAACAGATCCCTTTCATTTTTCTCGCCAGCCGCGGCGATATCGAAGAAAAGCTGAGGCCGATTGTGGAGGGCGTGGAAGAGTTCATCCCCAAGCCCTTTTTCCTGAAGGACCTCGTCCGACGCGCGAAGAAAGTGGTGGACCGTCTGCACCTGGAAAAATTGCAAAATCGCGCGGTGCGTCCCGGAGTCATCCAGGGCCGCCTCGAAGAGATGAGCATTCTCGACTTGATGCAATCGCTCGAGATGGGGCAGAAGTCGTGCCGGCTGACCATTCGACGGCAGGACGATGCGTGCGAGCTATTTTTCGCTTCGGGGCAATGCACCGATGCAAAACTCGGCTCGGTCGAAGGGGAAGCAGCGGTTTTTCAGGCAGTACGCTGGGGCGACGGCGAATTCGAAATCGATTTCAACTCGAGCCCTTCGCGCTCGACGATCTCGCGCACCACCACCGGCCTGCTGATGGAAGCGCTGCGGCTAGTGGATGAAGAGCAGCGCGACGGCTCCGGCAATGGGGCAGAGCCCGCCCAGGGCTAGCGGCTCGCGCCCACCTCATGCGCGTCTCCATCCTCACAATCAG
This sequence comes from Candidatus Sulfotelmatobacter sp., assembly GCA_035624115.1. Classification (GTDB taxonomy): domain Bacteria; phylum Acidobacteriota; class Terriglobia; order Acidiferrales; family UBA7541; genus Palsa-295. The sequence goes on along the minus strand of DASPSD010000054.1, from coordinate 6,325 downwards.
CGATTCTGTAGCAGCAGGGAAGTATGAAGACCGCTCCGGGCCGTCAGTCGCGGCTCGGTGCAAGGAATTGGGGTGGGAAGTCGTCTCGGCCGCCGTTCTTGCCGACGATAGGGAAGAGATCGAGGCGTTTCTCACGGAAGAAGCGCAATCGAACGCCGCGGACTTGATTCTGACCACCGGCGGCACAGGTCTCGGGCCTCGTGATGTCACCCCTGAGGCCACGATGGCCGTGGCCGACCGGCTTATCCCCGGCTTTTCCGAGCACATGCGAGCCGAAGGTCAAAAGACCACGCCGCGGGCTCTGCTCTCGCGCGGCATCGCAGGAATTCGCGGCACGACGATCATCGTCAACCTTCCGGGCAGTCCGAAAGGCGCAGTCGAATCCCTTGACGCCATCGCCGAATTGCTTCCCCACGCCGTAGCCGTCCTCCACGGCGCCCGCCACGAATAGACTCGTCGTAGAAGCCGAAGTGAAACCCGGTGTTGGGTCGGTTTTTGCTTACCTTGTTCATCGGGACTTAAGCGGTCAGTCCTGAGTTGCCGACGACCTTGAGTGATCGAGTGAACGTCCGCATCGAAAGGTCGTGTAGAGGCAATTCTAGTTTGTTAATGCGGAATCGATGAGGCCAGTGACCGAAACATCTTACGGACGAATGCAACATCCGTCTTACTTCTTGCCGAGGAAACGGATGCGGCCGGTGAAGGCCCGACGCTGGAAATCGCCGAAGGCGCCGAAGGTGGGGGAATCGATGTTGTTGTCCACGATGAGAGGGTTCTGTCGATTGGTGATGTTGTTGAAACCTCCACGCAGTGCCCATTCAAAACCGAAAAGATGAAACCGCTTTTCTACGTGGAGATTCAGGGCGGCAAAATCGGGGAACCGAGCCTGACCGGGGAGTCCGACCAATTCTTGTCCAAGGTCGATTAGGTTGTAGGGATAGCCGGTGCGCCAGTCGAAGGAGTAATCGAGTTCCAGCGCGTGGATCCACGGCAAGCGGAACGGGGAGGCGCCCCAAAACAGAACACGGTTCGGCGAATCCCAAGGAAGCGGTCCAGGGAGCTGTGGACTGAAAAAGGGCAGATCGAGCGTGGAATCCAGAACCGCATTTGAACGAGCCTTTGAGTGCATGTAAGAAAAGAACAGCGGGTAGTGCTGCTGGAAAGTGTGACGGAAACTAACTGTGGCCGCGTCATATTTGTCCCGCCGGCCATTTTGCAGGGTGAATAAGCCGCTGCTGGGGAGCCCGCTCGGACTGATCACCAGACCTTCATCTACATAATCAAAGCCATCGCGGCCGCGTTTCTCAAGGAACTCGGCCTTCAAATAGACTGCGGCGGGAAGTTCACGCTCCAAGGCGACGCTCCAGTTCAAAGAGCGAGGGACGTGGAGGGCACTACGATCAGCTTGAAACGTCGTTGTCACAGGAGCCCCAAGCGGCGTGACGCCATCGGGTGCGTAGAAGACATCTTCGCGGCTGCCGGCCAGCGGGCGCGTGAGCTTGTCGAGGTCGGTGCGGTCGTAGTAGAGGCCGGCGCCGGCGGAAAGTTTGGTTTGGTTGTCGCGAGTGAGCATCCAGGTGGCGGCAAGCCGCGGAGAGAAGAGCGCGCGATGAAGCAGATCATCCTCGTCGAATCGGACTCCGGGTTCGACGAGGAGAAATGAAAATGGCGACCACCGATCCTGGAGGTAGGCGCTGCCCGCGAAGAGATCCTGATTGAATGTCGGACTGCCAGTGAAGCTGACGGAGCGGACAAGCACGCCTGCTGCAGTTCGGATGGCGAAAGGCTGGCGCACGGCGAATTGGTGGTCGCTGGTACTCTCGATGGCGCCACCGACTAAGAATTCATGGCGGCCGTGCCATTCGGCGGGCGGAAGGTAAAGATTCGCGAGGCCTTCGTAGCGACGGACGGTGCTCGAAGACGTGAGGTAGTAATTGCCAGAGGCGCTTCCCGGAAGCTGAACGTAAGGAAGATTGCCCAGCGGCGTCGCATTTGAGTTGAACTGAAGGAAACCGAAGCCTGCCTCGAACACCATGCCGTTGGACCACGTGTTTTGGTCTTTCAAGCTGACAAGATCGGCGGATTTGACCTGGAAGGTAGTCGTGGAGAGAGGTTGAATAATCGAAAGGGCGGCGTGGTCCTCGTTCGAATGATTGTGGACGTAACTGGCGGTGAGGCGATTACCTTGGGTGAGGTTGACCTGCGCGCGTGTCAAGTTGCTGTAACGCCAATAATGGTCCGTATCCTGCCCCGGAGGAAGTTCCGGGAAAAGATTGTAGTCGTACTCCCCATCGACCGCTTCATAAAACCAGATCTTCCCCTTTTGAAGCGGACCTGAGAAGGTGAAACGCGGAGTGACATTGTCGATGTGAAATCCGCGACGATTTTGAACGGACGGAACGAAATCGGTGGCGAAGAAGCGAAAATGGTCGTCACCCATTCCGGTCTCGAGATTCAACGCGCCGCCCGAACCCCAACCGTCGGCCACAGAGTACCGGCTCGTGAGAACTTCAGCGGAGCGTATGGCGTCGGTGCTCACGCGGAGATCGAGAAGGCCGCTGAGAGGCTGACTAATGTCGAAACCATCGAGAGTGTAAAGTGTTTGATTGCTGGCCGCGCCTGCGACATGCACCTGGCCGAGGGCGGTGCTGTCCGGCAAAACGGCGGGCAGGAGGGGCAAGGCGTTGCGGACGTCGCGCGTCGTGGGATAAGGGAGCTGAATAATTTCCTGGCCCGTCAATTCCTGGGTTGCCGAGCTCTGGGCCGGGTCAATCGCCGGAGGGGAATAATTTACGTGAATGGTTTCCTTATATTCCTGCTGGTGGGGAAGAGTGATCTCGATGGATTCTGCTTGTCCCACTTGCACCGGGGTGTTCAGCTGGGCGTAGAAGCCTTCTTTTTCGACCGAGATCGAGGACGCGCCGGCAGCTAGGCCCGCGAATTCAGCGCGGCCGGCGAAATCGGTTGAAGCCCGAATTGGCGTTTGCGGAGGGGGAGGAATAAGTGTCGCGCGGGCGGAAGGGACCGCGACGCCGGTCTCGTCCTTAACGGTGACCGCCAAATGATAGCGCTCAGGGCCCTGAGGCGGGGATTGGAGGCCTGCAGGCAATCCCGCGCTCCGCGCCTCCAGCAACGAAGCCGCGACGAGTGTAAATGCCAATGCAGTCACCCAGCATCCCGCCGCGAAAATCGCAGACCGAGCCATGTGTCGGTATTCTACAGCCCGAACGCCCATGGCACGGGCACGTTCGTTGGCAAGCGAGCTAAGCCGTGGCATAACTCCTGGTAAGATCGCATTACGGGAAACTGACCCATCATCTGAATTCCGCAAAGGTTGGCCGCGGGTTGACCGGTGTGCTACGATTTCGTCCTTGGCGAGCTGATGCCGACGCAATACATCCCGATCTTGATCTATGCAGTCCTCGCGGCGGCGTTTCCTGCGCTTACGCTCATCATTTTCAAATACATCCGGCCGGACATGAAATCCGTCGGCGCGCGGCTCGAACCTTATGAGTGCGGCATTCCTCCGGAGGGCAGCTCCCGCGGGCGGTATTCCGTGCGGTTTTATATCGTCGCGATCCTGTTTGTGATCTTCGACGTCGAGACGATTTTCCTGTTCCCCTGGGCGATCAAATACAGCCAGTTGGGCGCCTATGGGTTGCTCACCATGCTCGTGTTCCTGGGAATCTTGCTGGTCGGCTACGTCTGGCTTTACCGCAAAGGCGCTCTCGATTGGGTGTGATCGCGAGCGTAAACCCCTTCCTGTATTGCGTTGACGCCGATTTTTCGGGTGTGTTACAAAGGCGGGCTGCTTCAGCGCGATTCTGCATCTCCGCACGGATTCATCCCGCCGGAGCAGGCTAGCGAAGCCATGGCCAACGATCCCTCGGAAAAAGGACCGGCTCCCGAGCCGCCGGGCGGCAAGGCGGAGGGCGCCGCCGTCCCGCCCAAACCCGCCGGCGAAGGCGCTGCTGCACCTCCCAAGCCGGCTGCACCTGCTGCGCCAGCCGCTGCTGCTCCCCCGAAACCTCCACCGCCTCCTAAGGAGACCGGGCCGAAGCCGGTTCCTCTGGATAATGAGCTGGTGCAGCGTCTGAAAGCGCGCTTTGGGGACGCAATACGCGAGGCGACGCTTGACCGCAAGCAGGCAATTGTTTTGATCGCTGCGGCCCAACTGCGCGAAATCTCGCGCTATTGCCGCGACGAGGAAAAGTTCGATTTACTGACCGACCTGACCGCCGTGGATTGGCCAAAACGCGAGAAGCGCTTCGACATAATCCTCAATCTCTATTCGTTCAACAAAAACGAGCGCCTGCGCTTAAAGGCTCATGCCGCCGAGAATGAAGCCGTGCCGAGCGTGGTGAACGTGTGGCCTACTGCCGATTGGCTCGAGCGCGAATGCTACGACATGTTCGGAGTCGTTTTCGAAGGGCATCCGGATTTGAAACGTATCCTGCTGCCCGACGAGTGGCAGGGCCATCCGCTGAGGAAAGACTACGACATTCTGACGCAGGACACCGCCTGGGTTCGCGAAAACCTGGGAATTGAGAGCGGGCAATAGCGCAGATTCGCGGATGAACGCAGAACACGACAACTCGGGTTCGACCGTCACCACCACGGTGCTGGGCGCCGACGAAATTATCCTCAATATGGGGCCGCAGCATCCCTCCACACACGGCGTGCTGCGGGTGAAACTGAAGCTCGATGGCGAGCGTGTAGTCGGGTCGGAATGCATCATCGGGTATCTTCACCGCGGCGTCGAAAAAATTGCGGAGCATCGCAGTTATCAGCAGTTCGCGCCCTACGTGGATCGCATGGACTATGTGGCGGCGGTCTCGAACGGTCTCGGTTATTGCGAGGCCGTGGAAAAATTGCTTGGCGCGGAAGCTCCACCCCGCGCGCGCGTAGTTCGAACGATTCTCACCGAGCTTCAAAGGATCGCCAGCCATCTGGTCTGGCTCGGCACGCATGCGCTCGATATCGGCGCGCTCACTCCTGTTTTCTACTGCTTCCGCGAGCGCGAAGAGATTCTCAAGATTTTCGAGAAGTATTGCGGCGCGCGCCTGACGACGCATTCGTTTCGGATCGGCGGCTTGCAATATGAGACTTACGACGGCTTCGAGCAGGACGTAAAGCGCTTCTGCGAAGATTTCGCGCAGAAAATCGATGAGTACGAAACGCTGCTTACGGAAAACCGCATCTGGGTGGGCCGCACCAAGGGCGTGGGCATTCTTTCCGCCGAAGACGCGATTGCTCTCGGCGTCACGGGGCCGGTGCTCAGGGCCAGCGGCAGAAAATGGGATATTCGCAAGGCTTTCCCGTACGCGGCATATGATCAGTACGATTTCGAAATCCCCACGGGGCCGGCGGGAGATACCTACGATCGCTACCTGGTGCGGATGGAAGAAATGCGGCAGTCGCGCCGCATTTGTCTCCAGGCGATTGAGAACATTCCTTCCGGGCCGATCATGGCGAAAGTGGGAAAAGTGCTGAAGCCGCCTCCGGGCGAGGTGTACCACTCGATTGAAGCGCCGAAAGGCGAACTGGGCTATTACATCGTGAGCGACGGAACGACGCAGCCTTATCGCGTGCGCGTTCGACCGCCATCATTCATCAACTTGCAGGCGTTCGATCGAATGGCGCGCGGGGCGCTGGTTGCGGACGTCGTCGCCATCATCGGCACGATTGATATCGTGCTCGGGGAAGTGGACCGGTGATCGTACGGATCACGGAAACGAAGACGGAGTCCCGCGCATAAAATGATACCTGCGATTCTCCAGGCGATTCGGCCCTTCATCATTCCCGTCGTGTGCGGCGTGGTGATTGTCGGCGTGTTTCCGCTGATGGCCGGCTACATCGTCCTGCTCGAGCGCAAGGTGATGGCGGATATGCAGGCGCGGCTCGGCCCGATGCGCGTGGGCCCGCACGGACTTCTTCAGCCGCTGGCCGACGCCTTCAAGCTCATGCTGAAGGAAGACATCATCCCGGCGCACGCCGACTGGTTTCTTTTCTGGGTCGCGCCCGTCATGAGCGTCACGATGGCGCTGCTTGCTTTCGCGGCGCTTCCCATCGGTCCCGCGTTTCAAATCGCGGACATTAACGTCGGGATCCTCTTCATTCTCGCGGTGAGCTCACTCGGCATTTACGGCATTGTGCTGGGAGGGTGGGCCTCGAACAGCCACTATTCGCTGCTCGGCGCGCTGAGGAGCGCGGCTCAGCTCGTGAGCTATGAGACGGCTGCGGGGCTGGGCTTGATTTCCGGCTTGCTCTACGCCGGATCGCTTTCGATGAAGGACATCGTGCAGGCGCAGTCGGACCGCGGCGT
>DASPSD010000044.1:0-64477 GCA_035624115.1 Candidatus Sulfotelmatobacter sp. | reverse complement strand
ATTGTTTCGGCGGCGCCGTCCATGGCTACGGCCAGCACGCGATGCGTGTAGAAATCGGAAAAATAGAGCCGGCCATCGCGCCAGCGCGGGCACTCGGTGAACGACAAGCCGCTAATTAGTGGTGTGAATTCAGGCATGGCCATTGAAGGTTATCTCAAGAATCGCTCCATTGACAGCATCCTCGCCTGCTTTGCTCGCTGCGGAGCAGCCTTGGATTGACCTCTGCCGACTCGAGGGCCTAAACTCAGGCGCTTCAGTACATGAGCCAGCCCGCGTTGCAAGGAGAAATCATGAAAGCTGAACTACCCGGCAAAGTTGCGATCGTGACGGGAGGAACATCCGGCATCGGCCGCGATACCGCGGTGCTGTTTGCCAAAGCCGGCGCGAAAGTGACTGTTGCGGGGCGCCGCGAAACGGAAGGAAAGGAAACAGTAAAGCTCATTCGCAACGCCGGGGGCGACGCGCTTTTTGTGAAGGCCGACGTTTCCCGCGCGGCCGAAGTGGCGGATCTTGTTCGCAAGACCGTGAAGAAATTCGGGCGCGTGGATATCGCTTTCAACAACGCGGGAATCGAAGGCGAGTGGATGCCAATCGCCGAACAGCCGGAAGCAATTTGGGACAGCACGATCGCAACGAATCTCAAAGGCGTGTGGCTCTGCTTGAAGTACGAGATTCAGCAGATGCTGAAGCAGGGATCCGGCGGAGCGATCGTCAACATGGCCTCGATCGCGGGGCTGATCGGCTCGGCGGGAGCCGGCGCGTATTGCGCGAGCAAGCATGGGGTGATGGCGCTGACGAAAACTGCTGCGCTGGAAAATGCGCGAAGCGGGATTCGGGTCAATACAGTGTGTCCTGCGGTAATCGTAACGGCAATGTCGGACCGCCTGTTCGGCGAGCCGGACGTGCGAAAGCGCATTGCCGGTTTTCATCCCATTGGGCGGTTTGGGAAGCCCATGGAAATTGCAGAAGCGGTGCTGTGGATGTGCTCGGAACAGGCGTCGTTCATGACCGGGCAATCGCTGGTGCTGGACGGCGGGTTTTTGGCGGGCCCGAATCCCGGTCAGGACGGTTAGGCACTGATTTCGTAGCGGTAAGTGATTTTGGCGGTTTTGCCGAGCATGGCGGCAACGGAGCAATATTTCGTTTGGCTCAGCTCGATGGCGTCGCGCACGGCCTTCTCATCGAGCTTTCCGCTGAGACGATAGACCATTTCGATTTTCGTCCAGACCTCCGGCGGTTTCGGAGCGCGCTCGCCGGAGACGCTCACTTCCAGCGCCGCAAGAGGCTGCCTTTTTTTCGCGAGAATCATCGCCACATCCACCGACGTGCAAGCGCCCAGCGCGCCGAGCAACATTTCCATCGGTCCGGCGCCGGCTTTGTGTGAGCTGCCAGCGTCAAACGTGACGGCGTTGCCCGAAGGCATCGTGGCGCGGAACTCGTTGCCGCCGAGCCATTTGATTGTGGCGGTTTGCATGGGGGCCTCCTCAAGGCGGATTGAAGACGTAAGTGATTTTAGCAGGGTGGAAAACTTGGAGAAAAAGCGTCCGAAGAATTGTGGGTGGGAGCCCCCGCATTTATGCGGCGGAGGAGCGCTTCAGCGCTCCGGAAGAAGGCTTCGCTCTTTCTTATTGCGCTTTAGCGCTGGGCCTCGAGAATACCCGGGGCTAAAGCCCAGTTAAAATTTGGGACTTGCTTTCGCCGGACTGAAGTCCGGCTTCCCCCTGCTAAAGCAGGGGGCTCCCACCTGAAAGCGCTCCGCGCATTTCTACGATTTGAAAGCGGAGCACGAATCCGGGCACGGTCCGCCAGAATTCTGGCGGATGCCCCTACGAAGAAAAGACTGGGCAGCTACTCGGCGATTTCGTCGGAGAAGTCGGAGACGGAGACGGCGGCGGTTTCGACGATGGGGCGCGGGGCGCGGCGCATGGTTTCGATGAACAGGCGCACCAGCTCGGGATCAAATTGGTTGGAGGCGCAGCGTTCGAGCTCGCCGAAAGCGTCTTCGGCAGTGCGCGCTTTTTTGTACGTGCGCGCCGAGGTGATCGTGTCGTAGGCGTCGGCGATGGCGATCACGCGCGCGCCATAAGGAATGTGTTCGCCTTCGAGGCGGTCGGGATAGCCGGTGCCGTCGAAGAATTCGTGATGGTGGCGGACCATCAGGCGGATCCGATTCATCGCCGCGAGCGGCTCGAGAATCTTGGCGCCCAGCTCGGTGTGAGTTTTCATCGTGTCCCACTCGGAGGCATCGAGCGGGCCGGACTTGTTCAGGATGCCCTCGGGAATGCCGACCTTGCCGATATCGTGCAGCAAAGCCGCCAGGCGAATCTCTTCCACATCGTGAGCGGGCATGCCCAGCGCCTGCGCGATCATCACGGCATACGCGGAAACTTTCTGCGAGTGGCCCTGCGTGTAGTGATCTTTCGCGTCGATCGCCAGCGCGAGCGAAGTGACGGTCTCGACCACCGCCGGCGGCAGCCCTTCGTCGGGATGATTGCCGCCCTGTTCGGTGAGCGAGCGGGTGAATTGTTCGAGGCGGCGATAGATTTCTTCGAAAGCTTCGGGGCCGGTGGAAAACAGGCGCTTGAGCGTGACGCCGAGATATGCTTCCAGCACATCTTTCTTCCAGCGCTTGGTGTCGTCCGAGTCGCCCTGTTCGGCGCTCGAAACCGAGTTGCCGCCCTGGTGCTTGGATAGGTACATCGACGAGTCAGCGACCTGAATAAGTTCCTGGGGCGTCGAGCCGTGCACCGGGAAGCTGGCGATGCCGAAGCTGGCGGTGATGTTTTTGTCGCGCAGCAGCGGATCGGAAGCCACCCAGCCGCGAAGTTTGCCCGCGAGCTGCCGCGCCTGCTCGACGGTTGTTTCCGGCATGAGGATGACGAATTCGTCGCCGCCGTAACGCGCCACCACGTCCGAGCGGCGGCAATTCTGCTCCAGAATGTGGCCCACGCGCTGGAGGACGACGTCGCCTTCGAGGTGGCCGTAGAAATCGTTGACGAATTTGAAACGGTCGAGGTCCATCAAAACGAGCGCGAACGGACGGTTCGCGCGCGTGGACCGCTTCCATTCCGAAGAGAGCGCTTCCATCAGGAAACGGTGCGTTTTCACGCCTGTAAGGCCGTCGGTGATGGCCTGTTCCTGCGCCTTCTGAAACGTGCGCGCGTTGTGCAGGGCGCCGGCGAATAGATCGGCGAGCGTTCGGAGGAGCAGGACTTCCTGCTCGTTGAATTCACAGCGCACGGAAGATTCGACGTAAAGCACTCCGAGCAATTGCTCCGCGTAGGAAACCGGCAAGGCGATCGCCGAAACAGTGCCCGGCAGCACCGGGCGCGGCGACTGGCTGTTGACTTCCAGCACGACGCCCACGTGCCCGCTGCGCGCTACCTGGCCCACGAGTCCCTCGCCCAGCAAGATTCGGCGCCCCACAGCATCGCGGCGCTCCCCGGCTTCGGCCTGAATCAGGAGCTCCTTGGTGGAGTAGTCGAGAATGGCGACGCCGATGTGGTCGTAGGTGAGGCCGGTCTCGATTTCCTCGGCGATCTTGGCCAGCATCTCTTCGGGATTGAGAGTGCGGATCGCGTGGCTCGATATGTTGTTGAGAAGCTGAAGCTGCCGCGACTTTTTCTGCTCTTCCTGGAAGAGGCGGGCATTCTCGATGGCAATCGCCGCCTCGCTCGCCAGCACGCGCAGAAGTTCCACATGGCCTTCGTCAAACACGCGCTCCTGCGGGCTGTGAACAGCCATCACGCCCACGGCGCGATCGTAGAGGATGAGGGGCACGGCACAGAGCGAAGCGGGCCGGCGGACTGGCTCGAATCCGAGGCGGGCGGTTTCGGCGTCGAAATGATCCCGGATCAAGAGAGGCTGGGCGGTGCGGACAACGTACTCCACCAGGTGGTTGCCGGCGGCCCGCGAGCGCTTCGGCTTCCTTTCGCCTTCGTTTACCTCGAGCTCGAAGCGCACTTCTCCGGACTTGCGGTCAATCAGGGCGATGAAGAAGCTGCTCACGTCGAGCAACCGGCGCATCTCCGAGGAAATTCTTTCGAACAACAGTTCCGGTTCCAGCGTGGAGCTGAGCGCGCGGCCGATTTCGTTGAGCACGTGCAATTCTTCGCTGCGGCGCGACGTCTGCTGAATCAAGTAGCTGTTCTCGACCGCCATGCCGATCTGGTGGCCGAGCGCCAGCAGAAGCCGGAGCTCCGCCGGCGTGAAGTTGCGCGTGTCGGGCGTTCCGAGCAGCAGGACGCCGAAGACGCGTTCTTTTGCCTGGAGGCTGATTCCCACCACCGTGCGCAGCTCCTGCGCGAGCAGCATCTGGCGCACCAGGCGGAAGGAATCTTCTTTCTCGAGCGCTTTGTAGCCCGCATCGCTCGCGAGATTGCGCAGCACGACGAGCCCGCCCAGGCGAGCCACCAGATTCACAACGTACTCATCGAGATTTTCCTGCTGAATCGCGGAACAGAATGTGTCGCCGAGTCCGGTGACCACGACCGACGTGGGCCCTTCCGGATCGCCATAATGAAGAATCAGCGCTCCGGCGGGAATGCGCACCACGTTCAAGACTCGGTCGAGCGCCTGCGCGAGCATCTTTTGAATCTCGCCGCCGACGAAGCTCGATGTCGCCAGGTTCAGATTCGAGAGCGCGAGCATGTTGCGTTCCACGCGCCGGCGCTCTTCCTCGTACACCGCCATCACCATCAATACACCGGCGAAAAGTTCCGGCAACATCACCAGTGGGAGCAAATCCTTCCCGCCGAAATATCCGAGCCGCGCTTCAAATACGGTCAGGAGACGCAGCAGTCCCCAGCCCACGAATGTGATCGCGAGCAGCAAATCCGCGCGCGATTCCTGCTTGCGCCCTTCTTCCCAGAAGGTGCGCGCGATCAGGAAAAGGAGCAGCGCGACGCCGAGTCCGAGCGGCGCTCCGATCCATCCGCGCGAGTGCGCCAGGGCCCAGATGGCGGCCCCGGCCACGCCCGCGATCAGCCATCGCACTTGAAGGCTCAGCCGCGCATAGAGGCGCGCCGCCGTGAGGAAACAGATGGCGGCAACGGCCAGAAGCCACTCGTTCAGAGTGTTAAACCAGGGCGGTGGGTATCCAGGCACTCCCACGGAGGAGTTCGGCGTGTGCAGCGCGATGAAGAACCAGCCGATGGCCCATGCAAGCAGGTACTGCTGCCGCTTTTGCCGGTAGACGTAGAGGAAAAACGCGGCGAGCAGAAGGGCGCTGACCAAGAGCACGATGGCGCTCATGTTGACATGGCTCAACAACTCAACGCTCCGTGTCCCTGGCACCGCGGACTTCTCCCGAGAATAGCAGAATTTCCCGAGGCGCCCGGAGGCGTGTCCAGCAGAGTTTCGTTGGCGTCAACGCCTTCCAGGCTTCCTGCGGAATTCCAAAACGGGCGATGGAAACACCCGTGCGATACTGGTACGAGCGCTCAGTCAATATGGGACGCGCGAAGCACGCGGTCAACGGTACCCGAGTACTAAATCCTGCCATTTCAGAGTCTTCTGCCGGACGACGGCTCGATTTTCACTGCTCGTTCCATTAAGATGAATAATTTCCGAATCTGGGAAAAGAGCAAACCGAATGACTTCTTCACAAAAGCCGCGCGTGCGATTTGCGCCTTCACCCACAGGCTATTTGCATGTGGGAGGCGCTCGGACGGCGCTCTTCAATTGGCTCTTTGCGCGGCACGAAGGCGGCACGCTTCTTCTTCGCATTGAAGATACGGACGTGGAGCGCAACCGGCCGGAACTGGTGGATGGAATTCTCGAGGGCCTGAAATGGCTCGGGATTGAATGGGACGAGGGGCCTTATTTCCAGTCGCAGCGGCTTGAGATGTATCGCGCAGCCGCCGAGCGCGTGCTGGCCGAGGGCGCGGCTTTCGCATGTTATTGCAAACCCTCGGCATACGCGGGAGGCGATGCGGCGGAGGAACAGGAGGGCGAAGGCGACGACGAGGGTGCGAAGGCCACGAAAGCCGCGGCCTGCCCTTGCCGGGAACTAAGCCCTGCCGATCGCGCCGCCAAAGAGGCGCAGGGAATTCCTCGCGCGATTCGTTTCAAGACTCCGCGGACCGGCACAACGCAATTCGAGGACGCTGTCTTCGGGCCGCGCGAAGTGCAGAACGCGGAGATTGAAGATTTCGTCTTGCTGCGCTCGTCCGGATTGCCTACCTACCAATTGAGCGTCGTGGTGGATGATATCGAGATGCGGATCACGCACATCATTCGCGGCGCGGATCATTTGTCGAACACGCCCAAGCAAGTGCTGATCTATCGTGCGCTCGGGGCCGCCCCGCCCGTGTTTGCGCACGTGCCGCTCATACTGGGGCCGGACCGGACGCGGCTCTCGAAGCGGCATGGCGCCACGAGCGTGGGGTCGTACGCTGAAGAGGGATTTCTGCCGGAGGCGTTCCGGAATTTTCTTGCGCTGCTTGGATGGTCGCCCGGCGGTGATTCGGAATATTTGCGCACAACAGAGCTCATCGAGCGATTTTCGCTCGGAGGCGTGAGCCGCACGAACGCGATCTTCGATCGCGCCAAGCTCGAATGGTTCAACACGCAGTATTTGCAAAAGCCTCCCGTAGAGGAACTTCTTCCCTACGTCGAAGCGGAATTGAAACGCGCGGGGCTTTGGGATCATTCGCCCGCCGGCGCGGATCGAGCCTGGTTTGCGCGCGCGGTGGATCTGATTCGTCCGAGGACGCGCTTCGTGACGGATTTTTCCGGTTGGGCGCGCGCCTTTTTCACCGATGATTTCGAATATGAGCCCGAAGCGCGCGAGAAATTCTGGAAAGATGAAAAGCTGCCGGCGCTGCTCGGGAAATTGGCCGAGGCGCTTGCGGCGGTTCCGGATTGGAATCACGACTCGTGCGATGCGGCGCTGCGCGGGCTTGCCGCGTCTGAAGGCGTCAAAGCGGGCTTGCTGATCAATGCCACGCGCGTGGCGATCGTGGGCCGCGCGGTGGCCCCGCCGCTATTCGAATCCATGGTGGTGATTGGGAAGGAGCGCGTGATCGCGCGCATGCGCCGCGCTGTCGCAGCGCTTTCCGCGAAGTAAAGCCCGCCTGGCTCCGTTGATTTCCCAATCTTTCGATGCGCTGCCTCCAGCTCCGCTCATGTGGAGTGCGGGAGCTTGCTCCCGCTTTTCGCCGACTGCGGCATACCAAAAGCCAATCACTCGAACCGAGGCTTGCCTCGGTCGGCATGGCTGACGCGTGGGGAGGTTTGGGATATTGAGGGAGCCAGACCGGCACCGGCTGCAACTTCGGCCGGATTTCCCAAGATTATTTGGTTTCGATGAGCGGAGAAAAGAGCTCCGGATGGACGGCCTTGGCCTTTGCTCCCGCGGCGGCCACCACGAATTTTGCTTCCACGGGCACTTTGACGGGGGGAAGGCAGGCAGAGTCGTTGCAGGCCTGGTAGCGGAGCGTCATTGGAATTGTGGCGTTGCCGAGTGGAGCGTCGGCCTGCGCAGCGAGCCTCAACCGCAAATTCACTTTTTCCGTGTACACATCCAGAGGCTTATTCGGAGAAAACGCGAATTTTTCAAGGCGCCCCGCGGGATAAAGTGTGTCCACAAGCCGGAAACCGGCGGGAAGCTGTGCCGTGAGAGTCGTGGGGATCAGGTATGCGTCGGTGGGTTTGTGGGAGTTCATGTGAAACCCACGGGCAATTTCCACAACGACCGCGATCTGAAATTCTGTTCCCCGCGGCACCGGCTCAAGCGATACGTACGTGTGCGGCTTCACTACCGCTGAAGGAGCCGGAAGCGCCGGAGCATCCTGCATTCCGGAGGAGGCAGTTGCCGGCACGATTAAAGACGTGCCCGCTGCGGCGAGAGCAATGCCGAGCAGAATCATTGCGGAATAGCGGCGCATTGCCGGCCTAGACCTGTACCGCCGAACCCAGCTTTTCCGTGAGGATGCGGCTCATCACCTGGTTGAGCGTTTCGCCGGATTTATCCAGCACGAACGCCTGGGCCGCATCGGACCAGCCGAGTTTGAAGCTCGTGGTGAGAGCGGAAATCCAGATTTGGCGAACGGGCGTATTGGGACTGATGACGAACCGCGTGTTGTCCTCATCCTCAAACTCAATTTCAAGTTTCCCGCTGCCGCCTTCGACCTCGAAATCGTGTGTATCGCCGAGATCCTGCAAACGCTTGGTGAGGCTTTCGAACGCCGCATCGCATTTTTTCTGGAATTCGTGCTCGTCCATCATGGCGAAAGAAGATTACTCCACTGGCGGAGGCCAGAGCAAGAAACCGCCCCTGGCGCGATGCCTTCCGCATGTCAGAGCAGGGCTTTGATTTCTTTTTCGAGTTCGTCGTGGCCCACCATGCCGATGAAGCGGCGGTGAATTTTTCCGTCGCGCGTGATCACGACCGTAGTGGGCAGCCCGATCAGTCCGCCGAATTTGGCCGCGAGATCATCATTGCCGAGGACGATAGGATAATTCATCGTTTCCTTGCGGCCATCCACGTCGAATTGAGTTTTTTGCACGAATGGCTGGACGACGCTTTTGCCTTCGTCATCCATTGCGACGCCCAGCATGGTGAATCCTCTGTCAGCGTACTTTTGCTGGAACCCGATCATCCACGGTATTTCCGTCTGGCAGGGCTCGCACCAGGTGGCCCAGAAATTCACCACAAGAACCTTGCCCTTGAATCCTGCGAGCGGGACGTCTTGTCCTTCCAAATTCTTGAAGGTGACATCCGGTTCATTGGGAAGTTTGCTCGAATCCTGGGCATCCGTCGTTTTCTCTTGTGCGGATGCTTTCAGCCATCCGCGCGAATTGCAGCCCGAAATATCGGCCGCCAGAATTGCGGCACAAGCAAGCAGCAGGGAAACGCTCAACCACCTCTTCATTCTTGAAGCTCCCATCACCATGAAAATCGGTTCAAGAAACCCAGTTTGCCGGAAAGCCATGTCAGGCGGTTCATAAAGACGAGTCCTCCGACCGCCAGCAGCAAAAATCCGCTGAACACTTCGACGGTGTGCAAATGGCGCCGGAAGCGTTGATAGAACCGCAAGAACCCGCCGATGCCGAGAGCGGTCACGAGAAAAGGAATCGCCAAGCCGGCGGAATAAAACGACAGGAGGATTATTCCCTGGCCGATCGTGTCGCGCGTCGCGGCTAGTCCCAACACGCTTGCGAGAATCGGTCCGATGCAAGGCGTCCAGCCGAAGGCAAATGCGAAGCCCATCAAAAATCCGCTCAGAGGCCCCGGCTGGCCGCCGAGATGGCGGAAGTGAATGTCGCGATTCAGCCAGCGCGTGAGGCTGGGCCCGAGAAAGAATACCAGCGAGAGCGAATACACGTGAACCGGCTTCAGCCATGCGCCCACGAGCCCCGGGTGATACGCGAGCACCGCCCCGGCAGCAACAAGCGCTGCACCGGCTATCAAGCCCGCGCGCACGGAAATCTTTACGAGCCATCCGATCAGGTGAAGCCCGAACAGCAGGATCAATGCGCCGGCTACGGGCGCAAGAAGATTGCGGTTGCGAACGAGAAACGCGCCTACTGCCGTGGCCGATGCGCCGAACGAAATGAACACGACGGAGAATCCAATCACAAACGCAAGCGCGGATGCCAGCAAGCCGCCGCGAATCGACTTGTCCTCTTTCAATTGTTCGACGCCGATTCCGGAAAGCATGGAAATGTATCCGGGCACGAGCGGCAGCACGCACGGCGAAAGGAACGAAACGAGGCCGGCGACAAATGCGGCGAAGATGGAGACGTCTACCATCGACGTATATACGTCCTCTTGAAGCCAATTGGATGCACCGCGTGCGCGTCCGGCCTTGGCTCAACACTCAATTTTCCCACATCCCTTAGACGGGCGCTCACGGTTTTTGTCGGGCGAGCGATGCGCAGGGAATTCCTCCAAGTGTCGTGAGAATCCATCGAGGCAGTTGGCGCCTCGCCCTCTCATGTCCTCGTAAACGACTGAAAAGACAGCAACATGCGGACACCGCTGCGTGGCCCTCTCCTTGCCATTTATTTTGGCGCGGGCCCGCTCGCTGGAGCCGGGAACGGCAAAGCAATTTGCCGCGAGCGGTGCGGGCCCGTGAACGATTCCGGCGAGAGAGGAGGCGGCATGACACCCAATCAGGTGACTCTGGCGCGTGTGGGAACGGCGTTCACTTCCGTGATGCTATTCATGCTTGCCGGTGACATTTTCTGCGCGGATTTCGCCGCCGTGCTTCTCATCGTCGCCGCCATCGCCCTCGACGGCCTCGACGGCTATATCGCGCGCACCCGCAACCTGGCTACGCCGCTCGGCGCGCAGCTCGACATACTGGGCGACCGCGTCGTGGAGAATCTCTTTTTCACCTTCTTTGCGGTGAGCGGATTGATTTCCCTGTGGGTGCCGGTGGTTTTCTTCGTCCGCGGCACGCTGACGGATTTTCTGCGCGGCCTCGCTGCCCGGGCCGGGCGAACCGGGTTTGGACGCAATTCGATGCTCGAGACATGGTGGGGGCGTAGCCTGGTAGCTTCCCGCGCAAGCCGCGCCGCTTACGCAGGGCTCAAGTGCATTTGCTTCTGTTATTTGGGCGTTCTTCACTCGCTGCCTCATTGGCCGGCTGCATGGCTCAGCTTGAGTTTGCGCAGTTGGGGGCAGCAGGCAGGGCAATTCCTGGTAGCTGCCACCGTGATTTTTTGTCTCGTGCGCGCCGTCCCCGTGCTGTGGGAAGGCCAGCGGTACCTCGCGGCGCTCGAGAAGCGGCCCGCCCGAATGGCGGCGACGCAGGCCGCGCGATGAGCGGAGCCCAAAAGGTCGCAGCGTTCTTCGATCTGGACGGCACGCTGCTGCCGCCGCCGTCACTCGAATGGCGTTTTATCGGTTATCTGTTGAGCCGGGACGCAATCATGAGCGCGCACGTGCGGAGCTGGCTCTCGCAATTTTGCAAGTTCGTTCTTCGCGATCCGCGCGCTGCGACAGTGGCCAACAAGATGTATCTCGCCGGGTTGCCGGAATCGCTGGCAACGGAGTGGATGGCGTCGGAACCTTTTGGATCGTTCCCGCTCTGCGCGGATGGAATTGACTGTGTCGCGCAGCATTTCGCGCGCCGGCATGAAGTGATTCTGCTCACGGGCACGCTCGCACCCTTGGCGCGCGCGGTTGCCGCGAAGTTACCGAGGCCGGTGGAGATTTGCGCAACAGAGCTGGAAACGGCCGGCGGACGCTGGACCGGCTGGGTTGCGGGCGAGCATTTGTCCGGCGCAGCGAAAGTCCGCGCTCTCGGCTTGATTGCCGAGCGGCGCGGCCTGGATCTCAAACAGTGCTACGCCTACGGCAACGAGATGGCGGACTTGCCCATGCTGATGTCCATGGGCAGGCCGGTGGCGGTGAATCCATCGGTGTGGCTGCTGCGTTGCGCGCGCCGGCTCGGGTGGCAGGTTTGCGATTGGACTCGCGCCCAAGAATCGAGAGCGGCGGGGGAGCCGCCCATGCTGGCGTCGAAGGCGGGACGATGAAGCCAATTCCCGGACAAGTCGCGGAGCAAGCCGTTGAATCGGACGCGGTTCTATGGTCCCGCGCCCCAAAAGCGAGCCGCGGCAACATGTCGTCAGAACTTTTCACGCGCCTGCTTGCTGCGTGCGGGGCGTTTGAATGGGTGACGTTCGCTTATCTCACCTGGCTCAACTTGATGGTGTTCCTGTTCCATCGCAATCTGCCGCATGCCGCGCTCTATCTTGCCGCTCATGCATGCGTGCTCGCGGGGATCCTGTGGCTGGCGTGGTCTGCGGCGGGGACGGACAACAGGGCGCTGCGATTTGCCCGGCACTGGTATCCGCTGCTGCTCTATCTCGGCTGCTTCGAGGAATTGCAAAGGCTCGTGCACATCGTTTTTCCGGGGTGGTTCGACCGCCGGCTGATTGCCTTCGATTTCGGGCTTGCCGGAGTGCATCCCGCCGTGTGGCTGGCGCGCTTTTCAAGTCCGGCGATGAACGATTTCATGCAGTTTTCTTACATGACCTATTTTCTTTACCTTTTCATCCTTCCGGCGATGCTTTATGCCGCGCGGGAAAGGCTCGCGTACTGGATGGTGATGGTTTCGACGGGCATCGCGCATTATTCCGTTTACGTGGTGGCATTGCTATTCCCGATCGAAAGCCCGCACTATTCGCTGGCCGCGCTCGATATGAAACCGCTCGATGGGGGATGGTGCACGGCCGCAATCAATTTCATCGAGCGGTTCGGGCGCGTGCACGGCGCGGCGTTTCCTTCCGCCCACGTGGCAGGCTCGATGGTTGCGTTGATGGCCGCGCGAAGGTATCGCCCGTGGCTTTTCTGGGTGTGCCTGCCCTTTTTCGTTTGCATGTGCGTGGCAACGGTCTATGGCCGGTATCACTATGTGGCCGACGTGCTCGCCGGAATCGCGGTCGGCGTTTACGGATTCGTGTTCGCAGATTGGTTGACGCGGCGCGAAGGCGCTGTGCCTTGCGCCATCCATTGCCAGGCGGCATCCGAAGCTATGCGTTGAACCCGGCAGAGTTAGGTCAAATGCGGATGGCGGTTGTGCCATTCGGTTGCTTCTTCGTAGGCCAGAGCAATCTGGAGCAAGCGCGCTTCGCCCCAATGCCGCCCGATCAATTGAATTCCCACAGGCAAGCCGTCGCCAGTGGATCCGCAAGGCATCGAGATGGCAGGATGCCCTGTAAAATTCGCCGGACGGTTCAGCCTTATCAACGCGGCGCGGACCGGCTCCTTTTCGCCGCCGATTGCGACCTCCTTCTGGCCGAGCGCTGGCGCGGCGATGGGAAGCCCCGGAGCGAAAATCGCATCCACTTTCGCGAGCGCGGCTTCGAATTCGTCGGTGACTTGCTGCTTCACTTCGAAAGCCCGCAGATAATCCGCCGCGCGAACCTCGCGCCCCATTTCGAGCCGGCGCAGGATGCCCTCGCCATATTCCGCGGCACGCGCGGGGAAATATCCCTCCGATTCATGGTAGGCGGTAGCTTCGGCGAGCGCGATATTCGTGCTCGGTTCGACGGCATCGGCCAGCGTTGCCAAGGAGACTTCCCGGATATCCGCTCCCAGCGATTGGAATGTCGCTGCGGCGGCCTCCACGCCGCGCCGTACCTCATCGTCGAGGCGGTCAAAAAAATAATGCCGGGGACGGCCCAGCCGAATGCGTTTCGCGCGGGTTTTTCCAAGCGCGCGATGGTTCGGAGTTGCGAAGCCTTCTGGAAAATTCCCGGCGACCGCTTCCAGCAGGATGCAGATATCCGTCACGTTTCGGGCGATCGGGCCGGCATGATCGAGAGTCCTCGAGAGAGGCACCAAACCGTCCACGCTCACCAGTCCGTACGTGGGCTTTAACCCAACCACGCCGCAAAGCACGGAAGGAATTCGGATCGAGCCGCCCGTGTCCGAGCCCATGGAGGCGAATCCCATGCCCGCCGCGACTGCCGCCGCCGATCCACCGCTCGATCCTCCCGAGATGCGCTCGCGGTACCAGGGGTTACGCACGGGGCCGTAATGTACATTCTCGTTTGTTGCGCCGTAAGCGAACTCGTGGAGGTTGGTCTTGCCGAGAAGAATTGCGCCTGCTTGCGCCAGCCGGGCGGCTACTTCGCTATCCCGATCGGGAATGAAATTGGCGAGAATCCTCGAGCCAGCTGTCGTGCGGACGCCGCGCGTCCAGTAATTGTCCTTGAGTGAAATGGGAATGCCATGCAGGGGACTCTTTGCGTGCCCACGAAGAAGTGCGCGTTCGGCAGCGCGCGCTTCGCGGCGGGCGCGCTCTGCAAGCACCGTGAGAAACGCGTTGATGGCCGGATTCCACCGCTCGATTCGAGCGAGCGCGGCTTCGACAAGTTCAACCGGTGAGATTTCCTTGCGCCGCAGGAGCCGCGCCGCTTCCGGGATCGAGAGAAATGCCAGCTCATCTTCAGATCGGGAGGAAGCGCGCGGCATCTTAAAAGATTTTTTCCTGGCGGCGGAGGTTTCCGGCCGAGCCGATATTCGCGATCAGGAAGACAATGCGGAATTGATTGTCGTTGCGGATCGTGCCGAAGGATAGCCGCCGGTATTCGAAGCCCAGTCCGCAGCAATCGCCGTTGTACCCCACCTGCACAATCTGATTCTGAAACTCCCCCTGGGTGAGATCGTAGCTCGCTCCGAAGGTGGCGTTCCATCCGCGGCGGGTCAAATCGCCGTAGCCGACGAGCGCGCGCACCTGATTCGATCGCGGAACGAATATGAAGTCGGGAGGATTCTCCGAGGCGGGGGTTGGAAGATTGATCGCGGAAAAATGCGCAAAAGTAAAAAACGATTCTTTGTACGGCTTCAGCTTCAGCAGCTCGCCGATGGCGGTCATCTGGCCGCGCTTGGGATCAAAATCCACGCGGAATTGAATGTCGTAGCGTTTTCCCGGCATTATGCGGAGGTCGCTGACGATCGGCGAAAAATTTCGCGGCGAATCGGCGAAGGCAAAAGGCGAGAGAGAGTCCAGAGCCTGCAAGACGTTCCGCTGCCCGGGAACCAGCGCGCCGCCGAAGGTGGGATCGAAGTAGTATTTTTCCACGAGCCGCCAGCTCACCAATTCTTCGGCGTCTCCATCTGCGTCCCGGCGATAGAGCCGCTGCGTGATTCCGTACTCGATCTCGCTGGTGTCGCTGAGTGTTTCGTCATCGTCGTAGCGGACGAAGCGGCTGAAATGGTCCACTCCGTTCACCAGGCGATAGACGATGTCGGGCTCGATCGCGTGTTTCCACTTCGTTTCAGAGCGTTCCCACACGCGCTCGATCGTGGGCGGACGAATGTCTACCGCGAACTCCTCGGTGGTGCGGAGGAAGCCGTCGTTCACGAAAAGGCCGTTTTCCAATTGGCCGCCGTAGTAGGTGGAACGCAGAGTAAAGCTCGGCGTCACGTCGAGCCACGGCCCCCAGTGGAACGGCATGGTCACCGAGGGCGCAAACTCGCTGCGCGAGATGAATCGCGGCGTGGCAAAGGGAGTCACGCTCTCGGCCTTGTGCACCGCGCCGGTGAAAACATCGAAGGAAAAGTAGAGCGGGAGCTGCCGGAAAGGCGCCTGATCGACGGAACTGAACCTCGCTTCCGGCGCCGTTCGCAGCGTGATCGTGGATTGCGGCATGGCGCTCAAGAAGTTCCGGTAGCTCAGGCCTGCGAAATTCAGGCTGAAGCCGTCGAAATTATTCGTAAGAAAAGCGGCGTTGTGCACCTCCGAATTCACCGCCTGCGTGAAGGTCTCGGCAAAGGCCAGCCGAAAGGTGAGAGAGGTGAGCTGATTCAGGTCCGCCACGGCGCGCCAGCCATCCGGAAGAAGCGCCGTGAAGCCGAGATGATCCTCGTGGCCGCCCTGTTTTTCGAAAATGGGCGGGCCCACGATCTGAGGAGCCAGGAAGCCGCGGTCGATGACCCCGAAATACGTCACATCGAGTCGGGCGTTTTCCCACGGCTTCATGCGCAGGTCTCCGCGCTGGCTCCAGCCGCGCCGGCTGAACCACGCGGCTCCCACCATCGCGTCCATCCAATCGAGCGGCGCCCAGTAAAGTGCGTCGCCGAGGACCACTCCTTTTTGCGAGCTGTGACCCGGGTCGGGAATCATGAATCCCGAATCGCGCCTTTTCTCGGCGGGGAATGTCGAGTAGGGCAAATACACCACCGGAATCGAATACAGCCGGAAATTGCCGTTGTGCAAATGGACCGATTGGCGCAACTCCACATTCGCCACCGGCGCATAGAACTTCCACGTGGGCCGGCCCGGCTCGCAAACCGTGAGCCAGGCCTTGCGGATTTTGTAATGCTGCTCATCGATGCGGTCCACTTGCTCGGCTTCGAAGTAGAGCGGATTCGGGCTGAGGAGCAAAGTGGGCGAGGGGTGGCGCTGCAAAGCGAAAGTCGCGCGCACATGGTGAAAAACGCCGTGCCCCGTGCGGAGCTCGTAGCGCGCCTCTTCGGCCTCGATATGCTGGGTCATGTAATCGAGCTGGACATTCCCGTGCGCGGTGACGACCTGGCTTTCGCTGTCATATTCGGCGTGGTCGGCGCGCAGGCGCGTGTTTTCGTAGTGGACGTCCACGTGCCCGTCGGCGTAGAAAATCTTTCCCACCTGCCGCTGCTGGTCTGCTTCCAGCGTGGATTCCGCCTGCGCAGCGCCCACCTGAGGCGCGGTTTTTTGCGGGGCGCTCACGCTTGCGCTCTGATTCCCCTGGGCAAATACAGAACCGGCCGCTGCAATCCAAATCAGGAGCAAGCGGGTGAATCGCGCGAACCTGCAGGCAGGTTGGAAGACCGTAGCGTCTGGCATCGCCCGAGAAATGCTAAAAAGGAATGTCGAGCCTAACATGCGCGTTGCAAGCCCGCAATCCGCTCTGGTCCGCGGACGTAAGGGCCGGCCGGGCGCCGCAAGGGCGCACCGCTTGAGAATCAAGTGCTCTCGGGCGGGTTGCTCGGTTGGCGACACCCTTTTCCCGGGGATGGATGGGCGCGCGCCGCCGTGCTAGCATGTGGGCGTTCTGGCCACTGGAACGTCCGCAGCGCAAAACGCACCAGTGATGCACACCTGCCCGAAGTGTGGAGTTCCTCTGCTCGAGGATTTGCAGAAATGCGCCTATTGCGACGTCCAGGCCGTTGAGCCCGACGAGGTTCCGGAGGAAGTCGTGGTCGGCGCGGATGATGGAGAGCTCGACTGGCGGCGCGAAGTTGCACGGCGTCTGGATGAGTACCGCGCCCGCCGCGCCCGGCTGCAGCCCGACACCGAACTTCCCCTGTTCCCCGGTCCCGACCGAGAGGAGGAATTGCGCGAGCGTCCCCGGACGCGTCCGGCTTCGCGCCCGCGACAATCCGAGCGCGTGGAAATTTGCATACAACCGGAGCTCGATTTTTCAAGCACGCCGGGCGATCGCGCGCGCCCGCAGACGGCGCTGGTTCCCGTCGCCAGCCTCGCCGAGCGGCGCATGGCTGGAACGCTCGACAGCATCTTTCTGCTGCTGGCGTGTGCCGGATTTCTGGGACTCTTCCTGCCGCTTTTCCGGTCGCTTGGCGGGCAAATCGTGCTCGGTAAAGTGGATGCCATTGTTTACTTCACGGCATTTTTTCTGTTTTACGCGCAATACTTTTTCATTTTCACCACCTTTGCGGGGGCCACGCCGGGAATGCAGCTTCGGGGACTGACGATTGTCCGCCTCGACGGAACACTCCCGGACACCCGCCAGCTCCTCTGGCGCAGCTTCGGATACATCCTCTCCGGAGCGGCGCTGTTTCTCGGGTTCCTGTGGGCCATCTGGGATGAGGATCACTTCACCTGGCAGGACCGCATTTCGCAGACCTACGTGACGGCCGCCGCGCCGATTGACGCCGAGGAATCACTGGAGATTCACCCGGCTCGCCACGGATTTGCGCACAAGTAGCGCTCCGCCGGTTGAGGAAGATAGAATCGGCGCGAGGCGGAAACGTGAAGCAGCGGTTTCTCAATCAGAAGTTGGGCAAGCGGACGTCGCGCCGGACCGAATTGCAGAAAGCAAGGAATCTCGTGGGGAAGTATCCAAGCGCGAAAAACCCGCGGCCCGGAAAATCCTAGATAAAGTTATCCGGCTCTGTTGAACCCCATTTATCTGAGCGCTGCCCACCAAGACCTTTGGAGTGCGGAAGCTTGCTTCCGCTTTGTTTTCAAATCGAGTACAACGCCCGCCAACGACTGTCTGAAATCTTCAAATTAAGGCCCTCAGCGGCTGAAGCCGCACTCATTTTTAAGGAACCGCGACCTACAAAGCGGCTTTGTGAGATGGGTTCATTTCACTCCTGGCGGTCTGAAAAGCTTCGGTCAACTCGCGGCGCCCAGGTAAGCGCGGCGGACGTGCTCGCTGGCGCGCAATTCCTGGCTCGTTCCCTCGAGCGCCACCCTGCCCCACTCCATCACGTAGGCGTAGTGCGAAATCTCGAGAGCATACTCCGTGTTTTGCGCGGCCAGAAGGATGGTGACGCCTTGCGCCGCAATGCGGCGGATCATCTGGAACACTTGCTCCACCAGGATGGGAGCCAAGCCCAGAGAAGGCTCGTCGAGCAGCAGCAGCAGCGGCTCAGACATCATGCCGCGGCCGATGGCGCACATCTGCTGCTCTCCGCCGGAGAGAGTCCCGCAAATCTGGCGGGCGCGTTCTTTCAGGCGCGGAAACATTTCATAGACGTGTTCGAGATTCTTGCTCGCATTCGCACGGAGCGGCGGCGAGAAGGCTCCCATCAAAAGATTTTCTTCCACGGTCATGCGCGGCCACAACTGGCGTCCCTCGGGGATCAACGACAAATGGAGGCGCACGCGTTCGTGAGCCCGCTTGGAGGTGACGTCCTGCCCGTCAAACAGAATCCTGCCTTTGCGAGCGGGAACAAGCCCTGAGAGAGAGAGCAGGGTGGTGGTTTTACCGGCGCCGTTTGGCCCGATAATACTGACGATCTTTCCGCGCGGAACATTCAAGCTGACGCCCCAGACCACTTGAATCGCTCCGTAGGCGATCTCGAGGTTCTCCGCCGCGAGCAGGACATTTCCGTTGGACGCCGCAGACATTTATTTTCCCGCCGGCTTGCCGATGTAGGCTTCGATTACTGCCGGATCATTCTGCACCTGCTGCGGCAAGCCCTCGGTGAGCTTTTGTCCGTAGTTCATCACGATCACTCGATCGCACACTTTCATGATGGCCTTCAAATTGTGTTCGACGTACAGGATCGTGGTGCCCGACCGGCGGATGTCGCAAAGCAAGTCGAGCACCTGGCCGCTCTCCAGCTCCGTCAGCCCGCTGCACACTTCGTCGCAGAGCAGCACGCTCGGCCGCGCCGCCAGGCATCGCGCCAGCTCGAGCCGCTTCAAATCGCCCACCGAAAGGCGGGCGGAGCTCTGGCGGTAGGCATGGGCGAGCCCCACGCGCTCGAGGATCTGCATCGTTTCGTGCACCGCATTGCCCGCGCCCCGCCCGCGCCCGAAGCGAAGCCCGACTTCCACGTTTTCGAGCACGGAGAGCGACTTGAACGGCCGCGGGATTTGATGCGTCCGCACGACCCCCACCTGGGCCGCCCCGAAGGACCGTTTCTTCGTAAGATCGATTCCTTCAAACATCACCGCTCCGCCGGTGGGGCGAAGAGATCCGGCGATGATACTCAGCAAGGTGGTCTTGCCCGCGCCGTTGGGGCCGATCAGGCCATAGATTCCGCCGGGCTCGACGTCAAACGTCACGTCCTTCAATGCCGCGAGCCCCGCGAAAAACTTCGTGATCCGGTCCACCTGGAGAATGGGAGGCATCAGTTTTTCTTTCTCCGCAGGAAGACTGAAAACAATTTTTTGGACAGCCCAAGCACGCCAGCGGGCTCAAACAGAATGATTAAAATCAGCAGCGTCCCGAAGATGAGCAGGTGCGCCTGGGGAAAGTAAGCCACCACTTCCTCGTGGATCAGGCCGTAAACAAAAGCTCCGATCACAGGTCCCCAGATCGTGCCGATGCCGCCGATAATCGACATCAAGAGTATCGCAACCCCGGTAGAAAATGCGAACACGCCCTCCGGATCGATGAAGGCCGCATAGCGGGCGTAAACGCCTCCGGCCGCTCCCGTGAGAGCGGCTCCCAGCGCATGGGCAAGCAATTTCGTGGTAAACGGGTTCACGCCGAGATCCGAGGCGGCATCCTGATCCTCGCGGACAGCGATGAGGGCGAGCCCGAATTTGGAGCGGCGCACGAGAATCGAAATGCCCACAGCGAGAGCGGCAAGGGCCAATCCGGTGTAGTAATGGTGAATTTGAACGAAACGCACCTTTTCGACGATTCGGTAGCCGCTCGCGCCTCCAGTCCACGGAACATTGGTCATCACCACGCGCACCGCTTCGCTGACGCCGATCGTCGCAATCGTGAAGTAAGGGCCTTTCAATCGGAAAGTCGGCAGGCCGATGAGCAGCGAAGCGAACGCGGCTACAGCCGCCCCGAGCAGGAAGGCGAGCATGGGAGGGATGCCGCCGTTGATCGAAAGCGCGGTTGTGTAGGCTCCCAGCCCGTAGAAAACCGCGAAGCCGAAGGAAACTTGTCCACAAAAGCCGCCCAGGAGATTCCATCCAACGCTCATCGCCACCAGCGTGAGTGTCACGAACAGCAGTCGGACCGTATTCGGCCCGGGGTTGGCCAGCGGAAGAGCCGCAAAAACTGCCAGCACAACCAGAGGCGCGAGGGCAGGGACGAACCGCCAGACCCCAGACGCGGCGGTGTCGGCCTCTCTCACGCCCACCGGCGCATCTTGTTCCACAGTCCAGCGACTCCTTCCGGGAGAACGACGAGCGCGACGACCAGCAGCGAAAACGCAATGGCCGGCTGATAGCTGGCGGGAAGCACCAGGATGACGAACGTTTCCGTAAGCGCCAGGATCACTGCGCCAACCGCCACACCCACGAACGATTCGAGCCCTCCCAGCACGATGATCACGAAGGCTCGCAACAGAAACGGCCTCCCAAAATCCGGGCTGAAGGAATAAAGCATCGCCAGCAATCCGCCGGCTGCTCCGGCAAAGCCGATTCCCACTCCGAAGGCCAACTGGGCCGTCCGCTGCACGTTCACTCCGACGATTTTGCCCGCCTCGCTGTTTTGCATCAATGCGCGCACGGATCGGCCGAACCATGTCCGGTGCAAAACAAATTCCAGGACCACCAGCGAAACCACCGCGGTGGCAAACACCACCAGCCGCACCGTCGGAAAGCTGACGGGTCCGAGCTCAAAGGAGGAAAGCGTCCGAGGAGTCAGGATGGCTCGGTCCGCGTTGCCCCAGATCAAATAGCCCAGGTTTTGCAGGACCAGCCACAGCCCGAACATCAGAAGCAGCGAGGTGAGCGTGGGCTTATCGGATGTGGGAATCCGCCGCACCAGTAGCCAGTGCACGAACATTCCGATGAAGAAAAACACTGGAAATGCCAGCAGCACGCCCAGCAGCGGATCGATTTGGAACCGCTCATGGGCTTCATACACGAAATAGGCCCCGAGCATGAGGAAGCCGGCATGGGCCAGGTTCACGATTTTCATCACGCCGTAAATAATGGTCATGCCCACCGACATCACCGCGTACACCCCGGCCAGCAGCAGCGCAGCGATGAACAGGTTCAGCAGGTCGGCGGCGCTCATGGATCAGGCGCGCTCAGTGAGCTTTCGGCTTGGGCGCAATTGTCTCCCCGGTGGCGGCATCGGCGGGGAAGACGATGTCCGTTTTGTCATCCGGCTTGTTTTGAACAATCACAAACGAAAGATTCACCTGGCCGTTTTTCCCGAAGCGCAACACCTGGCCGGGCAGGAGCGACTCCTTCATTTCCAATTTGCGCAACTGATCGCGGATGGCTGTCCTATCCAGGCTCCCGGCGCGCTCAATCGCCACCGCGAAGGCTCGCATCGCGTCGTACGATGTTGCCGGGTACCAGGAATCGGGCGGATGGCCTGTGAAGGCCTGATAATCGGCATTGAACTTCTGTACCTGCGGGTAGGCGAGTTTCGACGACCACCAGATGCCGGCGAAAATGTAATCGGTGGCGGCGCCCAGCGCTTTGCGCGCGTCCGCCTCCGGCCCTCGCGCGCCGTAGCTGATCATCTGGTGATACATCCCGGACTGAACATATTGCCGGTGCATGGTGATGTAATCCTGGAGGTGCGCATCCGCCAGAAAAATGTCCGCATGCGCGTTCTTCACTTTCTGAAGCAGGCCCGAATAATCCGTTCCGCCGAGCTCGAATTTTTCGCTGAATACGACCGTGAAATAGCCGGGATGCTCGCGGTTCCAGTTTTCAATGCCGTGGCCGTAATCGATGCCGTGGTCGGTGTTTTCCAGCGCCAGGGCCAGCTTCAGCCCCTTGCTGAGCTTTCCTTTGTCCACAAGGTCTCCGAGGTATTGGGCGGTGGTGTAGCCGAGGAGATCGATGGGGCTCAGTGTCCCGAACATGTACTCGTACCCGCGGCCAAAAATTTGTGTCGCGGCTGCTCCCGGCGTGATCAGTGGGGTCTGATAGCGGTCCGGCATTACGGATTCGGCTTCGCCTAAAGCCGTTGAATACCCGCCGATGACACCGACCACGCCGTCTGAACTCATCGCCCGCTCCGCCATCCCCGCGGACCTCGCTTGGTCCGATCCGTCATCATAGAAAACTTCCTTCACCGGGAGCTTCTTCCCGCGGGACTTTACGAAGATCCCGCCCCCATCGTTGATTTGTTTGATAGCCAGCTCGACGCCCTCCCGCTGATATTGCCCGGGCTTGGCCTCGCGTCCGGTAATCGGCAACACCACGCCGATTTTGATTTCGTCGGCTCCCTTGTCTTGGTATGTCCAGGCCGACGAGAGCAGGGCCAGCGCGATCAAGCACACCAGCGAGATTGCAGCCGGCTGCCGCTTATTGGAACTCACTAGATTGGGGGCGTTCACAGGAGCCTCCTGGCGATCCGATTCGCGTCGGAGCGAACCTGCCACAGGGCTTGAAGGGTGCTCGACGGTGTCGGCATGCTCTATCAATCTCCCTTCAGTGTCAACAGATTGCAGCGCCAGCTTGGCCTTTGCTGCGGCGCTGCCCCGGGTGTCCCAGGACCTCCACAGGGATTGACGCTTGCAATCTCTCAGCGGCCATGCCAAGTTGGCTTCGAGGACTTGTGCCATGGGGCGCCGCGAAGATCTGCTTCGAGAAATCAGCGACCGGGCTGCGCTCGGGGTGGTGGCGCAGCCACTCCTGGCTGCGCTCCAACGATCCCCATCCGCGCTTCGTGCACTTTCGCGCTCGGCCCGGAACCGTCTTTTGATTGCGAATTCCATCCGGCTTGCCTGTAAGTCCTTTTGCTGCAATATAAGTGACCGACAAGTTCCGGCGGTCAGCCCGATAATGACATTCAGACTGAATTTTCGTAACTCTATGAAAACAAAGGATCGGCTCCCTCCCATCCCGATAATAAATTGCAAGATTTGCACAACAATTGTGCAATCGGCGGATTTTGAGGAGCGGGTCCGTGCACCCTATCCAACAGGAGGCGGCTCAATTGCAAAACCGCGCCCCGCAGGGCAGGCGATGTTATAATTCGAATTTACGGCGGGGGCGCGGGTGAACCCCGCACACCGGCTATCGCATCTGAATTCACTGTAGGCGAGGAAGAGGGAATCCGAATGAGTTCATGGTCGAAGAAAATCGTAATTGCGCTGTCCGCCATCGTCATCGCCTACGTGACGACCGGCTATCTCCTGGCCCATTCCTCCGACGACAAGGCCTTCCGCGCGCTGGGCGTTTACAGCGAAGTTCTCGGCCACATTCAGCGCGATTACGTGGACGATCCCAGCATGCATCTGGTGACCAGCGGCGCTCTTCACGGCTTGCTCGACTCGCTCGATCCTCAAACGGCGTTCCTCAGCCCCCTCGAGTACAAGGATTACAAAGACAAGACCGCCAATAACGCCAGGGGAGAAGCGGGCCTGGCGCTCACCAGGCGGTTCGGGTACATCGGCGTCATTTCTGTTCTGCCCGAGAGCCCGGCGCAAAAAGCGGGTCTGCGCATGGGCGACGTATTGGAGAAGATCGCTGATTTTACGACCAGCCAGATGGCCATCGATCAGGCCCAATTGCTCCTCAGCGGCGAGCCGGGCGCCGAGGTGAAAGTTTCGCTGATTCGGCGCGGCAAGGCGGAGCCTCAGGAAATCACAATCACCCTTGCAAAGCTTGCGCCTCCGAAGATTCTCGAGGAAAAGATGTCCGGCGACGTGGCCTACCTGCACGTTTTTTCATTTCCGGCGGGAACCGCGAAGCAGCTCCGGGAAAAGCTCGTCCAATTCGATCATCAAGGCGCGCACAAGTTGATCCTGGATTTGCGGCAGTGCGCCCTCGGCGACATCCAGGAGGGAATTTCCGCGGCGCAATTATTCCTCTCTTCCGGCACGATCACCACGCTGAAGGGCCAGACGGTAACTCCGATTGTCTCTTCGGCGGATGCCACGAAAGTTGCGTGGAGCGGGCCGATGACCGTCTTGATCGGCAACGGCACAGCCGGCCCTGCGGAAATCCTCGCTGCCGCGATTGCGGATAATCACCGCGGCGATTCGATCGGCGACCGCACCTACGGCACAGCCTCCATGCAAAAGCTGGTCCAGCTCGACGACGGCTCGGCGCTGATTCTCACGGTGGCGAATTACTACACTCCGGCAGGCAAGGAGATTCCCGCGGAGGGAGTTGCCCCCACCGTCGAGGTGCGGCTCGCGGCGGAAGACATCACCGCCTTGAACGATCAGAACCAGCCTTCCGGAGCCGGCCAGGTTGTTTCGCCGGATGATCCGGTGGTCCGCCGCGCGATTGAGATCCTTCAAGGCGGAGCCGCCGCCCGAAAGGCCGCGTAACGCGCCGTGCGCGGATCGCGCGGGCTCTCGGCCCCGCACCTGGTGCTTCAACGGATTCAGCCTCACCAGGCCATCGCGAGTTGGAAGTGGCGTCCTGTTTTGCACGGCGTGCTCGCGGCGGTCTTCATCTTTCTGATTGGCTGCGCTAAGAAATCCCTCTCGAAAACGGAATTGCGCGGCATTACCGGCGAAATTGTTGCCGCGGCGCAGAAAGCCACGCAGCGCCGATCCGGAATCACCATCCGTCCCGAACAAGCGCCCGCTCGCGGCCGCTCCTCGGCCCGCGTTGCTGCGGACAACATATATGTGACGCTGAGCGGCGCGAATCAGGCCGATGCGCTCGCGCAAGCGCTCGCCGGCATCGCTCGCCGGCACGATCTTTCCCTCGCCGAAACCACTTCCGCCGGCGTGGTCCGCTTCGAATATACATTCCACGGCACGCGCACCCACACGATCCACGTGGTCACGCCGCTGGCTGCTAAGCCAGTTGCAACGCAAAAGCAGGCCTCGGCGGGGCCGCAGCTTGCCATCATCCTCGACGATCTCGGCTACGATCGTGCTGCGGCCGACGCGCTGTTCGCGCTGCCGTTTCCTCTCACTGTCTCCGTGCTTCCCCATCTGCCGCTTTCGACCGAAGTGGCCGAAGAAGCGTTTCGCCGGGGAGATCAAGTTCTGCTTCACCTGCCGATGGAATCGGAATCGGATGGCGCAAAACCGGAAGAGATTGAGCTCCATGTGGGAATGAATTCAACTCAAGTGGAGGATGCGCTCGAGGGGATGCTTCAGACGGTTCCGCACGCGATCGGGGTGAACAATCACCAGGGCTCGCGCGCCACGTCCGATCCTGCGCTCATGGCGGAGCTGATGCCGGCGTTACATCAGCGCGGACTTTTTTTCATCGACAGCCGCACCACCGCAGCCACTGTCGCTTACGATGCCGCTGAGCGCTCCGGCGTTCGGGCCGCGTCGCGGAAAGTGTTTCTCGACGACACGCCGACGCGAGAAGCCGTCCTGGCGCAACTGGAGCTCGCGGCGCGCGACGCGCAACGCGACGGCTCGGCCGTCGCCATCGGCCATCCCCACGCAGCCACGATTGCGGCTCTCGCTGAAGGTATCCCGCGCTTGGAAACACGCGGCATCCGGCTTGTCTTCGCCTCCCAGGTGGTGCACTAGCCGTGGCCACTCCAGTGAGAGTGCGGGGATCATTCAAAAAGCGGAGTGCACGGCAGGGCCTGGGCCTTTGTCCCGTCGTGCACCGCGTACTCGGGGGCTTTGCCGGTGAGAGACTTTCCCCACAGGCTTGCCGAACCGTGTTCCCCGTTTTTGTTGAGCGCATAGAAAACAATTTCAAAAGTTTTCAGCCTCTCCGGATAGGGCTTGTAATTGCGCGCCACGCGCCGCATCGCTTCCAGGCAGGCCTCCGTGGGCGACATTCCTTTGCGCATCATCTCGACAATCGTGTGCCCGCC
This sequence comes from Candidatus Sulfotelmatobacter sp., assembly GCA_035624115.1. GTDB lineage: Bacteria > Acidobacteriota > Terriglobia > Acidiferrales > UBA7541 > Palsa-295. The sequence continues at coordinate 38,653 of DASPSD010000044.1, read as the reverse complement.
GCAGACCTTGATGTTTTCTTCTCCCCGCCCGGTCGAACCTCCGGCGCCGATATCGTTGTCCACATACAGGCCCGCGCCGATCAGCGGCGAATCGCCCACGCGCCCCGCGATTTTCCAGGCAAGACCGGAAGTCGAAGTGGTGCCGGAAATGTCTCCCTTCGCGTCCACAGCAAGGCAGTTGATAGTTCCCGTGGGCGGATGCGCCACTACCTGCTCGACCCACTCTTTCCAATTGCGCTTTTCCGGAGTGTCGAGCAGCGCGGCAAGCTTTTCTTTCCACTCCGGGCTGTCGAGACCCGGCCGCCAGTTTTCCGCCGTTGCCGACTTCCAGGCGAGCCAGGCAGTTCGGGATTTTTCTGTGAGGAGATTCTTCACCGGCTGAAAGCCTTCATCGGCGGCAAATTGATCCGCTCCCGGCCCGACGAGAAACACGTGATTCGTTTTTTCCATCACCGCTTTTGCAACGAGCGACGGATTCTTGATTGTCCGCACCGAAGCGACAGCGCCGGCGCGCCGCGTCGGCCCGTGCATCACGCTCGCGTCAAGCTCCACCACGCCGTTTTCGTTGGGTAGGCCGCCCATTCCGACTGTGGCATCCAGTGGGTCGTCCTCCATTCTGGTCACGACGGCCAGAACGGCATCGAGCGTGTCGCCGCCCGATTTCAGCACCGCCATGCCTGCATCGAGATGCGGCAATCCTCTGTGCGCGGAAACAATCAATGGGCGAACACCTTGCCCGGGCCCCGCGCCCTCCGAAGGATTAACCGCGCCTGCCAAGCGGCACGCGCTGGCGGCAATCCCGCCCGCCAGCGATGCCAGAAAGAATCGCCTGCGCGTCCACTTTTCCATTTCTCCGCCTCCCGGGGCCTAAGGCTTGAACCCAACGCTGCGCCAGAGCTCCGCGCAGTTGTACATCACGCCATTTGTGACCACATACTCGACTTTGCGAATGTTGCGAATCGATTCGAGAGGGTTGCCATTCACGATGATCAAGTCCGCGCGCTTTCCCACTTCGATGGTCCCGAGCTCTTTTTCAAGCCCCATGGCGCGCGCCGGCACGATTGTGGCAGCCTGGATCGCCTCCATCGGAGTGAATCCGGCCTGTACGTACAGCTCAATCTCGCGGTGCAAGCTGTGCCCCGGCACGGTTTGATCCGTTCCGGCCACAATCGGCACTCCGGCTTTGTGCAGCGCCCCTACGGCGGATATTGCCTTCACAAGCGCTTTCTCGTGAAGTTCCGTGCGCGGACCCGGAGGCCCCATGTCGGTGAGCTGCCTCGCCAATTCCGGCGCGACCTTCACAACGCCCGGCTCGAAACTTTGAGTGGGCTTCGCTGTGGAGGCAGTGAGAAATTCATAGATCGCGAGCGTCGGATCCAGCACCGTTCCATGATCCACCAGGAAAGCGATCGCTTTCTGCGCGTCGGCCGACGCGAGATCCACATTGGCATCCGCTTGGAGCAATTCATCGTCCGTCGCCTCAAGTGGCAGCCGCGGGTGCATGATGTCCAGGATATAAGGAATGTGGTTGATCTGATCCATTCCGGCCTCGACGCCCTGATAGGCATCGAGCCCGTCGGGAATGTGGCCGGTGACGCTCATGCCCAGGCGGTGCGCTTCTTCCGCGACTGCCTTCAGCTCCTCCCATTTCACGGAGCTGTAGATTTTCATCTGCTGGAAGCCGGCGTCGTGATATCGGTTCACCCACATCCTGGCTTGCTCGACGGTGTCCACACGCTCAATGCCGAGAGACAATGGACCAGTGCCATCCACAACTCCCGCCAGCAGCAGCCGCGGCCCGAGTCCTTTGCCGCCGGCGATCGAATCGCGCACGGCCGTGATGAATTCGAATTCATTGCCGCAGTCCCTCACGGTTGTCGCTCCGGCCGCGAGATAAATGGGGCCCCACTCCACCTGCTCGAAGTGCGCGTGCATGTCCCACAAGCCGGGGAGAATCGTCTTGCCCCACACCTCCACTTTTTTCGCGCCGCGCGGAATTTTCACTTTCTCCCGGGGCCCGGCGGCGAATATGCGCCCCTTGGAAATCACCACCGCGGAATCCGGAATGGTTTCGAGGCCGGTTCCGTCGATCAATGTTCCGCCGACCAGAGCGAGCGTCTCGGCGCGGCTCCCCGAGATTCCCTTCGAGATCTCGGCCAGCGCGGCCATTTCGTCCGCGCCGGCGCGCCCGACCAGCGCCCCGAGCGCGTCCTCATAGCCATCACGAATCGCCTCGAAATGATCGAACTCGGCGTCGGTCGTCACCGCCGCTACCAGATTGCGGTCGGAATCGAACCACAGCGCTTCGCGTCCCCAAATCAGCCCTTCCACGGCGTAATGATCGAGGGTCACGTTTTTTCCGTTGACGCTGACCGTGTCCTGCCCGCGCGGCTCGATTTTCACGCGGCCGCTGGGAAGAGTTTCGAGCTCGGCGGGCGATCCATGCGACGCCCAGTAGCGCACCATCAGCATTTGCATCGTCGCGGGAGCGTAGCCCGCGATGGTGAAAAATTGCTTCGGGCGCGCGGCTTCGGTCCATTTTTCGCGGTCGCGCAGCCGCACTTTCTCGGCTTGGACTTCTACAGCTGCATCCATTTCGGAATCGCGGGAGGATTTGCCCTTGATTTCAAAGGCGGCGGGCGTCAGGTCTCTCGACCCCTGAAAACTAGCCGCGATGGGCACGGCCGTGCCGCGATCGGTGAAAAGGAAATCCATCTTGACGCTGACGGATTCGCCGTCGCTCGAAATTTCGTAATTCTCCTCGCCAATGGGCTGCTCGAACTTGTGCAGCCGGAATTTCCCCTGCTCGATGATTTTCTGCTCAGGCTCGCTGCGGTTTGGCAGGCGAACGGTGCGCGATAGGGCGGATGGCGTGAGCGTCGCCGCAATTGCGACCAGAATTCCCAGCATGCTCCACACGATTTTGCGAGCGCTCAGACGATTCATCCGTCCTCCCGGATCGAAACCGGAGAATATCTGCCTATCCGGGTCCTCGCAAGGCCGGAGTTGCTGGGGAAGAGAGACGACGACACAGCTTGGAAAAGTTGCGGAGAATTCACCGCGAGGAATTCTTGAACCCGTGGTTCACCGCTGGCTGATTTCGCGGTTCAGCACGCGCTGATTGTAATCCGCCGATTTGTTGCGAGGCACGGTCAATGAGGTCCATTCCCCCTTGCGCAACTGCTTCGCCAGCAAAACGATCTGGCCGACATGATAAGAGTAATGGCAAAGCTGGCGATTGATCGCCTGCATCGCCGAGTGCGCCTCCCCGCGAATCAGAACGCGCCGGGTCAAATCGGCGTCGTTCAGCGATTCGAGCGTGCCGAGAAGGCAAGCCCAGCCGGCTTCCCAGTCCTTCATCAGCTCGCCGCGAGTCCTCGCCGGAGCTTCGAATTCACTGTCGCGGTTGCGGCTGGGTTTTTCGCCATCCGAGGTAAGGAAATCGGTCCATCGGGAGCGCATGTTTCCCGCGAGGTGCTTCATGATGATGGCGATCGAGTTGCACTCTTCGTCCTGCGTGTAGAGCAGTTGGTCATCCGCTACTTGCTCGAGCGCCCGCTCCGCGAGTTTCTTGTAGGAGCGAAACAGGGAGATCGAGTCGGACAAATACGAAGTCGTGAATTCCAAAGCCATGGCCGGATTTTACCCCACGGCTTTGGCGCACGCCACTCGCCGCAGCGGCAAATGCGCTCGACGGCTGCTGGGACCAGACCGACCGGCCCTCTTGACCGCCCGCCCCGGCAAGCGTAGCCTCGCGGGGAAAATCGCATGATGTCGCGTCCCAAGGAGGCTGCGCATGGTCCCACTCACCGCACTTTGGGCTCCGATTCTGCTCTCGGCCGTGATCGTTTTTGTCGCCAGCTCGATCCTGCACATGGTCCTGCGCTATCACCGCAACGACTATCGCCAGCTTCCCGATGAAGACAAGGTGCTCGCTGCATTGCGCCCGGCTGGCCTGAAGCCGGGCCTCTATACCTTCCCCTACACAACGCACGAAGAAATGAAGTCGCCGGCGGTGCAGGAGAAATTCAAGCAAGGACCTGTAGGCTACCTGACGATCTTTCCGAGCGGCCCGATCAAGCTGCAGAAATTTCTCGGCCTGTGGTTCGTCTATTGTCTGATCGTCAGCTTCTTCGTTGCCTATCTCACGGCGCATGTCATCGGGCCGCAAGCGCCTTACCGGCACGTGTTTCGCATCGCCGGCACCGCCGCGTTCATGGCGTACGGCGTGGGAATCTTGAGCAACGGAATTTGGAAGGGCCAGCCCTGGAGCAACGTGATCAAGGAAGCGATCGATGGCCTCATCTACGCCCTGCTCACCGCGGGCACCTTCGGCTGGCTCTGGCCTCGCTAGCCTCACACGGGCTTTGCAGCGCGCTGAGCGATTCTCGTTTTGCTTCTAGTCATCGCCGCCTTGCATTCCGCCGGAAGAGAGAGTTATTGTTTTTCGGGCGTCAACCTTGCCACTCGAATCGCCATCGGCCCTAAAGAATCCGCGTTATCCGATTCTGGATGCTCTTCGATTTATTCTCGCCTTCTGGGTGGTGATGGATCATTTCGGCGTGTTTCCGCTCTTTGCCGGGGCGGAAGCGACATCCGTGATGGGCCATACCCTTCCCCGGATCTGGGGTTCCTTCGTCTATGGTGTCCCGGCGGTGATGGGATTTTTTGTGATCTCCGGCTTCTGCATTCACCTGCCCTTCCGGCACGGCGAAAATCTCCTCGTCGGCCCGTACTACGCCCGGCGATATATCCGGATCTTGGTTCCCGTCTTTGCCGCGATCGCCATTCACCGCCTGGCAGGGAGCCGGGCGCCGCTTCTGGGACAAAATACGGTGCTGTGGGTGGGAGTTCTCTGGAGCCTTCTTTGCGAAGAGATCTATTACGCCGTTTATCCGGTTCTGCGTTTCTTGCGAATGCGCCTTGGATGGCCCCTCCTGCTATCAAGCACCATGGCGCTCGCCGTCATCACGTCCAGCATTCGCCGGTACCCCAGCTGGACCGGATACGGACCGCTGCGCACGGCGCTGATCCTTCTTCCCGTGTGGCTCCTCGGATGTCACCTCGCGGAAATCAGCGATCAGTTGCCCTCGATCCAATCACCTTACACTATTTGGGGATGGAGATTCCTGGCATGGGCCGGGAGTTGGGTGTGCGAGACGCTGAATTTTCAGGCGGGAATCCCTTACACACAGACGATGCTCTGGTTTGGGATACTGGCCTATTTTTGGCTTAGGAAGGAGATCGCCTACGGCGCGAACCACAAGCCGCTGGCGCTTTTCGCATCCGCAGGCGCGTGGAGCTATTCACTCTATCTGATGCACATCCCGGCCTGGGACATTCTTCAAAAATTTCATGTGCCGAATTTGGGGTACATCTCCGATTGGTGCCTAACGGCGGGATTTTTGCTCGGTGTCTCCTACCTGTTTTATCTCGTGATTGAGCGGCCTTCACACAAGCTGGCGAGAAGATTCCAGCCCACAGGAATCCGGCAGCCTGCGCCGAAAACACTCAGCGCTACAGCTCCAGATTCCGGTTTTGCCGCGCCGGTTTCGCTTCCTTCGGGAGAGGGAGAAACGTGAGCCGCCACGAAACTGCTTGACGGGCGCTATTCACCTGCAATGAACTAGTCTCATAAACTGAATCGAAGTTGATGCTGCAAGCCTCAGGGGTTAAAACCCCTGAGATCTCCGCACTTTATCGGCACGGCTGAAGCCGTGCCCTGACGCAAATCATTTATGAAATGAGTTCTTCTCATGGCAAGGAAGTTACGGCGTAGATCCTTTGATCCGGCCGTTGAAACACGAACCGAAGCCCGGGATGGTCTTGCGCCAGCCGGAAACCCCCGTAAATCCCACCACTGTCCAGGACGTGCGTGACGCCTAGAGCCGGGAGTTGCGAAAAAACAGCTTCCAGATTGGCCGCTTCCGGAATTGTTTCCTCTCCCCACCTGCCCACCGGCTTCACATAGGGCTTATCGCAGTAATAGCCCGGAACGTATGGATTCAGAATGAGGATTTTTCTCACGGAAGGCTCCCGGTTCAGATATTCAAAGCTCGCGAGGTACGGAATTTCCGCATTCCTGCGCTTCGCCTCGAACGATGCGGATAGGGCCGCGTGCATGTCCTCTCGGCTTCCCGAAACAATCATCACCAAACCGTAGAGAATGGAACACGCCACCACCAGCCCCGCGAGCGCCCTGCCATATCTCGTCCCCAGACGATTGACGTATTCCCAGCCTGCTACTCCGAAGATCACCGCGAGAATATAGATAGGCATCAAGAATCTTGCTTCCTGATCCGTGACGAACCACGCCATCGTTTGAACCGTGGCATACAGGATCAGCCCCTTTGCGAATCCATTGCGCCAGCTTGCCACCGCGCCAAAAGGCGCTAACGCCAGCGGGACCAGGCCGATTCCTCCCGCCCCTCGGAAATTTGCAGTGTGGTAAGTCAAATTGAGTGGAAGCTTCAAGAAGCTCCAGAACCCGTGGCTCATTCCTCTGCCGAAATACTCGATCCAGCCGGTGAGATATTGGATCGCCTGGGGGCTCATATATTTCACATGAAAGAACCGGGCAAGCATCGGCGGCGGCGGGTAAATCGGGCAGCCAAGCAGGATCCAGTTGCGCACATACGCGGGGCAACCGATCACGGCCGCCGCCATTGTGGCGATTCCGAGATCCTTCAGAACAGCGGCGTAGCCTCGATGGCGAGAGCGAACCGCGACCACGAACGCGCAGAAGGTCAGCAAGATCCAGGCAATCAGCGCGGTGTATTTCGCACTGAGCGCGATGCCGGAAAGAACTCCGAACAGCACGAACTCTTTCCTTTGCGTGGCGTCAAATCCAATGCGAGCGGCGCAGAGTATGAAGCCGGCGAGCATCGCGTCGATGAATCCGTCCGAGCCGCCCCGGAAAAACACCGGCACGGTCGCCACCAGTGCCGCCGTCCACCAGGCGCTTGACGCGCCGCCTCCCAGCCTCATCGACAGCGATGCGGCCGCCAAGAGAGCAGATGCAATTCCGACGAAGGCAAAGAATTGAGGGGCGCGCTCCCCGCCGATTGACATCAGCGCGGCATACAGGCTTTCAACGGTGGCAGGGAAAGCAGTGTGGCACTCGTCCACGACCGGCCGAATCACTCCTTCGCGCAGCCAGACTTTGGGGCCGAGATAGTGGTAGGCAATTGCGTCGGCGCCCATGTCTCCCGTCGCTTGCGCGAGGCCGCCGATGCCTGCCATCGAAACGACCGCCACTACAACAATCATCGGGATCGCCGGGCCAAGGGAGTTCCTGACAATCAAGGCGGAGTTGCGGGCTGCTGCAACGATAGGCCTGATTCCGAGGAGAAAACCCAGACCAACGATCAGAAGAATCGCCGCCCGCGAAAACCAGACCTGGCCGACGCAGAACAAAATCACACCGAGAAGTCCGAGGCCGCCCACAATCGTGAAAGCGATGCGGTCAAGCCGCAGAAAATTTCGCGGCAACAGGCGATTCAGAAGATGCCCAAAACCGACGGCGGCAACCAGCACCAACAGATTGGCGAGGATCGGAGCGAGCCGGCTCATCCGATTCGGTCGAGCCCGAGCAGATGCAGAATGTGCTTTGCGGTTTGCGAGCCCCAGATGCGAATGAAAAAGAAGAGGACGAGCACGATCGCAATCCAGAGTTGCACGAGCGGCGGCCAGATACGACGCAAGCTGGCAATCAAGGAATGACGGCCCGGCTCGCCGGTAGATTCATCCATAAAGGGTCTCAGTTCGCGGTATCTACATGCCGGAGCATACCACTTCGACCGGATTCAAAATGCGAGACAATTGGATGCCGGCGGGTTCCCCTGCTTGCACTTTTCGTCGAACGTGCTAGCTTAATCTTTATAATTTCCGCGAGCCATTAATCTCAGCCTGAGAGCAGGGATCGGAGGCAGATGGCGAACCGCGAATCGAGCAGTTCTCTCACCGCCGCAACGGCCGCACAGCCGGCGAAAATGGCTTCGCCTCTTCACACCGGCGCGCGTGCAGACGAATCCGCAACCTTGCAGCTTTCCGTGGTGATGCCTTGCCTGAACGAGAGCCTCACGCTCGGGACGTGTGTTCAAAAAGCGCTTGCCACGATCAAATGCCTGGGGCTCGAGGGCGAAGTCATCGTGGCAGATAACGGGTCGACCGATGGCTCGCAAGCAATCGCCGAGGGGCTTGGCGCGCGCGTAGTGGCAATCGAGAAGCGCGGTTACGGCAGTGCGCTCCGCGGGGGAATTGCCGCGGCGCGCGGACGTTACGTCATCATGGCGGATTCCGACGACAGCTATGATTTCTCGCAAATCGGAGACTTTGTCGCGAAGCTGGACGAAGGCTTCGATCTCGTTATGGGAAACCGCTTTCAGGGCGGGATTCGTCCCGGCGCAATGCCGGTTCTGCATCGTTTTGTGGGAAACCCTTTCCTGAGCTGGCTTGGCCGCTTGTTCTTCAATTGCCCGGTGGGCGACTTCCAGTGCGGCCTGCGCGGATTCCGCAAAGAAGCGATCGACAAATTGGAGCTCCAAACGCTGGGCATGGAATTCTCCACCGAGATGGTGGTGAAGGCCACCCTCTTCAATCTCAAGGTTGCGGAGATTCCCACCGTGCTTTCGCCGGACGGCCGGGATCGCCCTCCGCACCTGCGCACCTGGCGCGATGGCTGGCGCTATTTGCGGTTCCTCCTGCTCTACAGTCCGCGCTGGCTCTTCTTGTATCCAGGAATCGCTGTCTTCGCTCTCGGGTTGGGTGTTCTGGCTTGGCTCCTTCCCGCGCCGCGCACCATCGGGCATGTGACGTTCGATTACAACACGCTGCTCTTTGGCGCTACGGCCATCCTTGCCGGCTTTCAATCCATCAACTTCGCGGTGTTCAGCAGAATTTTTGCCACCACCGAAGGCCTGCTGCCCGAGGACGCGCTGCTCCAGCGGCTCTACCGCTACGTCAATCTCGAAGTCGGCTTGATTGTGGGCGGCGCGTTGATTCTCGGGGGCGCAGGCATGTGGATCTTCGGGCTGAGCTATTGGGAGAGCCGCCATTTTGGCCCGCTCGACCCTGAAAAAACTCTGCGGATCGTGATCCCGGGCCTCGTCTCGCTCACGCTCGGAATTCAGATCATACTTTCCAGTTTTTTCCTGAGCCTTCTGGGCATGGGCCGCAAGTGAAATCCGCCGTCGATTTCGACCATTTCGCGGATTCCTACGACCGGGCGCTAGGCGAAGCGCTGGCCGCTTCCGGCGAAGACAGCCGCTACTTCGCCGAAGGGCGAGTGAGCTGGCTCGCTGACTGTCTGCGTGGTATAGGGTTCACCCCCCGCCGGCTGATGGATTACGGCTGCGGGCCCGGCTCCACATCGCCGATCCTGCTGGAGCGAATCGGCGCTGAATCAACGGTGGGTGTCGATGTTTCGCGGCGTTCGATCGAGCTTGCCCGAGAGAACCACGGCTCGGATCGCATCCAATTCTCGGCAATTCGTGAGTACTCGCCGGCCGCCTGTCTCGACCTGGTGTATTGCAACGGAGTGTTTCACCACATTCCGCCACAGGAACGAGCCGCCTCGCTCGATTTCATCCGGCGTTCGCTTCGGCCCGGCGGGTTGTTCTGCCTCTGGGAAAACAATCCATGGAATCCGGGCACGCAGTACGTGATGTCGCGTTGCGCGTTTGACCGCGACGCCATCAAAATTGCTCCTCCTGAGGCCAGGAGCTTATTGCGGTCCGCCGGATTCCAAATCCTGCGGATGGATTTTCTTTTTATTTTTCCGCGCTTTTTGAAAGCGTTGCGGCCCGCCGAAAAGTTCCTTTCGCGCCTTCCTTTTGGCGCACAGTACCAGATCCTTTGCCTGAGACCCTCGGAATCACCCTTGGACAGCAACCTGCCTGCACAGGCGAAGATTTGACGATAGAATCCCTGCCCAAATGTTGATGGGAATTGAGCTGGTACTCGTCCTCTTCGTGCTGCCCTTTGCATTTTTTTCCCCGAGGGCCGGGGCGACTTGGTTCTCCAAGGTCGAGCGGCGCCTCCGCAATCTGGCGCGTCGAAAATCGCTGGCAGTCCTCACGGTGGGTCTAGCCGCGCTGATCGTCCGCGCAGTTATCCTGCCGGTCCTGCCGGTTCCGCAGCCGCACGTGAATGACGAATTTTCGTATCTGCTCGCCGCGGACACATTTCTTCACGGCCGCCTGGCCAATCCGACGCACCCGATGTGGACCCACTTCGAAGTTTTCCACGTCCTCTGGCGTCCTACATACGCATCGAAATACTTCCCCGCGCAAGGCCTGCTGCTCGCCGCCGGCCGCCTGCTCGCGGGGCAAGCATTCGTCGGAGTCTTGCTCAGCGTCGCGGTGATGTGCGCTGCAATCTGCTGGATGCTTCAAGGATGGATGCCGCCCGGTTGGGCGCTGCTCGGCGGGCTCCTTGCCGTAATTCGGCTGGGAACGTTCAGCTACTGGGCGAATAGCTACTGGGGCGGCTCAGTGGCGGCAATCGGAGGAGCTTTGGTGCTCGGGAGCCTGCCGCGAATCATCCAGCATCGCCGCGCAGCCCATGCCTTGTTGATGGCCCTTGGCCTAGGGATTTTGGCGAACAGCCGTCCGTATGAAGGCCTCATTCTGAGCCTGACTGTGGGAATTGCCCTTCTCGTCTGCTTCCTGAAGCAGCCCGGGGAAGCGTTCAGAGACTATGTCACGCGCGTTGCCGTCCCAATTCTGCTGGTTCTCGCCATTTTTGCAGGAGGGATGGGATATTATTTCTGGCGCGTCACGGGTTCTCCCTTCCGCACGCCCTACCAGGTGTATGAAAGCCAGTACGGCTACTCGCCACTTTTCCTTTGGCAGCACTTGAGGCCGCTCCCCGCTTATCGCAGCGCAGAGATGCGCGTTTATTATCTCGGCGACGCTCTCGAGCCCTATGCGAACAGCAGAAATTTATGGGGCGTGTACTATGAGACGCTTGAGAAAGGGAGGGTCCTTTATCTTTTTTTCTTCGGGCCGGTGCTGACGCTGCCGCTGCTGGGGGCAATCGTTATCGTCTGGCGGGGATTCCTGCGAAGGCATCGCCGCTGGCAAACTTGGTTTCTGTTTTCTGCGGTTTTGGTTTCGGCCGGGGGGCTCGCGATCGAGGTTTATTGCCTCCCGCATTACGCTGCGCCGGCCACATGCCTGATATATGCCGTCGTGCTTGTCTCAATGCGGCAGCTCCGCGCATGGAGATTCTTCGGCAGGCCCGTCGGCCGCTTTCTCGCGCGAACCGTGCCGGCAATTTGCCTTGTGATGCTCGCTCTCCGAGTCGCGGGCCCTTTCCTGCATTTTTATGACGAGGATGAATGGCGCCAGAAGTGGTACAACTCGCTTTCGCCCCGCACCGGCCGCGTCGCGGTCGAATCCCGGCTCGCCGCGATTCCGGGAAAACATCTCGCGATCGTTCCCTACCAGGAATCGCAATTGGGCTACGACTGGGTTTACAACCAGGCGGACATCGAAAACGCACCAGTCGTTTGGGCGCTCGACCTCGGGCCAGCCGCCAATCACGAGCTGATCGAGTATTTCAAGGATCGCCGCGCGTGGATCGTCGATTCAGACGATATCGATCCGACGTTTGAACCCTACCAAGACCCCGCGGGCGAGTGATTCCTCATCCAGCGACTTCGGTCGGGACTCCAACCGTTGTTCTGCGGCGCTGCCGGCTCGGGCCCGCTTCGGAAGGCAGAGGCGGTGAAGTGGCCAGATAAGCTTGCAGAAGAAACAGCAGAGCATTCGATGGGATGTGAAGGTTGAAATCCACGAAGCTGTGAAGCAGGAGGCCGCTCACGGCCGTGATTGCCCCGGCATGCAGCGCACGAGAGAAGTGGCCCTGCTCGGTCCAGAAATTCTTGCGCGCATCACGGAAGAGGAACCAAAGAAAAGCGAGGCCGCAGATCCCTCCCAGCACGCCTGTGTCCGCCAAGCCTTCGACGTAGTCGTCATGCACGTGGTCCACCACTTTGCCGTCGTAAGCGGTTTCGTATGGCGGATAAGAGGCAATCACCGTGCCGAGCCCGGTTCCTTTTATAGGGTGAGCAAAGAAGACGTGCAGGCCGCCGCGCGCCATACTCCATCGCCTCGACATGGACACTTCACCGGGCTTCACCGTTGAAAACCGCTCAATGGCTTTATCGGCCCCGATCCACGCGATTAAAGCCAGAGCCGCCAGTCCCACCACACCCAGGGCCACGAGGCGCGGGCCCTCGACGGCTCGGCGGCTTCGCGCCAACAACGCGAGCACACACACTTGGAATGCGAAGCTGACGATTCCTCCCCTCGAGCCCGAGAGAATCAGCGCGCCTACCGGCACGATTGTCAGCAGCCCTGCCAAGGGGAAGAGATCCCGCCGCAGCCCTCGAAACACCATCAGCGCCAGCCCCACCGGCGTCACCAGCTCCACGAACCCGGCGAAATGGTTGCGGTTCACAAACGGCCCGAAAAAATCGCCTCCAAAAGGAAGAGAGCGCACCCAATAAATTTTTCCGCCCGAGGTGAAGTGCTGAATGATTCCGAGCAACGACACGGCGAACCCCAGCAACAGCAGAAACCATGCCAGCCGGGAAAGATCCTCTCTCGTCCGGAATGCCTGCGCCGCAAGAAAGAAAAGGATGATGAACGCGGCCAGCTTCAGCAGTTCCACGCGCGTGAGATACGCGTAAACCGTTCCGCCGAACGCCAATTGCGCCAAGCCAATCGCAAAAAGGCCGAGAATGGGCCAGTTCAGCGGGCTCCAGTGGATGATGACACCGCCATCCCGGTACGCCAGCCATGCCCAGACCACGAGCAGCACCGCTGCGGCCATTTCAAGCATCGACTGCGACCACACTTCCACAACGCCGTGAGCGAACACGCTGAAAGCAAACACCGCGCAGAGCCCGATCCGCAGTCCTTTCATTGGGCTGCTTTCTCCGGCAGTGCGGCCAGGGGTGTCAAGGAGACGTCGGCAAGCCACATCGACCCGCCGAGCTTGTTATCAAACAATCGGCTGGGGATTCGGCGCAGCCGGATACGCAGGAAGTGCGTCTCTGGGCCCGTCGTCACATCCGCATCCACCGAGGTCCAAGGGTGTGAGCCCATGAGATTCTCGCTGAGCAGCTCCGGGCTACGGTGAAAGGGCTCCTGAATCGACATCCTCGCCCCGCTTTCGGTCGTCAGGCTTTGTGTGCGCAGATAGGCATGGAAGCGGTAAGCGTGCGATGGCTCAACCGGAACATATTGGTAAGGCTCGGACAGGTCGACGTTTATCCCTCCACTGAAATCGAGCCGGAGCGATCGCCCGCTGCGCCCGGATGGCGCCGAATCGAAATCGACCACCACTCCAAGAGGGCCGTCCCAATGCCAGTCGAGGCCTCCGTTTGCAAAGTCGTGGGAGAAGTCCCCATTCCAGACCAGCGACTGATTTCGAGGAGGCTCATGAGGCAGTCCGGCTGCTGCCAGAGCCTCCAGCCAAACCCGCCGCGCGTCCTCGGACCGCTCCTGCTGGATCAATTCCGCGAGAAAAGGAAACGCTCGCGAAAGCGTGATGGGTTTTCCCTGGGCGAGCAATCGCTGCCAAACCACGAGGGCGGCATCCAGTTGATGATTTGTTGCCAGGAAATCGAGGGCTTGAAAATATGCGCTTGCTTCGGGCGGGACCACTCGGTCGAGCAAGATTTGGATATCCTGATTCGAGCGCCAGGTCCGCGTGATGACGAGCGGCAAAAGCGCGGGATCCGCCCGCACCGCCCGCTGCATTTGTGCATAGCCTGCATCGTATTCTTGCCGGCGCAGCAGAAAATTTCCATAGAGCCACGCAACTTCTCCGGAAGACGGATACACGGATACTGCCCGTTCAAACGCGGCTCGAGCCCGGGGAATATCACCCGCGTCCTCATAGGCCGCGCCCAGATCGATCCAGTCATGCGCCGAGAGGGGATCGTCTTTGACGGCTCTCTCGAGGTCGGCAACGGCTCGCAGCGGATCAGGATTCATCAGATCCCATTGCCGCATCCGGCCGAGGCGGTCCCAGCCTTCGGCGTTGCCGGGTTCGAGCGCCGCGCCTCGCTCCATCAAATCCAACTGGCCCGATTGAACGCGATAATCCGCGAGCCAGATTTTTGCAGCCTGGTAGAAAATGAGAATCGCCATGAAGATCGACACGACCAGCGTGGCTCGTGTCCGCTTCGCGCCTTCGAAGTGAACTTCCACTCAGACGTAATTTCCTACGAGGCTCAGCCTTTCTGCAAGTCCAATTTCAGGTCTTGGGTGGTGAGGGTTGCCACGCGGCCGAAATCCGGGTGGCAAATGGGCCGATGGAACAAGTGCGAGGGGCTTGCAGCGGGAATCAGGTTACTTGCCGCCGATGTGATACACCAAGCCGGCGGATATCCGGTAGTTGCCTTCGGTGTAGCTCAAATTGTTCCCGGCCAGAAAGGCGGGAAAATGGGTGTGCTCGTAAGAAAACTCGAACACGCGGATATTCCACTTCGTCTTAAGCCTCCACTCCACACCGCCGCCCGCGGCGAATGCGTAGCTGGCGTTCGTGTCTGTGATGGCGGCAAATTCGCCGTTCATCGGGAAATGCAAGTGGAGGTAACCGAGACCGAAAAGAATTTGCCCGTATGGGACGATCCGGTGGCGGTGCGTGAGCGGATAAATCCGCGGACCGGCGAGCAGCTCGTAAATGCCGTAATTCCCATTCACGCCTTTGTTCGCGTAAGTTCCGGAACCATCCACCGCGAGGCCGAGATAGCGTCTGAAATTGCGATCGACCGTGAAGTCCCAGCCGTTGGTTCCAAATCGCGATTGCGTCGGCGGGTAATACGACCGGAAGGCGTATCCGGCCCCAATCTCCCAATTCGGTGTCACCTGGCCCCTCGCGGGCGAGCAAAACAGAGCAAGAAATCCGACCATCCCCAAGACCTTCTTCATCCGCTGCATCCTCTCCGGAACCGTCGCATGTGCTGGATTCACGCGCCCGAGCGCCCACAAAAGGGTCTCCTTTAACCCAAGCCTTTGCAAGAGTAAACCGAAATCTTTTCAGATACGCTGGGCGCGCCGGGGGATGCCTGAAAAAGCGAAGGGCCATGCAGTTGGCTGCATGGCCCTTACCAGGGGAAGGAGTTACTTGCCGCCAAATCGAAGGACAAGGGCTGCAGAAAATTTGTAGTTGTTCTGGTTGCTCTTGGGCAGCACTGGGTCTGCCTGCAAGTCCTCACTATGGAAAAACCGCGTTTGTTCGTAATCAAATTGACCGAGTCGAATCGCCACGCTCTTGAAAAGAGAATACTCCAATCCAACACCAGCTTCCCAAGCCAATTTGGTTTCGTCTGGGACACCCACGCCCCCAAGCCCGCTGAAACTTGCGCCTCCAACCAATCCGTGGACATAAGGAGTCAGCCTGTGGTGCCCAAGGGGGTAGATTCTCGGACCAGCCAGGTAGCTGTAAATGTGGGTGCCTACTCCCCCCGTAGTGTTGTAGGTCCCTGTGATGTCTAGCGCCAGAGAGATCAACTGAGTGAAGTGGTACGCCCCTCCCGCATTGAACCCGTTGTAGTGATAATAATCCGGCGGGGGCACAAATAGGGCCGGAACCTGCCAATCTTGAAACGTATAACCCGCACTTACTTCAAACCGAGGCGTCTCTTGCGCCACAGCAGGCAGGGCAAAGACCACAAGCAGCCCCAAGATTACGATTAGCTTCTTCATCTGCTCCTTCCTCCTCAGTGGTTCATCCACTAACTGCCCTTGATATGCGCACTTACGACCCTGCTCGCTGGGCAACGTACTGCGGGGTCCATTCTGGCACATCAATAGGATTCTCCCAAACCGGAAAGGGTGGCACGTGTGCTGAACCCGCCATGGGCGGGGGCGGAGCGTGGACGGGTACCCTCATACCAAGTCGGGAATGTGCTCTGGCGCTAAGGAGGTCACGATTCCTTCGCTAGAGTCCTTGGGCCGCCAAGCCCCCCTACCGCCGCCGCGCCCCGCTTCGAGCTGACGGCATCGGTAATCACGTCACAAAGCCGCTCGATTCGCGATGGATCTTCATGTGAGCGCACCCGGCATACATGCACATTCGCCAGCATACGGCCAAGCAAAGCAAATTCCTGCGCGCGCATCTCCTTGTCCAACATTCCCGTGGCGTAGGAATTCGCCACCAATTGGACCAAGCTCTCCTGCGGAGTGAGCGTCTCAAGATAGGGAGCCGAAGATTCCGAGCTTCTCTCTCCCAGGAGAAAGATAGCGCCCAGGGGCAGCGGCTCCTCTTGGAAACGAACACAGTCTTCAGCCGGAGACAGGACGCGCTTATCCCAGTTGGCGGAAAAAGATGGAAGCGTCTTTTCCGGTCCGTAGAGCATCGTCACGGATTCGGGCCACAGAGAAAGGTACGGGTAAGCGGGAAGGACATAAAATCCACCATCGCGCTCCACGATGGCGGCCACATCATCGGTCAGCACGCAATGGCCGCGCCGCGCGAAAGCGGCTGCGGTGGTGGATTTTCCCGCGCCTTCTTCGCCCACAAAAGCAACGGCGCGGCCCCCGATCGCCACCGCGCTCGCATGCAGGCACGCAACCCCCCGCAACCGCAGCACAAGACCCAGCACCGGCCCCAGCAAATACGTTGCGGCATCTTCCAGGGACGAAGAATCCGGCCACCTGCTCCACACATTCCTGCCGCCGTTCTCTACCCAGAACTGCATGCCGTCGCGATAGGCGAGGTAGTGACAATCTCCTTCTATAGCGCGCCATATCCGCAATTCCGGCTCGCCGGAGGAATCCACCATCGAACTCACAAATGCAAGCTCGCCCCGGCCGGACGAAAGTTCCGGATAATTTGACGGAGCAATCCCCAACTCTACTCGAACGTCGGGAGAATGTGCCGGCATGGCGGCGGGCTTTAGCCCGGGGATGGCCTGATTTGAGCGAAGAGAAAGTCCGAAAACGAAATAATCAAAATTCAATTTCGCTCAGCGGACGCTCGTACGAACGCGGGGGAATCTTCCGCTGTCCTGGGTACGGAGCAAGCCAACCTTCTGCGTGAGCTCCCGCACGGTTCCATAAACCGTCAGGATCGGGGACGTGTAGGGCTTCTTGCCGTCTCGTTTGACGGGCTTATCCATTCCGAGCCTCCGCACGCAAGTTATACCGGACTCCTCGCGCCGACTGCAACCAAAAGTTGAGGCAAAGCGGCCTGATTGACATATCAAGCACGGCCGGGCTTCGCTCGCCGTTCAATGGCAGAAGCGATTTCCGATCGACGTAGCGGTCGAGCTCCTCGCTCCACGACAACCCTTCCAGCGCCACCGGCTCCTTTTGCTTGAGCAACTCTTTCACCGGATCGCCCGCAAGCGCCGTTTTCGGCCTTCGGCGGACATCTTCCGGGAGCTTCCCCACCATCGCTTCGCGCAAAAGGGTCTTTTCGAAAAACCACGGGAACGGCGGCAGCGCCAGCAAATAATTCACGAGCCGAAGATCAAGGAAAGGATGGCGCACTTCCACCGCACAGCGCGTCACTCCCGGGTTTTCGTTCTCAAACAAATGCGCCCAGTGGGGCAACGCCAGCGACGCATGTGCCTCCGGGTGGATCGGATGGGCCGGGTCGGCGGCAGGGAGTTGGCTCCATTCCTTCCAACGGGCTTCGAGATTCAGCCGCCTCACTAGATCGGGCGCCATCCACGCGGGAAAAACCGGGACCGCAGGATCCTTGGCCGCGTATTCTTTCATCCGCCTGCGGACTCCTCGCCAGGGCGATTGCCGCAGCGTCAAATAGCGAATGCCCTCCGCCATCAGCCGCGACCACTGCCGCCGCCGGATTGTGTCTTTCACGTAGGGCCACATCTCGAAGTGCATTAAGTTGTCGCTGCCCTCGCCGGAAAGCGCCACGCGGCAATCGGCGGCGATCATCCGGAATTGGTCAAACAACCCCGCAAAAAGCGGATCCTCCACCGGCTCGGGCCATCCCAGGTCGCCGTCTTGCCAGCGATCAAAAAGTCCCAGATGGTCCATGGGCAGGCATTGAATGGGAATTTGCAAGAACTCGGCCACAGCGCGCGCGTGCGCTCCGTCACGGTCGGGAATCAAGAAATCATAGACGACCGTGTAGGCGCGCAATTTCCCGGCGGCGCCGGATCGCACGGAAAGCTCGTGGGCCGTGGTGGCGACGGAGGCGGAGTCCAATCCTCCGCTGAGCAGCAATCCGGCGCAATCGGTGTGGAGACGGTCCGCTACCGCCGCTTGCAGCAGGATCTGGAAGTGCTCGATGTAATCATCGGCGTGCCGGTAACGGATGCGGCCGTCGGTGGGTGCGCTCCAGTAACGCCGGATGCGCAGCCCATCGGCTGAAACCGTAAGCATGTGCGCCGGCGGCAGGCGCCGGATATCGCGGAAGCACGTGGTGGCCGAATCGCAGTTCAATCCGAACATCAGAAAGTCCGCAATCGCCGCGTCATTGAGCTCGCTGGAAATCTCCGGATCGAGCCGCACGCAGTCGAGGGTGTTGCTGAAAAGAAAGCGATCGTCCGTTTCGGCATAGTAGAAAGGCTTTACGCCGAAATGGTCGCGCGCGCAGAAAAGCTTCTGCTCGCGGGCGTCCCAGATGGCAAAGGCGAAATCGCCGCGCAGGTGCTCCACGCAAGCTTCGCCCCATGCGGCATAGGCATTCAGGATTAGTTCCGATTCCGGCGCGCCAATCCTGACGTGTCTTCCCGCTCCCTCGAGCTCGCCCACAAGTTCCGAACGGGCATCGATTCGCGCGTCGGCGGCGGTCCAGAATTGGCCGTCGAGGCTGGCAGGCTGGCGCTCGCTGAGCGATTCGCGCGTCGTGCGCAGAAGCGCGTGACCGAAACCGGCCGGGCCTCCGGTCCATACCTCGCGCGCGTCCGGCCCGCGAAAACCGAGAAAATGCGTGAGCGCCTGGAGTAGGCCCCGGTCTGCCGGCGCGCCACCCCGATGGAGCATGCCGACGATGCCGCTCATTGTGCTTCTGTCCCGAGAGACACGGCTCGCCCCTCAAATGGAATGTAGAGAAGGTCTTCGACGGCAGCGCCGCTCAATTTCGTCCCTTCCAGCTCCACCCAGGCGTGCGCTTCGAAGCGAGCGCCATCTTTTCGCCCGCCGATTTGTAGCGTTGCAGGAATCCGTCTCCGCCGCAAAAGCCACTCGAAGACCAGCGATTGTTCCAGACAATTCGTCCGCCACGGGAAATTTCTCGCCACGGCTTCGCCGAGTCCCACAAGCGCTCTTGCTTGCTCCGCGATTTCGGCCTGGTTCGCGTCCGGCGGAGAAACCTCTGTCGGTGCCAGCCAAGCCAGCACCTGCCGCCACTTTCGGAAGCCCGCTAGGGCCAAGCCGGGCCGTGTGGCCGCAAGTCCTGCGGCAGCCTCAAGCACGATCCACCGCTCGCGGCCCGGCAGCCGTAGAAACTTTCGCAGAGTCTCCACTGTCGCTTTCAACCCTTCACCTAAAAGAAAGTCGCGGAACACGCCGGGGATGGCCCTCAGGCTGGGTGGGGCGCCCGGCAGGGCCGGCGCAGGCCGCCCGAAACGAATCTCCTGCGAATTCAACTAGCCGGTCCGCCTCGCACCTCAATCAATCCCTCGCTCCGCATCTTTTCGAGCAGAACAAAGAGATCTCGCTCGCAGCGCTCCGCTTCCACTTCATATTCGTCGAGCAACGCATCCCGAAGCTTGCCGACCGTCTGCGGTTTTTGAAGAAGCGCCCACACCCGTGCGCCTACCGAATCTAATCCATAATAGACGCAGTTTTTCAGGTTAAGGATGGCTGATTCTTCGCCGAGCGGGCAGGAAACTTGTTCCGAAGCGGCAACTACGACAGATTCCGTGGAAAGCGATGCGTCCATTCGGCCGGTCCCATCCTCCAGGCCAGGTGGGTTTGCCTGCGACTGAGCTGAGGGATTCCGCACGCCCCGGTGCGATCCGCTGCAAGCCCGCAGATATTCTACCGGGACTTGAGCACACCAGCAATGCGCAACTGGATTCCTTGTGCCGAATTCGGTTATACAGGTTGCTGAAGACCGACAACCATGTGTAGCCTCGACAATCGCGCTTGATGCCGCAGCACGCCATTTTCGCGGAATCTCTCGAAAAATACTTTCCCCCGGCGCTCACGGGCTGGCGCGCGCTCTTGCATCCGTTCGCGCGGCCCACGGAGCGCGCGCTCGCAGGCGTCAGCTTCGCCGTCGAGCGCGGCGAAGCCGTGGCTCTCATCGGCCCCAATGGCGCCGGCAAATCGACTCTGCTGCGCATCCTCGCCACCCTGATCATCCCGACGCGCGGCCGGGCCGCCCTCAACGGCTTCGATGTGGAATGCGAGGCCTCCCGCGCCCGGGCGCAATTCGGGTATCACACCGGCGGCGATGAAGGCTTCTACGCCCGCTTGACCGCGCGCGAAAACCTGGCCTTTTTTGCGGCCATGCACAACATCGCCAGCTCGGACGCGCGCCAGCGAATTGCGCAGGCGGCTGAGTGGATGTCAATCACAGGCGAACTCGATCGCCAGGTCCGCACACTCTCCACGGGAATTACACACCGGCTTGGCCTCGCGCGCGCCCTGCTCCATGGCCCCGGCATTCTGCTGCTCGACGAGCCCACACGCAGCCTCGATCCGCTGGCCGCCGCAGAATTTCGCCGGCTTTTGAAGGACGAGCTGGTCCGCCGGCGCGGCAACACGCTGCTTTTCGCATCGCACACGCTCAGCGAGGTGGAAGAAATTGCCGATCGCATCGTTCTGCTCGACCGGGGCATAGTGGTTGGCTCCGATTCCCCGCGCGGACTCTGCGCCTCCACCGGCGCTGCAACGCTTGAAGGCGCGGTGGCGCGCCTCGTGCGCCATCCGGCGCCTGAGGAAACGCTTCCATGAGGTCCGCCCAAGCGCTGCGAAAAATCGTGGCATTCTTCCGCCGAGACCTGGGCATCGCTCGCGGCTATCGCGGAGCGCTGCTCCTCGAAACGCTCGAAGCTTTGTTCGGTGTCGCCACGTTCTACTATCTCTCGCGCTTTGTTGAAAGCCCAGAGCTTGAAAGCGCTTTGCCCTCGGGCGCCAACTATTTCGCTTTCGCCTTGGTGGGCTTCGCCTTTTTCGACTATCTGAGCGTCTCGCTCAGCGCCTTCGACGCGAGCCTGGAAGAAGCGCGCCAGAACCGCACGCTGGAAGCTTTGCTCGTGACGCAGACTCCGTTGCCAGTGATTCTTGCAGGTTCGGCTGTATATCCTTTCGTGACGCTCGCTCTGCGCACGGGCGTATATCTCGCGTGGGGCGCGCTGCTTTTCGGTTTCGCGCCGCACTCGGCGAATTGGACGGGCGCGCTCGTCATCCTCGCGGCTTCGATTCTTTCGTTTGCGGGGCTGGGAGTTCTTTCGGCGAGTTACCAGATCCTCTTCAAGCGCGGCAATCCGGGCAAATGGGTGGTCCTCGGCGTTTCCGGGCTTGTCGGCGGAATGATGTATCCCGTAACAGTACTTCCAGGCCCGCTTCAGTGGCTTGCGCGCCTGATTCCAGTGACTTACTCGCTCGAAGGCATGCGCGCCGCTTTGCTCGCGGGCGCCGGCTGGAGCGAGCTATGGCCCTCAGTAGCGGCCCTGCTCATTTTCTCCGCAATCCTTCTGCCGCTTTCTTTCGCGGTGTTCGCCTGGGCCCTCCACCGGACAAAAATCACGGGCACACTCACGCACATCTGACGCGAGGCCGTCGCACCGCCACCTCCCGTCAGGGCACGGCTTCAGCCGTGCCGAAAAGCTCCCAAAACGTCAGGGGTTTCAACCCCTGAGGTTCGGCGCAAAATTATTTCTGAAGGGAAACTGGCTTACATCCCCGGCTGCTCGGGATTCTCTTCGTTGCGCGTCGCCTTCCCCTCGCCGCTTTCGCGGCTGGGTGGTGGGGAAGCCGCCATTCCGGCTGCATTCGCGCTTCGCTCGCGCAACATCGTGGCAAGGCCGTTGAAGACATTCGAGAAAGAATCGCGCAAAGCCTGGTCCGCCGAACGCAGGAGCGATTCGGTCGCGTTTTGCCCGTGCTCGTTCAAGCGGCGGATGGAAGAGACCACCCAGGAGTCGCACAGGGTGTCGAGCCGCTCGCGATATTTTTCCGCGGCCTCGCTGCCCAATCGTTCGAGGCTTTCGAGCCAGGCTTTTTCGCGGGCGCCGCGCTCGCGATCGTATCGCTCGAGCCTTGCAGCTGATTCCGCCGCCAGGGCCGTGCGCCCCTCCGCCACGCCGGCCTCGATCTGCGATGCCAGCCGTTCGTGGAAAGCGCCCATCGAAGATTCGGCGCTCACTTCGAGATTTTGCAACAGCTTGTCGGCCGAGCCTTCCAGCTCCCGCAATCTCTCCTGGATGGCGCCGCCGCTTTGGTTCGCGAACTTTTCAACTTCCTCGTCGGAGATCGAGCGCAACACCTGGCCGAACGATGCCGCAGCCGCTTCGGCGGCTTCGGCAAGCTGCGAACGCGTCCGGCCGATCATTTCCGAGCCGAGGCCTTCCATCTGCTGGCCGATTTCGGATACTCGCAAGGAAATTTCGCCCTGGAGCTGCGTTTCGAATTTCTTCGCCGCATCACCCGATTTTTCTTCCAGCATCAATCCGGCGTTTGCCAGAGTCTGTTCCACCAGCACCTGCATGCGCGCGCGAGCTTCCTGCTGGAACCATTCTGATGAGCGATGGATGGATTCGGCGGCCGCGTGAGACGCGCGTACTCCCGCGCCTTCGAGCTCTTCGTTCCACTTTCCCAGCGCGTCCTTGCGCGCCGATTCGAAATTGCCGCGCAGCTCGCCCAGAGTGGCCTCCAGGTGCGAGGCGGCTTCCCGCTGGTTGCTTTCCGCCATCTGGCGCAAGCGTTCGCGGTGCAGCCGCAAGCTGTCTTCGGCCTGCACCTCCCGCGCCGCCAGCTCGCGCACCAGCTCTGGAACTCGCGCCAGATGCGGAGCGAGCTTCGATTCCACTTCCGCGACGCTTCGCTCGACCGCCTGATTGGCGAGACTCTCGAGATCCGGAGCAACCCGCTGTGACACCCCCGCGACCAGCGCTTCCATGCGGCGGTGCATCTCCGCGGTCGGCGCGTCAAGGACACCTTCGACGCGGCGGTGGAGTTCGTTGAGCCGGTCGTGGCTCGCCGCCTCGAATTGCGCCGCAAATTCTTTCATGCGGCCCGCTGACTGCTCGATTTCTCCGAGCGAAGCTCTCGCCTGCTCGACGTTCAATTCGAGCGCCGCCTTGATTTCCGCCACACGCGCGCGCGCTTCGCTCGATGCCTGCGTCATCGGCTGCCACATTTCGGCAAACCGCGCGGACATCCGCTGCTCTGCCGCCCGCAGGGCTTCCTGCGAGTGCTCGGACAATTGCTCGACAAGCCGCCGCATGCTGCTATCCAGCGACGATTGAAGCAGCTCCGACCATTGCGCTTGCGCCTGCCCCATCTCCGATTCGAGCCGCTCGCGCCACGTAGCCGCGGCGGCTTGCATCGCGGCAACCTGGTCTGCGGATGGTTCGGCAGCTTCCTTCTTGGCGTGCGCGGCCTCCGCCGCTTCTGCCGCTTCCATTTGCAACCGCGCTTGCGCCATCCGGCTCGAGATCTCTTCTGCCGCCTGGTTCGCGAGGCGCAGCGCCTGCGAGCGGGCATCGAGGTCGGCCATCAGTTCGCGCGTGCGGCCGGCATGTGATTCGAGCTCCGCGGCGAGCCCGCGGAGAAGTTCGTCCTGCGTGGCGGAAAGGCGCGCGCTGAATTGTTCGTGCACGCTGCCCTGCGCGGCAGCGAATTCCTCGTTCCAGCGGCGGAGGAAATCGTCGGCCGCCGATGCGCGCCGCTGCTCGGCCTCCTCTTCCGCCTGGCGGATCCTCTCACGCGCCTCGGCGGCTGCGGCCTCCACGGCTTTCGTGGCCTGCCGCTCCAGCTCCCCGCGCAGTTCCCGCAGCAACGGGCTGTCCATTGCCGCGGTGAACACGAAGGGAGCGGGCGATTCTGCTTCGGAGCTTTCCGGCGATGCATTTCTCATGTCGGTCATTAGCTTTCCCAAGAAGATTTCGAGTGGAGTTGCAACTACTGCTTGTTCGGATCTGGCTGCAGTTCGCGGGTCTCTCTCGCCGGCCAGCGCTCCGGGGGCGGAAGCCTTGGAAATTGCCAGCGTCCAGCTTTCCGGCGGCGAGGCAAGGCCCCAGAGATTCGCGGGCGTCTCCAGCTCGACCGCGATCTGGAACATCTCTCGCACCGAATGTGGCCGCTGAATCCACGCGACCCGGGCGCGGACGTTGCGCCGGTCCGGGCTTTGCGGAAGCTCGAGCGTGATCCACGTGTTTTTCGGCAAGTGGTGCTTCGAGGCGTAACGGCAGCCATGAACATTAAAGGCCACCGTTGCGGTGCGCTCCTCGAACGGCTGGCCCAGCAAATCAATGCCGCGCACGATCAAGGGGAGGGAATTCTGAATTCGCTCGCTGCGGCGCCGTTCGGTGCTTGGTTGGCTTGCGTCCACGTCAGGCATCAAGTCCGTTGAACTTGCCAGCGAGAGAATAGCACTGACACGCGCGCGGGTCGAGAGGGAGAATCCGCTTGCCGAAAAAAAATTTAGCGCGGCCGGGGCCAGGAGAGCCTTGCCGGTGAAAAATTCGCAGCTATTTCTTTTTCTTTTTGCTTGAAAGCGACGTCTCTTCGCCGCCGCCCATCGCCGCAAGGCTGGCGAGCATGTCCTTGGCCTGGGCTGCGTAGGGGCCGTTGGGCGCCGCATCGATGCATTTCTGGTAGGCCTCGGCAGTTCCGGGCGGAATCACGTAAACCATCTTGTCGCCCTGCTGCTTGGATTCGATCAGATTCGTGTAGGCGCTTCCGAGAAGAAACCATGTTTGGGCGTCCTTGGGATCCGCTTGCACGGCTTTTTGAAGCGGGGCGATGGCTTCTTTCTGGCGGTTCTTGTTTGAAAGAACAATTCCGAGATTTTTCCAGCACGCCGCGCCGACGGTCGCATCGAGCGACACGGCCTTTTCACATGCGGCATTTGCGTCCGTGAATTTGGCTGCGGCTGCCGTTGCATCGGTGAGCGACACGCCCACATTCGCAAGATTGGTGGCGTAGGCCAGATAATAGCCGGCTGAAGGTTGCAGCTCGCCGGCCTTTTGGAAAGCCGTGGCCGCTTCGTCGTACTTTCCCGCACATTCGGCGGCGGAACCGAGCCGCGCCAGAATCACCGCATGATTCTTCACTTCTTTTGCTGCTATACCCTGTTCGGCTTCCTGAAATTCCGCTATTGCGGTTTGGCAATCGGCGGCACGCTTTTCCTGCAACGCGCTCTTCTGGTCCGCTGGAGCTGCCTTTATCTGAGTTTGCAGGGCATTCGCGTCATCCATGGCTTTTACGCCGTTGTTAAAGTGCAACTGCACGTTCGCATGCTTCTTTTCTTCCTCCTCCCGCTTTTTCACTTCTTCGGCGGAGGTAGCGCCGGCGAAGATGTCTTTCAGCTTGATATTGAGCGTGTTGACTTGATCGGTGGTAATCCGAATCTTGCCTACTAAAGAATCGAGGTTCTCTTTCTCGCTCTTGATATAAATTTCGTAGACCGCGCCCAGGAGCCCGAGTTGCTGATAGCGGCCGTCTTTGTCGGCCTTCACCTGCCAGGATTGTCCGGTGTCGGGATTCTTGATCGTCACCAGCACATCGGGGTCGGGCTTGCCGTCCAGGCCGGTCACCTGTCCGGCAAGCGAGGCTGTGCCCTGCGCCGCGGCGATCGCCGGAAGCAGCAAGGCAACGAAGAGAGCCCCCCAGGCAGGAATCAATCGTCTCATGTGGCTATCTCCTCCCACATTTCATTGGATGCGGGCGCCTATTATGGCGCAACTCGTGCCCGATACGCGATAGGGTCGGGCACGCCGGCGTCGGCAAAGGCGCGAAGCCGCAGGCGGCAACTATCGCACGCGCCGCAGGCTTCGTCATCAAATTGATAGCACGACCAGGTGAGTTCGAGCGGAGCGCCCAGCTCGATTCCGCGGCGCACGATTTCGCTTTTGCGCATCCCGATCACCGGCGTGACGATCTCGATCCGCGTTTCCGGCCGGGTCCCTTCGCGAATCACCTGCTGGAACGCGCGGTAATATTCCGCCCGGCAATCCGGGTACCCCGAACTATCTTCCGCTACCGCGCCGATGAAGATCGCGGTTGCGCCGATCACTTCCGCCCAGCTCACTGCCGCTGCTAGAAAGTGCGCGTTGCGGAACGGCACATACGTGATAGGAATTCCCGCATGGGGCGCCAGTGCTTTGCCGGATTCGGGCACGGCGATCTGCGTGTCCGTGAGCGCCGAGCCGCCGATCTGCGCGAAAGCATCGAACCGGATCACCAGCCGCTCGCGAACGCCGTAGAAATCGGCAATCGCATCGAACGAGCGCCGCTCACGCCGTTCCGTGCGCTGGCCGTAGCTCGCGTGCAGCAACGCCAGGCGATGCGTCACATTGGCAATCGCCGCCGCGGCGCACGAATCCATCCCTCCGCTCAGCAGCACCACCGCCTTGGGTTTTTCCGCCATCTGCGCCAGTTGGCCGTCTCACACGCCCTTCATCGCCGGGTCCCAAACAAATTTGTGAAGCTGCAATCCCAGCCGCACAGGCAATCCCTCCGCGAGTATCCATTCCGCGAGCACGCGTGCGTCGAGGCCGGGCCACGCGCCGGCAGGATCCGCAAACACGGGAGAAAAAATTACTTCGCGGACGCGGCGCAGAAGCTCGTTCCGCCGGGTGAAATCGCGGGCAAATTCGTAATCGCGGCGGGTGGAAATCACGAATTTGATCTCGTCCTTTTGGCCGAGCGCTTCGAGGTTCGCCATATCAAAGGTGTCCGGCTCGCCCGAGTCAGGGCATTTCACGTCCACAATTTTGATTACGTCGCGCGGCAGCCCCGCAATCGGCCGCTCGCCGCTGGTCTCGATCATCACGGTGTAGCCGTCGTCGAGCAGGCGCTTCGCCAGGGCGGGCGTCTCCGATTGCAGCAGGGGTTCGCCGCCGGTGATTTCGACCAACTCGACTCGATTCGGCACGGCGCCCGCAAACTCGTGAACTTTTTCGAGCACTTCTTCGAGAGAGTGTTTTCTCCCTCCATAAAACGCGTACGCCGTGTCGCACCAGGAGCAGCGCAGATTGCAGCCGGTGAGTCGCACGAAAATGCACGGGAGTCCCGCGCGCGTCCCTTCGCCTTGAATGGATTTGAATATTTCGGTGACGACCATTGCGCGGCCTCCGCGGCGATTTTAGCGGCCCTGCTCCGTACCACCCTGTTTTGCCCGCTCCCGCCGCAGAAAATACATCACCACGGCGATAATCAAAGCCAGCTCCACCGACGTAACGATCACAGCCGGCCGCCACCCCCACCCAAACGCAATCCAGAAAAACGACGAAATGAATGCCGGGATTCCAACGATGAAATACGCTCGGTTCATGGCGTTATCAGGCTAAATTGAAAACCCAATTTTCGAGGCGCAGCCCGCGAGAACTTTGGAGTGCGGGAGCTTGCTCCCGCTTTGTTTTCATTCCCAGCACAGCGCGATCCAACTAGTCAGCCGAGCCACGTTCGGTGGCGTACCGGCAAGGCTGGCGGAAGAGACCGACGCGCTTTCGACTCATAGCCTTATGTCCAGGTTTTACTACGGCCGGTATGTCGCCGCCGTCACGTCCGATTCCCACACGGTAATGCTCGAAATCCCCGCGCCGTTGGCCGCGCGCGGAAGCTGCTTCGCCGCTTCGTCGTAAATATACCGCGCGATATTTTCCGCCGAGGGGTTGAGCGCGTCGAACGGCTTCAGCTCGTTCAGATACTTATGGTCGAGCGAACGGATCACGCCCTGGATCACCTGCTTGATCTGCACAAAATCGTACAGAAGGCCCGTCGAGTCGAGCTCTTTGCCCGCGAGCGTGACGCGCACTTTATAGTTGTGCCCGTGCAGGTCTTCGCATTTGCCTTTGTAGCCGCGCAGGTTGTGCGCCGCGGCGAATGATTCGTCTACGCTGACTTCGTACATGAATGGCCCTTCGCGCCCCCAGCGGCACGCCTGCCTCGCTCCGCTTACCTGGGGTGATTTTCCATGAAGCGCGCGACTTCGGAGAGGTCCCGAGTGATCGCATACTCGGGAAGCGATTCGAGGAAAATTTTACCATACTGCATCCGGTGAATCCGGTTATCGAGGATGGCTAGAATTCCCCGGTCGGTCTTCGAGCGGATCAGCCGCCCGAATCCTTGCTTCAAAGCCAGCACCGCTTCCGGCACCTGGTATTCGGAGAACGCGTTCCGGCCGTCTTCCTGCAACGCGCGCACGCGGGCGGCGACGATCGGATCGCTCGGCACCGCAAAGGGCAATTTGTCGATAATGACGCACGAAAGCTGCGCTCCCGGGACATCCACGCCCTGCCAGAAGCTGGCCGTCGCAAACAGGACCGCGTTCGGCGTCGAGCGGAAGCGATCCAGCAGAATTGTGCGCGGCGCGGTTCCTTGCAGCAGCAGCGGATACGCCACGCGCCCGGAAACGCGCTCGTGAATATCTTTCATCTGCGCGTAGCTGGTGAAAAGGCAAAACGCGCGCCCTTCGGTAATTTCCAGCAGCCGCACGATTTCATCGGCGGCGCGCTCGCCGAATCCCGGCTGGCGGACGTCCGGCAGCGACGCGGGAATGTACAGCAGCGCCTGCTCGCGAAAATTGAATTCGTGCGGCAGCACCACTTCTTTCGCCGGCTGCACGCCCAGCCGCTGCTTGAGGTAATCGAACCGGCCGCCGACAGCGAGAGTGGCCGAAGTGAGCACCACGGTATCGAAGCGCCCGAAAAGTTTTTCGCGCAAAATCTCGCTCACGTCGATCGGCGTTGCCGCAATGAAAACGCCGCGCCCGCGCCGCTCGTACCAGTAAACGTAGCCCTTCTCCTCGCTCTCGAGCAGGAACACAAGCTCGCGGCGAATCTCCGCCGCGCGCCGAGCGAGCGCCACCACTTCTTCGGGCTTCGGTGAGAGCGCGGAAAGCTCCGTCTCGATGCGCTTCACGGCCGTGCCAAGCTCGTCGTAGGCTTCGCGATTCTGTTCGAGAAAGGATTTCCGCTCCGGCGGCTCGAAGGGATAGCGCCCTTCGCGCTCCGGGAAATTCTCGAAGAAACTGCGCCCGCGCTCGCGCAAGCGTCCGAGCTGCCGGCGCAGAGGTCCGGCTTCGATCTGCAACACGCGCAGCGTATTTTCGGTGTCGCGCGCGAGCTCCTCGAACCGGTAGCTTGAAATCTGGCGGCCGAAATAGTCGCTGGCCACATCTTCGATTTCATGCGCTTCGTCAAACACGACCGCGGAGTATTCCGGCAGGATCGAGCCGAAATCGTCCTGGCGGATCGCGAGGTCGGCGAAAAAAAGATGATGGTTCACGATGATGAGGTCCGCTTCGTGCGCCCGCTGGTGCATCGCTGTGATGAAACAGCTCTGAAATTCCGGGCACTTTTGTCCCGTGCAAAGGTCCGACCGGGCGTCAATGCGGTTCCACAGCTCCGCGTCGTCGGGCAAAAACGTCAGCTCGCTGCGGTCGCCCGTTTCAGTGAGCTTTTCCCAGTCGCGAATCTGCGAGAACCAGTCGATCTCGTCGATTCCCTTCAGCACGGGCTGCCCATCCATCTGGTGGACTTTCTGGCGACATAGAAAATTCGCGCGGCCTTTCATCAGCGCCGCTTTCAGATTCGGAGCGAAATGTTTTTGCAGGAAGGGGACATCTTTCTGGAAGAGCTGCTCCTGGAGCGATTTCGTGGCGGTTGAAATCACCACGCGCCGTCCGCTGCGGATCGCCGGAATCAAATACGCCAGAGTTTTGCCCGTGCCCGTACCGGCTTCGACCACGGCGTGCTGATTTTTTTGAAACGCCTCTTCGGCAATCCGCGCCATCTCGAGCTGCGAGGGACGGAACTCGTAGCCCGGATGCTGCTTCTCTAGCAGCCCGCCGGCTGCAAAAATATCTTCGACGCTGATTTTTTCGGCGGGCTCGGACGCCGCAGCCGCACGCGGCTTGCCCGCAGATTCCAGTTTTGTTGCGGATGATCTCTTTGTGGCCGGCATTCCGTTGCGCCCGAGTCAGAACGAATTCCCAAGGATAAACCAAAATCCAGATTCGCATGAAAGAATCGCGCGCGCCAGATTGAGGCGTCGGGCTAACGCGTCAGAAACCGGAAGGCAAAGCCGGTGGCCGTCCCTCCGAGAATGAGCCACGCGGAATTGATGGGGACACGCCGCAGGATCACCAACGCAAAGATCGCTTCCGCCGCGGTGAACCAATCCACAATCGCGCCCCGCGCCACTTGCCACGAAACGGCGCCCATCAGCCCGACGGTCGTTGCGTTCACGCCGTCAAGAAACAATCGAGCCGCTGCTGATCCTCTCAGCCTCGGAATCAGCGGAAAAAGAATCGCCACGTACAAAAACGACGGCAGAAACATTCCCAGCGTAGCCAGCAGCGCTCCCTTCACGCCTCCCATCAGATAGCCGACAAAAGTGGCGGACGTGAACACAGGCCCCGGCGTGAGTTGGCCGACCGCGACCGAGTCGAGAAGCTGCTTGTCCGTGAGCCAGTGCAGGTGCGCGACAAAATCCGCGCGCAAAAATGCGAGCAGCACGTAGCCGCTCCCGTATGCCACGGCGCCGATTTTCAGAAACGTAAAAAATAGCCGCGTGAGCGTAAACGGAATCACCGCAGCCGCGCCGCCCGCCGCGGCGCTTGCCCATCCGAGCAGCGGCAGAATCACCGCGCGCCCCTCGCCTCCACCGGAGCGCCACTGCGCTGCAAACCCTGCGATTGCCGTCAGCGCGATCGCACCGAACAAAATTGCGATGACCGAAAAGCCGCGAAAATACAGCGCGATCGCCGCCACGCAGAGCACCGCGAGCCACACGCTTTTCAGCGCCGCCCGCCCCAGGCTCCACAGCGCGTCCGCAACAATCGCAATTACAATCGGATTGATCCCGTACAAAATCCATTGCGCCGCCGGCAGCGCGCCGTATGTCACGTAGGCCCATGCGAGCGCCATCACCATCAGCATCGCCGGCAGAATGAACAAGCCTCCTGCCAGAATCAGCGCCGGCCAGCCCGCCCGCGAATAGCCGAGCGCAATCACCAGCTCGGTGGACGACGGCCCCGGAATCAGGTTCATCATCCCGAACAGATCGAGGAAATCCTGCTGCGAAATCCATCCCCGCCTCTCGACAAGCTCGCGGCGCATCATGGCCACGTGTCCGGCCGCGCCGCCGAACGCCAGCAGCCCCAGCCGCACGAAATACGACGCCACTTCGCCGAGGCTTCCGCGCTGCATTCCCGTCACGCTTTGTTCGGCTTGTGCCATCGAAGGCGGCGCAAGAATCCGCGCTCGTTTCTGCCGCCGCTAAAGTATCATGACCGCTTCGTAGTGCTTTGTGGGTCGCGGTTTCAACCGCGACATTGACAAGTC
The DNA here is from genome assembly GCA_035624115.1 of Candidatus Sulfotelmatobacter sp. Classification (GTDB taxonomy): domain Bacteria; phylum Acidobacteriota; class Terriglobia; order Acidiferrales; family UBA7541; genus Palsa-295. The sequence continues at coordinate 7,194 of DASPSD010000044.1, read as the reverse complement.
CCAAGGACGGGGGCTTTAGCCGCTGAAGTTCCTTCAAGCTGGCGAATTCTCAACATGGCCCAAATTCTCCCCTCCATCGTAATCGTCGGCCGCCCCAACGTCGGCAAGTCCACGCTCTTCAACCGCCTCACCGGCACGCGCCGCTCCATCGTCACCAACGAGCCCGGCATCACGCGCGACCGCATTTACGGCACCGCGAATTGGGACGGCCGCACGTTTGAAGTGGTCGACACCGGCGGAATCATCCCCGAAGACAAAGCCGGCATCCCCGGAGAAATTCTCCGCCAGGCGCGCGTGGCGATCGAAAATGCCGCCCGCGTCGTCCAGGTGGTGGATGGCCGCGAGGGGCCGGTCCCGCTCGATGCCGAGCTCGCGCAGCTCCTTCGCCGCGCGGGCAAGCCGCCGATTATTGCCGTCAATAAAATCGACACGCCCAAGCAAGCCGAAATGGCGGCGCAATTTTACGAACTTTCGAGCGAAGTCTTCCCCATCTCCGCCGAGCATGGCTTCGGCGTGGACGAGCTGCTCGACGCGCTCACCGCTGAAATGCCGCGCGGGGAAGCAGCCGAAGCCGAGCCCGACGTCAACATCGCCATCATCGGCCGGCCAAACGTCGGCAAGTCAACGCTGCTCAATCAGCTCGTCGGCGCCGAGCGCTCGATCGTCTCTCCCGAGCCCGGCACCACGCGCGATGCCGTGGACACCGTCGTCGAGCGCCACGGCAAGTCGTACCGCTTTCTCGATACCGCCGGCATCCGCCGCAAGGGCAAGACAAAACTCATCGCCGAAAAACTCAGCGTCATCATGGCGCGGCGCCATCTGGAGCGAGCCGACATCGCCGTTGTTGTCGCCGACGCATCGGTGGGCGTCACTTCGCACGACGCCACCATCGCCGGCTACGCCGAGCATTCGGGCCGCAGCGTCATCATCGTGATGAACAAATGGGATCTGGCGCTCGAAGCCGCGCAGAAACAAGCCGCGGAAAAGAAGGGAAGCGCGAAGCGCGCAAACAAGGGCGCAGGCGCCGCGGAACGCGCGAGCGCCGCCGTAAGCCCGGTGAAGCTGCTTGCGGAATACGAGCCACTCGTCCGGCAAAAATTGAAATTCCTGAGCTACGCGCCGGTGGTTTTTCTCTCAGCCCTCACCGGCGAGCGCGTCGATAAACTCTACGCCCTGATTGATCGGGTTGCCGAAGCGCGCCGCCGACGCATCTCCACCGGCGAGCTGAATCGCTGGCTTTCGAGCGTCGATCTCGAGCGCGGCACGTCGCCCGCCAGCCGCCACGTAAAAATTTTCTACATCACGCAAGCGGCCGCGTCGCCGCCTACGTTCGTCCTTTTCACCAACCAGACCGAGCCGCTTCACTTCAGCTTCCAGCGCTTCCTCGAAAACCGCCTCCGCGCCGCATTCGATTTTACGGGCACGCCCATCCGCTTCACCCAGCGCCTCAAAAAAAAGCGCGAGCGAGGTTCGCGCGATTAGCCCCGCCCGTTTTCCACCCGGCGATTTTTTTTCTCTCCGTAGGGGCACGGCATGCCATGCCCGGCCTTTGCCTCCGAGTGGCACAGGCACTCCTGCCTGTGCAGGTTTGCATCGGTAACGGCCACCTTAAGGTGGGCGCCTCTAGGCCCTTCGGCTCGTCGCAGAATAAGTCCACGGTTCACAGCGGGAAGTTGATTCGCAGGAGTGCGGTAAAAACCGGCGATTCGCGGCCAGGTAAGGAAGAAAAAAAAGAGAGGCGAAGCAATTGCCTTCGCCTCTCTCCCTGCTGCTTTCGTTCTGGACCTGTTTCAATCCGCGGCGACCGGCGCCGCAACCGGCCGGGAGGGCTCGTGCCGGTACGGCCCCTGCGCCTCCACCACCGCAATCGAAGCGGTCTTGACGATATCTTCCACGTCCGCTCCGCGCGGTAGCACGTACACCGGCTTGCCCATGCCCGTCAGCAGCGGAACAATCGCTTCCGCTGAGCCGAGCTTTACGAGCAGCTTGTATGCCGTGTTCGCCGACTGAAGATCCGGGAACACCAGAACGTTCGCCGGGCCTTTCAGCGTCGAGAACGGATAGTCTTGCTGCAAAACCTCGGGCGTCACCGCCACATCCACCATGATTTCGCCGTCCACGTTCAGCCTCGGCGCTCGCGCTTTCACCAGTTCGGTGGCTCGGCGCACTTTTTCGCACAGCGGATGTTTGGTGCTGCCGAAGTTTGAAAACGAGAGCATGGCCACGCGGGGCTCGACATCGAACTGCCGCGCCGCCTCGGCCGCGCCGATGGCGATTTCTGCCAGCTCTTCGGCCGTGGGTTCCACATTCACGCTGCAATCCGCCAGGAACACCAGTTCATCCTTACGGGTCAGCAGCACGTACACGCCGGAGACGCGGTGGAATCCATCCCGCACTCCGATCACCTGCAACGCCGGACGGATCGTTTCGGGATAATGCTGTCCGATGCCGGAGACGAGCGCATCGGCGTCGCCCATGCGCACCATGATTGAGGCGAAGAGGTTGCGATTGTTGATCAGCTCACGCGCCTCGGTGAGAGTGACTCCGCGGCGCTGGCGGATCTGGTAATACTCCTGCGCATAGCTTTCCCGCAGCTCGAAGCTCTGCGGATCCACCACACGCACCTCGTCCAGCGCGAGCCCCAGCGACTCGGCCTTCGCGCGGATGACTCGCTCGTTGCCGAGCAGGATGGGCCGCGCGATTTTCTCTTCCACCAGGATGCGGCAGGCCCGCAGCACTTTGTCATGCTCGCCTTCGGGGAACACCACTCGCTGCGGCGCTGACTGCGCCCGGTGGACGAACACCCGCATGATCTCGTGCGCCTTGCCCAGCCGCTTTTCGAGCTGTTCGCGGTATTCGGCCAGGTCCACGGGCTCCTGCGCCACCTTGGTGCGCATGGCCGCTTCCGCCACCGCCGACGCCTCCCATACGAGCACGCGCGGGTCGAACGGCCGCGGAATGATCGAATCCGGGCCGAACGTGATGCGGTCCACTCCGTAGGCGCGGCAGACCGAGTCCGGCACGTCTTCTTTCGCCAGGTTCGCCAGCGCCCAGCTGGCCGCCAGCTTCATATCCTCGTTGATGGCCGTAGCGTGCACGTCGAGCGCCCCGCGGAAGATGAACGGGAATCCCAGCACGTTGTTGATCTGGTTCGGATAGTCGGAGCGGCCCGTCGCCGCGATGATGTCGCTGCGCGTTGCCTTCATCTCCTCGTAAGGGATCTCCGGATCGGGATTCGCCAGCGCGAACACCAGCGGGCGCGGCGCCATCGACCGAATCATCGCCTGCGTAAACGCGCCCTTCACCGAGAGCCCCACCAGCACATCCGCGTCGCGCACGATTTCGGCGAGCGTGCGGCACGAGGTCTGCTGCGCGTAGCGCTCCTTGTATGGATTCATTCCTTCCGCGCGGCCCTTGTAGATCACTCCCTTGGTGTCGCACAGGAAGATGTTTTCTTTTTTCACGCCCAGGCAAATGTAGTGCTCGGCGCACGCAATTCCGGAAGCGCCGGCGCCGTTGATCACCACCTTGATTTTGGAGATGTCCTTGCCCGCCACCTCGAGCGCGTTGATCAGCGCCGCTCCGGTGATGATGGCGGTTCCATGCTGGTCGTCGTGCATGACGGGAATCTTCATGGTCTTCTTCAGCGTTTCTTCGATGTAGAAGCACTCGGGCGCCTTGATGTCTTCCAGGTTGATGCCGCCGAACGTGGGCTCGAGAAGCTGGCAGACCTTGATCACGTCGTCAGGATTTTTGCTGCCCACTTCGATATCGAACACGTCGATTCCCGCGAACCTCTTGAACAGGACGCCTTTGCCCTCCATCACCGGCTTGCCGGCCTGCGCGCCGATGTCTCCCAGCCCGAGCACGGCCGTGCCGTTCGTGACGACGGCCACGAGGTTCCCCTTCGCCGTGTATTTGAACGCGTCATGTGGATTCTTCTGAATCGCCAGGCATGGCTCGGCCACTCCGGGCGTATAAGCGAGGCTCAGATCCCGCTGCGTCCGGCAGGGTTTCGTGGGTGTGATCTCGATCTTTCCCGGCCGCGGCAAGGCATGATAATCAAACGCTTCCTGCTTCGATATCGGCATGGCTTTTCTCCTGCTGCTGAATCTCGTGTTTCAAAGTGTTTCGAATTCCGAGGTTCGCTGCGCTGCAATTGATCCCATGAGTTTCGATGGACTCATCGGTTCGCTTTGTATGGTCGTTCACGCGCGAACACCGAGTATGTGATTGTTGTCACCGGCGCGTGTGATGGAAGCCATCCGGCGAGATTATCGGCAGGGATGCAACGCGACTTTACAGGCTGCGGAAGAAATCAGCCCCTTAGGGGGTCGGAGCTTTAGCTCCGACATAAGCATCGCCTTATGGATGGGCTTCAGCCCCTGAGGAAAATAGTTTCGCGCATTTTCCGCGAGCTGTTCAGCTGGCTTTGGCCCGCTCCGCCAGCGCGATCGACGATTCGACCGCATCCGGCACCGCGCGATGGCCCGTCACCGTATCGATGTGAACGCAGTAGATGATCGGCTCGGCGGTGTGACGTCCCGACACCTGCCCCGACGCAAACGCCGTCTGCCACCACAGCGACCTTTTCTCGAGCGCCTCGAGCGCCTGCTGGCGTTCCAGGGCGTATTCCAGCGTATTGGGCAGCTCCTGAAACCGCCCGGTGAGAATCACGCTCATCCACTCGAAATGGTTTTTCACTTCGTCCACTTCCACGCACACTTTCGGATTCGCGCGCATCCAGCGGATCTTTTTGCCGAGAGTCGTAAAGCTGTAAAGCCGCCCGGATTCGTAGGCGAAATAGAAGGGAACCACGTACGGCTGGTTGTCCCGCGCCGCCCCGAGCCTCCCAAAACCAACCCGCTCGACGAACGCGCGGCATTCCTGCGGCGTCATTTCTCGGATCAGCATTTTCGCCCCCCAAGTCTTTTCCCAACACCGGCGATACACTGCGTTCGGCTTGATCACGTCCCCGCCTCACTGGCCCATTTGCGCATTTGTAGGACAGGCCTCCCGGCCTGTCCTCTTCGCCTTCCCGTGGCAGAAGCACTCTGGCCTATGCTTGCTCTCATAGCGGCCGCCTTTTTGCCCTGCCTGCCCGCCGTAGCCTTGGCGTAGGCGGGTGCGAAGCCTGCCCGCCGGCAGGCAGGAATCTTTCTTCGGCTTCCCTCAGAACGTCGGTCTCCTCATCGGCGCACTTGCTTCATTCGTCGCCGCATCCGCCAGAATTCCGGCGGACCATGCCCGGCCCCTCTCATTTGAAACTTCAAATTTGAGATTCCTTTGTGTGTCTCCACCTGACCGGACTTGACTATCCCCCGCGCCCCCGCGGAAAAAACGCCACCGCACAAACCCGCATGCTCGCCGCATACGCTCCGATTCCGGCGAGAACACCGGCCAATGGCCCGGCGGCAATTCCCATCCCGGTCGCCGCCACAGCCGCAATCAGCAGCGACCCGGCAAGCGCCGCCCGAATCGCAATGTAATCAACGATATCTCCGGACTCGTGCTTCACCCCGAGAAATGTGGCCGACCAAATCGCTTCGTGGAAACTCATCACTTATCTTAGTAGCGCACCGCCACATCGCTTTCGGCGTCGCCCATCACATCCCCCCGTGACCCCGAACACATGGCTCCCCCCAGGCGACGCCAATCCCTCGCGGCGCCTCCCTGCCCCCGTAGCTTAAGGTGGGCGAGGGTCTTGGCCGTTGTAGCGGCCACCTTAAGGTGGGCGCCTTTGCCGTTCGCTTTTCTGGAGTGCGGCGGCTGGACGCCGCTTTGTTACGGCGCGGCTCGACGCGCCGGCTCTTCGTATTTGGCGTTGGTGTGTGTAGCGGCCGCCTTAAAGGTGGGCAAGCTTCTTGGCATTTGTAGCGGCGGTTTATCCTGAGCCCAGCCGAAGGGCATCTTGCCGGCTCCTTGCTTCACGGCCCGTCATTCTACCTGCCCGCCGGAGCTTCAGCATAGGTGGGCCTGCGCGCGTATTTCGGCGCGTCCTGAGAGCAGTCGAAGGGCCCGCCGGAGCCTTGGCGGAGGAGGGAGAGCAGCCGAAGGGCCCGCCGTAGCGCGGGCTTATCTGCGGCGCTCTGATTTGCGCCTGCCGTTTGTTCCCACGGCAAACGTGAGCACCGGTCATAAGCGTAGGTCTATCTGGGACTAGCCAGGAGATCAATCCGCTCGCCCGACCGCGTCAATTCTAACGTGAGTTCCTTCAGCCTCCAGCGTCCATCCTGCTTCATCGCAACCACCAGCAGATTTCCCTCCTGTATCGACCCCCTGACTGGAATCGTCAACTCGGCCCTCGCCTTATTTCCGTACTCCGTCTTCCCTTCGGAAAACCATGCTTCCCTTATTGGAACGCCCAGCACTTCTGTGAACTGGCACCTCTGATATGCAGTCGCCATAGCCAGCTTGTAGGCACCGCCGCTCGTTGCGAGGAAGTGCGGCACGGTTAGCACCAAAACGAGAACGACAGCGATACCCAACGATAGGTTCCGTAATCTCGAAGACCACCAGCCAGACTGCGTTGATCCTTCTTGCGGAGACTCATTTCTCGACCACTTAGCCCATGCTTGCACGGCTCCGAGCACAATTAAGAGCACGAGGACCACGGCGGCGGTTGCAACGAGCACGGGGAAAAAGCGCTGATGACGAAGCCATGGGATGCACGATGCTGCCACAAGAACTGCCATCGCTGTTGCAACAACCCTTCTCATAGTCCGCCCCGTCCTGCTTTAAAGCTCCATTCTCGATAAAGGCGTCACAATGACACGTTCAACCCACTGTACGATCAACGCCTCCCTCATCTAAAGAAGCCTCACCTCACCGCCAGGCTCGTCGCGGGGCCCAGCCTCATTTAATGCTGCAGGAATCACACTCCCGCGTATTAGTGGTACCGGCGGGTGGCACAGGCTTCAGGCGCGAGTAGTTTCCACAATCGAGTCCGCACCCCGCGCATAGTATCACCACTCAGGCACCTCATCGTGTGGTTTATTTGTGTGGGGCAGCTTTGCATTTCGGTTTCGCTTTTGATTTTGGTTTTGATTTGGGGGGTGCCGTCGATGAGAGCGAAGGTGTTGTCAAGCGACACTTCTCCGCCGCAATGCTTTTCAGCACCGCTTCGATTTCAGAGTGGTGGAGGACCGAAGCTCTGAATCTCTCGCGGTGAATCACGTTTCGGCGATCGTTCCG
>DASPSD010000006.1:0-78910 GCA_035624115.1 Candidatus Sulfotelmatobacter sp. | reverse complement strand
GGAGAAGTGTCGCTTGACAACACCTTCGCTCTCATCGACGGCACCCGAACGTAAAATTCCGAGAAAGATCAGAGTAGAAAGCTTCGCCACCCGCCGTCCCTTACTGGAACAGCACAGTGTCGCCAAGCTTGAATCCTTCGGGGACCTCGAATAAGGCCAGGTCTAATGGCCCTCTATAGAACTCGGTTACTTGAATGTCGTTGCTCAGGCTCACGTTCACGCCATTGCTTCCGGTGATTGCAGTTGTCGAAGAATCCTGGCCTCCCTTAACGAGGAGTCCACTCTCTCGGTGTCCAACTTCAACGGTCTCTATTTTTTGGGTTCGCATCAGTCTACCCGAGATAAAAATTCCACCAAAAGTGTGGGTCTCGGTTTCCTCGGCTGGCTTTGGCTCACATGAAATTCTCCGGTCATAGTCAATATACCAGCCATCCTTGACGAACACGGATGGTTCGCCCTTGGTATCGCCGAGCGGAGTCATTTTAGTTGTCGTGATGACGTGCCTGGCCCATTGCCCGAACATTTCTTCACGCTCTCCTGTGTCCACGGTTGTCGTCTGGACTCGGAACGCCGGCAGATTCGACGTGTCCCAATCTGAGTTATCGAACCCACGCGCTTTTCGCTCCTCGGGTGTCAACGGCTTCGGCGGATACGCCTTTTCAGAGTATGCCTGCGCTTTTGTGTTCAACCCGAAACTTCGCCCGAGATCACACCGCTGAATTACAACATTGGCAGCAGGGTCCCCAGCAGAAAAAGACCCATCAGGGTTCCGGTTCTGAGCGGTGTTGTGGTATTCGGTGCGCCGCCTATCACCCAACGTGTAGATGGTTACCTCGCCACCTGCGAAAGTTCCAGCTGCGTAATGCCAGACGAGCTTCGTGCCGACATTCTGTTGGGTAGTTTGTGGCCGAGCGGCAACGAGGAGAAGAAGCCAGTAGAGGAAGTGGACCATCGCGGTTCCTAGTAATCTGAGCTATCGAGTCCTCTCGATTATCGCTTCAATTATCTCAATCTACAAGGAACTGGCGTGTTGGGTTGCCGCCTTTGAGGGGAGATTGGACTTGTCGGGGAACCCCGTTTAGCAGGACTTAGGAACCCAATTCAAGAATGACAGCTTGCTGCAACACGATCGTCCTAGTCTGCGGTCATCGTTTCGAATTGTCCGTGTCTCATGCTGGAAGCCCGCTTCCAGACACCCTCGAACATCGCAGGAACCCAATCCGCGGCAGGACACCTGCTCCAACTATCCTCCAGGAATACCAGCCGGCGCCCGGCAGCAGCCCTGGCGGCGATGCCGATGTTTAGAATGAAGAGAGAGCCGCGCGAGAACGGACAACCATTCACGCTTCCCGTGGAAATCGCCTGGCGATAAACGCTGATGGGCGCAAACAGGCACTGCTGCGCAGCTTGTTCGGCAGAAAGCGTAGAACGCTTGGCCTCGTCGGCGAACAAGCGCTTCATTTGTTCCAATCCCTTGACGACGTTGTGAACGGCGATGCCGATGGCATTTACGCCGGCAAGGTCTCCATCGACCATATCCGCGAGCACTTGTTTGGCGCGGCGGAGTTTGCCAGAGAGCGTCCACCAGAGAAGTTTCGGCAAGTTCGTCAACCGGGGAGCTGCGACAAGCACCTTCGCGGCATTCCAGCTCTCGGGCGTCGCCACAAAACGATCCGAGAAGAGTTTCCCGAGCAGTTGCTGAGCCAGTATCCCGACTTCGGGATCGGCTTTGGCGCCGCTTACCCATAGTGCGAGAGGCTCCAGCTCAGGAGGTCCTTGACGGATCGAGGGTATTTTTAGCTGCAGCGCTTTCCACAAATTGTCGCGCTTCAGACCTTCCGCGAGGGCGTCTCTCGGCGCCATGGTCGGAAATCTTTTTCCCGCAAAGGAAAGGGCGCTTAAGGATCTCTTCAAGAGAAACCAATTGACGAGCGCGGTGGGTGTGTAGAACTGGCGATCGGCTCGCGGATCTTGAACCACGCTCGAAATCTCTTCCGGGGTGTCAACCACGATTTGATCGATCAGTCCGGGAATTCGGCGTCTCTTCAAGGAAATGAACCCTCCTGAATTCCTTCATTCGGTTGTCGCGATACGGAAATGCCAGCAACCCTAGGTCAGGGTCGTTCCTTCGGCTGTGATTGGATGCCGCGGGACGACATCAGTCTACACGCGATATTAGGGCGATGACAAAGCACTCGTGGGGATATCCCTCTGACCGGAGTTCGTCTGGGCCGCCCCTCAGGGGCCAAAAACCCCTGAGAATAGGGCACCTTTCGGCACGGCTGAGGAGTCTGTGTGAGAACTCAGAAGTCACTCCCTCAGCGGCTGAAGCCGCACTCATTTTGAAGCACATACGGCACGGCTGAAGCCGTGCCCTGACGAAAAACGGGCGGCATCACACAGACTCCAAAGCCGTGCCCTGACGAAAAATATTTATGAGATGACTTCATTTGTCTTCTCCTGGCCTAGATCCACTCAGAAAGGAAATCTCGTTACCGGGCCCTTCATCCGGTGCTGTGGAGTTTTCCGCTTGCTCCGATAAGTGTTGAAAAATCGCCTGATCACGAGTAACGCGGATTGTTGATAAGGAGGAGTTCAGGCAAGAGTTACGCAACGATCTCAGATGCGCGGTCACCCCGCTGATCTTGGACGAACCCAAGAATCGTGGCCCTTCATCTTCCCATTAATAAATTTCGGGCACGAATCGCCGGCTCGAAATCTTGGGCCGCTGGTACCGCGTCGACTGCCGCTTCGGCAGGTCGAATTCTACCGGCGTCATGTCGTGGTACGGAATCTGTTGCAACAGATGCGCAATGCAATTCAGCCGTGCCCGCTTCTTGTCGTCCGCATTCACCATATACCACGGGCACTTCTTCGTGTCCGTATGGGCGAACATCTCGTCTTTGGCTTTGGAGTAATCCACCCAGTGCTTTCGCGATTGAACGTCCATCAGGCTGAGCTTCCATCGCTTGATCGGATTGGTCATGCGTTCCTGGAATCTTCTCTCCTGTTCCTCGTCATTCACGGAGAACCAATACTTGATCAAAAGGATTCCCGAGCGAATGAGCATCTTCTCGAACACTGGGCAAGCGCGCAAAAAGTCGCGATATTCCTCCTCGGTGCAAAAGCCCATTACACGCTCCACCCCGGCGCGGTTGTACCAGCTTCGGTCAAAGAGCACGATCTCGCCCCGCGCAGGTAATTGGGCGACGTAGCGCTGAAAATACCACTGACCGCGTTCCTTTTCGGTCGGCGTGCTCAGTGCCACGATTCGGCAAACGCGCGGATTGAGGCTTTGGGTGATGCGCTTGATCACTCCCCCTTTTCCGGCCGCGTCGCGGCCTTCGAAGATCACGCAGACCCGCAACCCCTGCATGCGAACCCATTCCTGAAGCTTGATCAGCTCCAGCTGAAGATAGGCGAGCTCCTCTACGTAGTTGTATTTCTTCGGCGGCTTGCGCAGTTTCGCTCTGCCCAGGACGTTCCAGATCCGTTCGATTTGCGCGGTCTCTTTGGCGTTCCGCAGCACTTCACCACCAACGTTGCGTCCGCTTCGCGTTTTAGCCATACCAAGCCTCCTGTGCTGGTTTGGAAGAAGCCGCACCACACAAGCGCTCTCAATTCTTGATCAGCTATTTCCCTGTTACCCGTGAGGATTCTAATGCGGGGAGTGCTGGATTGCGATTATTTCCACTGGCCGCCTACCAGGCAGAATCTATGGATCCGGGCCCCCATAGGGTGCGCGGGCTTTCACGACTCGGATAGCTGTTGATAAATCGCGCGGCTGTTGAAAAATTCTTTTTTGCCCCGAAAATGAGCCGGCACGATGCGTGCCCGCAATCAGGATTCAGAGGTGGAGCGGCGCTTGAAACTGCATGTTGGCTGTGCCACCCTCAATCTCAAACGGAGGACACACCGATGAGATCTCCACTCGCTGTTCTGCTGTTGTTTTTCTCCGTTATCGGCCCCGCGCTGGCGCAGGACCTTGCCGAACCCAAGACCGGCACAAAGTTCGCCGTGAAGGACGGTGGCACTTCACTACTGGGAATTGGCTTACGCACAAAGACGATCGCAAAAGTGAAGGTGTACGCCATCGGATTGTATGTGGCCGACTCCGCGCTGGCAGGGCCGCTGAAAGGCAAGGCGGGCAGCGCCGACCTTTACCGCGAACTCGTCAATGGCGATTTCGAGAAGAAGGTGGTCTTGAAGTTCGTGCGGAACGTGAGCACAGACCAGATCCGCGACGCCTTTCGCGATTCCTTAAAAGGAGCGGGAAACAACACAGAGCCATGGATTGCCAACTTCAATGAAGTCCGCTCCGGCCAGGAGATCGTGATCGGTTGGGCGCCGGGTGTGGGACTCGAAACAAAGGCCGCGGGAGAGGACAAGCCGGTGATCAACGGCAAAGCGTTTGCCTCAGCCGTGTTTGCGATCTGGCTCGGGGATAAGCCAATCCAGGAAGACGTCAAGAGGGACCTGACCACTCGTGCGGCCGAGTTGGCGAGATAGGCCAGAGTCAATCGCGCGTCTGCCTAAACCTGAAGACGCAGCAACTTTTGGGCGTTCGCGCGGGCGATCTTCAGACGGTCGGATTCGCTGATGGAGGCGTGGTCAAACCACCTTTTCGCCTCGACCACGTCCTCGTAACGATAATCGACTGAGTAGAGGACGCGATCCGCGCCAGCTTCAAGAATTACGTTGGTCAGGGCTTGAGTTCGGAAGTGCCAGTTCTCGACCCCGCCGTATTTATACGGAAGACGCAATTGGAAGCTGAGATGGAGGATCGACATTCACCGACGTGAGCCCCGCGAACCCGACACGCCAATCTAAAACGTGAATCGCGCGGAAAACTGCAAAGCGCGGGGAAGACCATAGGGACTGATTTCTTGGAGGCTTCCGAAGTTTCCCGGGCCGGAGTTGGGCACCAAATAGCAGGTTTGGTTGGAGGTTAGGCCGTCGCCGCAGTTGGCGCCGATGGGGTTGTACTGGATTTGGTTAACTCCGTCGCCATTTTGCACGTAAAAGTTCGGATGATTGAACAAATTGAACGCTTGTACTTGCAATTGCAGTTGCAGCCTTTCGTTGATGGAGAAGGTGCGGGCCAATCCAACGTCAATTCGCTCGAGCCACGGACCGTAGAAAGAATTCAGGCCGATTCCCGGCGTGGGGCCGGCGCCATTGATGCCTGCGGCGGTGTTCGCAGTGTCCTGGTTAAAGGCCGTGTCATTCAGACTGTCATCCGCGCCCGTGCAATTATTGAACGCCGATTGAGTGAGCTGCGCCGGTTGCAGCGGCGACACCGCTGGATTGGTGCAGGCGGACGCCAACAAACCAGCGTAGGGACGGCCCGAGGAGAACTGCATAACGCTGCTTAACTGCCAGCCCGAAAGCAAGGCGCGTCCTATCCTCGAACTCGTGAATCTCTCCAATCCTGGCCGATAAACCGCAGCAAAACTGATCTTGTGCCTCTGGTCCAGCAGCGACGGAGCATGCGTGTTGCTGAAGTCGAACTGATCGTTGAAATCCATGCCATCGCGCATCAGGCTCTTTGCAAATGTGTAAGAGACCTGCATCATCAGCCCTTTGGACATGCGCCGCTGCAATTGCACGAACAGGGAGTTGTACTGATTCTGGCCGGGGCTGATCAGCTCGTTGATTTGGCCGAGGTTCGGGTAAGTGGAGTTGAGGCGGCCTTCGGCGAGCAAGCCATTATCCATATTCGGGAGCGTAATCGTGTTTCCAGCGCAAGGGACCATCGTGGTGCCAGGCGGACAGACGATGTAGGTTGTGGCGCCCTGAAGAGGGTTCAGGTTCAAGTCATAGGCGCTGCCGGACAGCAAATGCACGCCGCGATTCCACATCGTGCCAACGCTCACGGTGGTGTTCTGGGAGATTTCCCGCTCGATCTGCAAACTCGCCTCGAACACGACGGGCACTTTAAAATTGGGCGAGACGAGGGAGATGTCTTCGGAAGCGCTGAAGAGAGGAGAGTTGCTCGGAAGGATAGTCGGAAAGGTCGGCGTCTGCTGATTCGGCGCGCCCGGACCGAAACTAACGCTGGCCGAAGACTGCTGCGAAGCCAGTCCGTTGGAAACCACTGCGTTGCGATAATTCAGACCGTTCATATTGCTGTAGAACTCGCCGAACCCTCCGCGGACGACGGTTTTTTCGAGCGGCTGCCAGGCGAATCCAAGGCGCGGCGCCAGGCGCTGGAATTGGTTGGGGTACTGGCCGGTAAGCGGGAAGGCCGGATTCTCCACTGGCTGCGGATAGACCTGAAAGTCTTCTCGCAAGCCCATTTCCAAGGTCAACCGCGGCAAGACCCGGAAAGTGTCCTGCACATAAAATCCGTAGTAAGGGACGGCAAAGGAGAAAGTCGGGTTTCCCGAGGTTTGGCTGAAAATGTTGTACTGGCCGAGCGCAAAGGCCTGCAGATTTGAAAATTCATAACTGCCGAGGAATGAGCCTAAGTCGACCGCGGCATTCGGGTCGGCGCCGCCGTCGTTGTTGTCCGAATCCCAAACGCGATTCCAATCGAAGCCGAATTGCAGGGTGTGCTTGCCGATCACCCAATCGACCCGATCGGCGACGGACCATTGCCGTTCAAAGACCCGGCCGATCGAAAATGGCGCGTTGCCGATGGTGAAGGCGACGGGCTTGTCCAAAATGATTGTGGGTGTATTCGGAGCCGCGCCCGTGGGAGTGGAGATCTGGTTGTCGTCGGAAGCGCCGAAATGGAATTCGTTCAGCAGGCTGGACGATAACGTGTGCGTCCATCCGACGCTGGTGTGAAAAACGTGCACCTCGGCGTTCGCCAATATTTGAGTGCCGTAGTCACCCACGGTCAGGGCGGTGATGACGCCGCCGGGGGAGCTGAAGCGGTTGACATTGAAGCTCAGGAACAAATCGTCGCGAGAGCCGGGTCGAAAATCCAGCCGGCCCACGCCTTGATAGTCGTCGCGGCTCCTTGATTTAACTCCGAGATTGGAATTCAAGGCGTTCAAAACATTGGATACCTGCTGGAGGTACACGGGATTGTTCGGATCGGGAGCAGCGTCGTTGCCCGGAACCGGCAAAGGCCCATTGGGAGGAGGCAGCACCGTTCCGGGTGGAAGTCCAAAATTCTGGTTCAGGAAAGTAGCTTCGTTCGAGGGTGTAACCGTGAGCGCCGGGTTGAGGACGGAAATCGGGTTGTCCTCGAGTTGCTGTTCGTAATCGACGAAAAACCACAAGCGATCGCGCAAGATCGGCCCCCCCACGCCTCCGCCAAATTGCTGCAAGTTATCGTATGACTTTGGGAGGCCACCGGCTTTGGAGAGGGAGTCATTGGCTTCGAAAGCGGAGTTGCGGTTGTAATAAAACGTTTCGCCGTGGATTGTATCGGTACCCGAGCGGGTGACCGTATTGATGAAGCCTACGCCGCCGCCATAGATGGACGAATACGGACTCACAGCCACTTGAAACTCTTGGATGGCATTTTCCCCGTAGAGGTAGGGGATGCGGTAGCGTCCAAGAATATCGCCGAAGTAGTTGCTGGTGGCGTTCGATCCGTCCACCGTAAATGAGGTGTTGCCGTTTCCGTTGGCATATCCCGAATCTTCGCCGCCTTGCTGGCCGGCGATGCTCACCAGGCCCGTGTCTCCGTCATTGCTGGTATTGGGAGCGAGCAGAGTAAAGTCGGTGTACTTACGGCCATTGAGGGGTAATTCATTAAAAAAGGACCGGCCGATGATGCTGCTCGTGGAGGAATCCGTCGGCCGGAGCAACGGGGTTGTGTCCCGCACCGTTATGGTGTCGCCCATCGTGCCGACTTGAAGTTGGAAATCCTGCGAAGTGGTGCTGCCAACCTGCACTTGCAGGAGAGCGCGCGCCCGGCGGAAGCCTTTCTGCGTGACCGTCAGGGAATAGTCGCCCGGAGGGAGCTCGTTGAAACGGAAAAGACCTGAACCGCTGGTCTCGGCAGACTTCTCCACACCCGTAGCGGCATTGCGAACAACGACGGACGCTCCGGGCACTACCGATCCATCCGGATCCGTCACACGCCCAGACAGAGCTCCCGTGGCCACCAGATTTTGTGCCTGAAGCAGAAGGGGAGTCAGCGAGGCAAGAAGGCAGAGAGAAAATGCCAAGGACCGAAATCGTGTGCGCATCGTTTTTATCCCAGCTTGCAAACGTTCAAAGAGTGCCGTCAGTTCACTGTAGGCGTTTCATCCCGTAGTATCAGGACCGGATCGGGCGCAGCACTCAATGGTTACAAAAATGAAATCATTCCCGGGCTACGTGGCGGTCATCTTTAAATGAATTCTCTGTGAATCGGGGGTTTGAACCCTTGACGATTATTCGAGCCTTTGCATTCATCTCCATCAGCCGCCGTGCGTTCTGCCCGTCCGTATCCCACAGTCTAAAGAGTATTAACATATTTTTGATACTGCGCTAACACGGCAGGTTTATTCAATGGAGGGTTGGCATCGCCGCTCAGGACGTGTGTCCCTTGCTGCGGACCGCGGGATGATCACGGGACGTTCCTCGTGCCCACATTTGGCCAGTGAAGTGGATTTCGATTTGATCATCCTGGACGTGAGGCTTCGCCGGCACCAGCGCTCGAATTTGATGGAGGCTTAATCCCGCCTTGACAGTCTGTGGTATAGTCACGCCGGTGCGACGCAGCCCCCCGCCTGCGTCTCGACTTGGGCCGGAACCGTTAAGTTCGCAGAAGATTGAAATCCGATGGTAGCACCCTCGAACAGAGCAGACATCCTCTGAATGGCCTGTCAAGAGCGTCGTTTGGGGAGGTCCTGTCTGTTAACTGAGCAACTCTAGAAAGACACCCGCAAGGAGATAACATGCGACACGCGATTCGTCTTAGCTTTTGCGCCGTAGTGTTTTTGCTTCTCTGCTTGATTGGCCCTGGTTACGCAAGTGCTCAGACATGGGATCAGGAGCCAGTTGGAGGCAACCTTCTGCCGGACGGCTTTCGCATTACTCCCACCGCTGCCCCCGGCTCAACCTTCCAGCGCTTGGCTACGGGATTGCGCCCGGATGGGTCCGCGGATGCAAATGGTGCGGTGACCACCGCCCTCAGCCCGGATGGGACGGCCTTATTGATCTTGACCACAGGCTACAACACCGGCTTCCATGAGCAGGCGTTGGGCGGCGCAACCATCAAGTACTTCGCACTCGATCCGACGACGGGGCTGCCTTCCACTACCAAGACTTCGAATGCGGAGTGGGTATTCATTTTCGACGTCCGCGGCCCGCAGCCCGTGCAGACGCAATTGATAAACCTTCCGAACACGTATCACGGCTTGGTGTGGGATCCTTCGGGCGCCCGATTCTACATTGCAGGAGGCATCGACGACCGGGTCGTGATCTACAAAGCGAGCACGGCTGGAGTACCGAGCGCCGCAACGACGTATGTGCCGGACGCTCCCTTCGTGCTGTTGAACCACAACCTGCCAGCGGACGTACCTGTCCAAGAGTTTCCGACCGGGGGATTGTTCGTTACCACCCCGATCAACAGCAACCCGATAGCGGGGGTTATGTTTATCCCATTCAGCGCACTGGCTGCAGGGTTGGCAATCAGCCCAGACGGCTCGACGTTGTACGTTGCCAACTATCAGAATGATTCGCTGTCGGTAGTGAGTACGGCCACACGCCTGGTGACGAACGAGGTGGTCTTCTTCAAGGCCGGCGAAGTTCCACAGGAAGCGATCGGCGAAATGCCTTACTGGCCAGTGGTGGTATCTAATGCCGCCGGCGCGCCGGTTAAAACGTATGTGACGAGCCAGCGCGATGGGCAAGTGCTGGACGTGAGTCCTTCGGGGTCGTTTACGGTGATCGCGGTCGGCGGCGAACCCAATCGCATGATCCTGTCCGCCGATCAGAGCACCCTCTATGTTGCGAACGGTGATCTGGATGAAATCGAAGTGATCGACACGAGCAAGGATGTTGTCAAACACCGCATCTCGGTGGCTCGTCCCGGCTATCCGTACAAAGGCTCCAGCCCGAACTCGTTGGCTCTGAGCCCAAGCGGCCACAAGCTCTATGCCACCCTGGGGGGTGAGAACGCTGTGGCCGTGATCGATGTCGACTCTCGGCAGCTGCGCGGTCGCATTCCCACCGGTTGGTATCCCAGTTCTGTGAGCGTCAGCGCCGATGGCGGCACGCTGTATGTGGTGAACATGAAAGCCAATGCCGGCCCGAACCTGGAATATCGGGTGGATTGCCCAGGCGAGGGCATACCGGCAATGTTTAGCAGCCTCCTGTGTCCGCCAGAGAATCCGGACGCTCGCAATGAGTACATCTTGCCCTTGCTGAAAGCAGGGTTTTCGACGATTCCGGTGCCGGACGACAAGACCCTGGCCCGCCTGTCTGAACAAGTGGACCGCAACAACCGCTTCTTCGATCGATCCTTTGACGGCGACGGCCACCATGACTCGATGGTGGCGTTTTTGCACGACCACATCCACCACGTTATTTACATTCAGAAGGAGAACCGTACCTACGATCAGGTGTTGGGCGACCTGACGCAAGGCAATGGCGATCCTACCCGAGTGCAATTCCCCGCGCCCATTTCGCCCAGCAACCACCAACTGGCCCTGCAGTTTGCCTTGCTCGACAACTATTATGACGCGGGCGATGTGAGCGGCGACGGCTGGAACTGGGACACTCAGGGCCATGCCAATGATGCCACGGTCAAAAACGTCCTGGTCGGCTACGGCAATGCCGACTTCAACATCCCATTCGACTGGAACGGCAATCCGCGAAACATCGGGATAGCCTTGCCGGATGAAACCAGCGGAGTAGCGTCACCAAGCACCGTGCGCATTACCACGCTTTTCGATCCCACGGGGAATTCGTCCATTGAGCCGGGAACGAAAGACATCACCGCCACGCAAGGCGCTGATGATTTGGACCCCGACGCGCTGGGCGGCTACATTTGGGACACGGTTCTTCGCGCCGGCAAAACGGTTCGACATTACGGCCTCTATGCCGACGAGAATTACTATGCCGACCCTTCGGCGGGGCTTCCCTTCTACCTCCCGATCGTTCGCGACGCCTTTGCGGAGAACGTGGTGCAGGCGGTACCGGTTCGTCCGTCTCTACTCGGCCGCACCGATGTTTTCTGCCGCGGCTGGGATCTGAATACTCCCGATCAGTACCGCTACGAGGAATGGAAGCGCGAGTTCGATCAGTATGTGCAAAATCACAATCTGCCTGACTTCGAGATGGTCGATTTCATGAACGATCATTTCGGCAACTTCTCGACCAACATCGCGCATCTGGAGAATCCACTCGCGCAGATGGCCAGCAACGATTATGCCCTGGGCCGTCTGGTCGAGGCCGTCTCGAACTCCCCCTATTGGAAGGATACGGCGATCTTTGTGGTCGAAGATGACGCCCAGGACGGCCCGGATCACGTGGATGCGCATCGCTCGACGGTTTTTGTCTTGTCCCCTTACACGCAGCACGGCACCGTGGTCCATACCAACTACAATTCCACCGATGTGCTCCGGACCATTGAGGACATCCTGGGTGTCAATTATCTGGGCCTCAACGACGCGAACGCCAGACCCATGTCCGACGTTTTTAGTCGGGAAGCCAACCTAGCGCCCTACCTCGCGCCCATCCCGGGAATACTCTGTCAGCCGCCAGTGGACCCGACCCTAGTCCCGGAATGCGCCGACCCCGGAAAACGGCCTATCACTGTGGCCGTCAAACCGCTGCACGATGGTGCATGGTGGGCACAAGCGACCAAGGGGTTCAACTTCAAGCACGCCGACCTCAACAACGCCGATTTGTTCAACCGGGTCTTGTGGAAGGGAATTATGGGCGATGACAAACCCTACCCTGGAGGAAATCAGGCGAGGACGGAAGCGGCGAAAGCTGATGTCGACTGAGCCATGATGCGCCGGGCAGGGCTACAGGCTATCGGGAGGCCCGCGGAGCTCTCTCGCGGTAGAGCCGGGCCTTCCGAGAGCGCCGATCTAACTTTTGACGGGATTTGAAGGCTCTGAAAGCAAGCAACAGGCCCGGGACGAACCCGGCAAGGAAACTTCACACACGCCATTCGGAGCGGCGCTCTCGGTCGTGGTGATTGGGCGTGCCCCTCCGAATCCCGTCGCCGAGGTTTTCAATCATGCGGTAATGCGGGATGGTTTGGCCAATCATGGTTGCAAAGCCGCTTGGCCGCGCATGTTGGGCCGCACTACAACCTCTCCGTTGATGACCCGCTCGGACAGAACCCGCGCGACGCCTACTGCAACATCTGCAATGTGTTCCAATACGCCAAGGACATCATGACCGATCCGGCGCAGATCTCGGCTCACATCGCCGATATGACGGGACCGAACGGTTTCTACACGCAGCTTGCTGCGGGCACGCTGCCCAACGTCTCGCGCCATTTTTAATCTGGCTCCCCGGCCTGTACGATTCGCGAACTCTTAGATTTCAGTTCCAGGTCAGCTTCCGGAAACAAAGATCCTTCTAATCGTCAACCATGAATTATAGACTTTTCACCTGCTCGCTGGTTCGACAAGGCCCTCAAGCGTTTTTCGTACACCCTAAACAGAAGAATTCAGCTCTGGTTCAATCCCAATAACTCCATAGGGTCAAAAGGAAATGGTTTCGATTCTCTCTACCGCTCTCCGCTGCGAGGTCCGCAGTACGTGTGTGGAGATCCCGAGTGCGGTTTGCAGATCGGCATGACCCAGCTGAGTTTGCTCAACAAAGGATGCGGACAGAAGCCGTCTGCTGTCAATTGTTCGTTTCTCTCCGATTCATCAGGCAGCAGGTCTGCTCATTTCGGCCCTGCCGGCAATCGCGGAGCATGGTTGAGACAGACTCGCATTCAAGCCGAATTACCCGTTTTTTATTTAGTCAGTCGGATGTTGCGGCCTTCTGAATCTCGCACGATGTAGTCTCCGGGCCAGTGTGTGTTCAGCGCTGTCACAAGTTGTAAAGCTTCTTCACGATTGTCGCGGGATGCCACCAGTAGGAATTTGCCGTCTTCAAGTTTCCTGAAAACTTTGTACACGACGGTAGATACCTCGGTGCTTCTCGGATGGCTAACGAATCGGATTGTTGAGAAAGGCCAGCAAATGACTCAGGTCACCCTCATTCAGGGCGGGCCAGCCGATTCCTAGTGACTCTGCTTTCGAATACATCCCGGGGCCATGGGACCAGAGGGCCAATGCGAAGCTGACCGGCGTGAAGAACCGGCGAGACTTCCTGAGGCTGGGGCCCAACTCACCGCCCTGTGCATTCGATCCATGGCACTGCGCGCACTTCCGCTCGGTAAACAACTGCTGCCCGGTGGAAGGCGACCCACCTTGGTCGAAGTAGCGGACGCTATAGAGAAAGGCGATCAGATCCGCCATTTCCTGTTCCCCAAAAGTAGGACGCTTGATGCCTTTTGCTTTCATCGCGGCCCACATCTCAGGAGAGTGATTCCACATGCGCGCCGCCATCCGCGTCAGTGTAGTGGGCACAGGTTGACCCATACTGAGATCCGGACCGGCGGTGCCACCTTCCCCGTGGATGGCATGGCAAGAAAGGCATCCCTTTTGTCGGAACAAACCCCATCCGCGGCGCGGATTGGCGGGGAGCACCTCCGATTCGCGTTCCGGCCCGGCACGGACTTGACGCACGAAGGACAGCAAGTCGTTCATCTCCTCTCCCTCGAATTGCGGCCAGGAAATGTTTTGTTGGCGCATGTAAAGTTCCATCGCCGGCGCATGATTCCACATCGTCTGGGCCCAAATAATCGGCGTCGCGACAGGACCGATTTCCCTCAAGTTCGGTCCAAGGGTGCCTCCGGTGTCACCAATCGAGTGGCACTGCAGACAACTCTTCTGGATGAACAATTGTTGGCCATGGTCGGGGTTTCCCGCTTCGTCGTCGTAGCAGGTGACATACAGGTAGGCAAACAGGTTTGCCATCTCTTCGGGTGTGAACCTAGGGTAGGAGGCGTTGGTGGATTTTATTTGTTCCCACATGCGCGGCGCGTGATTCCACATCCCGGTGACAAGCTCCGTCATGCTGGAGCCTGTGGCCCCGAGCAAACCCAGGTCAGGACCGAGCTTCCCGCCCGAGCCAAGTACGGAATGGCAGCCGGCGCATCCTTTCTGGTAGAAGGTCGCTGCGCCGGCGCGGGGGTCCCCGGCGAGGAAGATGTTCCATCGATCTGTGTTCCTAGCTCGGCGCCACACAACCAACCCGGCGAGTAACAGCAGGGCCCCTGCGCCGCCGAAAAGACAGACGGTTATTAAGCGCCGAACGGTCATGTGCCCTCGCCCATTTCCTTCTATTGGCAACATGTCGGATGGCTATACATGTGACGGATTCCCGCAAAAGTGAGCCTGGAATGGTCACAGGACTACGACCTGCGTCACGCTCGACCGTGATTCAAATCACATCAAGGGCGTGGCAGATTCGAACTTTTGACCTCAAACAGATAAGGCCAGGACATTGCATTTCGTTCGGCAGTTGAATTCGATCGCCTCGGACGACTTCTTTTCGATGCCGAGGCGATTGAGGATGGAAAAATCGACAGCGTCGATTCCCGCCTCCGTGGGCAGCTTCGGCAGCAGGGCCTTCATTTCTGGAGCTAGGAACAAGTCGAAACTTTGCGCCGCGCGCCCGTCGATCGAGCCGCTGGACTTTTCAAAATTTAGCGGATTTCGCAGAGTAGCCCGCAAGATTAATTTGTCATGATAGACGCTGAACGAGGACGGAGCGGAGTCAGCCACAAGGACAGTCAAACCAAGGCCTGCAAGGCACACGATCCATTGAATTTTCATGTTGCTCTTCAGAAGTTCAGCCGCTATTTCCCTGAATACTTTGTACTTGAGCGTGCCGGAGGTTGGTAAAGCGGCACAGCAATGGCTCGAGCGTAGGCGATTAGGGAACGAACTTCCTCCTGCGTGAGCGTTTTTCCGTAAGGAGGCATCATAGCCGACTTGCCCATCGCGCTTCCACCGAGGGTGATAATGTTCTGGAGGAACTCGTCGCTTTCGCTATTCAGCACGCTGCCGTCATTGAACAAGGGGGGCGTAGGCGTCACGTTGGAGCGGTTGGAAGGCCCGGCCGGAGTCGAGTCGGCATGGCACCACACGCATTGCTGACTGAAAATCCGTTTCCCCTGTGCCTGCTCGTAGCTCAGGGGAATGATGCGCTGCGGGTCGTTCCAATCAGGCTCCGAGTCGTACGCATTCCGCAGAGGATCGATTGCGGCCACAGAGGTCTTCTTGCCGCATGCAGCAATTCCAGCGATGGATGCGAGACCGACTAAGAGGACGAGGGTTCTCATTACTCGCCTCTTGCCCCGGCCGCGCCGCTCCCGCGTTTCCCCGGTGCCGAGCCCTGGTTCAGCGTGAGCACATAGGCGGTGAGCGCCTTAACTTCGTTTTCCGTGAAGGGGCGGCGGGGCTCAATGGTGCCCGGCACCAGAGCTTGCGGGTCGCGAAGCCAGGCTTCGATCCATGCAGGAGTCATCCAGTTGCCGGCGTTGTTCAAGCTTGGGCCCACGTAGCCGCCCGACGAACCGATCGTATGGCACGCCTGGCATTGATACTTCACCTCGTATAGTTCTTTTCCCAACGCCGCCATTTGCGGCGTGAATTCATTTCGGCTGACTGTCGTTGGATTCACTTCCGGATGCTGTAGGACCGTGCCGAAGTAATCGGCGATCACGGCCGCCTCCTGCCGCGTCATGTTGAATTGAGGCATTCGCAATACGAGGGTCGGCCGAAGAGTCTGCGGGTTTTCCAAGAACTCAATGATCCAATCCCGCGTGGCACGACTTCCTTCGTAGGAAAGATCCGGCGCAAGAGTGCCGCCGAAGCCGCTGAATTGATGGCAGACGTAGCATTTGTAGCGCTCGTAGAGCCTCCCAAACTCGCCAACGGGATGAAACTCCGCTCGCCGCTGGGGGACAATCAACTTTCCCATGCCGCTGCTGGCGGGGGTTCCAGTCATGCTCAACAACGCCGTGGTGACAGCATCGAGATCCGAGGGGGTAAGGTGGTATTGAGGCATGCGCGCCGCCGCGTTTACGGAAAGCGGATTGACCACCTTCGCCTGGATGTAAGAAATCAGGCTCCTGGGGATCTTGGAAGCGCCGAATTCAAGTTGCGAAACATTTTTGCCCCCCAGTGCGGAAAGATCAGGTCCGAAGTCTTTCGGCGAGCCGATTCCATCGATGAGGTGGCAACTGGCGCATCCTTTTTCGAGGAACAGCCGCCGGCCCAACTTCATCTCATCGTCTGAGGGCGCGCCCATCTGAGGTACGTTGGTTAGCAGATCCGGATCCGTGAGTTTCGTTTGAATGTACTGCGTCACCTCGTACAAGTCTTGATCCGACCACTCATACCGTGGCATCTTGCTGTGCGGCAGATAACCCTGCGGATTGCGCAGCCACGCCGCCAGCCATTCCGGTTTCACTTTGCTCCCGACTTTTGTCAGCTCGGGCCCGATATCGCCCCCCACCAGCTTGCTTTCTCCTGCGCGAGTGACCGCGAGCGAATGGCAGGTGGAGCAAAACATTTGGCGGAATCGGAGCTCGCCTTGATCCGCCAAATCCGGCTTCCTCGAAAGAGATGCGGCCACGCGCGGGTCGAATTTCACAGCCTCCACCGGTTTTGCCTGCTGCACGCTCAGATACGCCGAAAGCGCGCGCAATTCGGTTTCGCTGAGAGCAAATTTCGGCATGCGCGGCTCTTCTTCATTTTCGACGCCGTTGACCGTAACGTTTCCATCGGCATCGGTGATGGTCCGCGGCTCTTTCAACCATTTGTAAATCCACTCCCGGCTCACCTTGGTCCCGATGCTCGTAAGATCGGGCCCGAGCATGGCCGGTCGCTCGATTCCCTGGAGCCGGTGGCATCCCGCGCAGTTCAGCTCAGCCAGCAATTGACGGCCGCGCTCCAGTTGCGGCGCTTGGGGCAAATCCCCTCGATGGCATGAGCCGCAAGCGCCTTGCACGAATTTCCCGGGCAGAATCGGTTGTTCCCATGCAAGCGTGGTTTCGTGTGCCTCCGCAACTTCGGTGGAAGGCCCCTGCCCGCGGTGGCACACCACGCAACCCCATTCCTGCACGTGGTGTGGAATTGCGGGGTGCGCTCGGAAAGGTTGCGGCACGCCGAGTCCAGCCAGGCTCGGCTGCGAAGTGCCTTGATGGCAGGTGGTGCACCGGTCCACTACGCCCACCTCGGGAATCCAGATTTGATCGATGTCGGGACGAAAATCGGCGAGCAGCCTCTTTGTATCAGGGCGCGTCTGCGCGAAGCGAACGTATTCGCGCTTGTAGCGCTTCCATTCCCGGCGCAAATCCTTGACCGGTGAAATCGCGAGCGCAATCACGAAGGCAACGCTGCTGATGGCGAAGGCAAGCCGCAGCCGGCGAGAAACTTTGCCCATTTCTTCAGCCGGCATGTCCCCTCCATGGCCAAACCCACGACCACCCCGGCCCGCGGAAAAACGTTCCCACGACCGTCAGGATCACCGCGACCGCGATGAACCATGTCATCACCCACCAGGAGAGCGCCCGCGCGTGCAGATATCGCCGGAACCCACTTTCGGCCGCGGGCTCAAAGTACGACCACAGGACTAGGCTGCCCACTGCGACCGTGGGGATAACTACGGTCCACGCATGAAACACGGCCAGGACGACAGCGAGCACGATAAGTACGGACAAAAAAATTCGAAATCGCCCTGCGGGATTTTTTGCCCAGATCGGCTCCCCTTCCACGTTCACATTGAAATAGGGGATCACGACGAGAGCGAGCACCACCAGCGTGGGAATCAAGATGCCCGCTACAAACGGCGGGAAATAATGCAGCAGTTCCTGCAAGCCGAGAAAATACCACGGCGCCTTGGCAGGATTCGGCGTGACAAGCGGATTCGCAAGCTGCTCGAGCGGCGCATCCCACACCAGCGACACGAGGACAATGGCGATCACAAGCACCTGGAATGCGACTGCCTCGCGAAGCAGCAGGTGCGGATAGGCCATCACCTGACCGGGGACTTCCCCCTTCACTTTGGCGGATGTCTTCCGCGTGATGAACACGACACGCTGAGGATTCTTCAGCGCATCTGAGCTGAAACTTGTTTCGTGGCTAGTCTTCTTTTCGTCCATTTTCATCCCGCACTGTCAAACCGCCATCCTTCTGCACGCGCCAGAAATGCACGGCGATAAACACGACCGCCGCGATTGGAAGGACTACGCAATGCAACACATAAAAGCGCAACAGCGCGTTCTCTCCCACCAGGTTGCCGCCCAGAAGCTGGAACCGGACATATTTGCCGAGCACGGGCATCGCAGAGATGATGTTGGTTCCCACCGTGATCGCCCAAAAAGCCAATTGATCCCAGGGAAGCAGATAGCCTGTGTAACTGAGAAACAGTGTGACGAGCAGCAGCACGACTCCAACAACCCAGTTGAATTCATGCGGCGGCTTATATCCACCGCGATAGAACACGTGGAACATGTGGACAAACACGGCAAGCACCATCAATTGCGCCGCCAGACGGTGGAGATTCCGCAGGAAGACTCCGTTCGAAACCACAAACTGCAAGTCCTTCATATCGCGATATGCCTGCGGGATCGCGGGGTGGTAATAAAACATCAGCAGAACCCCCGTAATAGAGAGAACGGCAAACAGGATGAAGGATATAGAGCCCAGGTAATATGTGGCGCGCACGCGAAGCGATTTCTCCCGCACTTTGACCGGCAGGAAATGCAGGAAGATATTGCCGAAGACCGCCAGACTGCGCGTGCGGTTGGTGAGCGCCGGGCCGCGGCGGAAGATGGATTTCCACACGCGAGTTTCCCGCAGGCGCGCGAGAGCTTCTTGAAACGTGGTTGCCATCGTCTATACCTTCAGCACCTGGCTTGATTTCGCAATCTCGAGCTTGTCCACTTGGAGCTCTCCATCGAGTGTTAGCGTGATCTGAAAGTGTGGCAGCGGCCGCGGTGCAGGCCCCTCGATCTTCACGCCGTCGGGCTTGAACTTGCTCCCGTGACACGGGCAAGCAATCTGGTCCGATTCGGGCTTCCATTGTGTAATGCAGCCCAGGTGCGTGCACACCGCGGAAACAGCAAAAAAGCCTTCGCCGGTGCGGACCACATACACCTGCTGCTCCGGCAGGTAGGTGACGCTGTTCAGCGGGTAGAGATCGGGACTGCCGGCGCGAAATTTCGTCGGCGGTTCGAACAACACGTTTGGCGAGAGATACCGGTAGGTCACAACTGCCGAGCCCACTGCCGCAATTCCGAGCGCGCTGAAGGCGATCTCGTTCAGAAAATCGCGGCGGGTCACGTCGTCATTCGGCCGAGTCGGGGGCATTTCCCCGCCTCCTGCGGTTTTATCGGTTGGCGTCATCAGCGGAGCATGACCTCCTGGATCTGCACGAGTCCCGGCTCCCGATCGAACACCTCAAACGCTTCCATTGTGATCGTATGCGCCGGGCACCTCTCGGCGCACAGCCCGCAACGGATGCAGATGGTCTCGTCTTTCATCATCACTGAACCTTCCACCGCTCCCAATTCACCTGCTTCCAGATGTTGCAGCGTCACAGTATCGGTGGCAGCGCGGTCGCTGAGCAAAGCCCTGGCTTCATCGGAGAACGCAAACTGGCTGAGAGGGGCCAGCCGGAGGCAATTTTCCGGGCAGACGTCCACACACCCACCACAAAGGATGCACTCGGTGCCTTTCGATTCGTTGCCCTCAAAGACGGTGTTGATCCAGCAGCGCAAGCAGCGCGACGCTTCCCGCCGCGCCTGCTCTTCGGAAAATCCCGCCTCGACTTCCGCAACGCCGGTGCGTCGGTCTATCGGAATCACTGGCACGGCCAGCCGTGAGTACTCGTCGAAATGCGCGGCCATTTCGTGGTGGTCGAGCACGGTGATGAGCACGTGCTTCGGTTTCGGCTTCCATTCGGCTCCGCGCAAGTAGCGGTCGATCCCTTCGGCGGCGCGCTTGCCGTCCGCCACGGCGCTGATGATCAGCCGCGGGCCAAACGCAATATCCCCCGCGGCAAATATCCCCGGCGCGGTCGTCATCAATGTTTCCGGGTCTACTTTGAGGATCCCTCCCCGCGTCGTCTCGACGCCGAGTTCCGGAGGCAAGAACGAGAGATCGGAAGTCTGGCCGATGGCGAGAATCGCGGTATCGCAAGGAATGGTGGACTCAGACCCCACCTCGAATTGAGGATTGAAGCGATGGTTTGCGTCGAATACGCTGGTGCAGCGGATCGTCTCCAGCCCGACCAACTTTCCGTTCTTTCCCACGAACTGTTTGGGGCCTAGCGAGGGGTGGATCTTCAATCCTTCTTCGAGGCCCTCTTCCACTTCCTCTTCAAAAGCGGGCATTTCCTCGCGTGATTCCAGGCAAACGAGATGGACTTCCCGCGCACCCATGCGCAGCGCCGCGCGGGAAACATCCATCAATTCCTTCATTGCCACGCTCAATTCGCTGTCGCTCAGGCTGTCCGGAAGCAAAGAGGTGCTCAACGCCTCGAGTGTCAGTCTTTGCTGGGCACGAAGCGCGGAGCGAGCTACGTCGATCGCAACGTTCCCTCCGCCAATCACCACGACCTTTTTGCCGATGGAGAACCGGTAGCCCAGATTGACGTTGAGGAGGAAGTCGATGCCTTTGACGACGCCGTCGAGCTCGTTGCCGGGAATGCTCAAATCGCGGCTGCGATGCAAGCCGAAAGCCAAGAGAATCGCCTTGTATCCTTGCTGGTGAAGGTCCGTGATCGTGAAGTCTTTTCCCAAGCGCGTGTTCACTCGCAGCTCTGGTCCAAGATCGAGAATTTCGCGGATCTGCGCCTGCAAGACATCCCGCGGCAGCCGGTACTCGGGAATACCGAGGTGAAGCATTCCTCCCGGGACCGCGGCCGCCTCGAACACCGTCACGCCGTAGCCAAGCAGCGCTAAATCGTGTGCTGCTGAGAGACCAGCGGGGCCTGAGCCGATGACAGCGACTTTTTCGGAACGGGTTACTGTGGGCTTTTCCGGGAACACGTCCACCGGATTGCGGGATTCGGGACCGTGGCGCTCTGTAAGAAACCGCTTGAGCGCGCGGATGGAAATGGCCGAATCAAATTTGCCTCGCCGGCAGGCGGTTTCGCAAGGGTGCCCGCACACCCGGCCGCAAATCGAAGCGAAGGGGTTGGGCGACCGGGCATAGCGGTACGCTTCCTCGTAGCGGCCTTCTGCGATAAGCGAAACGTACCGCCCCGCTTGCGTGTGGACCGGGCAGGCCTGCATGCACGGAAAATTCGACTCGAGCCAATCCAGGTCCACCAATTTGGTGCGAAGCTCCACGCGCGGCTCCCGTCCGGGTCGCTACTTCTTCACAGTCACTTCGACGTTCGTTGCGCCGCCCGTGACGGTGATCGATTGCGTCGTGGGTTTGCCGTCTTCGCTCCACGTCTTGAGCGTGTACGTTCCCGGCGGAACATCCTTCAGTTGAAACGCGCCCTCCTTATCTGTCACCGCGAAATATGGCGTGGCGACGATCACGACATAGCCGGACATCTCCGGGTGAACATTGCACAGCAGCGAGGCCACGCCCTGGTCATTGAACTGGAACGATTTCTTCTCGCCTTTGGGCCACGTTCCCAGGTTGTGCGCCAACTTCTTGTTCCCGCTGATGGAAGGCCAATACACGTTGTGCCCGACCGGATCGCTGTTTAAGAAGTCAACGGTTGTTCCCTGGAGGACGACGGTGACCTGTGGAGTGAATGTCATCTTGCGCTGATCGATCGTGACATGCTGCGTTGGAGGATCGAACTTCTTCCCCGGGATTGCGTCCACGTACACAGCGATGTTTTCCGCCGAACGCAAGCCCTGGACCGACACCTTTCCTTTTACATCTCCCGCCAGGCTTGCGCCCGCTAGAACAAGCACCGCACCGCCGCTAACTGTCACTGCTTTCACTGCTAATCGGCTTAGCTTCATTGGTTCCCTCTCATTTTTCTCGAAATTTTGCATAAAATCGTTGGTCTACCACCGATGCCTGCGGCAGAGTGACCCGGTTTGCACCCGCCCGCTCAAATCTATAGTCATACTTGGTTGTGGGCCGAAGGCGCATCTGGTCTCCTTCGGATTTGCAATTGGCAATTGTCAACATGCATTTCAGAAAATGAATTTCACATCCAGATAGATTGTATTATTAGCGCTCGCGTTGCGGCCTGAACCATCATAGTTGGTGGTGCCGCCATTGAAGCGAGTATATCCGGTATATTGGGCAGCCAGCTGCAGATTCTGCCACGGCCAATAGGAGATGTTCGCGATATAGCCGGCACTTCTGGGGTCGCCATTGGCACTGCCGCCCACTGGGTTCGGAGGGTACAGCTTCGGATCGATTGTGCCGGCCGTTTCAAACCAACCGAATGTGGCCGTATAGCGGTTGGCGAAATGGTATTCGGCGTTGGTCAGGACAGTATTCAAATGGTGCGCACCCACGGAGGCCGTCGGCATTGCAGCGGCCAGGTTGGCTGACAAGTCGGAGTTTTCGCGGATATACGTGGCCCGAAATGAGAGCACGTCTTTTCTAAATACTGTTCGATCGATCTGCGTGTCTACGGCCCAATCCGTATATTCGTTCTCAGTGCCGGTTATCCCGAGGGGCGTGGACCGCATGTGCATGCCGTAGGTACCCACCTCGAACTGGGTCTTCGGTGTTAATTCCTGCCACGCGACTCGCCAATAGGGCGCAATGCCCCGAATGTTGAATTCACAACAAGTTCCAGCATTCGGCTGCGAAAAGCCCAAGTGTTCAGAGCGATAGACCGTCGCGTCCACATACAGATGGTTGTTCCACATCGCGTAAGCGCCAAATCCGGCGACATCCTGCGCCAGAAGACCATTAATGAAGGGAGTCGCAGCGGGAGTGGGTGCAAAATCGCTGGCGATCCACGGGTAACCCCATGCCGGCGTACTGTTCCAGAGGTCCTCCACTGTCGGGTTGTTGTTGAAGTTCAAGCCGTAAATCAGCTCTTTGTCAGCAAACTTTCTCTGATTTGCGTAGCGGATGTCCGTGTTATCGCTGCTGAAGTGGTTCTCCATGGTGTCGTAAGTCACCTGAAGAAAGCTGCCGATGTGGCTTGTCCATGCCCCGGAGAGGAAGAGCGACACATCTTGAGGGAATTCAAAATTGCCATTCTGTGCCGCCGGTTCAGGCCTCTGGATTGAAGTAAACGAGGTCTCCAACATTACGGATAGAGGTAGCGAAGCGAGAAGATCAAGGCCCGTATGTGATTTGTTTGCATCGACCTTGATGACCTTGGTCTCATCCGCTTTATCTACGTAACCGAGCAGCTTGAACCTTCGTCCGGCAGGGTTAAGTTCCGGAGGAGCATAGTGGCAGCTGCTGCACGGCAGGCCCGTCTGCCTCGCATAGCTAGGAACCGCCGAAACTCTGGACGGATTCAGAGCGGCAATCAACATCAACACTGCGATAGGAAATGCCACGAACACGAAAACTGCCATTCTTTTCATCTGTAATCTCCTTTTTTCCTTTCATTTCTCCATCTTGGAGCCAAAGCGTGGGGCGTCCGGCTAGTTCTCCACGGTCCGCCCGATGTCTGGTTCAAGTCGGCCCGATATCGTGCTGGTTTGGGTAGCTTTTGTGGCGCGTTGCGTAGGAAGTTCGGTCTTTGCAGAACGGCGCAGGAATCGCTTTCCCCCCCGTACGGATAAGGACGAATACGCAATCAACCTATTCTGGGCCAATGTGACGCTTATCACGGTTCGAAGCTCTCTCACGTCCATCGCCAAGCCCTTCCCCAGGCCGGGGTTCCCCAAGTACAGTCAATGTAAATGGTTACCTCGGGCGCGCATGATGGCCGCCCACGGGCACACAGGAATATGATTCACGTCACTGGAGAGTGTGACCGTCGTCACAATGGTCAGCCTGCTTCGGTCCGGTCATCCCGGCCCCACTGACCTGAACAGCGGGGATCCGAGAGGGGAGAGCAATCGGGCGTCATTGCGAGGAGACTTGGCTAGTCCGAGCAGAATTCCGGTTTGGGAGGGCTCGACATGCTTTGCCCATGTTTCGACCAGGAAGCACTCCCGAGGTCTCTTTTCCCAGTGGTAGACAATGCGAGTCCATGCGGTTGGTTGATTTCCATTGCGTCTAAAACAACGTCGGCTGCACCGCTCCGATTTTCATGGGATCATACTCAAGGTATGTCAGAACGGTCCAGTGATAGGGCTTCCGGGAGTCGAACTTTGCTTGGAATTCGGTTGGCTTCTTTTTTGGCGATCGCCGCATGCGTTCGCCACCACCGAGAGAATGTGGGATTTTCTCGCAATTGATGGTGCACTGGACATTGTAAGGTCCGTTTTCTATTTTCGCGAAATTGCCATATGGCTCGAATCTATTCCCTTTCCAAACGGATAATCGAAATTCCTACAAACCAATGCTTTTTGGTTCGGTTTGGGTTGGTCAAAATGTCCTCCGAAGGGATTTTGGCTCAGGGATTGAATCTGACAAATCGAATTCGGAGAAAAAGCACGACAAAACAGGGCCTCTTTGAGCCCTTCTTGGCTGGCCTTGAGTGATTTTTGGAAAAAATGCGTAAGCTAGCTTGTCTGCGGCTAGCGGAGATTTCAGTTCTTGTTTATGGGACCACAAAATTCTATGTGAAAAGGATTCACTGTTTTGAAATGGGAATTTGCAAGTTCGCACGAACGGGAGAATCGTGCGGGGATATTTCGATTCAGAAACCGGCCACGCCTGATGAGTTTAACTATTTTTCTTGGAATGGCCTTGTAGCCAAATCATCGTGCGGTACAGGAACAGGATTCCAACGATTAGCAAGAGAAGCCGGCTTGCTTGCTGTATTTCCCATCCGGTGCCCGACATTTTATTCCTGCCTGCTGATTCCGAGTTGGAGGGCCTCCGACTCATCTTGATGAGAGTCTGTTCCAGAAGGTCCAATCGTCCAGGCGAGACAGAAGCCACAGCGCAACGAGGTTGAATCGAGTGTTCCTGCTGAGGGGCCTGATGCGGTGTGCCGTGTGCGATTCGCATATGACGCCACACTACACGCAGAAGAAAGCCAAAAACGGCACTACGTTCCGCGTTCCGTACCACCGCTGCACGAAGACAATGCATTTCGGCAATTCCGTGTGTTCGGTGAAACACATCAATGCAGACCACGTCGAGGCTCTCGTTGTTGGAAAGCTGTCTGAACTCAGTCAGAACGATGCGTATCTGAAAGCGACCGTCGAAGAATTGAACGGCGATCTCCAGAGAAAAGTGGAGCCGCTGGAATGAGAAACGCGGCGGATTCGGGAAAGGCTCGACGAGATTGAGGAGGAAATTGGCCGGCACGTCAAAGCTCTCAGGCAAGGCAGGCTCTCGATCGGAAGACTGGAGGCCCAGATCGGGGCGCTGGAAGCAGACAAGAAGCTGTTGGAAGCGGAGCTATTTGATTGCCAGCGAAAAATGAGTGAATCAGCGAGCCGTGACTATAACGCGGAATTGGTGCTGCAAACTCTCCGCGAATTTCGAATGGTTTTCACATCCTTGACCCCTGGCGAACAATCCGAGGCATTGCAGTGTGTCCTCAAAGGCGTGACCGTCTACCCCGGCAAGTTGACTTTGGAGATTTTCGAATTCGATGAATTCCACCCAAGTTCGCAGAATCGGAAGGAATGGCTCCCCGGGCAAGACTCGAACTTGCAACCCTTCGGTTAACAGCCGAATGCTCTACCATTGAGCTACCGGGGAACCGGTTTGCTGCAGGATGGTGGGAACATTCTACGTCAGCGGTGCGCTCATCGCAATTGGACGTTTCGCCTGAATCGCTTCCCGGCGAAAAATCGGCTGCGAAATTTTTCGAATTTGCCCGGGCCGGTTTCACGCTGAATTCCTCTAGGCGAGAAAGCGGTAGCCGACGCCGCGAACGGTGAGCAGATGGCGCGGCCGGGATGGATCTTTTTCGATGTAACGCCGCAGCCGGACGATGAAATTGTCGATCGCGCGCGTGTCGGTGTCTTCGTGCAGACCCCACACTTTCTCGAGGATCGCTTTGCGCGAGACGTTGCGCCCCTCGTTTTGAATCAGGTGGCGAAGCAGCTTGGCTTCCATCAACGTCAATTGGATGGTGGTGCCGCCGGTGCGCAATTCGAGCGCGCCAAAATCGATCGTCCGCCCGTTGAACGAGAACACGCCGGAATCGGCCGCGCCGCCGTCTTCGCCTGCTTTTTTAGTAGCCGCGCTCTCGGATTTTGCATGCGCCTGGCCGGCGCGAAGCCATTCGCTTCTCCGCAGCAGGCCTTGCAGCCGCGCGAGAAAAATCGGGAGCTCGAAGGGCTTCGGCAAATAGTCGTCGGCGCCCGCCGCGAATCCCTTCAGCACATCTTCCGGGCGGCCGCGCGCGGTGAGCATCAGCACGGGCACGAAGTTTCTCGCTTTGCGAAGAGCGGACGCGACGGCGAAGCCGTCGATGCCCGGGAGCATCACGTCGAGCACGACGGCGTCGAATCCTTGTTTTTGTTGGAGCAGGCTGTTGAGCGCCGACTCGCCGTCGGGCACGACCTCCACCGAATATTTTTCCGCCTCGAGGTTGAAGCGCAATCCTTCGGCCAGGTGCGCTTCATCTTCCACCACCATCACGCGGCTCATGCGCGGCTCCTCGGCAATTCCAGCGTGACGGTGGTGCCGCGCCCCGCGCCCGCGCTTTCGGCAAACACTTTGCCGCCGTGCGTGCGGGCAATCGCGCGGACGATGAACAGCCCGAGCCCGGTTCCCTTCACGCGGCCCAGCGCGCGCTCGCGCACGCGGTAAAACCGCTTGAAGATGCGCTTGAGTTCATCCGCGGGAATTCCCACGCCGCGGTCGCGCACGCGCAAGACGACGTGCTTTTCATCGGGCGAGTCCACTTGCACAGAGACATCGATGCGGTCGCCCGAATATTTCACGGCGTTATCGAGCACATTCGAGACCGCCGTGCGCAACTCTTCGGGATCGCCCTGGACGCGGAAGGAGTTGCCGTTTTTCGGCGCATCGAAATGCAACGCTTCGGGCTGAAGGTGATGCCGCGTGAGCGCCAGGTCCGTGCATTCGCGGACCAAAGCGGCGAAATCGATTTCGGTGCGGTAACGAGCGCGGAAGCGGGCGCCCGCCTGGCCCGCCTTGAGCACTTGCTCGACGGTGCCGAGCAGACGGTCGGTATCGAGCAGCATGGATTTGTAAAATTCCTGGCGCTGCGTTTCGCCCACGTCGCGGCGCTGGAGAGTTTCGAGGTAGAGACGGATGGAGGTGATGGGCGTTTTCAGCTCGTGCGTCACGGCGTTGATGAAGCTGTCGTGCTGCTCGTTGCGGCGGATTTCGTGCACCAGGAAGCTGGTGTTGAGGATCATTCCGGCGATGATGGCGGCGAAAAAGATTACGCCGAAGAGCAGCAGCGCGATTTCGCGGCGGTTCAGAATGATCCAGCCGACGTTGAGCGCGACCGCGATGGCGACCAGGCACACGCCCAGAACGACAAAGAACGCGATCGTCTTCCGCCGGCTCGCTATGCGCATGGGGTCTCGGGGGCATTGTAGCGCAGCGCGAGCCGGGCGGGCCGCGAATCGTAGGCGTCGCGGCGCGAGAGTGGAACGGCGCCGGAGTGTGCGCGGGCGGCCGGCGGTGGTATGATGGGGGCGCTTCACAGAAGTCGCGCACCCCCTTCCGCAGGAGATACCACCATGACCGAACCGACCAAGGAAGAGTTGCTCGCACGCATCGCCGAACTCGAAAAGCAGGCGGGAGGCCGCCGGAAGGGTGCGCTCGAATTCCGCGTGGGAGAAAAAGGCGGCGTGAGCGTGTACGGCCTCGGCCGCTTTCCCGTGACACTTTATTACGAGCAGTGGACGCGCTTGCTCGATGCGGCCAATGACCTCCGCAGCTTCCTCGAAGAGAACAAGCCCCGGCTGAAGCTGAAAACTTAACAACAGATTGCGAAGCGCATGACTTTGAGGTGCGCATCGGCGGGCGCTCGTACTTGTCCTGCGGTTTTCTCGCCTCCTCTCGGGGCCCGGGCCCGATTGCACAATTATTGTGCAATAACTCTCAAAAATTATCGGGATGAGATTGGGCCGATCCTTTGTTTTCTTGGAGTTAGGAGCAAAACAGTCTGACATTGATTTTCGGGATGAACTACGGTTCGCGCGTTTTCCGATGTTGCAAGGAATGAACTTACGAGCGCGGGTATGTGCTGCGGGGCGGCGGGCACGGCATGCCGTGCCCCTGCGAGAAAAGAGCGGCGTCGAAGCGGCTCCGAGATGGACTCCACGTCCGATAGAGGGTTGTGTGTCGCCATGAAAAAACGGGGAATGCTAGCATGCTCAACGGCCAAAAGATATTCGTAACAATACGGATTGACAGCGATTTTCGACTTTCGCGGAAAGTGAAAAGCGGCGAGCGCACAACTCGAAATTGATTGCAAGGGATTTTACATCGTGCCGGCAGTCAAGTTCCAGCCAGGTCCCTCGAGCTGGTGCTTGCTTACCTCAAATCCAGCAAGGCGAAAGGCGGTGGAAGCTTACGCGCTAGTGATCCTTGGTTGGGGGAACGGGGGCTCCGAGGGTGAAGGTCATGGCGCGAAAATCGAGGGTGAAGCTTTCGAAATTTTCAACTACGTCCTGGCCGAGGTTGCCGTAGAGGTCGTCGTGCGTGGTGCCTGATTTCGTCGTGTAGATCGAGACCGACTTCAGCGGGACCTTGTTGTCTCCGATGCCCAGGATCGCTTCGGGCTGGACGTAGAGCTTGCGCTTGACCACACCTCCTGCACCGGCAATCTCAAAATTCGTTTTCTTCCAGGTCCTGGACTCGCTGCGAAAGCGCTCGTAGTAAAGAACAGAGAGATTCGTATCCGCCGCGCCGGTATCAAAGCTGAAAAGGAGATCCTCTCCCTCGACGTTGCAGGAAAGTAGCGGAATGAGCAGGTCCATATAAATGCGCGCTGCGGCTCCCGCGGCGGGTGGAGTGCCGCCGGCTTCGAAGACTCCCTCGCGGCGAAAAGTGATCGTGCCGAGGGCCTGCAACACGGGATAGCCGAGAATCGCATGGATCTGATACGCGCCCTCACCCGAGCCGACATGCAAATTTGCGTCATCGAGAACCATCACGACCACGTTGTGCAAGGTTGCGCCACCGATTTCGAGCGT
Organism: Candidatus Sulfotelmatobacter sp.; assembly: GCA_035624115.1. GTDB lineage: Bacteria > Acidobacteriota > Terriglobia > Acidiferrales > UBA7541 > Palsa-295. The sequence goes on along the minus strand of DASPSD010000006.1, from coordinate 49,734 downwards.
GGGAACGAGCGCAACGCGCAAGGGATTTTCGATGCCGGTGAGCCCGGCCTGCGTCTCGGCGGCGCCAGCGAGAAGCTTCAGCCCGAGCTGCTCGGCGAAAGTTTTGCTGACGACGGAGATATTTGCGCCGGTGTCAATCAGCCAGGGGCCATGCACTCCGTTGACCGTCAGTTCCACATTTTGCGAATTCAGGGGATTGCGCTCGGTTTTCAGGCTGACGGCGCCGCTCCAGGAGATGGTTTGGGCCGGGGAGTCGCGAAGGATTTGCACGATCTGCGCGTCGTCTTTCGTGCCTTTCAATTTCTGGGGCGTGAGCTGGGAGGAAAAGTGCGCCAGCAGATCGTCATAGGCGCGCGCGGAATCGGCGTAGCGAAAAGTTTTGAAGTAGCCGTCGGCGAGAGCTTCGAGAGCGATGGCGGCGCGATCGGGGCGCGCATCGCGAAGGGCGGGGAGGACTCTCGTCAGCAGCTCGATGGAGACGGCCGTGTGCCCCGCGCGATTGGCGAACACTCCGGCGAAATAGTCGCGATCGGGACCAGGCGGCATGGTGCGGAGAGTCGCTTCCAAATCCTTGAGACGGAATTCCTTTAATTGCTCATCGGGGCCATCTGGAGGGGCAGCTTTCTTGTGCTGAGCGCGCACGAAAGCGGGCCCGAGGGAGATGAATGCGAGGAGGAGGGCGAATTTGACGAGTCGATTTGCCGGTCGATGCATCCTGGTGCGGTTCCTTTCTGCGCTTGGGGCCGCGAAAGATTATCAAAAATATGCGCGGGGCACGCCAGTAGGTTCCTGCGCGGCGCTTGATTTCTTGCCTTAAGAGCTTTTATTCGAGTGCGTTCAGGGTTTAGAAAGACTTGTCTTCTTCTTCAATCCTTGCCGGCGGATTCCAGGCATCTCACCACTAGCGCGTACACCGGGGCGAGCCGGCCCTGCTTGATTTGTTGTGGATTTCCCACCCCGCGGCAGCAGCTCGAATGACGGATGAAGCCGAGGCCGGCCGTAGAGCAGTGAAATTTCAAACAGGAGCGATCCAGCATGGCACGAACGCTGATTGGATTTTTAACGGGGCTTATTTGTGTCTGTCTTTTTTCCGCGCGCGGCGTGCAAGCGCAGGCGAACAGCTACAAACAAACCAACCTAGTCTCCAACATGAGCGGGCTCGCAGCGCACATGGATTCGAACTTGCTGAATCCGTGGGGGATCGCGTTGTTTCCGGGAAATCCGATCTGGATCTCGGACAACAACGCGGGCGTTTCGACGCTCTACGACAACACCGGCGCGGGATTTGGTGTTTTCACGATTCCGCCGCCGAAGGGAAGCAGCGCGGTGGCAGCGCCGACGGGAATCGTGGCGAACGGCACGAACGATTTTCAAGTGACGGCGATGGGAACGACCGCGCCGAGCCTTTTCATCTTCTCGACCGAGGACGGAACGATTTCCGGCTGGAACGGCACGGGATCGGGCGCGATTCTTGCGGTGGACAATTCGATGGGCGGCACAGGCGCGGTGTACAAGGGCTTGGCGCTCATTACGAACGCGGCGGGCAATAATTTCCTGCTCGCATCGAATTTCCGTTCCGGCCAGGTGGACATATTCGATAAGAATTTCGCGACGGGAAATTTTCCCGGGCCCGGCAGCTTCACCGACCCGAATCTTCCGGCGGGCTTTGCGCCGTTTGGAATTCACGTGGTGAACAATCAGGTGTACGTCACTTACGCGATGCAGGACGCGGCGAAGCATGACCCCGTGAACGCGCCGGGAAATGGAATCGTGGACGTCTTCGACATGAACGGCAACCTGATGACGCCGAATCACCTGCTGGCGGGCGGAGCGTTGAATTCTCCGTGGGGCGTGGTGATGGCTCCGGCGTCGTTCGGAGCGTTCGGCAGCGCGCTGCTGGTGGGAAATTTCGGGGACGGATTGATCGGCGCTTACAATTCGGGCACTCAACAGCTCCTGGGCCAGCTTCAGGACCCGAACGGGCAGCTCGTGCGCAATCTTTCTCTCTGGGACATGATTTTCCTCACCGGAGCCGACGGCAATCCGAACACGCTGTTCATCGACGCGGGGCTGGCTGATGAAAACGGCGGGCTGTTTGCGACGCTCGAAGCCGCGGCGGTGCAGGCGGTGTCGGATTTCGACTTGACCGTGCAGGGGTCGTCCTCGATGACGGTGACCCCGGGAATGACGGCCACCTACATGGTCTCGATCGGAAGTTTTGCGGGAGACAACGCGATGGTGAGCCTCTCGTGCTCAGCGCTCCCGGCCAATTCGCAGTGTGCGTTCTCGAATTCATCGGCGAATCCCGGAACCACGGTGAGCGTGATGATTCAAACGCAGGCGGCATCCGGCGCTGCGGGTGTGCCCGCGGGCTCGAGCGGCGGAAGCGGCTCGGGCTCCGGATCCGGCAGCGGGATGGGTTCGGGCTCCGGCATGGGAACGGGCATGGGCATGGGCATGGGGACGATTCTGACTTCGTTCAGCGTGCTCGGATTCGGGCTGATTGGGATTGTCTTTGCGGCCCCGGGAAAAAATCGGGCGTCCGCGAACAGGGCTCGCACAGGGAAACTCCTTGGCGGTCTGGGATTGCTGCTCGCGGCGGCGGCCATGCTTGCGGCCGGAGGTTGCGGCGGAGGATACGGCATGAACAACAATGCGGCGCCGCAGGCTGGCACGCCGAAAGGCACGTTCCAGGTTTTCGTGAATGGAATTTCGGGGCAGCATTTTCATTCGCTGCCGGTCACGCTGACGGTGAATTAATACGATTCATCGAGGGCCCGGAATCCAGCTCCCGGGCCCTTTTTTTCCTTCGCAGCGAGTTTTTTCCTCCCAATTTCCAATCGCCCTTGAATTATCCCGCGTGGTGAGATTTGGATTTCGCGCCGATGTGAGAGAAAGGCGCACAGCCAGGATTGGCTGTGCCACTTAAGGCTGTGCCACAAAATGCAAAGGTCAATCGGTGGGGTTGCGAGGGAACTTCAGGTAGGGGAGGCGAACGCCGTCGATGAAGATCTGGTCGGCGCGAATTGCGGCGGCGGGCTCGAAGCCGGCAGCGCCACCGGCGGTGACGTAGTCATCTTGATCGACACCATCGCCGCTAACACCGAGGCCGCCGACAAGATTGCCGTTGATATAGAGCGGCTCGGAGCCGGGGAAGAAAACGATGCCGCTTTGATTGGGGCCGGGCGCCTCGAAACCTTGCGTGCAGGCATTCGCCACATCGCGCGTGTAGATATTGAAGAAGGGGCCGTCGCCGGAGCCGGCGATGCCCGGGGGAAAAAACGGCTGAGCGCCGAAGCTGATCGTGCGATTCGTCACGGCCGTGCCCATGGGGACATCGTTCAAGTCCATTGGCTGGCGAGTGGGGCCGCTGAAATAGATCACGTTGCGCGCTTTGGTGGCGGCGACGTCGATGCTGAAGACGGTGCCGTCGGGCATGCGATGCAGCGCGATGAGGGTGCCGTCGAGGTCGCTCACGGCGATGGTCATGCGGGTGCGCGAGCCGAGCGGGAGGCGGATGAGCGCGCGAGTGATCGAAGCAGTGGCGACGGCGTTCGCAACGATTTGCGTCACTTGGGCGGCGGTGAGGCCGCCGACGGGCCCGGCCATGGGCGGGATGAGATCGCCATCGGGCGGCGCGCCGGGGCTTGCGACCGGGCCGACCGTGAAATTCGCAGCGTTGAATGTCCCGGCGGTGACGCCGGCGGGCGCGGTGGTCTGATCGACGAAGGGAAGCGCGACGCCGTCGATTACAACTTCGCCGGGAAAAGGCAGCGCGGCGGGATCGATGAAGATGCCGTCGGTGTTGACGCGCGCGGCGCTGAAGGCGACGAATTCGGCGACGTCGAGCGCGACGCCGGTGATGCCGACGCCGCCGACCACCTGGCCGTTTTTGAAAATGGGTACGCCGCCGGGATTCACGGCGGTCGGGTCGCTGTCGTTCGTGTCGGCTTTGCCGGTGGCGATGCCAAGGCCGGGAGTGGCGCCGCTGATGGTGGTTGCCGGCGGAATCGTGGGCGAAAGAGCTGCGGAGAGAGTGCAGCCGCGATTGGTGTTTTCGATGCCGTAGAGCGCGGCGTTGGGCGTGTTGGTGATGCCCGGCGGAAAATGGACGCCGCTGATATAGCGCACGGTGCGCGAAGAGAGCGGCGCCTGGTTGTTGCTGAAAAATGCGCCGGTGCGCGCGAGGGAGACGGCGAGATCGTCGGCGGGCACCATCACGCCGAAATTGCCGGGAACGAGCGCGGGCGTAGCGGGTCCTTTATACACGGCGAGGATGCGGCCGAGGCGGTCCACGACGGCGATGGCCATTGTGTTGGATTGTGCGGCGGTGGCGGCAGCCTGGACGATGGCGGTAACGTCAGCTTGCGTGAGGAATTGAGGAGGCGGCGGAGGCGGAGGCGCAGCCGGCGCCGCCGCGCCGCTGCCGCCGCCGCACGCGGCGAGTGCGGCGCAGGATGCGACGAGTAAAAGTAAATTCCGGATGCAGCAGGTTCGCGAACCTCGATCTGCGGCGCGATTCATCGGCGTGCGGTTATTGGTACCACAGGTGTCCGTGGTTCTCAATGAAAGTCCTTTGTGGAACTATGCGAATAAGGCGGCGGAAGTCTTCCGTCGAGCGCGGCGAAAAGGCTTGCTCGGGTGGAAGGGGATGTGATAGCAAAGCCGGGGAAGAACGAAAGCGACTGAAGAGACGAGCGAGCTCAGGACACTGAGGATGCTGAGGGCATCCTATTTCCTTCCGAAACGATTAGCTCCGCGGTTGATCGCTTGGCTATTCCTTGCTACTAGTGCGAATTTCACTGCGCTGCCAGCCGCCGCGCATCCATCGCCATTTCAAGAGCAGCGGCTTCCCGGGAAAGTTGCGGAAAAAACTGCTGCGCTCGAAGGAATTGTGCGGGACGCAAATGGGCGGCCTGTGCCCGGGGCGCGCGTATCGTTGCGAAATCTCGCCAGCGGGAAAATCTACGAAAGCACGAGCACGGCGGAAGGCGTCTTCCGGCTGATCGAATTGCCCGCGGGGCGGTATGAATTGAAAGTCGCGGGCGAAGGCTATGCCGAGTTGCCTGCGGCGGAAGTCGCGCCTGCTGCGGGTGAAATCTCCGTTCGCGAAATTACGCTCACCGCGTTGCCTCCTGCGCCGCCCGCAGAGGGCGCGCCGCAAATTCCGCAGACGAAGCCGTCGGAGCCTGCGCCGGGAAAATATCCTGAAACAGTGCAACGCCCGGAAATCGTGCCTCCGGGCGAGGCTCCTTCGCCGCCGGTCTTGCCTCCCGCGAGCGAAGTGTTTCAGGTCCAGCCGGACCGCTGGCTCGTCAGCATGCCCGACTGGGACCGCTACGGAATCGGCGGCGAATACCCGTACGTGAAAGGGAGGCTGTGGGACCCGTTTGACCGCAACAAACTGAAAGGAGATATGCCGGTCTTCGGGCAGCGGACATTTTTCAACCTGACGGCGGTGAGCGACACATTCTTCGACGGGCGGAATTTGCCCGTCCCGAGCGACGTGAGCACGGCGCGGCCGGGAAGCAGCGGGTTTTTCGGGAAGGGGCAGCAGGCGTTCGTGGACCAGGTGTTCCTGTTTTCGTTCGACCTGTTTCACGGCGACACTTCGTTCCGCCCGGTGGACTGGCGAATCCGCGTGACGCCGGCGATCAGCCTGAATTTTTTGGACACGCGCGAACTGGGGATCGTGAACATCGACGTGCGCGAGGGAACCACGCGGCTCGATTCGCACCTGGGCTTGCAGGAAGCGTTTGCGGAAGTGAAGCTCGCGGACCTGAGCGACAATTTCGATTTCATTTCCGTGCGCGCGGGGATTCAGGGATTCAACAGCGATTTTCGCGGGTTCATTTTCGTCGAGGAGCAGCCGGGGCTGCGCGTGTTCGGCACGCTCGATTCGAACCGCTGGCAATATAATCTCGCGTATTTCAATTTTCTCGAAAAAAACACGAACAGCGGTCTCAACTCGATGGCGCTGCGGAAGCAGCAGGTGATTATCGCCAACGTGTACAAGCAGGATTTTTTCTTTCCCGGCTACACGGCGCAGTTCAGCGTGCACTACAACATGGACCAGGCCACCATCCATTTCGACGACAATGGATTTCTGGTGCGGCCCGCTCCGATCGGGACCGTGGTATCGAACAACATGGTGCAGCCGCACAGCATTCACGCCGCATATCTCGGCTGGACCGGAGACGGCCACATCGGCTGGCTGAATCTGACGCACGCGTTTTACCAGGCGATTGGAAACGACAGCAATAATCCGATCGCGGGGAAACCGGTGACCATCAACGCGCAGATGGCGGCCACCGAGCTTTCGGTGGACAAGGACTGGATTCGTTTCAAGGCGTCGGTTTTTTATGCGTCGGGATCGAAGGACCCGCGGGCGCCGCAAGTGCGCGGGTTCGACGCCATCGAGGATTTTCCGGAATTTGCCGGAGGAATTTTCAGCCTGTGGAACCGCGAGGGAATCCGGCTGACCGGGGCGGGTGTGACGCTGACGCCGCCGAACAGTCTGCTGCCGAGCCTGCGGTCGAATAAGGATGAGGGGCAGGCGAATTTCGTGAACCCGGGGATTTTGCTGTCGAATGTGGGGGCGAATTTCGACATCACGCCAAAGCTGCGGGGCTTCGTGAACGTGAACTATCTGCGATTCATGGATACCGAGCCGCTCGAGCTGCTGCTGTTTCAGGCTCCGATCCGGCATGGAATCGGAGTGGATTCGAGCGTAGGAGTGAGGTATCGCCCGCCGCTGACGGAAAATTTTTCGATTACGGCGGGGGCGGCGTCGCTGGTGCCGGGGCAGGGGCTGCGCGATATTTATGGCGGGAAGACGTTGTGGTCGCTGTTTACGGATTTTCGGTTGCAGTTTTGAGATGAATAACAGGCTGAACTCTGGCTGGCATTGGCGCAGACGTCGCGCTGTTGTGTGCGCGATCCCGATCGCGATCATCGCGCTGTTTGCGCTCGAGCATCGGTCGAGGGCGCAAGCGCAGGCGCCGCAGGCAGGCCTGCTGACACAATCGCAGGAGGAAGCGGACCGCAAGAGCGCGGGATGCGTTACCTGCCACACACATACCGACGAGCCGACGATGCATCCGACGCGGACGGTGCGGCTCGGGTGCGCGGATTGCCACGGCGGAGACGTGACCGCGCGGCTCACCGAAGGCACGCCGAAGGATTCCGACGCATACAACCAAGTGAAGAAGAAGGCGCACGTGCAACCGCGCGAGCGGGAATTCGCGCGCGGGCTGGCGAACGCGGAGAGGCCGTTTGCGAGCTGGCTGCGCGAAAGCTACGAATACGTGAGGTTCGTCAACCCGGGGGACTTGCGCGTGGCGGCGGAGACGTGCGGAACGGCAGAGTGCCACGCGGCGGAAGTGCTGAAGGTGAAGACGAGCATGATGACGCACGGCGCGTTTCTGTGGGGCGCGGCGCTCTATAACAACGGCTCGTTTCCACTGAAGAACGCGCGATTCGGCGAGAGCTATTCGTCCGAAGGGCTGCCGCAAGCCGTGCGGACCGTGCCGGCGCCGACGGCGGAAGAAACGCGAACGAAAGGAATTTTGCCGGACTTGACGCCGCTCGAGCGCTGGGAAATTTCGCAGCCGGGTAACGTGCTGCGCGTGTTCGAGCGCGGCGGCGGCAAAAAGGGCGAGATCGGGAATCCGAATCCGGAGGAGGAAGGCGGCCGGCCGGACGACAAGCTGGGCGAGCGCGGATTCGGAACGCTGCTGCGAACCGATCCTGTTTTCCTTGGGCTGCAGAAAACGCGGCTGCTCGATCCGCTGCTTTCGCTGCCGGGGACAAATGATCAGCCGGGCGATTATCGCGGCAGCGGATGCACGGCGTGCCACGTGATTTATGCGAACGACCGGTCGGCGGAACATTCCGGGCCCTACGCGCAATTCGGGCATATGGGCGAAAGCGCGTCATCCGATCCGGCGGTGAAGAAGGGAGAGCCGGGTCATCCGATCCGCCACAGCTTCACACGCGCGATTCCTTCGAGCCAGTGCATGGTGTGCCATGTTCATCCCGGGACGAACATGGAGACGACGTATTTCGGCTACACATGGTGGGACAACGAAGCGGACGGCGAGCGAATGTATCCGCGCGCGCAGCGGAACCCAACCGACGAAGAAAAATTCCAGGTCGCGCAGCGGAATCCGGAGGGCGCGGCGGCGCGCGGGCTGTGGGCCGATCCGAAATTTCTCGAGCAGACGGGCAGCGCCGAATTCAATCAGCAGCTCCAGCAAAGCCAATTCGCTGATTTTCACAGCCATGGATGGATCTATCGCGCGGTGTACAAACGCGACCGCCGGGGGAATTTGCTCGACGCGGACGGCAAGATCGTGGCGCCGGACGATCCTGCAAAATTCGACAAGGGCGTGCACCTGAAAGACATTCATCTCGAAAAAGGGATGCAGTGCGTGGATTGCCACTTCGAGCAGGACGCGCACGGCACGGGAAAACTTTACGGCGAGCCGCGCGCGGCCATCGAACTCGATTGCGTCGATTGCCACGGCACGATCGAAAAGTACGCCACGCTGGCAACGTCCGGCCCCGCAGCGCCGCCGGGAGGAACGCACCTCGACGGGCTGCGCACGCCGTGGAATCTGCGGCGATTTGAATGGCGCGGCGAAAAACTCTTTCAGCGCTCGATGATGGAAGCCGGGAAGGAATGGGAGGTCGTGCAGGTGCGGGACACGATCACGCCAGGAAATACGCATTACAGCGAAAAATCGCGCTGGGCAAAGACCGTGCAAACCGACGGCAGGACGTGGGGAGGCGCGCCCGAAGATTCCAGCGCGCTGGCGCATCCGAATTCGAAAATGACGTGCTATGCGTGCCACACATCGTGGGCGCCGAACTGCTTCGGGTGCCATCTGGCCATGCAGGCGAACCAGCGCAAGCCGATGCTGCACAACGAAGGGCTGATCACGCGCAATTGGACGGCGTACGACTTCCAGGTGCTGCGCGACGACGGCTTCATGCTGGGCATCGACGGAACCGTGACGGGCCATCGAGTGGCGCCGGCGCGGTCGTCGTGCGCGATTCTGGTGAGCTCGCAGAATCAAAATCGCGAGTGGCTTTATTACATGCAGCAGACGGTTTCAGCGGAGGGATTCAGCGGGACCGCGTTCAGCACGTTCGTGCCGCACACGGTGCGGGCGAAAGAAACAAAAGGGTGCGACGACTGCCACGTTTCGGCCGGCAACGACAACAACGCCTGGCTGGCGCAGGTGCTGCTCCAGGGGACGAACCTGCTGAATTTCATGGGGCGGTATATCTATGTGGCGGACGGTGCCAAGGGTTACGACGCGGTTGCGGTGGCGGAGCACGACGAACCCCCGGCGATTATCGGAAGCTATCTGCATCGCGTGGCTTATCCGGCGAATTACCGCGAGCACGAACAGCGCGGGCGCGAACTGAAGACGGCCTACCACCACGAGGGAAACGTGCTCGATGTACAGCTTCGCGGCGAGTATCTCTATGCGGCGATGGGAAAAGGCGGATTCCGTGCCTACGACGTGGCCAATATCGACAACAAAGGATTTTCCGAGCGCACGATCACCGCGCCGGTTTCGCCGATGGGCCAGCAATTTTTCTTGAAAACGAAATTTGCGACGGCGGTGGCGAGCCCTTCGACACAGGCCCTTGATCCGGCGCGCTCGCGGAGGCCGGAAAATGAAGAGCAGCCCATTCATCCGCTGTATGCATTCCTGTACGTGGCCGATAAATACGAGGGGCTCGTGGTGGTGGGCGATCCGAATGTGAAGGGAAAAAGCCCGGGCGTGAGCACGCTGCTTGATGGAAATCCACGAAACAATTTTCTGAAGCGGGCGCTGGCGTTCAATCCGAACGGAATTCTGAACGGCGCGCGGCGAATCACCATCGCGGGCACTTACGCCTACATATTGTGCGACCGCGGGCTCGTGGTGGTGGATCTGGATAATCCGCTTGCACCCAAAGTGACGGCGGAGACCGGCGCGCCGGAGCTCGTGGAACCGCAAGGAATCGCGATCCAATTCCGTTATGCGTTCGTGGTGGACCGGCAGGGCTTGAAAGTGCTGGACGTGACGGCGCTCGATCATCCGCGCGTGCTGCCGAATGCGGCCGTGGCGCTCGAAGACGCTCGCAACGTGTATGTGGCGCGGACGTTTGCCTATGTGGCCGGCGGCAAGCAAGGACTCGTGATAGTGGACGTGGAAAATCCGGAGCAGCCGCGCCTCGGGCAGATATTTTCGGCCGACGGAAAACTGAATGATGTGCGCGACGTGAAAATCGGGATGGTGGATGCGAGCGCGTTCGCGTTTGTGGCGGACGGGCGGAACGGCCTTCGCGTGTTGCAGATCATTTCGCCGGAAGATTCGCCGTATGCATACGGCTTCAGTCCGAAGCCTACGCCCAAATTGATCGCGACATACCGCACCGAAGGCCCGGCGCTGGCCGTTTCCAAAGGAATCGATCGGGATCGCGCCGTGGATGAAAGCGGAAACCAACTCGCGGTGTTCGGGCGGCGCGGCGCGAGGCCGTTGAATCGAGCAGAAGCCGAGCGGCTTTATTTGCGCGACGGAAAATTATTCACCGTACCCAGTGACCCGCCGAACCCTCCCAATATGGCCGCAAGCGGCCGGCAGGCGGTTGCTTCCCCTTCTCGAAAAGGCGACTAGCATAATAAGGGAGCCGCAGGGACGCCTGAGCAGAAGTAATCTCCCTTTGTTGAGATCCTGCCGGAAATGGCTCGGCCGGATGATGGCGGGCATTGTGCTGAAATTGAAAACAAAGCGGGAGCAAGCTCCCGCACTCCAAAGGTCTTGGCGGGCAGCGCTCAGATAAATTGGGATTTCGACAGCGCCGGATGAGTTCCAGTCAGATGCCGGACGCGAGCAGTTTTTTGAATTTTTGAATCGCGCTTTCGTCGCGTTTGTAGAAAGTCCACTGCTTGATGCGCTTCCCGCGGATGAGCCCTGCGTGGGCCAGGATTTTCAAATGTTCGCTGGCGGTAGGCTGGCTGATGCGGAGCTTTCGGGCGATCAGTACGCCGCAGACGCCGTCTTCGATCAAGTCACCGTCGACCTGGGGAGGAAAGTGGCGTTTGGGTTTCTTGAGCCAGTCCAGAATCTGGAGGCGGCGGGGGTTATCGAGGGCGCGGAGTGCGTAGGCCAGATTCATATAGACAATTAGCCAAACTCCTAAGTATAATCTACCACGCGCCGGAGGCCTGGAGCGAGCGGCGGCCGCGCCGCCGGAATGCGGAAACCATGACGAGCCCTGCCATCGATCGAGAGCATATCGGCGCCACCGAGCGGCTCATTCGTCCGTTCATTCGCCGCACGCCGATTCTGGAAGCGGACGGCGGCGACTTCGGGCTGGATTCTATCAGCCTGATATTCAAACTGGAATCGCTGCAGCACGCCGGCTCGTTCAAGGCCCGCGGCGCATTTGCCAACTTGCTTGCGCGCGAAGTTCCACGAGCCGGAGTGGCGGCGGCCTCCGGCGGGAACCACGGAGTCGCGGTGGCTTACGCGGCGAAAAAGCTGGGGAAGCCCGCGCGAATTTTTGTGCCGAGCGTGGCTTCGCCGGAAAAAATCGAGCGCATTCGCAGCAACGGAGCGGAGCTTGTGATCACCGGCGAGCGCTACGCCGATGCGCTGGCTGCCAGCCAGGAATGGGCGGCGCAATCCGGCGCGATGACGATTCATGCGTACGACCAGGCGGAAACGCTGCTCGGCCAGGGATCGGTGGGCCTGGAATTCGAGGAGCAGTTTCCCCGGCTCGATACGCTGCTGGTTGCGGTCGGCGGCGGCGGACTGATCGCAGGCGTGGCCGCGTGGTACGCGAATCGCATCCGGATTATCGGCGTCGAGCCGGAAGCCGCGCCGACATTGACGCATGCGCTGCGCGCCGGGCGGCCGGTGGATAGTCCGGCGGGGGGAGTAGCGGCGGATTCGCTCGCGCCAAAACGCGTGGGGGAACTGATGTTCCCGATTGCACAGCGAGGCGTCGAGAGCGTTGTCCTGGTTTCGGATGAAGCCATCCTGCATGCGCAAGAGAAACTCTGGAGCGTCGTGCGGGTGCTCGCCGAGCCGGGAGGAGCGGCTGCATTTGCGGCGCTGCTTTCGGGGCGATATCGCGCGAAACCGGGAGAGAGGGTTGGAGTCCTGGTTTGCGGAGGAAATACGACTGCAGTCAATTTGCGCGCCGCCGTTTCGGCGAAATCGAAGTGAGGAGCGAGCCATGAGTGTGTACGAGCGATTGAGCGAGCTGGAGATTTCCCTGCCGGAAGCTACTTCGCCGGTGGCGGCTTTTGTGCCGTTCGTGAGGACGGGCAATATGATTTACGTGTCCGGCCACATCGCGAAGAAAGATGGGCGGCCGTGGACCGGCCGGCTGGGCGAGGGCTTGACGACGGAGCAAGGAAAGGAAGCGGCGCGAAATGCGGCCATCGATCTGCTGGGAACGCTGCATACGGCTGCGGGCGATTTGAACCGAATCAGGCGGATCGTGAAGCTGATGGTGCTGGTGCAGAGCGCGAGCAATTTCACCGAGCAGCACCTAGTGGCGAACGGAGCGTCCGAGCTGCTGACAAAAGTGTTTGGAGAAAGAGGGCCGCACGCGAGGACTGCCTTCGGGGCGGCGCAAATTCCGATGGGATCGTGCGTGGAAGTTGAGCTGATCGCGGAGGTGGGATGATGGCGAACCAGGCATATCGTTACCGGGTTGTGGATGTGTTCACGGAGCGGGCGCTCGAAGGCAATGCGCTGGCGGTTTTTCCCGACGCGCGCGGGGTGGATGATGCCACGATGCAAAAAATCGCGCGGGAATTCAATTTATCGGAGACGGCATTCGTGCTGCCGGCCAGCCGCCCGGATTGCGCAGCGAACGTGCGAATTTTCACGCCTTACAAAGAATTGATATTTGCGGGCCATCCGACGGTCGGTACAAGCTATGTGCTGCTGGATGAAGGGAGGGTGCCAGGGAACCGTGAACGCTTCGTACTGGAAGAGAAAGTGGGCGGCGTTCCGATTCGAGTGGAGGCAGGCAAGCGGCCGATGATCTGGCTGACCACGCCCACGATTCACTATGGAAAATTCTACGAGCGAAAAATGTGTGCGGAGGCGCTGGGCCTATCGGCGGAGGATCTACTGGAGACGACCCCGCAGGCCGTGAGTGCAGGCAATCCCTTTGTGTTTATCCCGGTGAAGAGCAAGGAGGCAGTGGACCGCTCGTGGCTTGATCAACGCGGTTCGGAAATTCTGAAGGATGGAAATGCCGAGCCCGTTATGGCGTTCGTATTCACGCCGACGCCGGACGGGGCCTATTCACGGATGTTTGCGCCGGAGTTCGGAGTGCAGGAAGACCCGGCAACAGGGAGCGCGATGGGGCCGCTCGCTGCCTACATGCTGCGGCAAAAGCTGCTGCCCAATGGTGGGAAGAAGCGGTTCGTAAGCGAGCAGGGCACGAAGATGGGGCGGCGAAGCTTGCTGCACATTCAACTGGCGGAGGGAGATTCGGAGCAGGGAGTGGAAGTCGGGGGCCACGTTACGCCGATCGCCGAAGGGACAATGAGAATCTAAGCCTGGGTCGCCAGCTCGCGGTTTTTCGCCGTGTTGGCGGCCAGTATGAAATGGACGGCTTCGAGCAAGGAGCGCACGGTTGCGACGGGAGGATTGGAGCGGGCCTTCGCCGAGAGATCGTCTTTTTCCAGGATTCGAATGAAGGGGCAGCCGACGAGGGTGGCCGCCAGGCCGTCCGAATCGGAATCGCCGACGAGAAACGTTTCCGCAAAATGGAAATGGTGCTGGCGGCGTGCTTCGAGGAAAAGGCCGGGACGGGGCTTGCGGCATTTGCAGTCATCGTCTTTGCGGTGCGTGCAATAGAAGACGCCGCGAATGTGGCCGCCGTTGTTCTCCACTTCGCGTTCAAACTGGCGGGTGAGAAAGCCGAGTTCACGGGATGTCATCAACTTCATTCCCACCGCAGCTTGATTCGATATCACGAGGGTTTCGTACTCGTTTTCCCGGAGCAGCCGGAGAGCTTCGAAAACCCCCGGAAGGAACTTGAAACTCTGCCAGGAAGTGACGTAGCCATCGGGAATGCGGCGGTTGATGACGCCGTCGCGATCGAGAAGCACAAATTTCGGGGCGGTCGCTCGCGAGGAGGTCGCTTCGGAATCAGGATTCTGAGGCAACGGTCCTCCAGGCTCCCAGTCCGGCGGGAACGGCTTCGTCTTGATTGAGCCTGCGGCGTTCATCCACGCGCCAGGTTTGAAGTCCATGCGACTCGAAGACGAATTCAGTGGGAGTCGCTCCGAGTTTTTGAAGGGCTTCGGCGACGCGCAGCTTTTTTTCGTACTGGCAATAGAACAGCATGTAACCGCCGCCGCCCGCGCCGGTAATTTTTCCGCCGATGGCTCCCTGCTTTTGCGCCTCCTCGTACATTTCATCGATTCTTGGGGTGCTCACTTTGGGAGACATTTTCTTTTTGTAATGCCAGGCCGTGCCGAGGAGCATGCCGAAATCGCCCAGACGGCGTTCGAGCAGCGCATTCTTCATTTCGAAAGCGAGCTCCTTTTGCTGGCGGAGACCGGTGAGCGCATCTGCTTCGTGATTCTCGTAGCGCCCGACCTGGTCCGCGATGATGCCGGACGAAAGATGCGGCTTGCCGGTGTAACAGAGCAGCAAATTGTGTTCGAGCTCGTTCATGGTGTCCTGGCTGACGCGCAAGGGATTCACGATTACGCGGTCCTTGTGAAATTCGATGAAGTTGAATCCACCGAAGGCGGAGGCGTATTGATCCTGCATGCCGCCCTTGATTCCCAGCTCTTCGCGCTCGATGCGATAGGCGAGCTGAGCCGTGTCGTAGTCCGTCAGGCGGAGATTATTGAACTCGCGCAGCAGCCCGACGAGACACACCATCAGGCTCGAAGAAGAGCCGAGGCCGGATCCGGGAGGGGCGTCGGTGTGGAGGAACAAGTCGAACCCGCCTGAATACTGGCCGCCCAGATTGCGGATGGCGGCTTTGGCGAGATCCATTTTGCCGTCATAGACGATCGGAGTATTCGAATCGAACTGAAGAAGCGAGCCGAAATCGGCGGACTCGATTTGAATTTGGCCGTCGCGCCGGCTCGAGAGCGCGCCCCAGGCGTGGCGCATGATGGTGGCGTTGAGAACGCAACCTCCTTCCTGGTCGGTGAAGGGACGGACGTCGGTGCCGCCACCGGCAAAACTCAGACGCAGAGGCGCTTTGGCGCGAAATCGCATGAGCAGGACCTCGACTGGGATGCATAGGCGATCACATTTTCACCGCCTTTTCTTCCAACTGGGGCGCAGCCTCCGCGCCGGCAGCGCGCGCGGAGCTGTCATCCCAGGCTTTCAGGAAATTCCGGTAAAGATGAAAGAAATAGATATCGGGAACGGCGCGGGCAAAAGCTCCCATCACTTCTTCCGCGGCGGTGCGGGCGTCCACGCTCTTTGAAAAGTAAGGTTTAAAGTCCACGGAATCGAATTTTTCAAGGGCACTCACGGCTTCGGAAACTTCCTTTTCCCGCCGCGAGACGAACTCGCGAAGCTTGCGGATCGAAAGCTCATCGAGCGTCCCAAACGGGCCTGCGCCATCGCCGAGCAAATCCGGGTGCTTCTGGAAGAGCAGCAATTGAGCGGGGGCGTACGCTTCGGCCCGCCGCAGAAGGTCCGCGATCGTAAATGGCAAGTGATCATGGAACGCAACCGCCTCCGGGAGATAAAGAACGCGATAGCCATGGCGCATCAAGCGGATGCCAAGGTCGGTGTCTTCGGCGACGCGAAAGCGCGGATCGAACGAGCCAGCGGCGAGAACCGCGTCGCGCCGCACGCTGAGGTTGCAGGTGATGAAATAGGCGCTGTGCGCGTGGATGCCGGCTTTCAACGACACTTGCGGGAACAGAAAGGGATCTTGCGTCAGGAAGTGCGTGAGGGCGCGGTCCATGGCCGCCGGGGGAAGCCGGAAATCGCCGAGCACGGCCAATTTCTCCCTGGAATGGAGCTGCTGGGCCCGCAGGTGTTCATCGAGCAAGGCAGGCGCCGCGACAGAATCGTCGTTCAACATGACCAGGTATTCACCGCGGGCGTGCTCGACGCCCAGCCGGCGCGCGGAACCAGCCCCGCCATTGGCTTGGCGGAAGTAGTGGAAGGCATGCGGCGATTTGCGCTTGCGGCAGAATTCCTCCGTGCCGTCGGAGGAACCGTCATCCACCACGATCAATTCGAATTCGGCGGGCGCAAGCGATTGCTGCTCGAGCGCGCCCAAGCATGCCTCCAGGCGCGGCTTGCGGTTGAAGGTCGGAATGACGACGGAGAGCTGAAGCCGCGATTTCGGACGGGGGACCACGGAAAGCGATTGTTTGACGTCAGGCAGGCGCTTAACCGGCGCTGCTGGAACCAGACACCCCTGTGCTTCTTCTTTGCAGCGCCGCGCGAGCTCGTGTTCACCCAGTTGTGTGTAACACCGTTCCAGGCACAGCAGAACGCGCGCGGACAACGAATTCTGGCTGAGCTCCCCGAAGACCACGGCAAAAATGTGGCGGACTTGTTCGAGTGCGGCGACGGCGTTGCCTTCCTCCAAAAACTGCTCGGCAATCCGCAATTGGCACATGGCGCGGACAATCATTTGATTGCGGCCGGATTTGCCTTCTTTGAGATCCGGAAATCGCTTCTCGACGAGCATGGCCGAGAACGTGTGCGCGGGGTCGTAGGATTTGGGCCGAAGCGAGAGCGCTCGCTGGATGATGCGGTCGAGAGTCGATTCGAGACGCTCTTTGGAGAAAACTTTTCGAATATGAGCGCGACCTTGTTCGGCAATCGCGTTCCAGAGATTCGCGTCCGAATAAAGGCGGCAAACTGCTTCGGCAAACTCTTCCGCGGAATCGGCGAGCAATGCTTCCTGCTCATGGCGAAGAAATAGACCTTCGGCTCCCACCGAGGTGGTGACCAGAGGCAGACCGAGCGCCAGCGCGCTGAGATTTTTCGTCCGCGTGCTGATGCCATAGCGCGCGGGGGAGATGAATATCCGGTGCGCGCCGAATAGCGGCTTCAGATCGGGCACAAACCCCAAAGGCTGGACGCCTTCACATTCCGGGAGCTGGCCTTTCCTGAAATTGCTTCCGGCAAGATCCAGTTGGATTCCCGGCAAACGCTGCCGGACGGCGGGCCACACGTCTCGCATGAACCACACCAGGCCGTCGCGGTTTGCAAGGTTCAAAAAGTCTCCGAGGAAAAGGAGATCTTTGCGCGATTCGAATCCGGGCTGGGGCGAGGGATCGATGAGGGACTCGGCCTCATTGGGCAGAATTTCGATGTCCAGATTCGGCGACATCGCGAGGAGATTGTTGCGGTTGGTTTCCGAGACGGTGACGACAAGGTCGGCGAGCGCGTAGATTTCTTTCTCCCGCTGTTCATAATCTTTGGCGCGTTCAAAATCAATGAGCTTCCCGCTGACCTTTGCCAGATCCATTTCCCTGGGTCCGTGAGGATCGTCGCAGACAACGATGATGCGGGTTTCGGGTGAAACACGGCGGACATCATCCAGATATTGCTCGGGAATGCTGATGCCGGTCCAAAACCAGTTCAGGAGGAAGGCGACGTCGAAGCGGCCGTCTTTGAGAACCTGCTCAAAAGACCACTTGGGGCGGCCGCTCACGCCCTGAAAACCCAACCGCTCGACATCCTGCGAGTACACATCGATCCCCAGATCTTCCAGGGCAACGGCGTAGCGTTCCCTCTCGACGGCCCACCGCGCCACGTAGGTGACTTCATGGCCGAGAGCGCGAAGGGCCTGCAGAACCTGCCAGTGGCGTTGTTCGCTCCCCGAGCGGTCATATTCCGGGAGGATTTCGTGGACCACGAGCACGCGAGCCGTCCGACGGGATATTGCGGCGCCGGAATTCTCAATTTGTCCTGCGGACGCGTCGCTTGCAGCCGGTTTGGACGTCTGGACGTCGCGCCTCTGCCTTTGCGTTCCGGTGAGCTCGTAGAACTCCTCCGGATACCGCTCGCGCACGCCGCTTTCCTTGCGGCCGAGAAAGAAAATCGTGTCGCCGCGGAGGGCAACCGGAAATCCTCCCGCAGCGAGGCGGCTCAGCTCTGAGCCGTGCTTCCACCAACTGTTGTAGGTCTGCAATTTGGCGGTTGCGAATCCTCCGGCTGCGGCGAGACGCGTGAGTTCATGGGGAGCGTACTCACGGTTGTGGCGGTCCGTAGGACGGCCTCCCGGCTGATATTTGCCGTAGATGTAGGGCGATTCGCCGACGAGGACCGATTCCACTCCTTTGGCGCTGGCAATATTGGGAACCGTGAGCAGGAGCAGGCCGCCAATTTTCAAAACGCGGTTCATCTCGGAGATTACGTTCATGGGGTCGGAGACCAGGTGCTCGAGGATTTCGCACAGAAGGACGAGGTCAAACGAGGCGTCCGGGTAAGGCCAATTCGGGGCCTGCAGGTCGAAATTATCGACGCTGAAGAGATACTCCTCCTTGCCGTCAGCGCTTACCACTTGCCGCGTGCATTTCGGCTCCCCTTCCCAAATGTCCGCGCAGTTCACCTCGCTGTACCCTTTCCAGCGGATCAGCGCCGGAGTCATGTAGTGATAAGCGGTTCCGAGCTCCAGCGCGCGCCGCCCCGGACCCTCCGCCGGCGGGAGGAACGCGAGGGTGCCGAGATAGCGATGCAAATGGCCTTCGAAATAAATCCGCAGATTTTTTTCCGTAGAGGCAAAGAGCTTCAGGTAAGAGCACAGCGTTTCGTAGTCCGGCTGCCGCGGCACATCTTTCAGACGAGCGCGGCATTGCTGGAGCGCCGCCTTGAGTTCGGGCTGGAATTTCTTGCCTTGTTCTTTTTCGACTTGCTTGAGAAGAGGAATGGCTTCCTCGGGACGGTCAGCACTCTCGAGGAGCAGCGCGAGATTGGCGGCCGCTTGGGTGAAACGCGGGTCGAGGTCGAGCGCCCGGCGGTAGCCTGTCTCCGCCTCTGCCGCTTGATTGGCCGCGGTCATCATCACCGCCCAATCGTTCCAGCCTTCGGCTGTTTCACCCTCGGAGAGGGCGAGGGCCGCCAGCCGGACCGCTTCGGCGATGCGGCCCTGCTGGTAGAGTTGAACGGCTTGCTGGTGCTTTTGTGTGTTCAATGGAGAGGCCCGTAGAGTCCTCTGCTCGAGTAATCGGCAAACAGCGGCAGTTCGCTAGGCCGGCTCGAAGGCTGCCCGAACTGCGCGTTGGTGCAGGCAATCGTGAGTCCGATCCCACCGTTTCCGGCGGATGAGGTGGGAGAGTTTGGCTTCCCGGCGCGTTCGAAATGAGAAGTTCCTAATCTTGCACGCGTGGCATGCGAGGACCCTGGTCTCCCGATTGCAGCAATTGGACTCGATTGGAGTGAAATGCGAAAGGAGGACCCTTGCCCGCACCCGGCACGGTGCTTCAGCCGACAAACGAGCAAAGCTACGAGGACTGGTTTGAATCGGTCTTCAAGCAGCGCGTGCCTGCGCCCGGCGCCCGGCTGGCGGCTAGTTGGGATGAAAACTCCTACTGGGGAAAGAAGGTTCACGCCGCACTGGTGGACGTGGAGTGCGAGTACGTGAGGATGCTGCTGGGCGAGATCCAACAAAAGGAAATCGAGGGCGACATCGCCGAGTTCGGGATCTTTCAGGGCTGGTGGATCAATTTCCTTTGGCGAGAGACGGAAAAAATCGGCTTACGCCGCCGCATCTATGGTTTCGACAGTTTCGAAGGGCTTTCCAAACCGGATGCCGAGCGGGACGGCGCCTGCTGGAAAGAAGGGATGTACGCGTGCAGCCTGGAGCAGGTGGCGAAAAACGTTGCAGCCGATCAGCGGCCCAGAATCAAGCTGGTGAAAGGTTTTTTTGAGAAGAGCCTGCGCGAGCCGGAAGCTCTGCTGGCGGAGAAATTCAGCCTTGCGCGCATCGATTGCGATTTGTACGAACCGGCGCGCGATTGCATGAATTATCTGGCCACGCGGCTGGTGGATGGAGCGATCCTGGTGTTCGACGACTGGCCACACATGCTCGGAATCGGCGAACAGCTCGCCTTCAGTGAATGGCTTCCGAGCGTACCCGGGATGGAGTTCGAGTTCCTTTTCTACAATACGATCGGCCACTTCTACTTGAGGGTGCATCACAAGAAGTGACCCGCGCGCGGAACTTCGCGTTATTTCTTTCCGTTGCCTCCGTTGGAGATACCTCGCGCCAGCTTGTCCACGATTTCTTCCATGGCGATCAGCCGCAGCGACATCATGTTGATCGCCGAGGTCTGCGCGGAAAGGACGAGCATCATGCGCGAAATGGGCCCGAGCGGCCTGGAGACTCCGGATGCGGCCGATTTGGCCGGCACAGTGCGGCATTGTTCGAGCAGCCGTGTGACAGTGGCGCGCTCATTCTCGGTCAGGCCGGCCTGGCACTGCTCGAGCAGCGGAATCGCTTCTTCCGCGCGGCCCTGAGTGGCGAGCAGCACACCGAGGTTGGCCGCAGCCTGGTGATTATCCGGCTGAAGCTTCAGGGCGCGCCGGAAAGCCCGCTCGGCGTCGCCGGTGTTGCGAACGGCTAGTTGCGCAGCAGCCCAGTCGTTCCAAATCTCGCTCGATTCGCCTTCCGCGACCGCCTCGGCGAAAAGCCGAATGGCCTCGTTGACCCTGCCCTCCTTGAAAGCCTCGAGACCTTGCTCGTGTTTGGTGGTGGCGGGCTTCTCCGAACTGGTTTTTGCAATCCTTGTCGCTGTTATGGCCATAGCTCATCTCCTCCTCAACGAATTCCAATTCCTCGCAGCGCCGACAGGCGCAGGACGACCGGCAATCCAATCCTCTGAATCGGCAGAGATTGCCGAGTATTTGAATTCACTCCGGCCCGGCCGCCGGATTGTGTGCGCCGGCACAGGTACGCAGGCAATTGCGGGGCCGAAGAAGCAAGAGAACCTCTGCGTTTGCGATGAAGTCACCTAGCTCTGTTGAGATCCTGCCGAAAATGGCTCAGCCAGACGAAGGCCGGAGTTGTACCGGATTCGAAAACAAAGCGGAAGCAAGCTTCCGCACTCCAAAGGTCTTGGTGGGCAGCGCGCAGATTAATAGGATTTCAGCAGAGCCAGGTGGGTTCATCTCAACGAATATGAAATTTTTCTGATTTTTTGTTCCATGCGGGAGCAGTGCCGAATTTGCAGCGGAAGCTGGAAGGATTCGGCTTCAATTCGGGAGCGAATCGCCTGAAAAGGAAAAGATTGCCCACAGGGTTTCCTCGCGCTGGTCTACAGGGATCCAGCGCCGAGTCCCCGCGGGCGGGCCGACTCCAGCAAACTCTAATGGGCGCGCGACTCGACTCCGGCGCGTAACATGCGCAGCTCCCGCGCCGGCCGCTGGGCGGGGGTTGTGCGGAAGGCCGCGCCAATCGCGAGGGTTCCGCGCTTGCGCTAGCCCGGATTCGGAGATATAAGCCAGTGAATGCCCAAAGCCTCCCTATTTATTCCCTGCTTTGTCGACCAGCTTGCTCCGGAGGTTGGCCTCGACACGGTGCGCCTGCTCCGGAGGATCGGATACGAAGTGGAATTTCGTTCCGAGCAAACCTGCTGCGGACAGCCTGCTTTTAACACGGGCTACTGGAACGACGCGCGCCCGATAGCCGAGCGATTCGTGAACATTTTCCGGTCGGCGGAAGTGGTGGTGTGCCCTTCGGGCTCGTGCACCACGATGGTCCGCAATTTCTACCCCGAATTGCTCGCCGGCACATCGCTCGAGCAGGAAGCGGCTCAACTCGGGCAGCGCGTGTACGAATTCTCGGAATTCCTGGTGAAAGTGGCGCAGGTGACGGACCTGGGCGCGGCCTTTCCGCATAAGGTCGCCGTTCATGATTCCTGCCACGGCCTGCGCGAACTCCACTTGAAGCAGGAATCGCGGGAGCTGCTGCGTCATGTCCGCGGTGTTGAATTGGTCGAGATGGCTTACAGCGAAGACTGCTGCGGTTTCGGCGGGACGTTCGCAGCCAAATTCAACATGATCTCCGCCGCGATGGGCGATGCGAAGGCGGGCTACATCGAGACTTCCGGAGCCGAATATGTGACGGCGTCCGATCCGAGCTGCCTGATGCACATCGGAGGAATCCTGCGGCGGCGCAATTCGAAAGTCCGCACGATTCATCTTTCCGGAATTCTGGCGCAGACGGCCGCGTCTGCGGAACGCCATCCGCGTCCTGCGGCAGGAGGCGCGCGATGAGCACGGCCGCGCGGGAATTTCTGCGCCACGCCGCGGAAAAATCGGCGGACCTGGTTCACCGCGGTGTGATTCGCAAAGGCATCGACCAGTACAACGCCGCTGCGGGGCGCGGGCGGGCGCGATTTTCAGACTGGGAAGCCGCGCGGCAGAAATGCTACGAGATCAAGTGGGAGGCGGTGAACAATCTCGATCGCTATTTGCTCGAATTCGAACGAAGGGTGAAAGAACGCGGCGGGCATGTTTTCTGGGCGGAAAACTCGGAGCAAGCGCGGCAATACGTCGCCGGCGTGGCGACGAGCCGCGGCGTAAAGAAAATCGTCAAATCGAAATCCATGGTGAGCGAGGAGATTCAGCTCGCGCCCGCGCTCGAAAAGCTGGGAATCAAAGTGGTGGAAACCGATCTCGGCGAATACATCGTCCAACTGCGCAACGAGCCTCCCTACCACATCGTGACGCCGGCGATGCATCTTTCCCGCGCGGATATCGCCGCGCTCTTCAAGGAAAAACTGGGAGACGTCGATACCGATGACCCGCCGCAACTGGTGGCCGCCGCCCGGCGATCGCTGCGGCGCGATTTTTTTTCGGCGGAGATGGGAATCAGCGGCGCCAATTTCCTGGTAGCGGATGCGGGAATGATCGCGCTCACAACGAACGAGGGCAACGGGCGATTGTCCACCAGCATCCCGCGCATTCACCTGGTGCTTTCCGGAATCGAGAAAGTGATTCCGCGTTTGCAGGATCTCGCCACGCTGTGGCCGGTGCTGGCGACCTCGGGCACGGGACAGCCGATCACTTGCTACAACACGCTGATTGGAGGGCCGCGCGGACCGAACGAAATCGACGGGCCCGAAGAATTTCACGTCGTCCTGGTCGATAACGGGCGGAGCCAGTTGCTTGCGGAAGTGGGCGAGCGCGAAGTGCTGCACTGCGTGCGCTGCGGAGCCTGCATCAACGCGTGCCCGGTGTTTCGCACCGTGGGCGGCCACACGTACGGGACCACGTATATGGGGCCGATCGGAAGCGTGCTCACGCCTCACTTGCGAGGGCTCCCGGACTTCAATCATCTTTCGTACGCGTCGTCGCTGTGCGGAGCCTGCACCGACGCGTGCCCTGTAAAAATCGACCTGCATCATCATCTGCTGCACAACCGCCGGGATGCGGTGAACGCTGCCGCGCGCCCTTTGACGGAGCGGCTGGCATTCAAGATGTGGCGCTGGACCGTCGGAAATCCCGGGCGATTTTCCTTCGCGGGAGGCGTGATGCGCGCCGGAATGCGGGTGCTGCAAGCCTTGAAATTGGATGGGACGCTGCTCGATCCCGCCCGCGCGTGGACAAAGAACCATCCGTCGCCGCCGCCTCCGCCGAAGTCCTTCCGCGAACTGTGGGGGAAACAAAATGGAGCCCGCTGAAAATCTCGGCCGCGAGCGGATTCTGGAGCGCATCCGGACCGCGCTGCGCGAGCCCGCGCCTCGCCATCCGGGCGCGGCGGACAAATCCATCTTCGCGCCGGTGGGAGACCCGCTGGAACGGTTCCAGCAGGAGTGCGCTGCCAATATCACCGAATGTGTTGTGACGCCGGATTTGGCCGCAAGCGAGCGCGCGATCCGCGACGTGCTCGCAGCGCTCCCGCCGGGGCCCATCTTCGTGCACGACACGCCGGATCTCCGCCGCCTTTCCGCCGATTGGCAATCCGATCGCAGCCTTCAATGGTCGAGCGAAGGAGCGCCGCAAGAATCGGTGCAAGCTACGATCACCACGGCCGAGGCGCTCGTGGCAATGACCGGCTCCGTGCTCGTTTCCGCGGCGTGCGGAGGGCGCGCTTCGTCCGTGATCGCGCCGGTGCACATCGTGGTTGCGACGCGGGATCAGTTGGTGCCGGATCTGGAAGCGGCTTTCACCTACATCCGGCAGCGGGAGCTTCCTCTCAAGAATTCCTACCTCTGCCTGATTACAGGCTCGAGCCGCACTGCGGACATCGAAAAAATTCTGGTGATGGGCGCGCACGGCCCCCGGCGTTTGATTGTGGCGCTCTCGCTGAAGGCCGGCTAATCCCGCCCGCCATCACGCGGCAGGATTCTGAATCGCTCGCGCCTTGCGCTGCTCGCGCCACTCCATCCACGTCAGATAAATCAGCAGGAGATCGAAAATCGTGAGCAGCACCAGCGAAATCGCGTGCGTGTGGCTGTACCGGTACATTTGATAGGCGCAGAAAAGTGTGAACACGACAATCGTGAGCGGATAGGCCCACAGCTCGTTCATCCAGAGCCCGATGATGAGCACTACTTTCGTCAGCCCGTGCGAGAGCAGATACAACGCGGCAAATGTTTTGTTGCCGCTGAGCAGCCTCGCCGATGCGTGCAGGACGTGCAAGGCGATGAAATCGTGGGGATCGCGGGAAAGTTCATGCTGAGAAAGGACGCGGACAACTGAGTTCATGGCTGAAGGAGGGATGAACCATAGCAGCGCCCCGCCGAGCGCTTCAAACAAAGCATCGATTCCTTTGACGGTGATGGTCGCCCGAAACGTGTCCTTGAGAACCGTGCGCGCTTTCGGCTTCATTTCGTTTCCACCGAAGCGCGGCCTTCCAGCCGGGCAAGTTCCTCGAGAAGATATTTCTTCCAGCCGTGCGATAGCGCCTCCACACTCGCGGCGCGGCGCAGAAGCGATGCATCGGCGCTGCCGCTCACGTAAACCCGGTTGAGATCGGCGACGGCAACTTCATTTTCGTCGAGATGAACGCGCTCGATTGCGTCGCCGGCCTCCACCCGCCCTTCCTCGAGAACTCTGAGATAGAAGCCCGAACGCATGCTCACGAGGAAGCGTTTCACCATCCCGTCGTCGCCGAACTTGATGCCGAGTTTGTAGCAGGGCGTGCGCGGCTGGGTGACGGTGACGACGGCCTCGCCGATGCGAAAGCGGTCGCCGATATGCGTGTTCTCCTCGTTCAATCCTTCGGTGGTGAAGTTCTCGCCGAACATTCCCGGAAGCAGCTCCATCCCCGGCAGTTCTTTTTTCCAGAACGGATAGTGCTCCGAAGGATAGGCGTACGCGGCCTTGTCCGGGCCGCCATGAACGGAAAGGTCCGCTTGCTGATCTCCATCCAGATCGAGCCGCCGCAGCAAGACGGGGCCGCTGACCGGCTCCTTGAAGATGCCGGTGGTTACATCCCGGCCCTTCCAACGGACCGTACGCGGGAGCGAGACATTTACGGACAAAACTTTCATAAGAGCCTCTTCATTTGCGGCAGTCCAGCACGGCGGCGCCACTGATGCGGTCGCCCTTCAAATCGTTCAACGCTCGATTCGCGTCGCAAAGTGGGAACACCTTTACTTGCGTGTGGATCGGTATTTCCGCGGCGAGCTTCAGAAAATCTTCGCCATCCTGCCGCGTGTTGTTCGCCACGCTCCGGATCATGCGTTCCTGATAGAGCAGGCCGTAGTCCAGCGCGGGAATCGGGCTCATGTGGATTCCGCCCAGCACCACCACGCCTCCCTTTTTGAGCGCTTTCAGCGCAGCCGGGACGAGCTCGCCGGCTGGAGCGAAGATGATTGCCCCGTCCATTCGTGCGGGAATCTCCGCAGCGGAATCGCCGGCCCAGCGCGCGCCGAGCTCGAGCGCAAGTTGCCGATGCTTGGCATCACGACTGGCGGCATAAACTTCGACTCCCCAATGGCGCGCCACTTGAACGGCGACGTGCGCCGCCGCTCCGAAGCCGTAGAACACCAGCCGCCCGCCGGGCTTGATTCCCGAAAGCCGCAGGCAGCGAAATCCGATGATTCCGGCGCACAAGAGCGGCGCCGCTTGCTCGTCGGTGAATTTTTCAGGAATGGGATAGACAAAATCTTCGGGCGCCGTGGCGTACTCGGCGTAGCCGCCGTCCACGGTGTATCCGGTGAATGCGGGATGATCGCAAAGATTTTCCGTGCCGGCGCGGCAGAATTCGCAAGTCTGGTCCGTGCTGTGGAGCCAGGCGATGCCGACGCGCGCGCCGGCGCTAAACCGGCGAGCGCCTTCGCCAAGCATTTCGACCGTTCCCACAACTTGATGCCCGGGAATCACCGGCGACTTGCGCGGAGGCAATTCGCCTTCGACGACGTGAAGATCCGTGCGGCACACGCCACAGTAATTCACGCGCACGAGGATTTCGCCGCGCTGGGGCCGAGGGTCGGCAACGTCGCGGTACGCCAGCGGGTTCTTCTCCACCGGCGCAGGAGAATCGAGGACACAGGCTTTCATCCAGCAGCCTTTCGCACCGCGATGCCGGCGTCTTCCAGCACGCCCAGAGCAATAGCGGACCAATCCAGATCCCCGCGGCCTTTGGCGACGGCGGAAACCCAGCGATCGTGCAGCATGCTGGCAAGCGGCATAGGCGTAGTACTCGAGGCAGCCGTGGCAAGGATGAGATTGATGTCCTTGAGCCCAAGCGTCAGGCGGAAACCAGCGGGGGAAAATCTTTGTTCTGCGATCTGGTTGGCATAGCCGGAATGCAGCGGCGAAAGCTTGCCGATCATTTCCGCCATGGCTTTCATCGGGACGCCGTTTTTTTCCGCGAGCGTCAACATTTCTGCGAGCATCTCGATGCTTGCGGCCACAAGGAAATTGCCACAGAGCTTCGCAACGTTGGCGGCGCCGACTTCTTCGCCAAAATCGAAAATGCCCTGGCCGAACGCGGATTGAATGGCGTGGACTCTTTGCTTTGCGGCAGCGGGGCCTGACGTGCAAACCCAGAGGCGCTTGGCTGCGGCCGCCTCCGGGCGGCCGAAAACGGGCGAAGCGACATAAGTCACTTGATGTTTCGCGTGGTGCTCGGCCAGACGGCGCGCGGTGCCAGGCGATATGGTGCTGAGCGAGAGGTGAATCCCGCCGGGAGCGAGGCGTTCAACGAATGAGTCCGTCAGGAGGCAGATTTCGTCGAGAGCCCGATCATCCGAGAGCATGGTGATAACGATTCCGCCGGGTTGGGCGACCTCGGCAGCGCTTGCCGCGAGCGTTGCGCCTTTCGCGGTGTGCGGCGCAGCCTTTGCGGCGGTGCGGTTGTACACACGCAAGCCGTAGCCGGCCTGCAACAGATTCACAGCGATTGGCGCACCCATGTTTCCCAGGCCGATAAAGCCAAGTGTCTCTGGCATGTCTTGCGTGCCTCCCTTAATTCCTGTGAGTCCGGCAAATGCAGAGTATTCGATGCGCGAGGGTATCATCCGGGCGCGGCCCCGCCGAGAAACAATTTCCCGGATGCGGGCCACCGAAGCTGCCCTGTTCCTGCGCCTTCCTCGCTATAATCCTCCCCTCGCGTGGTGAGGTTCGGGAGCGTCTATGGCC
Organism: Candidatus Sulfotelmatobacter sp.; assembly: GCA_035624115.1. GTDB lineage: Bacteria > Acidobacteriota > Terriglobia > Acidiferrales > UBA7541 > Palsa-295. The sequence continues at coordinate 22,168 of DASPSD010000006.1, read as the reverse complement.
AAGAAGAATTTCAAGGATTTGACCGAGCGCGAAATATTGGCGCTGGCGATTTCGCTCGAAGAAGAGGACGGGCGCGTCTATGGCGACTTTGCCGAAGGGTTGCGTGAACAATACCCGGCCACCGCCAAACTGTTCGAGGAGATGCAGGCGGAGGAATCCGGCCATCGTCAGGGCCTGATCGACATGTACCGGAAACGGTTCGGCGAGCACATCCCGCTGATCCGGCGGCAGGACGTGAAGGGATTCGTCGAGCGGCGGCCGATCTGGCTGGTGCGCCCGCTCGGAATCAACACCGTTCGGAAGCAAGCGGAAATCATGGAGCTTGAAACTCTGCGGTTCTACGAGCGGGCGCTCGAAAGAATTTCGGATGCCTCGACGCGCAAGTTGCTTGGCGATCTGGCAGACGTCGAAAGGCAGCACCACGCCAAAGCGGAAGCGCTGGAAGCGGAACAAGTCACGTCGGGCGCGCGCGGCGAGGAAGAGAAATCGAAGCGGCGGTTGTTCATGTTGCAGATTGTGCAGCCGGGACTCGCGGGGCTGATGGACGGTTCCGTTTCGACGCTTGCGCCCATTTTCGCTGCGGCGTTCGCAACGCAAAAGCCCTGGGACGCGTTTCTGGTCGGTCTCGCTGCGTCGCTTGGCGCCGGGATCTCGATGGCATTTGCGGAGGCGCTTTCCGACGATGGCTCGCTCACCGGCCGCGGCAAGCCTGTCCTGCGCGGGGCTGTGACCGGCACGATGACCGCCGCGGGTGGAATCGGCCACACGCTTCCATTCTTGATTTCCAATTTCCATGTGGCGTTTACGGTAGCCGTATTCGTGGTGGCCGTGGAACTGGCGATCATCAGCTTCGTTCGCCACCGCTACATGGATACGCCGCTCCTGGCCTCCACTTTGCAAGTCGTTGTCGGCGGAGTGGCCGTTTTCATCGTGGGTATAGTGATCGGCAGTTCGTAAGTAGGAAGTAGCGGACGGAAAGAGGCATTTTTTCAGCACAGGGGAGGATTCATGAAACTCGAGCGCGTTTTGAGCGTCGCGATCTTGGTGTTGGGCTGCGCCAACGCTGCAAAGGGGCAGGCCGCCAGTGCTAAAGAACCGAGGGTGGTGAAATACCACGCGAGCATGGACGTGGTGAAGTATGTGTACGGGCCAGCCGCGCCGGTCGAGCGGCTCGCTCCGGGCGACATCTTGGAAACGAACACCGTGGATGCCTTCGGCGACGCCATTCAGAAACCCGGTGACACGCTGGCGCTGGTGAAAGGCGACAATCCACTCACCGGCCCTTTTTATATCGAGGGCGCGGAGCCTGGAGATACGCTGGCCGTCCAGTTCCTCTCGCTCGAAGTGAATTCCTCGCAGGGAGTGGGCGCATTTGCGCCGGGGTTCGGGGCGCTGAACGAGACGTTTTACACGCCGATGGTGCACGCACCTTTGCCCGAGCGCATCTGGCTCTACCCGATTGACAACGCGACGGGCCTCGCGACATTCAAGGCGCTCGATTCGAATTACTCGGTGAAAATTCCGATCCACAATTTTCTTGGCTGCATCGGAGTGGCGCCCGGAAACGGCGAAGTCCGCAGCTCCGTGGTGCCGGCGGAATTCGGGGGCAATATGGACGCGCCGGAAGCGAGCGTGGGAAACACGCTGTATCTTCCCGTGAGCGTGCCTGGAGCGCTGCTCTATATGGGCGATGGGCACGCGGCGATGGGCGACGGCGAAGTGGCCGGCACGGCGATCGAAGTTCCGCTGCGGGTGCGGCTGCGCGTCAATGTGATCAAGGGCCGCAAAATCGATTGGCCGCGGTTTGAAAACGAAAATGAAATTATGGCCGCGGGAATTTACCGGCCGCTCGACGATGCGCTGCGGATTGCCTTTACCCAGTTGATCGGCTGGATTCACGCGGACTATGGACTTTCTGACCTCGATGCCTACGAGCTGCTTTCGAAAGTGGGGAAAATCCACCTGACGGAGATGGTGGACCCGAACTACGTGATCATCGCCAAAATCGATAAAAAATACTTGCCGCCGAAAAAGCAGTAAGCGCTGAGTATGGAATGGTGACAAAGACTCCTTCGCCGTTGGTCCCTGATGGGCGCGGCGTTGACACCAGGGCAGGTGGCCCCTAGAATCGCGGCGGCGCGGGACACCTTTCGGCCGCACCGCCCCTGCGAATTTCACGTGTCCTCCGCCGGAGACGGCTGATCTCTCCCAGTTCGCCCAAACCCAAAGTAGCGATTGTGGACGACGAGTCGAGCCTGCGCTCGAAAATCGGCTCGGCGTTGCGTTCGCAATTCGAGATTTTCGAAGGCGAGACCTACGACGATGCGGTGCGCCTGCTGCAGGATGCGGGTCTGGACGTTCTGCTCCTGGGCACTCCGATTCCTACCGTCGGCGTCAAGGAGTGCACCGAGCTGCTGGGGCGGCTGGACGGCAGCGACATCGATACCCTGGTGATCGTGCTCAGCTCCGACGAAACAAAATCGGCCGCGCTGAAAGTGATCGGCGCGGGCGCCTACGACTACTTCATCAAACCCATCGACACCGATGTGCTCCGGCATTTGCTCGAGCGCGCCATTGAAAAATTACACATGCAGCGCGAGAACCGACTCCTCCGCGAAGAAATCAGCCGGAAATCCGGGCTGGGCGACCTGATTGGGGCGACCGAGTCGATGCAGCACGTGTTCGACTCAATCAAGCGCATGGCGCGTGCCACGACGAATGTGATTATCCGTGGAGAAAGCGGCGTGGGGAAGGAGTTGGTGGCGCGGGCGCTGCACGAGCAAAGTCCGCGCAGGAATCGGGCATTCGTCAGCGTGAATTGCGCGGCGCTGCCGGAAGGGTTGATGGAGGCGGAGTTGTTTGGCTATGAGAAGGGCGCGTTTACCGGCGCCGTGGCTACCAAGGAAGGGCGGATCGAGCTGGCGCACCAGGGGACGCTCTTCCTTGACGAGATCGCGACGCTTACACCGGCGCTCCAGAGCAAGCTGTTGCGCGTGCTCGAAGACCGTTCCCTGACGCGGTTGGGGGGCAAGAAGCAGATTCGAGTGGACTTCCGGCTGATCAGCGCCACCAATGAAAACCTCGAGGAAATGGTGCGAGAAGACCGGTTCCGCGAGGACCTCTATTACCGGATTCACGTGGTTCCCATTTTCGTCCCCGCGTTGCGCGAGCGAGTGGAGGATATACCTGTGTTGGCGGAGTATTTCGTGAGCGTCTATTGCGCGGCGAATGGCCTGCCTCAGAAGCTGATTGCGGACGACGCGATGCTGGCGCTCAAACGCTACCCCTGGCCGGGAAACGTGCGGGAGCTGGAAAACGCCATCCAGCGCCTGGTGATCATGACCGACGCGGAGACGATTGCGCTGAAGGACCTCCCTGCGGAGATCGGTCAGGCCGTGAGGCGCGATGCCCGAGGGCGGGTCCGCATGCCCAGCGGCGGCATCAACTTGGATAAGGAGATCGAGGCATTTGAGCGGCGCTGGGTGCAGGAGGCACTCGAGCAGGCCAAGCGAGTGAAATCGGATGCGGCACGGCTGCTGGGCGTGGACCGGAACCGGCTGAATTACCTTTGCCGGAAGTACAACCTCTAGCGCGCTATTGAAATTTTCACCACGGCGCGGCACTTTCACCCGAAATCCGACGCGGGCGGACCCCAAGCGGAACCTGTGACGACAGTAGTGATTGAGGTAGCAAGCGATTTGCGAGAGAATCCCGGCAGGAACTCGGTTGGCCCACGACTTGCACGGGCCTCTATCCGGGCACCCTACGGGGCAAACCAATCCGAAGGAGAAAGTCTATGGCAGCCAAGAAAGCAAAGAAGGGGCTGAAGAAGGCGAAGAAACTCGAGGAGACGAAGACGTTGATGCGCTGGAAGTGACATCGGCAGGCGCCATCCGGCTCAGACAAATCTCGGCAGATTCCAATTTTCGTCTGGCCATGACTGAGGGCTGCTGGATACAACCCGGCAGCCCTTTGTCTTTTCCCGTCAGGCTCACCAAGTTGGTTCCTTTCGCAATGCGGTGGTAAGCTTCCGGCCACCGAAATGCCGGAGCCTATAGATCACCCGCTCTTCCATCCCCTCGGCGGCCTTCTTCCTTGGAAAGATTTCAGCCGAATTCCACTCGGCACAATCCTCCGCGACATGCCACGGAGATACGTGTGAAACCACCATTTGAAGCAGGCCGCGTGCTTGCCCGCGCCGAATTCGTAAACTATTACAAGCAGCTCGTTGGGGATTGCCGCCACACCGGCATGCGGCCTGGCGACCACCTCCCTTTGCTCGACTTTCCCTTGCTGATGCAACCGGGAGAGTGGCCTCGGCTGGCCCGGCTGGCGGAGAAGCTTTCCGGAGAAATCGCCGCAGCCGAGGAGGAGTTGCTCGAAAGGCCGGAATTGCACGATATGCTGGGGCTACCCCGGGAGGTCGCTGAGGTCCTCCGAGACTGCCGGCGCCGATGCCGCCCCAAGGGATTTGGGCGGGTGATGCGCTTTGATTTCTACCACACACGGGAGGGTTGGCGATTTTCGGAGGCCAATCCCGACGCGGTGGGAGGATGGATTCCCGCGTATGCCTACGCAAAATCGATGGCCTCGTGGTATCCGGGATACACGCCGCCTCCCAACCCCGCAGCAGCGTATGCGAAAGCAATGCGTCAATTCGCGGGCAAAGGGGCGACTGTCGCCATGTTTCACGTGCGCGTCCGCGCCGCGGCGTGGTGTCCGCGGTTCATCCTGAAGGAAGTGGAAATGCAAGGCATGAATGGATTTTTGTCCAACCCTCGCCGCGTTTCGTGGAAATCGAATTTTGCGGAAATTTTGAGCCGACGCGGGAGGATCAGGCCGGATTTGATGGTTCGGTTGATCATCACCACGTGGTTTACGAAGCTCCGAAACCGGGCCCTTTGGGCGCCTTGGTTTTGCGGTTCGAAGACACCGACCAGCAATCCAGGGTCTGCCATTTTGATCGAAAGCAAACGGTTCTCCCTGCTCTTGGCAGAACTTGCGACGCGGACGCCCACCTTTGGGGCCTATTCGCCGGAATCGCGGTCTCCACTGGAAGTCCCGCGCAGATCCCAGGATCAGTGGGTTTTCAAGCCAGCATTCGGAGTGGGGGGGCATGGGATCGGCTTAGCAGGAATCAGCAAAAGAACCGCCTTTGAGAGAATCGCCGAACGAGCGAGGCGAAATCCATCAAATTGGGTGGCGCAGCGCCGGTTTGAGTCTGTACCGGTCGAGACCGAGAGGGGCCCGGGCCATGTGTGTCTGGGCATATTTACGGTGAATGGTGCCGCCGCGGGGGTGTACGGCCGAATCCGGGGGACGCCCTTGATCAATCAGCATGCCATGAACGCCGTCATTCTGATTCCGGAGCAGGATTTGGGAGCCGAAAGGGCCCCAAGGAAGTTTCAATTGGTGAAAAACTCAACGTAGGGTGACTTTGTCAACGATTTTCCCGGCCCCCGGCGGCGCCTCCGGCCAAATCCTCGATAATTATCTTTATGAATTCGTTGGGCTTATGGGATCGTTCACCACGCCGGCAGCTTGGCGCGACACGTGCACTATGAAGGGCGTCGCCCCAGAGGGGCAATCTAGAGAGGGGAATAAAAAGACCATGGCAAAGAAACTCAAGAAGTCCAAGAAGCTCGAATCAAACAAGACTCTCGTGACGGTTCCGGGCGTTTACAAGGGCTAATTAAGGCTTCCGAGCAAGTTTCTCCCTGCGGCAAGGATATATCGCAGCGAGGTGGATTCCAAGCGAGACAGGGCTGCCTAGCAGAAGAGGCAGCCCTTTTTTTTGAGTTTTACGTCCGTCTTCTCCCGGCCTTCCGAAGTCTCGCCTAATCCGCCCCCGAAATTGAAAAATTCAACAGGCCTGCGGAAATTCAACGCCGGTTTTCGCACTGCAACGATTTGCGGGGCCTCGCAAGCCGGATAAGTACCTTCTATCGAGACAGAAAGTGGAGATGCGACCTCCGTTCCATTTGGCGGATTGATTGCTCGGGTCACGGCAGACAAAAGGAATGGAAATCTGAAGAGGCTCACTCAGAGAGCTTGGAGAGATTGCCACTGGTCCTAACAGTTGGTCTTCCGGCTGGGCCCGCTGCTTGGCCGGGAGATTGAAGTAGCAGCAACCCCCAGGGGCCGCCGTCCCAGGAACGGCGGCCCCTTTCCCTTTCCGGCCGCCGATTCCTTCGAGAAATCAGCAGGAATTGTGCTTTCTTTGGGGCTCCGGCTTACCAGACCTGGGAGCGAAACCAGCGCCAGCCGGAGCGAGCGATCTGCCAGGCGATGGGATGGCTCTTGCCGGAAATCTTGGCTGTGCCGGTCATGCCCTCGCGCAGAGACCCGTCGGGGTTGGGGAAAACCATTTCGACGGCAAAATAATTCGTCAGCGCCTGGCCCAGCTTTTCGAGTTTTTGGGAATCGGCGACCGGCCGATCCGGCGCGGCCGCGGGCAGGATGTGCTCAACGCGGCCGGAATAGGTGCGGAAGGGGAAAGGAGAAACCTTCACCTTAGCCGGGGCGCCCTCGTGAACATCTTGGAGTTCCAGGTCGCGGACGAGGATGCGAGCTTTCATCGTGCTGCGGTCGGCCACCCCGCAGAATTCATCGCCGGCGGAAAGAAATTCGCCGATTCTCTGTTCGAGTTCCGGCGTTGTGATGACGCCGTTCAGTGGGGCGCGGATTTCAAGCTCTTCGACTCTTTTCTGGGCAATCGCCAATTCCTGTTGGAGACGATTGCGATCCCGATCGGCGGGCGCGGCCTTTTCGAAATCGGCGCTTCCACGCGAATTGCGCAGAGTGCTATCGGCCAACGCGAGCTGGGCAGAAATTGTCTGCACATCCGCTTCGATTTCGGGATTCTCAAGAGTCGCCAGCAACTGCCCGGGCTGAACCTCATCCCCCGGGTGGACGAACACCTGGATCACCCTTCCATCCACCAGGGAGCGGACATGGGCGTCCCTGCCGGGCTCTAGCATCAGATCCGTTGACACCTTGGAGGGAATCGGCGGTATCAACAGGAGGAAAGCGATGCCGACCACGCCGGCCGCTTGCGGCCGAGTCATTTTCCAGGCCATGTATTCCTCCCGTTTCGCCCGCAGCCGGGCACGGATGGCCGGAAGTGCGGCGCGGAGACTTTTCCTGGTAGCGAGAAACACAAGGACGACTGTAGCCAGATACCCCCAGTCACCCAATTTGGAGACGAGAATGTTTTTTACAAAGATAAGGGTCACCAGCGTGACAGCGACACCGTATAGAAAGGCACTGATTCCAAAGGTCAAGAAAATGCGGCGCTGGCGGCGACTCGCCGGTGGAAGGTCAATATCCTGCCGCAGAATGTGTTTCTGCGCCCAGGATTGCAAGAAGGCGAACGATTCTTCGCGGAGATTATCGATTTCAAGGAATTGCGAGAGGGCATAGTACCCGTCGGCCTTGATCAAGGGATTCAAGTTCATGAGTGTCCCTGCAATCCCGCTGAGGACCATCATCTTATAGGCCAAGTCGTTGACCACTGACCCGGGCGATGTGAAATGCCAAATTGTTGCAGAGATGCCGCAAAGGACAATTTCAATCCAAATGCCCGCGAAAATGACCCATTGCCGATGGGACTGGGACTGAAATAGACGAATGTCCGTTGTGTCGGTGAAGAAGGCAGGCGTGAAATAAATCAAAAGGAAGCCCATTTGATGAACGTCACCGCCAAAGTGCTTGCAGGTCAGACCATGCCCAAATTCATGAATGGCTACAAGGACGAAGAATAAGATCCAAAATGCCCAGATATCGTAAGCACTTTTATTGGCAAAGGAATAGAGGGAAGCTGTGTCACGTTGAACCCGCGCCCAGTCCTCTGCCAGAAAATACAAGGTCGCGATGAGCAGTAAGGCGGAAAAGACCACGAATCCGCGCGAAAAAATCCAGCCGAGATACTGATCCAGCCGGGCGAGTGTTTTATCAGGATCCCAGGCCTTAAAGGAAATGTTGAGGACGCTTGATTGCTCAAGTCGGCTCTTGCGCTCGTCCCGGATGCGTTCGAGCACGGCGAGATTCTTTTCGCCCACGGACCGCTCCCACATGGCCGGCTCGACACTATCCAGAAAATCGAGAACTTCCGCCTCGTCAACAGGATTCTCTGGATCGCGTTCATTCATTGCTTGAGCGATTTCAGCGGGCGTGCGAGTGCCGTCGCAGAGCGTGAGCGGCTCCCATTCTGTCGCGCCGTAGCGGTTATATGAATTTGTTTCCGGATTCTTGACCACGAAGCTTCTCTCGCCCGCGACGGTTTGTTCGCTGACTCGCAGATCGGAGCGCAGCTTGGGCCGGCGCAAACCTTTGGCGAGGACGCTCGAGACTTGCAGGCTGGTGGGGCCGAAGCGCATCGGCAGTTCCTCTATGGCTTCGGGCGGGAGATTCCCGGCCAGAGGACGCGAACAGCCATTCCCGGGCGGAGGTCGGAGATTCCGGGGCCTGTGAGCTGTGCGGTGACGTCGTAGCTGTCGCTCGCGGGGTCCACCGTGGGACTAACTTTGACGACTTGTGCGGTGAGTGCTCGATTGGAATCGCCGACGAGCGCAAGATCTACGCGTGCTCCATGTTCCGGGCGGCGGCCGGATGATTCCGGCACCTGAAACTGCACGCGCAGCGGCGCGAGCTGGCTCACGCGGAAGCACCTTTGTCCCTTTGAAATGGCCTCTCCCTCGCGGATGTAGCGGTGCACAACAACACCCGGGAAGGGCGCGTGGATGTGCGTTTGATCGATTTGGAGTTCGATGCGGTGGATCTCCGCCTGAGCGCTTCCCACGAGGGCTTCCAGGGAATGTAGGTCATATTCCGCGCCGGTGGCTTCGAACTCGGCGGCTTCCAAATCCGCTTCGCTGGAAAGCCCGAAGGAACGCAATTGCTGTTGGCGGCGATAAGCCGCCTTCTTGGCTTTGAGCTCTGCTTCCTTATACTTCACGTTGCCTTGGTCGACTTGCAGATCGGAGCGGGCTTTCACGAGTTCCATCTGGAGTGAGCGGTCGTCGAGTTGCCCGAGCAGCTCCCCTGCCTTCACGTAGGCGCCTTCGTCCTTGGCAATCGAGATCACCGTGCCATCACGTTCGCTTGAAACATCCACCTGATGCTCAACGGAAAGCACACTCAGAATATCGCCGGTATCGGCAGATTTCGCCAGCGTCGGGGGACTGGACGGCTGTGCTGGGGCGGCGGGAGGTGTCTTTGGCACTGAGGCAGGAGGCGAGCCGGGGCCTGAGGCAACTGAAGAGTTTCCGCAAGCAGCCCCGAAAATAGCCAGAGCCGCTGCCAAAATCCACAGCGTACGGTTTATCATTATTCTCGCCCCTTGATGCTTACGGCATCCAGCTCCATGCCTTTTGCCAAATCCAGCGAGCCGGCGCACGCAGGAGCACGTAGCCCACTGGGTACCACCCGCTTATGGGCCATCCGCCGCCAGCCCGAATCCGCACGCGGCCGACCATCCCGTCACGGGCGAGACCGCCCGGATTGTCAAAGACCGCACGCACCAAAAAATATTGTTCATCCTCTTCCGCGCGGGTCTGCGCCCCGACCCTTTCCACCGTGCCCTCAAACGTCCTGGTGGGAAAGGCATTGAGTTTCAGCGCCACATTTTTGCCCAGCCGCACGAGGTCCAAGTCGGCTTCCGGAACGCTCATCTCCGCGGCCATGCGGTCCTGTTCCACGATCTCGCAGAAAGCCTCACCGGGCTTGACCATCGTGCCGGTTCTCTCTTCGATTTTTGGCGTGACAACGATACCGGAAATGGGTGAGCGCAACTCCGAGTCAGCCACCCGTTGGCGCTCGAGTTGGACCTCGGTAGCGTGAAGGTCCGCGCGGATCTGGGCCTGGCCGGCCGCAGCGGGGTCATTCCGAAACTCCGCTTCCGCCAACTCACGCCGGGCCTGAGCCATGGCGGCTTCTGCTTCCGTCAGCTTCACGCGCTCTTCGGAATTTTCAAGCTCGGCGAGAACCTGTCCTGTCAGCACGGCCTGCCCTTCATGAACGAGCACGCGGCGGACCACGCCTCCGGCGATGGAACTGACGACACGGCGTTCCGCGGGGACCACCGTGGCATTCGTGCCCAGCCGCAGGGGCCACGGAACCAGAATAAGCAGTGCAATGATGATCCCGGCGCGCTCCGCAATCTGGCGCCAGCGCCCCAACGGGACAGCCGACATGATTTTTTTCTTGCGCTCGGCCAGCGGCGCGAGAAAGTTTGCCAGCGGCACCTGTTGATAGAGTTGCGCGTTGCGGATGGCGACGGTGGTCTGGCTGGCCAATATCGCTACGGTCTCCAGGTTGCTTTCGCTGAGAAAATCCGCTTCGCCGCTCAGCAGGGCCAGCACGCCGAGGGTTCCCTGATCATCGCGGAGTGGCAGTGCATAAAAGCCCTTATTCTCGTGTACTTCAAGGAAAGGTGTGATTTGCGGCTGCGCCTCGGCCGGTTCCACTTCCCAGCCATCTTCCCCGAGATTCGCTGAGACAGGGCCTTCCCGCCTTGCAACCCATTCGAGTCGCTCACGAAGGTCGTCCATCTCGCGCGTCTTGGGAACTTCCTGCTCGCCGGACACGGCCCCCAGGACGAACCGGCCGCGGTCAAAAAAGCCGATGACGCAACGATCGAAAGGGACGATCGTTCCGGCGTGCTGCACCACCGTGGTAAGCACGTGATCGAGATCGAGGGTCGAAGTGATTTCCTGCGAAATTTTCAGGAGTGCGTCAAGAGCGTGAACTTTGCGCTCGGATTCGAGCAGGTTCGCGTTGTGCAAAGCCACCGCCGCCTGTTCGCTGATGCTCGAGAGGAAAAACAAGTCTTCTTCGGTGAAGGGTGTGCCGTCGGCCTTGTTCACGATCTCGACGACGCCGAGCACCTCGTCAGCCTTCCGCAGCGGTGTGGCCATCCAGGACTGTATTTCGAAGTCTTCGGCCGCTTTGCGACGCGACTCGAGCCCCGGCTCTTCGGCGGGGTTTTCCACCAACTTCGGATTCGCCTGTTGAGCGACTTCACCCAGCAGGCCTTCGGAAAGCGGCAGGCGTGAATCTTCCTCGACCGTCGGATCATCTCCGGCCTGCTCTCCGAGAAAGAGCTCGTTCGAATCCGGATCTACGAGCCACAGATTGCAGGCGCTGGCGCCCAGGATGTCGCGGATCTTTACTGCCACGATGGGAAGGAGTTCACCCAGCTCGAGAGTCGAGGTAAAAGTGCGGCCCAAATCGTAGAGAGCCGTCAAGCGTTCCAGAGTGGCAAGCTGCGCCTGGCGCTCGCCTTCGAGGGCGTCCAGATTGGTAAGCGCCTGGCCTGCCAGCCGGCTGGCTTCTTCGAGGAAGTGAGCGTCTTCGGCGCTGAATTCGCCGGCGCGCTTGTTCAGGACTTCCACCACACCGTCGGCTGCCTGCGGCCCCGGCAGCCCGGTATAAAGAGCGGACTTGACGCGCGCACGGCTGCCGGCGTCAAGATGATCGAAATCTTCCGCGGAGATCTCGCGCCCTGCGATCGTCCGGGTTTCGGCTGACTCGAACACCTCTGTAAGCAAGCCGTTGCTCACCACACCATCCACGGGGCTCAATCGCTCGCCGGGCTCGCTCCAGCGCATGCGGCAAATTAAACCCTCCGCCCTCGGCTCGCTCCTCCAAACCAGTACAGCTCGGGCACCGAGGGTGGCGCCCACGCGGGCGGCAAACGTCTTCAGGAGCGTGTCTTGATCGCGGCATGCCAAAGACACGCTTGCCAATTCAAAGAGCGCGGAAGTTGTCTCCATTGCTCTCCCAGGGGAGGGGGACGCGTTCACCCTCCCATCGCGGGAAGTCTCCTTGGCTCAATGGGTGAGGGAACCCGCGCAGCCTAACAAATGGCGCGTTCAGCCGTCAAGGAACAGCAAAGCGAAAGGCTCGTTCCCAGGCCATCAGGCTAGGATCCATCTCACAAATGACGTCCCGCATCGGCCTGCTACCCTCAGGGGTTAAAACCCCTGAGAATCGGGCGCTTTTTGGCACGGCTGAAGCCGTGCCCTGACGAAAAAGATTTATGAGATGACTCAGGAAGTTTGCATTCGTTGGCGACGGGGCGTCCGTTTTCGAAAGCGATTCGTCTGCCTTGGGATATACTCCCCCACTCCCATGCCCGATTCTCAAATTCCATCCGGCAAATTCACGGCAGCGTCTGGGGGCTCCAAGCAACAGCGCGCTACCGGGTCAAAGCCACGCGAGCCAGGACAGCATGTTCCCATGCGCGCTCCGGATGCGGGAGCAATCTCCCCGGCAGGAGCTCTGGCCGACGCTTTGAGGCCGGATTTCTGGCCCGTGGCGGCGATCTGCACGGTCGCGTGTGTTTCGCTGGGGCTCCAATGGTTCGTGGGCAGCGAACGCACGTTTTATGACCTCTTCATGTCGCCGCGCGAGCCCTACACGGCGCACTGGATTTTTCTCTATAAAGCGTGGTGGGTGGCGTGTGTTACATCCAGTTTCTTATTGTTGCCGGCCGTCTTTGTGGTTCTGGTGCCGGGCCTCAGGCTGAGGGACTGCAATCTCTCCTGGCGGGGATTCCGGGACCATTTCTGGCTTTACGTCGGACTATACGCGGCGGTGTTGCCGGTGATTTGGCTGGTCTCATTGACGCCCAACTTCACGGCTTACTACCCGATGTATCCGTTAGCAGGGCGTTCGTGGTCCGATCTGCTGGCCTGGGAGGGAATGTACATCGTTCAATTTGTCGCGCTTGAATTCTTCTTCCGGGGCTTCCTGGTTGGAGGGCTTGGCAGGTATCTGGGGATACTGGCGGTGCCGGCATCTGTGATGCCCTATTTTATGTTGCACTTCACTAAGCTCTGGCCTGAAGCGTCCGCCTCGGTCGTTGCCGGATTCGTGCTCGGCTGGCTGGCGTGGAAGACGAAATCCATCTGGGGAGGAGTCATGGTCCATTGCGCTGTAGCTGTGAGCATGGACCTGCTCGCGTTGTCTCACAAAGCTCAATTGCCGTGGCTGCGCAGGTAGTGCATGTGCTTCCTGCATCCCCTTGATTGGACGGCTTATTTCAGTTAGCTTTGCACGGCACATTGAGGGCCCATTGAATATCAAGATTCGCAAGGCCGGACGCGTGACGATTCTCGATCTGGAAGGCCCGCTGAAGCTGGGTGAGGCGGAGGAATCGTTTCGCAACCAGATCCAACAACTCATCGACTCGGGAAACAACCACGTGGCCGTCAACCTGGCGGGTGTGACGGAGCTCGATAGTTCCGGGATCGGCGCCCTGGTGCGGTCCTTCACGTCGCTAAAGCGGGCCGGCGGCAAGTGTACTTTCTACTCGCCCAGCAAGCGTGTGCTGATGCTGATCAAGATGGTGCGGCTCGACACGATCCTCGACCTGGCAGAAGATGAAGCCGTAGCTCTTACCCGAGTCTAGTCCATTTCCTCTCTGTGTTCGCATCCTGCACATGCAATGTTTAGCTTCGTTTTTTTTCGTAGGGGCACGGCATGCCGTGCCCGGCTTCAGGCTTGATAATCCGCAGGGCGCTTCAGGAAGGCGCGCGTCAGCGCCGGTCAAGGGCGGGATGGCGGACGTCGCGGCCAGCGACAAAGTAAATCACATCCTCGGCGATATTCGTGGCGTGATCGCCTATGCGTTCTAGATTTTTCGCAACCAGTATTAGCTCGAAGGAGGGGAAAACCACGGCCGAGTTTTCCATCATGTAGGTGAGGAGTTCGCGGAAAAGCTGATCGCGAAGACGATCCACCTGATCGTCGCGTTGCAACACGCTCTGGGCCAGATCCAAATCGCCGCGCACCAGCGCATTCAAGCTGTCGCGCACCATTCCTTCCGCCAGCTCGCTCATGCGCGGCAGATCGACGTAGGGCTTCACTTGGGGGTGGCGCAGGATGCGCATGGCGGACTGGGCGATGTTGACGGCCTGGTCGCCGATGCGCTCGAGATCACCGTTGATGCGCGATACCGCCAAAAGAAACCGAAGGTCTGCCGCCATGGGCTGTTGAAGAGCGAGCAGCCGCTGGACACGCTCGTCAATCTCGATTTGCATTTCATTGATGGCGTCTTCCTCGCTCAGGACGGTCTCCGCGAGGTGCTCTTCGGCGTCCAGAACCGCGTGAACGGCCTGATGGACGGCGCGCTCCGCGAGACTCCCCATCCAAAGCAGCCGCTGCTTCAGTTCCTCAAGGTCGTGTTCGAAGTGGCGTTCCATCGGTCCCAAGTCCTTCCGTTTGCTCTACCGAGCCGAAAATCCGGCAACGGACGGCTTCATCCGAACCGGCCCGTGATGTACGCCTCGGTGCGCGGATCGGAGGGTGTCGTAAAAAGCTTCGGGGTTTCGCTGTGCTCGATGAGTTTCCCATCGAGCATGAATGCAGTGAAGTCGCTGGCGCGCGCGGCCTGCTGCATATTGTGAGTCACGATGGCCATCGTACAGCTGTCTTTGAGCTGGAACATCAGTTCTTCGATTTTCGCGGTGGTCACGGGATCGAGAGCCGAGCAAGGCTCATCGAGCAGTAGCACTTCCGGGTCCACTGCCAGCGCCCGGGCGATGCACAGACGCTGCTGCTGCCCGCCGGAAAGCGCGAACGCCGATTTTTTCAGGTAATCCTTCACCTCTTCCCACAGGGCCGCCCTGCGCAGACTGTGTTCCACGAGATCATCGAGGCGCCCTTTGAATCCGTTGATGCGCAAACCGTAGGCCACGTTGTCGTAGATGGATTTCGGGAATGGATTGGGCCGCTGAAAAACCATTCCGACACGCCGCCGCAGCCCGACGACGTCCATTCCCAGGATATCCTGGCCATCTAGGAGGATCTCACCCTCGACGCGGGTGTTCCGGATGATATCGTTCATCCGGTTCAGGGTGCGCAGGAAGGTTGATTTTCCGCACCCCGAAGGACCGATTAGCGCAGTCACTTTATTTGCCGGGATTTTCAAGTTCAGGCCAAACACCGCCTGTTTCGGGCCGTAGTAAAAGTTGAGGTTGGAGATCTGGAAGCGCACCCTCGCCTCCTTGTGAGCGCCCGTCGTCGCGTGTTCGGCCATCATTTCCGGTCCCGCCTTGATCGCAAAAATGTTTTTCCCGTGTGTGGCAGATGCCATTTAAGCGCTCCGTGCCGAACCGCGGCTGCTCAGCGCCAGCCGGCAGCCCAGATTTGCAAGCAGAACGAGCATAAGCAGTACAAGTCCGGCAGCCCAGGCTTGCCGGTGCCAATCATCGTACGGCGCAATTGCGTACGTGTAAATCATCACCGGCAGCGAAGCGGTCGGCTGGCTCCAACTGGCGCTCCAGAAGCGGTTGCTGAACGCGGTGAAGAGCAAGGGCGCGGTCTCGCCGGCTACCCTGGCGAGTGCGAGGAGCATTCCGGTTAGGATCCCGCCGCTAGCGGCGGGAAGGACCACGGTCGCGATCGTTTTCCACTTGCTGGCGCCAAGCGCCATCGCCCCCTCACGCAGGCTTCCGGGCACCGAGCGCAGAAACTCCTCCGTGCTTCGCACGGTGATGGGTATGACCATGATGGCCAGAGCCACGCCGCCGGCTAGCGTGGAGAAATGCTTCACCGGCAACACGACCAGCGAATAGGCGAAAATCCCGATCACAATGGACGGGACGCCGTTGAGCAGATCGGTGGTATATCGAATGACGAACGAAAAAGTCTTGCTCCCGAACTCGGCCAAATAAATGCCTGCCATCAGGCCCACCGGCAAACCAAACACCGCCGCGAGCAACAGAAGTTTCAGGCTGCCCAGGATGGCATTCGCCATACCGCCGCCCGCTTCACCCACCGGCTTCGGCAGCTTCGTGAAAAAATCCCAATTGAGCGACTTCCCGCCGTTGAACAGCAGGTACCCCAAGATCAGGAAAAGAACCGATACCACCGCGAAGGCAGCAACGCCGGTGAGGCTGAGCATTATTCCGTTCAACGATTTTCGCCAGAGGAGTCGCAGGCGGCTCACGCCGGTCGTCCTCCGCCACGTTCCGTGGCCACGATCAGGATACGCGCGAGGCCATTCAGGATGAAAGTCATCAGGAAAAGCACGAGTCCCAGCTCGATGAGCGCGCTCAAATACAAATCGCCGGTCGCTTCGGTAAACTCATTGGCGATCACCGCGGCGATGGTGTAACCGGGAGCGAAAAGTGAGGCGGCGATTTTGGGATCGTTTCCGATCACCATCGTCACGGCCATGGTCTCGCCCAGGGCGCGAGCCAGCGCCAGAAAAATCGAGCCCATAATTCCCGTTCTGGCCCAGGGGACCACCACCTGCCAGGTTGATTCCCAGCGCGTGGCTCCCAGAGCCAATGCTGCCTCCCGCTGATCCCGCGGCACCGTCAGCAGCACTTCGCGCGAAACGGAGATGATGAACGGGACCACCATGATGGCCAACACGAGCCCGGCGGTGAAGAAACCCACGCCATAGTTCGGCGGCCGGAAAAATGCACCGACGACGGGGACCCGTCCAAGAGTATTGATGAGAGCCGGCCCAATCGTGGTCCGCACCAGCGGGACAACGATGAAAATGCCGAGCAGCCCGTAGATGACGCTCGGGACGGCCGCGAGCAAGTCGATCAGGAACGCAACGGAGTCGCTGAGCCTCCGGGGAGCGAGCTCCGCCAAAAAAATCGCCACCGCGAGGCCCAGCGGCACGGCAATCAGGAGCGCAACCACCGAAGTGATCAGCGTCCCATAAATGAACGGCGCTGCACCAAAATCATCGAAGACAGGGTCCCAAACCCGCGTCCAGAAGAAGGGCCACCCGAATTTTGCACGCGAGAGATGCGAATTGATCCAGAGTTCGTATACCAGCAGGGAGGTGATGAGAAGGATGCCGGCGGCGAAAACCAGGGTGAGTAGATGGGCCACTTCATCGCCGTGGCGCAGCCGGCGAATCAAGGCGCGCGGCCCCGCTTCAGGCGGAGCCGCGTGGTCGATGGTGGTGGCCGATGCCGACATGTTTACTGGACGAGCGAAATCGCCTTCGTCTCTTTCGCAATCACGGCTTTGGGCAGCTGCGCGTACGTCAAACCCTCATTATACTTCTGGCCGTCCGACAGCATCCATTTGAGAAAGCCTTTGATGGCATCGCGCTTGTCGGCGTCGGAAATCTGCGCGGGAATCAACAGCCACGTAAAACTGGAAATCGGATACGCCGTGGCGCCCGGCGCATTGGTGATGGAGACGCGAAAATCATCCGGAATTTCCTTCGCCGCGCTCTCGGCTGCCGCCGTAACGCCAGCAAGATCGGCCTTCACAAACTTGCCTGCGGCGTTTTGCACTTTGCCGTAAGCGATATTGTTCTGCACGGCGTAAATCAACTCGATGTAACCGATAGCATAGGGGGTCTGTTTCACGAGGCCTGATACGCCCTCATTACCCTTGCCGCCAAGTCCGGTAGGCCAGTTGACGGAGGTGCTTTTGCCGACTTTGCTTTTCCAATCGTCGCTGGCCTTCGAGAGGAAGTCAGTCCAAATGTAAGAAGTCCCGCTGCCATCGGAGCGGTGCACCACAACGATATCGGCGGCGGGGAGGTTTACGCCGGGATTTGCTTTACCGATCTCCGGGTCATTCCACTTCGTAATTGCGTTCAGGTAGATTCCCGCAAGGGCCTTCTGCGTAAAACTCAATTCCGCCGTCACTCCCGGTAGATTGTAAGTGGGCACCACTGCGCCAAGGACGGTCGGAAAGTGCAGAATCTTGAATTTCGCCTGGGAAAGCTGGTCATCGGACATAGGGCCGTCGGAAGCCCCGAAATCTACGGTTCCCGCGAGCAACTGGCGGATTCCGCCGCCAGAGCCGATCGATTGGTAGTTGATCTGCACATTCGGATGCTCATTGTGATAGACGTCAAACCACTTCGAATAGATGGGGTATGGGAACGTCGCACCGGCGGCGTTCAGGAGGACAGGGGACTGGGCGCTACCAGCGGCCCCGAGCATGAGCAAAAGCGACACAACGAGTAGGCTTTTTCGCATCATAGTCCAACTCTCCTTCGTGGAATTTTGCACTTGAATTGTTACAGCCGTGTTACATCGCAAAGAATTCGAAATGACTCCGCGCAGGCGCACTACCGGATGAGAGAGGCGCGGCCCCGGGGGTGAATCAGGCCGCGCCTCTTCGGTGGGCAGGTCGTAGGCTGCCTTACTTCCAGCGCAAGCTACACATGTGCTGGAACTTATGGAATCCGAACGCCTATTCTCTTCGCCGAATCTCGTGCCTGCCCCCGGCCTGCCCCGTCCGCGCACACAGCAATTGGCGCAAAGCAATGCGCAAATCGACCCCCAGGTGCCGGAGCCTAGGTGCCGTGTGTGACTTCCTCGATGAGCGAAGAATAAAAACTATGTTACGACCCGCTTGCAGCCCGCACTTCTTCCGTCTGCGTCTCCAGTTGCCGCGCGCGGCCGTGGCGGACCTCCAGGCCTCTCACCCAGAAGAGCACATCTTCGGCGATATTCGTCGCGTGGTCGGCAATGCGTTCCAAATGGCGGGAGGCGAGCACGTAATGCAAGTTCGGGGCAGCCAGAGCAGGATCTTGCGTCATCCCGGCTAGGAGAGCCTCAAAAACTTGGTCCCTATACTTGTCCACCAGATCGTCGCTCTCCAGAACTTGCGTAGCCAGATCCACATTTTGGTAAATCAATGCGCCCAGGCACTTCGAGACCATGGCACGCACCGCTGAGGTCATCGGCTCAAGGTCCGGCGGAGTCGTGACACCGGCCATCCCGGCCAGCGAGATAGCGCGCTCGCTCAGGTTCACCGCCAGGTCGCCCATGCGCTCGAGATCGTTGTTGATCTTGAGAGTGGCGACGATCAGGCGCACGTCGGTATCGAGCAAATTCGGCTGGCGCAGAACGCGGATGGCGTGCTCGTCAATCAAGATTTCCATTTCATTGATTCGGGGCTCGGTGAGAAACACTTCGCTCGCCAGCCGCTCGTTTCTCTCCAGAACGGCCCAAAGCGCCCGGTTCACCGATGATTCCACGGTGCGTGCCTGGGAAACGAGGTAGTTCACCAGGACATTCTGAAGCATTCCTTCATTGCCGTTTTTCGTTGCTGCCACGGTTGCCTTCCTCCCCCTGCTGCCCGCGGACGGCGCCAGCGCCGCCTCACCTTTTTGCCCCGCATACACGATGTGGTTTGGGGATTGCAAATGGGTAAAGCGCAGGTAAATGTTTGGAAACAGAGTGGGGTCAGGTCGCGAGCGGCATGGAGAATGAAAATGTGGAACCTCGGCCGACGGCGCTCTCCACCCACAGCCGCCCGCCATGTGCTTCCACAATGTGCTTTGCAATGGAAAGTCCAAGCCCCGTCCCACCTGCCTCGCGCGAGCGCGCGGCATCCACACGGTAGAACCGCTCGAAAATGCGCTCCTGGTCCGCCAACGGAATGCCAATGCCTGTGTCGGCTACGCTGATCACGGCTTCACGCGCTGCGGCAGTGGCCGAGACTCGGATGTGTCCCCCCTCGGCGGTGTACTGGATCGCATTGTCGAGCAGATTCTGGAGCACTTCGTGAAGCAGGCTGGCGTCACCCCACACGGCCGGCAAGTCGGGCGGATTCTCGATTTCCACGACAATCTGCTTCCGGCTGGCTTTCAGGAGCGTTGTTTCCGCACAGCCCTCAATCAACTCCGTGATCCCTACAGCCGAAAACTCCAGCTCCAGCTTGCCCGCCTCGATGCGGGCCAGTTTGAGCAAATCGTCGGTCAGGCGCGCCAGGCGTGTGGCATGGTCGCGAATAATCTCGAGAAAGCGGCGATTGTTGTTGGGGTCGTCGAGCGCACCTGCCAGAAGCGTTTCGGCGAAACCCTGGATGGCGGTCAGCGGAGTCTTGAATTCGTGGGAGACATTGGCGACAAAATCCTGGCGCACCCGTTCGAGCCGCCGCAATTCGGTGACGTCGTGCAACACGACCACGGCGCCGGAAGGTTTCTCCGCCGCTCCGAATTGGGTCGCAGCCCCTGCCATAGGGCCGGTCTCCAACGCCTTCACCGGGGCGGCCGTTACGGAGAAGCTGCGCTGCTGCACGATGCCCGTGACAATATCAGTCTGGAGTCCCTCTTCCCCTTTCAACGCCTTGCGAATCAGCCCGAGCAATTCCGAGTTGCGCACCACTTCAATCAGAGGACGGCCTCCGCCTCCGGCTCCATCGAGATTCAGAATTTCAGAAAAGGCGCGGTTGTAAAAGACCAGCCGCCCCTGCGCATCCACCACCGCCACTCCCTCCACCATGCTTCGCAGAATTGCGCTGGAGCGGTTTCGCTCGCTGCTCAATAGCCCGATCTCCAGTTCCAGTTGCTGGGCTGTTTCGTTCAGCGTTTCCCGCAACTCGGAAAGCTCATCGCGCGGACGATCCGCCGGCAAAGAGCGGAAATCCCCGTCAGCGACGCGGCGCGAAAAATCCTTCAGCCGCTCGACCCGGACCGCGAGCATGCGCGAAAACGCCAGCGAGACAACGAGCCCCAGCCCCAGTATCACGAGCGAAGCGGCAAGGAGCCTTCGCCGCAGTTCCGCCCGCGCTGCATCGAGCGGCGCAAGCTGCGCCGCCAGGCGGATCACCACCGGCTGCCCGCCCGGCGGCTGATAGCGCATGGCGCGATAGAGCAGATCCGCGCCACCTATCTGGCTGTGCCGCGTCGCCTCGCCTTCCCCCGTGGCGAATGCCTGCTGCACCTCGGGACGGTCGGAGAGATTCGCCAAGGATTCCGTATCGTTGGCGGAATCGGCCATGACCCGGCCGGTCTGGTCGATCACGGTCACGCGCACACCTGCTTGAGCGATCCACTGGGCCCAGGCATGGAGTTCGGGCTGGTTGTCAAGCTGCGGCAGGCGAGTCTTGGCGAGTTTCAGAAGCGACGCGAGCTGATCTGCGGAGGATCGAATATACTCGCGCTCAAGAACGCCCGCGGAGTAAATGTCGACGGCAAGCAGCACTCCGAACAGCAGGGCCAGATACGTCAGCCCCAATTTCCAGAACAGCTTAGCTCGCACGGGTTTCGAACAAGTAGCCGGCGCCGCGAATCGTTTTCATATAGGCCGGATGCTGCGGATCGGCCTCGATTTTTTCGCGCAGCCGCCGGACGTAAACGTCCACGCTCCGCGGAGTTACAAACCGCTCAGTGCCCCACACAGCATCCAGCAATTGGTCGCGAGTAAAGACGCGGTTGGGCCGCGCCGCCAGGAAATACAACAGGCGGAATTCCAGCGTGCTCATCGGCACTGGCTTGCCAGCCCGGGTCACCCGGTAGGCGGCGGGGTCGATCTTCAGCGCCCCAATCTCAATCAATCGCTCCGAGGGAGATCCAGGCTCCGCTCGGCGCAGCAGGGCCTTCACCCGGGCTGCCAGTTCCCGCGGGCTGAAGGGCTTGGTTACATAGTCGTCGGCGCCCAGCTCCAGGCCCACGACCCGGTCCGCCTCTTCGCCTTTGGCCGTAAGGATAAGTATCGGTAAACGGTTCAGGCTCACGTCTTTGCGGACTTCTTTGCAGATTTCAAGCCCCGAAAGCTTCGGCAACATCAGGTCGAGAATGAGCAGATCAGGGGGCGTCTTCCGGGTTTGCGCAAGCCCGGTAGCGCCATCACCGCTCGATACCACCTGGTATCCATCTTTCTCCAGGTTATAGCGCACCAGTTCGACGATATCTTTGTCGTCTTCGATTACAAGCACACGTTTCATGGTTTTTTCTCTCGGATGGGCGCCCACACCATACGGGAAATGACAATCAGACGCAAGCCGGTGCTCTTGGGGGCCTCTTGAATAGCCGAAGCCTTTAGCGAGTTTCACTATGAACCGTTATTTCCACAACGGGAACTCTGTATCAGTAGATGTTTAGCGTCGCCGTTTAGGTTCACGACTTGACTTGGCGTGCCAGGGCATTTGTTCACGAAGTTCCCCTAAACCCCTTAGCCCTTTGACTACCCCAAATCCTCCATTTCACCGATGAAAGCGCGCTTCTGTGCCGATGTTACTAGCAGGGGGTAGTGCCATGGAAATTTCGGTTGGAAGGCAGTTGGATCCGGGGCGGCGCAGTTATGAATCCCGGGATTTTGAGGCGGGGCTGCGGCGGAAGATCGTGGGGCAGGACGAAGCGGTGCAGGCGGTGGTGGACCTCTATCAGGTCTTCCGCGCCGGCCTGAACTCGCCGGGGCGTCCGGTGGGGAATCTTCTGTTCCTC
>DASPSD010000004.1:0-88254 GCA_035624115.1 Candidatus Sulfotelmatobacter sp. | reverse complement strand
GAGGAACAGAAGATTCCCCACCGGACGCCCCGGCGAGTTCAGGCCGGCGCGGAAGACCTGATAGAGGTCCACCACCGCCTGCACCGCTTCGTCCTGCCCCACGATCTTCCGCCGCAGCCCCGCCTCAAAATCCCGGGATTCCACGCTGCGTTGTGTTGGGTCGAGTTGTAGCGCGCGAGCGCCCACGGTCATGCTCCCTTTCCTTCACATATAAACACGGTTCGCGCCAAGAATATTCTCCCGTCGCAACCCTTGGTGCTTACCGGTACACTCTGGCTCTTTCCGGATTGCGGGGCCCGGAGCGCTCGAATTGATCCAGCTTGATATCGAGCGTCGAACGCAGCAATCGCAATTGCGTGACGAGTTCCTGGCCTGAATTCGCGCGATCGGCCAGCAGCAGCATCGGCGGAGACAGATCGGCCAAGTCCAGGTTGATGTTCCGCAACGAATGCATCAGGTTCTGCACGTACAACGAGCGGATATGGAACAGCTCGACCCGGCTGTTCACCTGCTCGCGCAAGCGCGACCAATCCAGCGCCAGGAACGGGTGGCTGCGGGAAACCCTGCGAACCACGTCGTCCGTGATGCGCGGCCGCTCGCCAAGCCGCGCCAGGTGTAGCTGCTGCACCTTCCCCTGCCGGCGCACGTTGTGTACCAGGAAGTACGTGTTCCCTTTTCGCCGCACAAAAGCCACAGCTCCCTCCTTCATGGGCGGAGCGTTGCGTAGTGTACGAACCGTCCACTACGCCGTCAATGGTACGATGCGGTGGTGTTCCTAAGGTTGCATCGAATCGGTTATTACTTCGGAGGAATCCGGCGCGGAGCTACCCGTGATGCAAACAGGAGCTTTAGACGAGGAACGGTTGGACGAATCGAACGAGCTGAACAAACAGGCTTCGACCGCATCCTCATTTGGATGCGCAATCCGCCAACCGGGCAGCCCGAACGCAGAAGCCACGGGGCGAACGCGCGAGATGAACGGCCTTTCGCAGGAGGCAGCAGATGGGGGAGAAGGCGATGACCTGGGATCCGGTCTACCGGCTGGTCAAACGCATTCCGCGCGGCCGCGTGACGACGTATGGCGACCTGGCGCGGGCGCTCAGGACAAAGGGAGGCGCTCGCGCCGTCGGCCACGCGATGGCAGCATGTCCCGGCGGGCGTGGGATTCCGTGGCATCGCGTGGTCGGTGCGGGCGGCCGCCTTTTGATCCGGGAGCCGCAACGCAGCTTGCAACGGCAATTGCTCGAAACCGAAGGCGTGGCGATGAAAGGCGGGGGAGCGGATCTGATGCAACACGGATGGTCGCCCAGGAAGATTTCACGGGCGCGTGGACGCCGGCGCGGCAAATCAAGCTAGGTCGCGCTCCATCGGCGACTGTGGTATAGAAAGAACCCACCACTTGCGAAGGGAATATTTGTGGGCGAGCCCATTATCCAGGCCGAAAATTTGGTCAAAAACTACGGCACAGTGGCGGCGCTTCGAGGCGTCAGCTTCGCGATCGAAGAAGGAGAGGTTTTCGGGCTTTTGGGCCCGAATGGCGCGGGCAAAACCACCACGGTGGAAATCCTCGAGGGAATGCGCACAGCCGACGCCGGGCGCGCTCACGTTTGTGGCCTCGATCCTGAAAAGAGCGGCAGCGCATACAAAGAGAGAATCGGAGCGGTTTTGCAGTCCACTTCGCTTCCCGATAAATTGCGCGTGCACGAAGCCATCGAGCTCTTTGCCCAATTTTATCGCCAGCGCACCGACACCGACCAACTGCTGCGCCGCTTTCAGCTCGATGAAAAGCGCGATGCCTTCTACAGCCAGCTTTCCGGTGGGCAGAAGCAGCGGCTCGCGCTGGCGATGGCGCTGGTGAATGATCCGCGCGTCGTTTTTCTCGATGAGCCCACCGCGGGCCTGGATCCACAGGTGCGGCGTGAAATTTACACAATCATCGAAGAAATGAGGCGCGAGCGGAAAACCGTGCTTCTGACGACGCATTACATCGAGGAAGCAGAGCGATTATGCGATCGCGTCGCGATTGTCGATTACGGCCGCGTGATTGCGCTCGGCACTCCCCGCGAACTGAAGGGAAAATCCGCCGGCACCACGCGCATCGAAGTCCGCCTCGCCAGGCCGATGACGGATGGGGCGCTTGCGAATCTTGAAGGCGTTGCGGATTGCCGCGAATTCAGCGGTACTTATATTTTGCACTCTCGCCGACCGCCGCAGACAATCGTCGCGCTCGTGAAGCGACTGGAGGCCGAAGAAAACGAATTGCATAGTCTCGAAATGTTTTCGCCTTCGCTCGAGGATGTTTTCATCGAACTCACCGGCCGGCGGCTGAGAGACTGACATGATGCCGAATCCGCTGACGAACACCTGGACGCTCACGGTGGTGCGCATTCGCCTGGCAATGCGCAATCGCGCGTTTTTCTTTTTCAGCCTGGTGATGCCGCTGGCGTTCCTTTTCTTTTTTGTGCCGGTTCTCGCGAAAGGACGGCAGCAATGGATTGCCTACATTCTCGGCGCCGTGCTCACACTCAGCGTAATGGGCAGCTTCTGGGGGCTCAGCGTGCAGCTCGTGACATTCCGCGAGCAAGGCATTCTCAGGCGCTTCCGGCTCGCGCCGCTCGGAGCAGGACCTATGCTCGCTTCGAGCATCCTTTCGAATTACCTCATGATCCTGCCGACTGTCGCAGTGGAGATCCTGGTCTGCCGCTGGGTATTTCACATGCGCACGTGGGGAAATTTGTGGGCGCTGTTGGTGCTTGTGACTTTTGGATCCGCTGCGTTCGCGGCCTTTGGTCTGATCGTCGCGAGCACCACCAACACGATGCAGGAAACCCAGATGATCAACAACCTGATCTGGTCCGGCTTCCTTTTTCTGTCGGGCGCGAGCGTTCCATTGGCGGTTTTTCCTCCCTGGATTCAGCGAGTCGCGTTCTTTGTGCCCGCCACGTATCTCGCCACCGGTCTTGAATCCGCTACCACCAATCTCGCGACGTTCGGGGAAGTTGCCGAGGACGTGGCCGCGCTGGCTATCGGCATTCTTGTTGCCTTCGAGATTTCCCGGCAACTTTTCCGCTGGGAACCGGAAGCAAAGGCCCCTGCGCGAGCCAAGGTGTGGGCGCTGGCCGCGCTCGTTCCCTTCCTGGCGTTCGGAATCTACGAAAACGCCTCCGGCAAACGCATGGCCAGAATTCATCACGATTTCGCGCAGCTATCGGGAGAAATGCAAAAAGCGGCGCCGCCGGCGCGCTGATCCGGCCGCGCGATTGCCGGACGAAATGTTTGCAATCCGACTCGAGTTCCTGGCATCGAATCCTGGAGGGAGAAAAGGATGAAAGCGATCCGAGTGAAGCAGTTCGGCGGACCGGAAGTGATGCACCTCGAAGATGTGCCGGATTTGAAGCCGGGGCCGGGGCAAGTGGTGGTTCGCATTCAAGCTGCCGGCGTGAACCCCGTGGAAAGCTACATTCGCGCCGGCACGTATGGCCGGCTCCCGAATCTGCCTTACACGCCGGGAACAGACGGCGCCGGAACGATCGAGGCCGTCGGCCCGGGCGTCACTCGATTCCGCACGGGCGATCGCGTCTATACAGCGGGCAGCTTGAGTGGAACATACGCGCAGCAGGCACTCTGCGAAGACTGGGCCGTATTCCCGCTTCCGGCGCATGTCTCCTTCGCGCAGGGCGCCGCCGTTCACATTCCCTATGCCACGGCTTACAGGGCGCTGTTCCATCGCGCCCAGGCGCGCCCGGGAGAAACGGTGTTGATTAATGGCGCCAGCGGAGGCGTGGGCATCGCCGCCGTGCAAATCGGGCGAGCAGGGGGCTTGCACATCGTGGGCACGGCCGGCTCGGACCGCGGCAAAAAGCTCGTGGCCGCCGAGGGCGCGCACGAAGTGCTCGACCACAAAGCTCCAGACCATTTCGAAAAAGCTCTCGCGCTCACGAACGGCCGCGGCTATGACGTGCTTGTCGAGATGCTTTCGAATGTCAATCTGGGCAACGATCTCAAGATTCTCGCCGCAGGGGGCCGCGTGGCCGTCGTGGGCAGCCGCGGGAATGTGGAGATCAATCCGCGTGAAGCGATGGTCCGTGACGCTTCCATCGTGGCGATGTCTCTATGGAATGCTACGCAGAGAGATTTGATGAGCATCCATGCGGCGCTTGTGGCGGGACTTGAAAACCGCTCGCTTCGCCCGGTGATCGGCCAGGAAATTCCGCTTGCCGAGGCGCCGCGCGCCCATACAGCGGTGATGGAACCCGGCGCCTACGGCAAAATCGTCCTCGTCCCCTGACGCCGCGCGCTCTTTTGTTGTGCGTACCCTTGGCCTATGATTCCTGGCAGCACGCAATTCCTTAGGAGGGAACTATGCAGCGCACAGCTACAGCAGTCTGGAACGGGGCACTGAAAGACGGCCATGGATCCATTTCCACGCAGAGCGGCGTTCTTTCGGATTCGCCTTATTCGTTCGTTACTCGGTTTGAAAACGCCAAAGGGACAAATCCGGAGGAACTGATCGCCGCGGCGCACGCCGGCTGCTTCACCATGGCGCTTTCCGCGCAGCTTGGCACGATGAACTTCACCCCGCAAACCCTGCGGACCACCGCCACATTGACGCTGGAAAAGCTCGAAGCCGGCTGGACGATCTCGAAAGTGCATCTGGATGTGACGGCGCGCGTTCCCGGAATTTCCGCTTCGGCTTTTGAGTCGGCGGCTGCCAGCGCGAAGGCCAATTGTCCGGTGTCGCGGCTGCTGAAAGCGGAAATCACGATGAATGCAAGCCTGGAGCAAGCGGCTTGATTCTTGCAGGCATCGCCGGGGCCGCCACTGTCCTGGTCATTCTGTGGGAGGCGTTTGAATCGATCGTGCTTCCCCGCCGGGTGGTGCGCTCGTTCCGGATTACCCGCGGATTCTACCGCGCCACCTGGGGTCCGTGGAAAGTTGTCGCCCGGCTTATCTCCTCCACCAAGCGCCGCGAAACTTTCCTGAGCATCTACGGACCGCTTTCGATCCTGGTGCTGTTTGTGGTGTGGGCGGCCTTTCTCATCTTCGGCTTCGGCATGCTCTATTGGAGTGCGGCTGCCCGGCACGATCCGATTCTTGCGAACTTTCGGACCAGCCTTTATTTGAGCGGGACCACGTTTTTCACTCTGGGTCTGGGAGACGTCACGCCGCACACCGAAGCGGAACGGATTTTTGCAGTGGTCGAAAGCGGCCTGGGATTCGGATTTCTGGCGCTGGTCCTCAGCTACTTGCCGGTGATTTACCAGGCGTTTTCGCGGCGCGAAGTGAATATCGTTCTTCTCGACGCACGCGCCGGCTCGCCGCCCACCGCCGCCGAGCTTCTCCGCCGCCACACTGGCCCACAGGGTTTTGAACCGCTCGAGCGGCTGCTGCGCGATTGGGAGCGGTGGTCCGCACAACTTCTCGAAAGCCATATCTCTTACCCGGTAGTGAGCTATTTCCGCTCGCAGCACAACAACGAATCCTGGGTCGGGGCGCTCACGGCGATTCTTGACGTCAGCGCGCTCTTGATTGCGAGTGTCGATAACTCGTGCGCCCGGCAGGCCAAGCTCACTTTTGCCATGTGCCGCCACACGGTGGTGGATCTCGCGCAAGTGTTCCACGCCCGTCCGCGAAGCGACGCGAAGGACCGTCTGCCCGCCGCCGAACTCGCGCGCCTGCGCGCGGCGCTCGCCGAGGCTGGCTTCAAATTCCGTGATACGCCGGAGGCGGATAACAAACTCAAAAAACTTCGCGAAATGTATGAACCCTACGTCAACGGCCTCGCATCGCATCTGTTTATGGAGGTTCCTCCGTGGATCCTCTCCAAGGAAGCCGTGGACAACTGGCGGACCAGCGCCTGGGGACGCATTTCCGGCCTTTCGGCCCCGAAGGGGAGCGAAGTATCCGTGGATGATCACTAGAAATCGTGGAAGTCCCGCCGGCCGCTTCGGGGCGGCCGCGGAACAGCGTCACGCTCGGAAAAGGGAGACCTAATCGGCATGCCGACCTTTTTGGAAAACATCGAGAAGATTGTCAAAGGCGAAAGGCCGCCGGCTCCGGTGCAACAGCTCATCGGATTTCACTTGAAATCCGTCCGGCAGGGCGAGTCGATGTTTGAAATGGAGACGAGCTCGAAACACGCCAATCCGATGGGAACGTTGCACGGCGGAATTCTGTGTGATATCGCGGACGCTGCCATGGGAGTGGCTTTCGCTTCGACTCTGGACCACGGTGAGTCGTTTACGACACTGGAGCTGAAGATCAACTTCCTGCGTCCTGTTTGGAACGAGAATATCCGCGCTGTGGGCAAGGTGGTGAAGCGCGGCAAAACCGTGGGCTTGATCGAATGTGATGTCACAAACGCCAAAGGCGATCTGGTTGCCCGGGCGGTTTCCACCTGCATGGTGCTCCGCGGCGACGAGGCTCGCGGCCGATAACCAAAGCGGCCAGTCGCCTCATTGCCGCCTGAAATGTCCGCGCGCCATACAGGCAATCCCATGAGCGGACAATCGATTGCGTTCCTCCCTTTCTAAAAGTCGGCAAACCTGACCAAACAAACAGGATGGCCCTGCGCTCACCAGGCCATCCATCTGCTCGTCAATCAACTCAGGAGTAGAGACGGGTGCGCGCATGGGGCGGCGCCTCGGGAGAGCGCGGGATGAAGAACTTGCTTCAGGATATTCGCTACGCGGTCCGCATGCTGGCCAAGGCGCCGGGGTTCGCCGTCGTTTCCATCCTGACCCTCGCGCTCGGCATTGGCGCCAATATTGCTGTCTTCAGCATCGTGGACGGCGTCGTGCTCCGCCCGCTGCCATTCCCGCGCCCCGATCAGCTCGTGCGTGTGTTCGACGATTTGCGCTCCTCAAACACCAGGGATATCGGCATGTCCGTCCCGCAATTCTGGGACTACCGCGATCGCGCCGGCATCTTCCAAGACATTTCCGTCATCTGGCCCATCCCGGTATTGCTAACGGGAGTGGACCAACCCAAGCGCATCGAAGTGCTGGCCACCAGCCCCAGCTACTTCACCATGCTCGGCGTGCAGCCGCAAATCGGCCGCGTGTACACACAAAAAGAGGACGTGCCGGGCTTCATCGAAGAAGTGGTGCTCGCCGACGGCTTCTGGCGCCGCGAGTTCGGCGGCGACCCGAATATCCTCGGCAAAAGCTTGCGCCTCGATGGCGACCTCTACCGCGTCATCGGCGTCATGCCGCCGGAATTTCGCCACCCCGGCCGGACTCTCGAAACAGAAGAGGACGCCTTCATTGCCGCTGGTTACAACGCGCTTCCCTTTCCTGTCCCTCCGCTCCGCTCCACCCGCATGCTTCCCGGCATGATGGCTCGCTTGAAGCCCGGCCTCAGTGTCGCCGAAGCGCAGGCTCGCCTGGAAACCTTCGATGCAGGCCTCGCGCGCGAATATCCCACCGACTATCCGCCTGCGGCCGGCTGGGGGCCGCGGATTGTTTCCGTTCGTGATGATCTGGTCGGCCGCGTTCGCTCGGAACTGTATGTTCTTCTCGGCGCAGTGGGATTTGTATTGCTGATCGCCTGCGTAAATCTCGCGAACTTGCTGCTCGCCCGCGGCGCCAGCCGCCAGCGCGAAGTCGCCATTCGCCTCGCGCTCGGTGCAGGGCGAGGCCGGCTGATTTCGCAATTGCTCACGGAGAGCGTTCTGCTCGCACTCGTCTCCGGATGCTTCGCGCTGGTCACAGTCGTCTGGCTGAAGACCACCCTCTTGAAATTTGCGCCCGCCGACCTGCCGCGCGCGAATGAAGTCACCATCAGCGTGGGCGTGCTGCTCTTCGCGCTCGGCCTTTCGATTTTCACAGGAATTCTCTTTGGGCTCGCCCCGGCACTTCAGGCCGCTAGCCCCAACCAAGTTGCGAGCCTGCGTGAGGGCAGCCATGGCTCCGGGGCGAGCAAATCTCAATTGCGCATTTCGGGCGTGCTAGTCGCTTCCGAAGTCGCGCTCTCTCTCGTCCTCCTCGTCGGGGCGGGCCTGTTTCTGCGCAGTTTCTGGCAGATTCTCCAGGTCCGGCCGGGATTTAATCCGCAGCACGTCGTCACCGCACAAATCTGGATTGGCATCCCGAACGATCCAAATAACGATCCCTACCGCCCCATCCCGAAACGCGCCGAATTCCACCGCGAAGTCCTCCGGCGGGTTTCCTCCTTGCCGGGCGTCGAAGTTGCGTCCATCGGAGGCGGTGGCGGCCTGCCCTTCGTCCCCTTCAGAAACCCAGGCGTTTTCACGATTGAAGGGCGGCCTGCCGATGCAGAACGCCAACCGGTAGCCGAGTTGGCCACCGTCACCCCGGCTCACTTTCAAGCGCTTCAAATTCCGCTTTTGTCGGGAAGATCATTCACAGACTCCGACGACGACAAAGCAATGCCTGTCGCAATTGTCGATCAAACGCTCGCCCGCCGCTATTGGCCCAACGAAAACCCAATCGGCAAGCGCTTGAAGACCGGGTTCGACCTGTCCACGGCTCCATGGCTTACAGTTATCGGTGTCGTCGGCGATGTGAAATCCGATTCTCTGGAAATTCCGGGCGCGCCTCATATTTATCGCTCGCTTTTCCAGGCGCCTCCCTACTACGCCGTCGTTTACCTGCGAACGCTTGGCGATCCCGGCTCGCTGGGCGATGCCATCCGCCACGAGGTACAGGCGGTGGACCCGAATATTCCCATCTTCGCTGTCCGATCCATGGAAGCAGTCGTAGCCCGTTCGATGGCCGAGCGCCGCTTCGCTCTGGAGATCCTTGCCTTTTTCGGAATCGTCGCGCTCTTGCTCGCCGCCATTGGGATTTATGGAGTGATGGCCTATACCTTCAGCCGGCGCACACAAGAAATCGGCATCCGCATGGCCCTTGGCGCACAGCGGAAGGACATCATGCGCCTCGCCGTCAGCGAGGGCATGACGCTCGTCGCATTCGGCTTGGGCGCGGGAATCGTGGGGGCGGTGATCCTTTCGCAGTATCTCCGCTCGATGCTCTACGAAGTGAAGCCGACCGATCCAATGACATTTCTGGGCATCGTCGCTTTGCTTGCATTCGTGGCCCTGATCGCCTGCCTCATTCCCGCGCAGCGCGCCACCTGCGTGGATCCGCTCGTCGCACTGCGCGAAGAGTGAAGCCAGAGGCTGGCGGGTGCAGCCGCGCGCCGGAGATGAAACTCTGCGCGAACGCTTGAAGTTTTCGGGAGCCAATATGGTCGCGCCCGCGGCTCGCCCAAAAGTTCCCGCCAGATTGACGCGAATATCCGTGTGTTATAATCCGCCCTGCTGATGCGGTTTGGCCGATTCTCCGGCGCGGGGAGCGACTGATGGGAATTCCAAAGACCGAAAAAATCTGGCACAACGGCAAGTTCCTGAATTGGGACGACGCGAATGTTCACGTCCTCTCCCACGTGATCAGCTACGCCTCCGCGGTGTTCGAAGGCATGCGTTGCTACAACACGGCCTCGCAGGGGCCGGCAATTTTTCGCTTGCGCGACCACATGCAGCGCCTTCTCAATTCCACTCACATTTACCGGATGGATCTGCCCTTCACTCGGGACGAATTGTCCCAGGCCTGCCTGGATCTGGTCCGCGTCAACAAAATGAATGCCTGTTACCTCCGCCCGATCGTGTTGCGCGGTTACGGCGACGCCGGTGTAAACCCGGTGACAAGCCCGATCGAGGTCTACATCGCCTGCTGGGAGTGGGGAAAATATCTCGGCGAAGAAGCGATCCACACCGGCGTGGATGTCTGCGTCAGCACGTGGAACCGCCCAGCGCCCAACACGCTGCCGCAAATGGCCAAGGCTGCGGCGAACTACATGAATTCCCAGCTGATTCGCATCGAGGCTGTCACCAATGGATATGTCGAAGGCATCGCGCTCGACGTGAACGGCTACGTCAGCGAAGGCTCGGGAGAGAATATTTTCCTCGTGCTCGACGGCATGGTGATTACCCCTCCGCTTTCCAATTGCGCGCTCCCGGGAATCACGCGCCACACAATCATGACTCTCTGCCGCGACCTCAATATCCCTGTTGCCGAGCAGATGATTCCGCGTGAAATGCTGTACATCGCCAATGAGGTTTTCTTCAGTGGGACCGCCGCGGAGATCACGCCCATCCGGTCGGTGGACCGCGTGGCCGTCGGCAATGCCTCCCGCGGCCCGATCACCAAGCGTATTCAGGACGAGTTCTTCGCCCTCGTTGGCGGCACCAAGCCCGACCGGCACGGCTGGCTTTCGCCGGTTGGTGTCCCTGCCGGCGCGGGCGCTGCCGTCCGCTGACTTGTGTTTCCAAGACCTGCACCGGCGGAGCGGGGCCGCTCGGTCGCTGCGTGGAACCGTCCATTCAAATCTGATATGTTCCTGCGATGGACAAGGCGGTCTTCCTCTTTAAGGTCTTCCCGTTTCTCGCGTTCCTTCTCGCCGGAATTTATTCAATCCTGGAAGTCTTCTTCCCCTCAATCCGAGATGTGAATTTTTATCGTTGGGAAATTGACGAGGGCGAGAGGTCCTACATTCAGTTTATGGGGTGGAGGAAGGTGCTCCAGCCTCCACGTGTCATAGCCCAGGGCTTCATGTCTGAACGAGCTGCCTGCATCACATCTCTCGTTGCGGGCGTCGTTTTCGTCGCAATCTCGATTTTCGGCATTCGTCATGTCACCGGCTTCCCAGCTTTTGTTCCGGACCTCTTCGGAAAAATCTAGAGCCTCCCTGGCTTTGTTGGCATTCTGCTCAAAATCCTAATCGCTAGGAGGGCCGACGACGACTCCGGTTTTTCTCGTAGGGGCACGGCATGCCGTGCCCGCGCTGCCGTTTCCCGGAATGTTGCCCACATCCGCCGCGCCGCCTCCGAGACCTTTGTAGTGCGGGAGCTTGCTCCCGCTTTGTTTTCAATTCAGGTACAACGCTCGCCAGCATCTGGGCTGAGCCAAATTTGGCAGTATCTCAGCAGAGCCAAGCCATTTTCACATCCGAATGAGTTAGCCAAACCGCTGCCTCTTTGACTGTCTTTCCCCGATTCAGTAGAATCCCGCCCGGTTGCGGCAGTCCTCACCCGGCACGGGCTCGCCGATCCTCCAAGGGAGGTTCCGCGTGTACAGCATGGCCCAAAAGATGGTGGCTGAATTTGTGGGTACGTTCACGCTCATCTTCATCGGAGCCGGCTCCATCTGCGCCGACCAATACATCCGTCAGGCGGGCGGAGGGGGCCTCGGGCTGCTCGGCATCGCCGCCGCCCACGGCCTCGCTTTCGGCATCATGGTCACGGCTGTCGGCCACATTTCCGGCGGCCACCTGAACCCGGCTGTCACCATGGGCTTTTGGGTCACCAAGCGCCTCGGCACCGTTCAATCGCTCCTCTATTGGCTGGCCCAGCTTCTCGGCGGCGCCGCCGCTGCCTACTTGCTCGCCGCGATTGTTCCCGATTCTTCCTGGCGCGCCCAGGCTCTCAGCCAGATCACTCCCGACCTCGGCGGTGATTTCACGCGCGTGCAGGGGATGGGGCTCGAGGCGGTGATGACGTTTTTCCTCGTCTTTGTCTTCTTCGCCACCGCCGTCGATTCCAAAGGCGCCTTCAACAAGATTGCCGGCTTCGCCATTGGCCTCACCATCACCATGGACATTCTCTTCGGCGGGCCCTTTACCGGCGCCTCCATGAACCCCGCGCGCACTTTTGGCCCTGCCCTCGCCACTCGCCACTGGGCCAACCACGGCGTCTATTGGGTCGGCCCACTCTTCGGCGGGATCGTCGCCGCTTATCTCTACGACCGCCTGTTCCTCCGCGACCAGCCTCCCGCTTGATTTTCGCCACCTGACCCCAAGAACAGGTTGCCGACATAGAAACCGCTTCGTCTGCCCACCTTGCCACTCCTCTACCCGGATGCTAGCTTGGCCGAAGCCTCTGAAACCGGAGAGTTTAATGGCCCTCAGCATTGATGATCTCTTGCGGCGCGCCGTGGAAGCCCGGGCTTCCGACTTGCATTTGAAGGTCGGCAACCACCCCTACATGCGCGTGGACGGCATTCTCAACCCCATCAGCGAAATCCCCCGAATCACGCCGGAAGAGATGCTCTCGATGGCCTTCAGCATGATGACCAACCGGCAGAAGCAGAAATTCAAGGAGACCGCCGAGCTCGACATGGCTTACGGCGTCGCCGGCCTCGGCCGTTTCCGCGTCAACGTCTTCCAGCAGCGCGGCAACGTCGGCATGGTTCTCCGCGTGATTCCCACGAAGATTCGCACCATCGAGGAGCTCGAGCTGCCCCGCATCCTCACGCAAGTGTGCGAAGAGCAGCGCGGCCTGGTGCTGTGCACCGGCACCACCGGTTCGGGCAAATCCACCACGCTCGCAGCCATGATCGACCGCGTCAATTCACTCCGCGCCGAGCACATCATCACCATCGAAGACCCCATCGAATATCTGCACCGCGATAAGAAGGGCTTCATCAACCAGCGCGAAGTCGAAGTCGACACGGCGTCGTTTTCCACCGCTCTGCGCGCCGCCCTTCGTCAAGACCCCGACGTGATTCTGGTCGGCGAAATGCGCGACCTGGAAACCATCTCCACGGCTTTGCTGGCCGCCGAAACCGGCCACCTGGTGCTCTCGACCCTGCACACTCTCGACGCCACGGAAACGATTCAGCGCATCATCGCCGTGTTCCCGCCGCCCGAGCAGAAGCAGATTCGCTTGCAGCTCGCTTCGACGCTCAAGGCGGTCATCAGCCAGCGCCTGGTGCGCAAGAGCGACGGCCAAGGGCGCGTCCCCGCCGTGGAAGTGATGATTTCCACCGGCTACATCCGCGATTGCGTCATCAATCCCGATAAGACGCGCATGATTCGCGACGCCATCGCTGCCGGCACCAGCCAATACGGCATGCAGACCTTCGACCAATCGATCTTCGAACTCTACTCCCGCAATCTCATCACTCTCGAGGAAGCTCTCATGCGCGCCTCGAACCCGGACGACTTCCGCCTGCGCGTCCAGGGCATCCGCTCCTCCGCCGACGCCGCCCGCGAGGAGATGGAGCGCGCCATGACCGAATTCGAGCGCATGGGCCACCGGTAATTCAGGGTTTAGGGGTGAGGGTTTAGGGGTGAGGCGTTAGGGGTTAGGGTGTAGGGCTTTCCTTCGCGTCCGATTTTCTCCGTGCTCTCAAGGTTTTCTCTGTGTTCTCACGGTTTTTTCTCTGTGTCCTCTGTGTTTAAAGATTTTTATCCGTGTGGGATAGTCACAAAAAGGCCGGGCGGGCAAGCCCTCCGTTCGCTTGCCCGCCGGATTCCATGCCCGACAGCCTGGCTGAAATGCAGGATTTCAGTCAGCCGGGAGTAGTCCCGCCTCTACTTCCTTGCGCAGCGGAATCACGCCCGGAATGAGCCACTTCTCCCACATCTCGTCCACTTTCTCCTGGAAGAAGCGGATGTCTTCGTCGGTGAAGTGCGCGAAGCGGCCCTGCTTCAGGAGATAATCCTGCACAGGCAGCCGCTTCTGATTGCCCTCGGCAATCTGCTTCGTTTTGCCGTAGAGCTTCAGGACGCCCTTCTCTACTTCGTACAAAGGCCAGATGCCCGTATTGACCGCGAGATTGCCGATCTCATAGGCAATTTCCGGATCGAAATCCCAGCCCTTCGGGCAGGGGTTCAGGCAGTGGATGAACGTCGGCCCGCCGATCGAAAGCGCGCGGCGGATCGAGTTCATCGCCTGCAACGGATACGATGTGGAAATTGTCGACACATACTTCACGGTCGGATGGCCGGCAACGATGAGCGGCGCCACATTCTTCTTCCAGCGATGATGCATGATTCTCTTCACTTTGCCCGGCGTGCTGAACGAAGTGTTCGCGCCGTACGGCGAAGTGCCGGAAATCTGAATGTCGGTGTTCGCGTACTCCTCGTTGTCGTACATGAGAATCAGCAGGTTGTAATCCGGGTGCGTCATCGTCGCGGAGATGGCGGCAAGCCCCATATCGGCTCCGCCGCCGTCGCCGCAGAAGGCGATGACGTTGATGGGCTCGTCTTTCATCGCGCCTTTGCGCATCAGTGCGCGATACGCTGCGGCCGCGCCTAATGCGCTCGAGCCCGCAGCTCCGAGCTGCGTGTGCATCCAGGGAACGCCCCAGGAAGTGGAGTAATACGAGGTGTTGGCCACGTACATACATCCGGTTGCGCCGATCACGATGGTTCTCGGGCCGGCGGCCTTGGCCATCAGCCTCATGATCTGGGCTGACTCACAGCCCTCGCACGTGCGGTGGCCGGAGGTGAAGTATTCCTCGTAAGGAACCTTCTTGACTCCCTTGAAGGGCTCCAGATTCTGGGTCGGTTTTTGTTCCACAAATGTGCTCATGATTTCTCGTCCTTTCCCGCCCGGAGCATCAGCCCCGGAGCCCAATCCATTGAGTCAACGGCTGCGTCTTCCCTGCGGCAGCCTGGAACACGATCTCGGCCATCTTTTCGACATCCGGGATCGTCACTTCGCGCCCGCCCAGCCCGCCGATGAAACCGATCACTGGCGGCCGGGTGGAAGCGTTGCTGTACATCGCGGAGCGGAGTTCGGTCGCCACCACGCCGCTGAGATCGGGCGACCCGAGTGAAAGGTCGCGGTCGATCACGCCGATGGCGGAGAACCGCTCCAAAGCCTTCGCGATTTCTTTCCCGGCAAACGGCCGGAACCAGCGCAGGCGCACGAACCCGATCTTCTTGCCCTGTTCGCGCAGTTTCCGGATCGCCACTTTCACCGGGATCGAGAGCGTTCCCATGCCGAACAGCACGACCTCCGCATCCTCGGTCATGAATTCCTCGAAGAACGGATTGCCGTACTTGCGGCCGAAGATTCGCTCGAAATCGGCATAGACTTCGCGAATCACATCAACGGCCTTTTCCGTAACCCCGTAATTCTGCCGGCGAATTTCCATCACCCAGTCCTCATTCGCCTGCGGCGCCACGGAAATGACGTTGTCGGGATGGAGCAGCAGGTCGCCGCGGTTGTACTTCGGGAGGAACTTCTTTACTTGTTCGGCCGAAGGAACCTTGACCAGCGACTGCGAGTGCGTGAGAAATGCGCCGTCGCAACTGATCGCCAGCGGCACGAAGATCCGGCGATCTTCCGCCACGCGATAGGCAATCAAGGCCGTGTCCAGCGCTTCCTGGCCGCTATCCACCCACGTCAGCAGCCAGCCGAGGTCCCGGACGGCGAGCGCATCATTGTGCTCCACGCCGAAGGCCCCTGGATCATCCAGTGCGCGGTTCCCCACGAGCGCCACCAGAGGTACGCGCAGCGCGGGCGCCACCGTCAGCACTTCCATTGCGTACATCCAGCCGATTCCGCTCGATCCGCAGAAGGTGCGCGCGCCGCACGTGGACGCCTGCTTCACGATTTCGAATTGCGAATTTTCGCTTTCCGCCACGATGAATTCGCAATCCAATTCGCCGTCGGCTACGAGCTGGCTCATGTATTGCATCACCGTATCGTACGGGCGAATCGGGTAAGCGGTCACCACATCGACGTTCGCGAGCTTGCATGCCACCGCAATGGCTTCTGCCCCGGTGATCAATGCTTCCTGTTCCACCGGCGGCTTTTGTTGCTCAACAGGCAGTGTTAAGGTTGCCATTTCAATATCCTTTCTGCGGCCTCAGCCTTTTTTCGCGATCTCGAGAGCTGCCGGCGCCTGCTCCGCATACTGGCCGCGATAGCGGAAGCCGTACGACCTCTGTTCGATCGGATGGATGTTGGTTTTGAGCCATTGCAGATAGCCCGCTTTGTCCTTCTTGAAGCTCAGCCACTGGCTGTTGTTGTCGTGGAATTCCGCCTCGTTCACCATGGTGATGCAGTTCTCCACCGGGCAAACCGCTTCGCAAATTCCACAACCGCAACACGTCTCCAGGTCGGGATCGTAGGTCCCGTCCGGTGCCACATCGAACGATCCGTCCGGGCAGTTCAGCCAGCACAACGTGCACTTGGTGCAGGTTTCAAAGTTCACCACGGGCCGGGTCGTGCGCGTTGTCCCTTTCTTGAACTTGTCGTTGCGAGCCGGCCGGAATCCGCCGACGTTTCCGGTGACGGGATCCGCATAAGGAGCGCCCTGCGGCTGTCCCTTGATCGAGACCCCTTCCGGCATTTCTTCCCACTTCGGCAGCTCGAACCGGAACGGCACTTCTGCGTTTCCGCGCCCGGGCTCGATTTCGATTGCCCCGAAGCGCTCATATGCCGTCCGCGCCGATGTCGCTTTCAAGCTGCTCTTCAGTTTCGTGTTGATGTACTTCTCCACCGACTCAATGCTCATCAGTTCCGGCAATGCCTTGGCAATTGCCCCAAGGATGCGCACGTCAGTGTGATCGTCCTTGTAAATCCACATTCCGGAGAAGCTGGCGATCGCTTTCACGATTCCCAGTTTGTAGGGTTTCTCCCGGCGGTGAATCATTTGCAGGAGCGCCTCCGGCCCTTCCAAAGACGTGACGATGAGCGTCCCGTCGGGTTTCACCGCTTGGTTGACACCATGCAATCCGCCCCAGGCCCAGGATTCCATTCCCTTGCAAAGGGTGTCGTCCAGCACGACCGTCACATCCACCTGCGTGGGCTCGTAGTGGGCCATGCCCAGTTGCAGTGTCAGGTCGTCGCTCGCGACAATCGCAAAACTCTTCGCCGGGATCCCGTTTCGCTCCGGACTATCGCCATAGCGCCCGAACGAAATTCCCGGCTTGCCCTCGTAGTGGGCCGCCAGGACAATTCCACGGGTAATATTCTTGGCCAGGGTCTTTTGAAAGACTCCTCGATAAATAATCTCAACCGCGAATAACTGGCCCATTTCATCCCTCCATTCGTTTGAGGCAGATCGTTGGGAACTCCCTGGTTCGAGCCACTACTCCGTCGGCAAACCGCAACTCGCCTCAATCGGTCCATTTATCGGACCATTTGCAATTTGCGGCAGTGATTCTCCCCACCCGCCCTCGTGACTCCCATCACAACCGCCTGTGATCGCCACGCTTCCGCGACGGCACAGTTTTTCTCCGTGCCCTCTCAGCCTTTCTCTGTGCCCTCTGTGTTTCATTCTGCTCATCCGTGTTTGACCGCCCTGATATATGGTTAAATCCCCGTGTGCGCTCAAGTCCGCGCAAGCTTTCCACCGAGCAGGATCTCTACGCCGCCGCTCTGCGCGCGTTGATGCGCCGCGCGCACTCAGTCCATGAAATGAAGCAGTTCCTCGAGCGGCGCGCCGAACACAAGGATCTGGTCGCGCCTGTCATCGCGCGCCTCCGCCAGCAGAATTATCTCGACGACGGAAAATTCGCCCTCAACTATGCCCGCAACCACGCCCAATCCCGCCGCCAGGGACGCTTCCGCATCGCCCGCGAGCTCCGCGCCCGCGGCGTCCCCGACGCTCACATCGAAGCCGCGCTCGATTCCGTCTTCGCCGAAACCGACGAAGCCTCCCTCGTCCGCGCGCGCGTCAAGCGCAAACTAGCGCAGCTCCGCGGCCCGCTCGACCAAAAAAAAATCGCCTCCCTCTACCGCTCCCTTCTCGCCTCCGGCTTCTCCTCCGACGTGATCCGCACCGAGCTCCGCCACCTAACCCGCGCCGACGTTTCGGAATTCCCCGATCCCGCCGACGACTCCTGACGCCGTTCTCTGGTAGGGGCACGGCATGCCGTGCCCGCGCCGCCCATGCCGTCGTGTCGCCTACTTCACCGCGCCGCCGTGAAGGCCGCTTTTTTGGAGTGCGGCGGCTTGACGCCGCTTTGTTATGGCGAGGCTTGACTCGCCAGCCTTTCATCGCCCTCAACTCGCTGCAGCCAGTTCATCGTCCTGCCCCCGCAGCCAATTTTGAATTGAGTTTTTTCTTTCACCCGAAACGACGTTTCACAGATGTATCCGTCTAAGCCGCTCAGAATCTTCCGCCTATCTCATCCCGCGGCCTGTCCTTTTCCGGGACGAAAGGCGGGAAATTGTTCGGCAACGAACAAAGGAGCTTCGAAATGAACAAATTGGCTCTCGCAGCAACGGCCCTCGCATTTCTTGCGTGCGGCACAGTCTCCCGCGCCGCCGCAATGCTTCCGCAGGCCGCGCAATCGTCATCTGGCGCGCAATCGGTGCAGCCCAAAGACACCACCGCGCCCAGCTACGACATGAAGGCCCAATCCCTCCTCGACCTCGACGCGCAAAACAAGAAATTCATTCAATTGGCCGAAGCCCTCCCCCAGGAAAAATTCACCTGGCGCCCCTCGCCTGAGGCGCGCTCTTTCGCCGAAGTTTTTCTTCATGTTTCCGGCGAGCGCTACCAAATTCTTGCCCTCGGCGGAGCCACTCCCCCTGCAGGTTTCAACCCGAAGGATCCAAAAACCTATGAAGAATCCACCACGGACAAGGCGAAAATAATCGCCGAGCTCAAAAAGACCGGGGAATTTATGGACGCGACCATCAACGCGATGACCAACGCCGATTTCGCCAAGCTCCTGCCGAAGCTCGGACCGGATGCGAATGCCGGCGACGTGGTTTACATCCTCGTGGTCGATTGCCACGAGCACATGGGCCAGCTCGTCGCCTACGCCCGCGAAAACGGCATCGTTCCGCCCTGGACCATCGCCGCCCAAAAAGCCGCCAAGGAGGCCGCCGAAAAGAAGGCCCAGGACGCCAAAATGGCGGACAACGAGAAGAAGTAGCCGGCCCCTCGTCCGGCAACGTCCCGCGAACCATGGGGAAGCGCCTGCTTTAGCTGGCCCGAAAGGCTGGAGCCGCTGGCTTTAGCGCACGGAAAAGGTGGGAGCCCGTCCGCCAGAATGATGGCGGACAGGGGGGAGCCGGACTTCAGTCCAGCGGAAACGGGCTCCCGCTTTGTTTTCGCTAGCTCTTGCTCTCCCTCGGAAATCAAAAATTTCGAGCGTGCGCTGTTCCTCTCTTTGCTCTCATCCGGTACAGGCGCGATCTCTCACACGCGCAAGCCACGATTTCCTCGTGCCGCACTTGTCCTTCCTCACGGTCAGACAGTTGCAACCGATGGGCACCGCCGCGTGGAACTATTGTTGGAGCAAAATAGACACGGTGTTATCGAACAAATTGGTGACGGCGAGATCGAGTTTCCCGTCGCCATTGAAGTCTGCGGCCACGATTGAATAGGGGACCTTTCCCGTCGCATACGGCGAACCAGATGCGGGCGTAAACGTCCCATCGCCGTTGCCCAGCAGCAGCGTGATGGTGTTGTCGCCTCCGTTTGCGATGGCGAGATCCAGCTTCCCGTCGTTATTGAAATCTGCCGCCACCATCGCATCGGGCCCCGCTCCAATGGGGATCGTCAGTGGCGGCCCAAATGTCCCGTCGCCATTGCCAAGAAGAATTGTCACGGTGTTGGCGTTGTTATCGGCCACCGCCAGATCAAGCCTGCCATCGCCGTTAAAGTCCGCCGTAACAATTGCAGACAAATCTGTCCCCAGCGAAATCGGCGAACCATTTGCCTGTGCGAAGGTCCCGTCTCCATTCCCGAGCGATACCGCCAGCCCAGAATTGGGATATTTCGTGCTTCCACCACCGGCCACCACTGCATCTAGCTTTCCATCCGAATTGAAATCGCCGATTGCGACGCCTGCGGCGAAGCCTTGGATATTGAGATCGCCCGCCGTATTAAAGGCCCCTTTCCCATATCCCAAAACAACGGGCGACTGGCCCAAGAGTCCGTTCACGATCGCCAGATCAAGATTCCCATCGGCGTTGAAATCACCCGTCGCGAGCGCAGCCACGGGCTGGCCCAGCGCGTTTGCGAACACCGCTGACGAAGGTGCGAAGCTCCCATCCCCCTTTCCCAGCAGTATCACAGCGGCTTCATTCTGGAACTCGCCGATAGCCAATCCTTGATGGCCGCTATTGTTGAAATCCGCCGCCACCATGACGCCCAGATACGGGCTCGCAAAATCATCGTAAGGCGGGCTCGGCACGGAGATCGGAGACGCAGCCGTCGCGGTAAATGTGCCGTCGCCATTGCCGAGCAAGATATACATGTGGATGTTCGCCGACACTGCAATGTCCGGCTTGCCGTCCTCGTTGAAGTCCGCGACCGTTACGGCATTCGCCTCAGGAATCGGCAGCGGTGAGCCCGGCGCGTTGGCGAAGGTGACTGTGGTTTCTGGCGCCCCGACCTGAAAATTGACAATGTTGGACGAGCCGCCCCCCGGCGCAGGATTCACCACAGTCACTAACGCAGTCCCCGCGCTCGCAACATTTCCCGCGCCAACCATTGCGGTCAGGTGGCCGCGGTCTCCAAAGGTTGTGCTGAGCGGCGTGCCATTCCAATCAATCGTCGCGCCGGGGACGAATCCCGTGCCGCTCACCCCGAGCGTAAAGCCGGCACTGCCGGGCGAAACAGCCGTTGGCAAGAGCGGCTGG
This sequence comes from Candidatus Sulfotelmatobacter sp., assembly GCA_035624115.1. Taxonomy (GTDB): domain Bacteria; phylum Acidobacteriota; class Terriglobia; order Acidiferrales; family UBA7541; genus Palsa-295. The sequence continues at coordinate 67,892 of DASPSD010000004.1, read as the reverse complement.
TTCAAGAACGGCACTGGATTCTCCGGTGGCGCCGCCGGATTAATTTGGATACTCAAAAAGGGGTTGGCCACGCTCGCGCCTTCCGCGTCCGTGACGCTTGCTTCGAAATACCAGGTTCCCGCGCCGGTCGGTGTTCCGCTTATTACACCCGTAGCGGTATTGAGCGCGAGGCCGTCGGGCACCGCCCCACCCACCCTAAACCCCGTGGGGATCGGGCCGTCGTAGATGCTCCACTGAAACGGAGCAGTGCCTCCCATGAACACGATTGGTTGGCTGTACGGCGCTCCCACGGATCCGTTCGGTAGGTTTTGAAAGGGGATTTGCAGGAACGGCTCCACTGTGATTTGTACCGACGCAGTGCTGTTTGCATCCGTCGCCGACGCGGCTGTCACGGTCGCGCTCTCTGCGCCGTTGATGCTTGTGGTCGGCGGGTTATAAGTTACGGTGGACGCCGTCGCATTGCTCAGCGTACCGGGGCCGCTCAGGCTCCACACAACATCGGCGGAAGATGGATCGTTCAACACCTTGGCGGAAATGAAAAGCGATTGCCCCTGCTCGATCACTTGAGCAGAGGAAGGACTGAGACTGACTAAAATTCCGGGAGAAGAACCAGCACACGCGGCGGTCACCACCGCCATCCCCATGGTCAGCGTCAGGGCACAGCAAGCAGGCACCTTCGACACGGCGCCTCCGGGTCATCTCCCCCAGGTTCTGCGAGTTAACGGAAGGTGTAAGTCTACCACAAGTAGAGGGCCGCTGATCATCCGAATGTGGCGATGTCGCGCATCTCCGGGAGCGCAAAGCGCGCCGCTGCTCGGCTTCATCGCCGTGCGCGACCGCTACGATCAGGCGCAATGCTTGCAGGCAGGCCGAATCTGGCAACGCGCCCATCTGCTGGCAACCGCGCGAGGACTCGCGGCCCGCCCCAGCAATGAGGCTGTAGAAATGGTGGACCATGAGCGAGCCCTTGCGAGACCTCCCTCCCGTGCCGCACTGCTGGATCGGCTCACCGGCGATCCTTCCTGCCAGCCAACCTTCGTTTTCTATATGGGCTATCCCAAGCACGCCGCACCCGCCAGTCCCCGCCGCCCCGTCGAAGCCGTGCTTCTCCGCTGAGCTCGTGAAGTCATCTCATAAATGCCCTTCGTCAGGGCACGGCTTCAGCCGTGCCGTAAGTGCTTCAAAACGAGTGCGGCTTCACAGGCTGCGGAAAAACGACTCGGTCGTCATTCTGAGCGCTGGTTTTGCGCGAAGAATCTCTCTTATTGCCCAGGTTTCTCGGAAAGAGAGATTCTTCGCTTCGCTCAGAATGACGATCAAAGAGACTTTTTCAGCACCCTGTTCAGCCGCTGAGGGACTGATTTTAGAGTTCTCACGCATGCGAGGAGCTCCAGAGCGCCTCCCGATAGAATTCAGCGGAAAGCCAACAGCGCGGAAGCGCATCTTTCCTGGGAACGCCATTCTCCCGAATGGCGCCTTTCGATTTGGGGTACACCGCGGGCCTGCGCCTCAGTTCCAAAATGGGAATTTTCACTTTACCCTTGAAATAGCAGTAGTTTTATGATAAAATGCGTTCGGCATGAATCGACCGAGCAAGTCGAGCGTTTTCAACACCGGCCACCCTGCCGGGACCGTGACAAAGCACGAATTTTGGCGCTTTCGGCCACATCCGGCCGCTGAATTCAAACCACTTACGCCCCCCTTTCTAATCGCGACATCGGAATTAAAATTCCGAATAACCGCCCATAAATTCAAGGCGTTCCCAGGAAAGTCGGCAGTCACGACCTGCCCATCGCAACCTCGGCGCAGGTGGGCCTGCCCGCCGGAGCCTTGGCGCAGGTGGGGCACCACTCACTGGTCACTCCCGCAGCTCAGGGGGACTGATCACAGGTCTTCTAATCGCGGATCCGCGATTAGAATTCCCGCTAAGCACTCGGAAAATCAATCACTTGAAAATTTCTAACGAGATTATATACTTGACACAAAAACGGGTTCATGTTAGTGTTTCTTCATGCCGCGGCGAGCGACCTTCTTGATGTGCTTCACCACCTTCGGGTGGAACAGGTGGTGCATTAGCTCGTTGTCGGTCATGTCCTTTGGGTGCTTTTTCTTTTTCATGGTGACACTATGAATACACCGAACGTGAATCTGGTTCAACTGACAGAGCAATACGGCACTGATGAAAAGTGCCGCAAGGCCCTAGAACAACTCCGCTGGCCCGATAAGCCAAAGTGCCCGCGCTGCCAGTCAGACTCGACGCCAGTTGCCAATCGCTTCCAGTATGACTGTGACTCATGCCATTACCAGTTCTCGGTGACGGCGGGAACCATCTTCCATGATTCTCACCTGTCGCTCTGGAAGTGGTTCATCACCGTCGCCATTCTCTGCCAAGCCAAAAAGGGCATCTCCGCCTGCCAGATTCAGCGCACGGTCGGGATGAGCTACAAGACCGCATGGTATCTCTGCCATCGCATCCGGGCAGCAATGGCCGAAGCCGACAAGCCGAAACTCTCGGGGCAGATCGAGATGGATGAGACCTACGTCGGCGGGAAGGGACACGGCTTTGCAGAACGCGGGCGCGGCACTAAAAAGTGTCCCGTCATTGGAATCCGCCAGCGCAACGGAGAACTCCGGCTGTTCCATGCCAAGGAAGTCACTGGACGCGTACTCGAAAAGTTCCTCAAGGAAAACGTGGGGGAGAACGTGGATTTGTTCGTCACCGACGAGTTCGGGGCCTACAAAGGCGTGGCGCGGCGGGCAGGTCTCAGGGACAAGCACAAGGTTGTCCAGCACAGCACCAAGGAATACGTGCGCGGCGAAGCGCACACCAATTCGATTGAGTCCGCGTTCTCGCTGTTCAAGCGCGGCCTGCGTGGTAGCTGGCATAAACTCAGCGCGAAGCATCTTCAAGCCTACCTCGAAGAAATGATGTTCCGGTTCAACAACCGACAAAATCCATACCTATTCCGAGACACAATTCTCAGGCTGATCGCAACTCCAAACCTCGAATACAAAAAACTAACAGAAGCGGCATGAATCTTGGTCAATGTTGAATCCTCGGTTTTCGGTTTTGAAGGTGAAAATCAGTCGCTTATCAACCCACTCACCACGAAGTCGAACTTCTACGCGCAGGCCCTCGGCTTCCAACAGATGTTTGGGATTCACGTAAAACTGGTTTATGAAAGCATAATTATCATTGTTCCACGCGTAGTACTTCCCGCTTGTTGGGTCGCAATAGGCGACATCTAAACTTCTTGCCTCGCCGATTCCGAAACTAATTCCTAGCAAATGTGCTTTTGAGGCAAACGGTGAGTACGTCGGCGGCTGGTCACTTTCGGCCCATCTACCATCTATAGAAAGTACATGGGCATCGTCCTTTAGGCGGTAATAGTCAATGTATGCTCTTACGTCCTTCGCGATTCCTGATGGGTTGGAATCTGTCGGGTCGTTGAAGAAACGTACTTTCAGAAATGGAACAGTTTGCTCGCGTAAGATGTTTCCGTGCTTATCGGTAAATTGTTGAAGGATGGGTTCAATGTAGATAGCCCCGGGGTTTTTTAATTTGATCTCCGGTTTCGTTCCTTCAATTTTCTCGGAAACCTCTTTTATTTTTTTGAGGGAATACTCCAACACAAAGATGAGAGTGATTATGGCGAGACCAATTCCCCACGCTTTCCATCCCCACTTCGGCGTAAGCCACTGTGCATCCCAAGTTTTTCTGAAATCGTCGGAGGCATAGTGGGCAACGATCGTGTCGGCGGAAGAAATCGCTGTCCAAACGGCGCTCATTAGTGCCCACCAGCCGCCAAAGATCGCCTTGTAATGCTTCTTTCTCGTGTACATAGGCGGGCATTATACACCCATTTTGCGTGAGGTATATAATCTCGATTTCTAATCGGCTCAAAACAGGGGGGCGGCGGTTACCGATCATCTCATCGTCAAACGAATCGAACCGCGTTCGAATCGCAGCACCACCCGAGCAAATGCTCGCCCGCGAATTCTCCTTCCCTGCTTCCTTGCTTCCCTGCCTCCTTGCTTCCCTCCTTCCCTGCCTCGATTCCTCGGGCTCGCACCCTCCTACACCCCACACCCAACCCCCTACACCCTTTGCACCAACCTCTGCCATAATGAATCGTTCGACTGAGGGCGCTGTGACCGGCAACGAAATTAGAGAAACATTCCTGAGATTTTTCGAGGAGCGCGGCCACCGCCGCGTGCGCAGCTCTTCGCTTGTCCCCACGAACGATCCCACGCTGCTTTTCACCAATGCCGGCATGAACCAGTTCAAGGACGTTTTCCTCGGCCTCGAAAAGCGCGATTACAACCGCGCCACCACCTGCCAGAAATGCGTCCGCGCGGGCGGCAAGCACAACGATCTGGAAAACGTCGGCTTTACGAACCGCCACCACACTTTCTTCGAGATGCTGGGAAATTTTTCCTTCGGCGACTACTTCAAAGAGAAGGCGATTGAGTACGCCTGGGAGCTGGTCACTTCGAAGGACTGGTTCGCGATCGAGCTGGATAAGCTGTATTTCACGGTATTTGGGGGCGCGGAAGTCTCAGGAAACAAGCTTCCGACCGATACGGAAGCCGCATCGTTCTGGGCCAAAGTCGGTGCACCTAAGGACCGCATCATTCCGGTTCCCGGCCTGAAAGAAAATTTCTGGGCCATGGGCGATACCGGCCCCTGCGGCCCGTGCAGCGAAATTTTCTACGACATGGGCCCCACCGCTTCCGATCTCGGCCACAAGGATTGCAAATTCGGCTGCGATTGCGGCCGCTACGTCGAAATCTGGAATCTCGTCTTCATGCAGTTCAATCGCGACGCTTCCGGCGCGCTCAATCCGCTGCCGAAGCCCTCGGTTGACACCGGCATGGGCCTCGAACGCACCGCCGCCGTCCTCCAAGGTGTCATCAGCAACTATGACACCGACCTTTTTCAGCCGCTCACGCGGCGAGCAGCGGAGCTTTGCGGAGTCGACTTCGAAGGCGAAGAGCAGCTCGAAGAAGGAAAAGGGGGTGCCGCTTCCCTACGAGTCATTGCGGATCATGCGCGCGCAACGATGTTTCTCATGTCTGACGGCGTCACGCCTTCAAATGAAGGTCGCGGCTACGTGCTCCGAAGGATCATGCGGCGCGCATTTCAGCATGGGCGATGGCTTGGCCAAACGGAGCCATTCTTCTATCAAATGATGTCTGCCGTTTGCGATCAAATGAAGAGTGCCTACCCGGAGCTCGTTGAAAGTTTGGAACGGGTTTCTGGCACCGTAAAAATGGAAGAGCTCCGATTTGCGCGCACTCTCAAGGAAGGCCTGGGGAGACTCGAAGATGGAATCCATTCACTCGTTTCCAGTCTTGAGCAGGGTAAGAGACCAGGGGATGTAACCCTGACTAGTACCGAGGCCGGCCGCCGTGACAGCCGTGGAAGGCTACAGCAAAAGATCACGAGCTTGAAAGACCGGGGCGAACGGCTTGTGTACCCCGGCCAATACGCGTTCAAACTCTACGACACGTTTGGACTACCTCTGGACAGCATTCAGGACGCGGTCCGAGATTTTGGTCTCGAATTCGATCAAGTGGCGTTCGATCGAGAGATGGAAGAGCAACGGGCGCGGGCGAAAGCTTCGTGGAAAGGAGCTCACAAAGAGGCCGCCAAGCCCGTATACGCCAAGCTCGCGGAAACCTTCAAGACCGAGCCGGACTTTTACTTCGGCACAAGCACGCGAGACTGTCGGATCGAAGCAATCATTACGGCGAACACGCTGACCGGCACCCTGTTTGCTGGCGATAGCGGCGAAATCGTCCTCGACCGCACCTCCATTTATTCCGAATCCGGCGGACAGGTGGCCGATACGGGCGGGCTGTTCGACAATTCTGAATCGCTCGAAGTGGCCGAAGTCCGCGGCGCATATTACCCCGTGAGCGGACTCATCGCGCATCGCATTATCGCCAAGGAAGACCTGCACGTGGGCGATCGCGTTGCGACCGTCGCCGACCCCGCGCGGCGCGTCCGCAACATGCGCAACCACACGGCCACGCACCTGATGCACTCCGCGCTGCGCAATATTCTCGGCACGCACGTGAAGCAAGCCGGCTCGCTCGTCGCGCCGGATCACCTGCGCTTCGATTTTTCGCATTTTGCCGCGGTGGATCCGGCCGAGCTCGCGGAAATCGAGCAGCAGGTGAACGAAGAAATTTTGCGCGATCTCGAGATGCGCACCGACATCATGAACATCGACGACGCGCTGGCCTCGGGCGCACTCGCCTTCTTTGGCGACAAATATCCCGAGGCCAATGTGCGCGTGGTCACAATTCCCGATGCGGGATATCCCCGCGGCTTCTATAGCAAAGAGCTTTGCGGCGGCACGCACGTCAAGCGCACGGGCGAAATCGGCGTCTTCAAAATCCTCGCGGAGGAATCTTCGTCGGCCGGGGTCCGCCGGATTGAAGCCATCTCCGGCGACCGCGCCTTGGCCGAGTACCAGCAGGCCCTGGCGACCCTCCGCCAGGTGGCCAGCGCGCTGAATGTGCGGGAGGAGGAGGTCGTCCCGGCGCTCGAACGCCAAATTGAGTCGGTCAAGGCGCTCGAAAAGCAGCTCGAGACCCTAAAACGCAAGACTGCGGGCTCCCAGGCTGACGACCTGCTGAACGAGGCCCGTGAGGTGAAAGGGGTGCGCGTCCTGGCCGCCAGAGTAACAGGATTTGACCGCGAAAACTTGCGCCAGCTTGTCGATTCCCTGCGCCAGAAAATGGGCTCTGGAGTGGTGGTTTTGGCGTCCGCGGAGGACGGCAAAGTCGCTCTAATTACAGGGGTTACGAAGGATCTCACCCAGCGCCTTCACGCCGGCAAAATCGTCCAGGAACTGGCCAAATTTGTGGGCGGTTCCGGGGGCGGAAGGCCCGATTTGGCCGAGGCTGGCGGAAAGGACACATCCGGGATAGATTTAGCCTTGCGTACAGTTTACCCCCTTCTCGAGCGGTTGTTATAATCCCTGACGCGCCAGAAGCTTACGCCGGGGAGGTGTCCCTCCCCGGGGCGAAGATTTGTCGAAAGCGGCTGGTGCAGCGTTCGTTCGTTGAACGGGAGTGAAGCGTTCTGCCTTCCCGAAGGCGAGAGAACCATGGGCCCAAGAACGGTGAGTAAGAACTGCATCGCGGTAGCAACGCTGGCGGCGGGGATGTGGTTTTCGCTGGCTGCGCCCTCGCACGCGCAGATTGCTCCGTCCCTGGATGAGCGAGGCAAGCTCATCTTCGTGAACATGGATTCCCCTGCCGACGGCAGCGGGAGTACTATAAGTTCTCACCCCGGAGGCTCGCTGGCTTCGTCCCTTCGCCGGGCCGATTCCGCGACCCCACCGGACCGCCTCGACCGCATCGTCAGAGAAGCGGCCGAGCGGCATCAGGTGGATCCGGCGCTGGTCAAAGCCGTGATCAGCACCGAATCGGGGTGGAACCCGCGGGCGGTTTCCCGCAAGGGAGCCGTCGGGTTGATGCAGTTGGTTCCGGAGACGGCACAACGCTTCGGCGGTGGCAACCTGTTTGACCCGGCGCAGAATGTGGAAGCCGGGACAACGTACCTGAAAGCGCTGCTCGACCGATACAACGGCGACTTGTCGAAGTCGCTCGCGGCATACAACGCCGGCGAGCACGCCGTGGATCACAATAATGGCGTCCCGCCGTATTGGGAGACGCAAAGGTACGTGCAAAAGGTGACCACTGCCTACTTCCGGCCCGACTCGGGCCGCGACCTTTCGCTGGGGGGGCCTGCCAAGTCCCCGTTGCGGAAGGAAGTGGATTCGCGAGGCCGGGTGGTTTTCACGAACGAATGACGCGCCTCCAACCCGCTTATTGCCGATCCTTCCCGCGAAGGGTGCTAGCCACAGCGGCGATCGCCGCCGCGCTCGTGGTGTGGCAAGCAGCGCCAGCGCGCGCCGATAAAAAAGCCGATGCGCGCGATCAATTCGAGCGCGCCGTCAAATTGCGCACGTGGCTCGAAAACCAACCGCCCAAGGAAAGAACGCTCGGGGATTACCGGCAGACCATCGCCGCCTACCAAAAAGTCTATCTGATTGCGCCAAATTCCGAGGAAGTCACGGCGGCTCTCATCGCCGAAGGCGAGCTTTACCAGGAAATGGGCCGGCAGTTCGACGCGAAGTATTACTCGCTGGCCATCGAAAAATATAATTTCTTTCTGAAGCAGTATCCCGGCAGCCGCTACCGCTCGCAGGCGCTCTTCACCATCGCCATTATCCAATTCCGCGATCTGCACAAACCGGACGACGCTGAGGCGGCGTTCAAGGAATTTTTGCAGCATTACCCGCGGTCGGGCAGGGCGGCGGACGCGCGCGCGGCGCTGAAAGAAATTGCCGATTCGCGCGAGAAGACCATCGACGATGAGTCGGGCGCCAAAGGCGATCTCGCCGAGCCGCGCGAAGCCGATAAGCGCAGCTCCAATGTGACCGAAATCCGCACGTGGAATGCGGAGAACTACACGCGGATCGTGGTCACGCTCGACGACACGATCAAGTACGATTCGGCGCGCATCAAAGCGCCCGATCGCATCTATTTCGATCTGTACAAAGCCAAGCTGGCGCCCGCGCTGGCAAAGAAAACGGTTACGCTCGACGACGGCCTGCTGAAATCCGTGCGGCTGGCGCAAAACAAGCAGGGCGTCGTGCGCCTGGTTCTCGATGTGAGCGGCGCCAAGGATTACTCCGCATTTTTGCTGGCGAATCCCTATCGGCTGGTGATTGACGTTCACGCGGAGCCGGTAACGACCGCGAAGCACGCTGCGCCCGCAGTCCCGGATGCCTCCGCCGCTGCAAAAACCGAAGCGGAAAATGCGAATCCCAAGCCCGCGGCAAAATCCGGCGCCGCAGCCGCAGAAAAAACGGATCCGAAATCGGCGGCAAAGCCCGCCGAAAGCGTCAAGGTGACGGCGGACAACCGCAATTCTGCCTCTGCCTCGAAAACCTCGGCGAAGCCCGCAGCTTCCAAGGCGAAGGCCGACACAACCAAATCGGCTGCGCTCGAACCTCCCAAAGAGCCGAAGCCCACGCGCGATGGACAGCGCTCGCTGAGCCGCGCGCTCGGCCTCAAGATCAGCCGCATCGTGATTGATCCCGGCCACGGCGGACATGACACCGGCACCATCGGGCCCCACGGGCTGATGGAAAAGGACCTCTGCCTCGACGTGGCGCAGCGGCTGGGCCGTTTGATCGAAGACAAGCTGCCCGGCGCGGAGGTGATCTACACGCGCAAGGACGATACGTTCGTTCCGCTCGAAGACCGCACGGCCATCGCCAACCAGGCGAGCGCCGACCTTTTCATTTCCATCCACGCCAATTCGAGCCGCGATCACGCCGCCCGCGGAGTGGAGACTTACTACCTCAATTTCTCCACTTCGGAGGAGTCCATGGAAGTGGCGGCGCGCGAAAATGCGCGCTCGCAGGAATCCATGCACGACCTCGAAGAGATCATCAAGAAAATCGCGCGCAATGAAAAAATCGAGGAATCGAAGGAGCTGGCGAGCGATATCCAGGAGTCGCTGACGCAGCGCCTTCAGCTCGCCAGCCACAGTCAGAAAGACCGCGGCGTGAAGAAGGCTCCGTTTATTGTTCTAATCGGCGCCAACATGCCTTCGGTGCTTTCCGAGATTTCGTTCGTCAGCAATCCGAATGATGAGCGGCTGCTGCGCAAAGGCGACCAGCGGCAGCGCATCGCCGACGGCCTCTATCGCGGCATCGCGAATTATCTTGAGAGCCTCAACAGCCTTTCCTACAACAAATCGAAGCTGGTCTCCGATAATCAGCCCTCGCCAGTAGCGTCGGACGGGAACCCCAAGTAGAATTGTGGTGTCGGACATAAGGGTGTTCATGCGCCGTTACGTTCTTGGCTTCGCCGCTATTCTCTCTCTCGCGGCCGCGGTTTCTGCGGCGCAAGGCACTCTTCACAATTCCTTCGGAAAATGGTCCGGCAGCGCGAAGGCTCTCGGGAATCCTCCCGCCGTGCCCGGGATTGATCCGGCTGCGTCTTTGCGCGCCGAGCAGCACACCGCCGCGCTGAAGGAATTTGGATTTGTCGGCGGCGAGGAAGGCGCTTACAGGCGAGGGGCGGACACCTTACAAATTACGCTCTATAGCTTCAAAGATCCCAGCGGCGCGTTCGGGGAATATCTCTACCTGCGCACCCCCGATATGCCCCGCGCCGAACTCGCGGAGCTTTCCTGCGCGTCGCGGGATCACGCGCTTCTGCTAATCGGAAACCTCGTGGTGGACATTCGCGGGCGCGAGCTTGCGCGATTTCTGCCGGATTTGAAAGCGCTCGCGGATAGCATTTCGCCGCGCGCCGAAAAGGGCTTGCTCCCAACGCTGCAAGATCGCCTGCCGCAGGAGGGCCTCGTCGAGCGCACGGGACATTACCTGCTCGGGCCTGCCACGCTCGCACAATTTTTTCCTTACGCGGATGGCGATTGGCTGGGGTTCTCCGAAGGCGCTGAGGCGGAGCTGGCGCGCTATCGCGTGAATAGCCGCGATGTTACGCTCTTGATTGCGGACTTCCCTACGCCTCAGGCGGCGCAGCGCAAACTGGCCGAGTTGCAAGCCAAGTACAACGTAAACGATTCCGGAAACGGCGGGCTGGCGCCGGTTTATGCGAAGCGCTCGATTTCGTTGCTCGCGATCGTGGGCGGAGCAAAGTCGCAAGCCGAAGCAGGCCCGCTCCTCAATCAGGTTCACTCGACCGCGGAAGTCACTTGGAACGAGCCGACTTTCATCTTCAAGGAACCGTCGCTCACAACCATGATTGCCGATGCCATCGTCGGAACGATGATCATCTGCGGATTTGCCCTGATTGCCGGATTTGCCTTCGGTGGATTCCGGCTGCTCATCAAGCGATTGCTGCCGGACAAGGTGTTTGACCGCAGCAGCAGCATGCAAGTACTGCAACTGGGTCTGTACAGTAAACCTATCAAGGCAGAGGACTTCTACGGTCTAGGGGGCCCCCCCGGGAAATGAGCGGGAAAGTGGAAAAATTACCCGTTTTTCCCCAAATCAGGCCAACTGTATATAAATAAACGACTTACACAGGATTCAAATTCTGGCTTTCCCGCTTGACTCATTTCCGCCCCTAAACTAGACTGCGCGTGAGGAAAGGGTTTTGCGGCCATCCGCGCATTGGCCGTGGAGCTTTCTCCCCTTGAAGGCCCGCCGCCAGGCGGGCCTTCTGCTTTTTGGGGAGCCTCTTCCCGCCGAGTTGGAACAGTTCGGACGTTGTTTGCCCGACTGCTCGGACGGTCGAGTTGCGGCTAATCTCTATTTCAAATTCGAAATGGCCCTATTGAGGTATTGGCGGGTGTGGCTCGGTCCGGATGTTGGAGCAAGTCACGTGGAATTGAAAAACAAAGCGGGAGCCCCTCGGCTACGCTCGGGATAAGCAAGCTCCCGCACTCCAAACGTCTCGGAGGCAGCGCTCATGTACATTGGACGTCAAGAGAGCCAATCGAAATTGCAATGGGGAAGGTGACCAAGAGCAAGTCTTCGCACTTGAAATAGAATTTCTTCCGCGGCCAGACAAGGCAGGGGCAGCAGGCGCTCCCCCGGAATCTCACGGAGCAGTGTTGGCGGTGACCATGTTGGTTGCAACAGTAGTTGTGCTCCCGCCTGTAAGCGCCGTGAGGGCGGCGGTCGTCGTGTTGATTGAAAACGGATCGATTGTGCCGCCGAGGCCAATGCCAGTTCCCTGCTCGACGTACAACGTTTCTCCACGGATGGTGATGTCGTGATTTCCCACAGTCTGGCTGGCTAGGAAGGGTGACCCGATCGCGACCGTGGGAACCCCCGTCGCGGGAACCACCGTGTAAGCCAAAATGCCGTTGTTATTGGCCGAGTGGACGTAGAGGGTCGTCAATCCCGCGTCGATCGCAATGCCGACGGGTTCAATATTCTCCGCCCCAGCGTCCTCGTAAGGCGAGCCGGCCATCGGCGTCAAGCTGCCATCGACGTTGAGGTTGTACCCAGAGACGCTGCTCGCGTTTGCAGTGTACAGGATCTCGAATCCAATACCGGTGGGATTCGTTACTGCGGAATGGGCGAAATTGGGAAAGTCACCACTCCCCGTGTTGATTGGCATGGGATTGGGAGCAATCGGCGCGAGCGTGAGACTGCCGGACGTGGAATCGAACGTAAAGATGGTGATCTGCCCATCAATGGGGTCCGTGGCGTCTAGGAACTGCTCGGAGAAGTCCACGGCTATCGAGCTTACATTCGGGGAGGAAAAGGGAGATCCGGTAACTTCCGTGAGCGCCCCCGGCGTGTTCGCAGGGTCAATTTGAAATACGTGGATCTTCCCGGTCACTTCGTTGGTCACGAATACGAACAGTCCCTGGGGATCTGTCCGGATTGTGAGTCCGGTCGTAAATGTATCCGTCGAGATTGGAAACGGCTGGCCGGACACTGCTGTCAGGCTGGCGCTCATGTCTCCAGCGATTGCAAACGCGCCGATCGTGCCCGTGCTTCCCGACGCATTCAAAACGTAAAGGAACGCAGGCCCGCCATTGATGGATTGCGCGACAGCGAGCAATCCAGGCGTTCCGGCCACCGTATTGCAAATGGCCACTAGTGGCGGCGTCGAAGAGCTGATGTCGAAGGGGAGAAAAGTCCCTGTGGAGTTCATGGAGAAAAGCGCCAGCGACGGCGTCTGCGTGCTGCTGCAAGCAGGTGTGCTACCGCCACCTCCGGTTGGGCAGGCCGCAAGCGCCGATGCGGCCTGGCGCGCGGGGCGGTCTGCGCCCTCGAAAGTACAATTGATACCGCCGCTGCAGTTCACGAGCGAAATTCCCACCAGGAGGATGAGGAGTGACTGCGAGAATTCTCTCAAGATTTTCATGGCTTTACCGCACCTCTCTCCGGCCCGCACTGCAGCCTTCAGATGACCCTCCCCCACGACCCGAGGAGTATGACGCAGCGCGTGCAAAGTGGAACTCCCGAGTACTAGACCTGTTGTTCAAAATGTCATGAGCGCGAGCCGGATAGAAGGGGGGCGTCTAAAAGTTCGTGCTGAGCCGAAGCGCATAACTGCGCCCGGGGCCGATGGCATTGCCGGAGAAAAGGCCGCCAAAGTCGATCACGTTGAGGACATTGCTCAAGTTCTGCCCGTCCACCTGGAATCGCATATTCCAGCGGTCGGACTTGTAGAGGTCCGCTCCTGCCGAGGCGTTCACCTGAAAGGCCGGATAGATTCGTCCACGCGCGAAATTAATGCGGTCCAAAACTTGCTGGCCGTACTGCGCCAGGACGGTCGCGGGGTTGCCGTCGAATTCAAAGGGCAGGCCCGTATCGTACTGAATGCCGGCGGCGAGCCAGAAACGGGGAGCCACCTGGTAACGCACGCGCCCGCGAACGGTGTTGCGCTGGTCCTGTGAATCCGGAAAGTGGCCGGAAAGCTGAGTCGCGGCCGCCTGTGCATCGTCGCCTAGGAAAAGTCCGCCGGTAACGGGAAACCAGGCGTTGCCGACGGTATAGGAGTAGCTGAGAAACCCGGTGAAACCGTGCCACTCCGGGAGGTCGATTTTTGCTTCGGCGCCGTAGATGATGGATTTTCGGAAGGCGATGGGAAAGCTGACGGTCGTGTTCTGGATCTGATCGTCGTCCGCGTAGTTGCTGACCAGCCGGCGGAAATAGTTGGCGTCTAAGCGGATCTTCCCGAAGAAGACTTTGGTGATTCCCCCTTCGAAATAATTCCCCTCGGAAGGCTCGACCGGGAGGCGCAGAAAACTTTCGGGGTCGAGCGATTCGACATTCGTGGAACTGGAGAGCAAGATGTTTTCAAATGACGGTGTCTGGAAGACGCGATCGTAGGAGAAATGCAGGACGAGGTCTGCCGATTTGAAATAGCGCGAAATCGAGAGGCGCGGGTCAACGGCCTGGCGGTTCAGAAGCAGCTGGTAGTGATCCCAGCGGAGGCCGGCGTTGATGGTCCAGTTTCCCAAACGGATCAGGTCCTGAATATAAGCGGATTGCTCCAGATCGGGCCGGGCGCCGAGGAAGCCAAACGTGAGAGGCGTGTCTGGGTCAAAGAATGCGGGATTGGAGATGATGTAATTGAAATTCTCGTGGAGGAAGATGTTGTCGGATTCGGCGCCGAACTTCCATTCGTGGCAGCCGTGGGCGTAGGTGACGGCGGCCTTGAAGTAGCCTTCGCGGAAACGATTGTGCTGGAAAACTTCGATGGGAGTGGAATCGGAATTGGAGTTGAAGCTGTTCGCATTGTCGCGGACCATGCCGCGAAAATCGGCCACCAGATGCGGAGTGAAGGTGTGCGTGTAGGAGACGATACCCATGGTCTCTTGATTGTCCGCGGTCTGGCGCTGGCCGGCTGCTTGCTGCACAAACTCGTTGGGAATGTCGTAGCCCGAGTCCTCGTGGCGGACGATGAACCTCAGGCGGTCATCGGGCGAAAGGAGGCGCTCGTAATTCACCGAAAAATCGCCCAGGGTCCCGGTGTTGGAAAAATTCTGCGGCACGACGGGATTCAAGTAGTGTTCCGTCAAACTTCCACTGGCGCTCGCGCCCAGCGTATTGTGTCCCCAGGCGTATTGCGCTTTGGCAAAGGCCCCGGCCGAAGCGTAGCTGCCGCCGGAGAGCACTGCCTGGCCGTGGAAGCCGGGCTGTGAATCTTCCAGCGTGTTCACCTCCACCACGCCGCCCATCTTTCGGCCGTATTCTGCGGGAATTCCCGCGGTGTAAATGCTCATGGACTCGACGTCATCGGCTGCGATTTCAGGTCCGAAACTCGGCGAACGGTTGTCCGTCAAGGGAATGCCGTCCACCACGAATTGCGTCTGGTATTCCGAGCCCCGCGGATGCAATACGGCGTTTCCTTCATAGAGCCATCCCGGCTGCGAATTCACCAGATCCTGCAACGAGCGGCCGGGAAGCGAGCTGAGCCGGTTCTGGATCAGGTCGGGGCCGATCTGGTTCACGGCGCCTGCCTGGTCGGGATCGATCAGCGTGTTCGGCGCATGGACGCTGACGGATTGCTCGAGCACCGGCAGCAGGAGCTGAATCGTGATCTCGCGGGGAAACGACGATCGAATCTGCTGCGATTCAGAGACGGTCGCGAAACCCGGCTGGTCGATTTCGATGGAGTAGATACCGAAGGGCAGGCGCTGGACCGCCAGATTGCCACCCTCATCGGTGGCCAGCGCGCGGCGGTAATGGTTGGCCTCGCTGGTCAGGCGGACCGTTGCGCGCACCCCGAGCCCGGAAGGGTCCACCACCCTCAGGTGCAGTTCGCCGGTGTTAATTTGGCCCACAAGCGCAGGCGCATACGCCAGCCAGAGCCACAAAGCGGCACATGCGGCAAGTTGAACCTGGCTGCGGGCCCGGCGTTCACGCCAGGTTCTCCCGAGCGGCCACATTGAAAGGCAATTGTAGCCGATTCCGGCAGATTGCGCCCGCGCGCGTTCTTGCCATGGTTTCTGTTTCGGTCCCAAACGAACGGGCACTTTCAGTGCTGCGCTGAAACCGGATTCGTGGTTTCCTTCGGAGCCTGCTCCCCCATCTCCGGCCAAATCGTCGCAAAGATCAGCGCCACGCAGATTCCGATGGAAACCTCGGCAAAACGGTGGAACGCAACATGCCATCCCGGGTCGGTGTGCGGCGCCAATAGCACAATCGCGAGCGTCACGCCGGCGAACCGGTACGCGCTTCGATCCGATCGCACTGCCGCGCAGAGGAGCCCCAAGAGGAACACGCAAGCGCCGAAGACGAATGTGCTTGGCGCGAAATAACCGGCCACAATCGCTCCCACGATCGCTCCCAGGAGCGTGCCCACAAATCGCTGCCAGGACACGGCCAGGGCAGCACCCAAAGACGACTGCGTGATCACCAGCGTGGTGATCGGCGCCCAGTAGGCTTCGGGCAACCGGAACATCCGCGCGGCGAGCAAAGAAGCTACCGCGGCCACCGCGGTGCGTACCGAATGCACCGCCACCGGCGCCGCTTCCCGTCTGAATCGAGTTATCTCCATTTTCGTTTCTCGCGTGAAAAGTGATCTTGCTTCGAGGAGGCAGGTACGCGACCGCTCATTTCGGGGAAGTCAGCTGCCGGTTCACTTCGCCGCAGCGCGGCTCAGTTGTTCGAAATAGGCGGCCACGGCGGCGACGTCCGCTTCCTTGAGGTTTTTCGCCGGGTCGCCCATCAGATCCGTCTTGCGGAAGCCTTCGCGGTACATTCGGAACTGAAGCTTGGTGTACTGGCTGTATTGCCCGGCCAGATACGGGATCGGCGGTATGCCTTCGCCGTTCGATCCGTGGCACGTCTCGCAAGCGTCCACGTGAGCGTTCGCATCGCCGGACTTGGCTATTTCTCTTCCCCGGGCGATGAGCTCCGGCGGCTGCGGTGGCGGGATGAAAGGCATCGCGCGGGCCGTCGCATAATATTGCGCCACCGCTTTGATTTCGGCGTCGTCCAGGCCCATGGCGATGGGCTGCATGATGGAGTTCTTGCGATATCCGGAGGCGTAGGCGCGCAATTGGTCCGCGAGATAATCAGCCGGTTGCCCCGTGATTCTCGGGAAAGCGCCGCTTCCCTCCGCTGCTCCATCGAATCCGTGGCAGCGAGCGCAGGCGATCGCTCCATTTTTGGTGCCTTGCGCGACGATTTGCGCGCCGGTTTGATCGGTGTCCGCAGGCCGCGCCGTATAGGCCGCCAGCAAAGCCACAAGAATCGGCAAACTGAGAGCCGCCTTCCGGATGCTGCCGCCTGATTTCTTGCTCATCGTCCACTCCGCGCGAGGACTGTGAGAACCTTCTTGCTGTTTGCCCGCGCCGGATCGTCCCGCTTCCGCGCCGTTTAATTCGCTTTCGACCGCTTGTTAGGGAGCGCCAATCAAAGGCTGCGTATCAGCCAGAAGGTTGCTCATCGAACCGCATTCAGAAAGGCCATCCGGATTCGAACGGCCAAAGCCAGTCGTAAATCATCCCGCGGCGCACCAATGGAGACGCGCGCGCCGAACAATTATGCTCAACAAATGCCGATGTCAACAGGAAAAGTAAAAACTCCGAGCCTCCGCAGAAAATTTCCCCAGTTCGGAATCGACGGCTGCAACCCACCGTCAACGCTCTCGATTGATATTGAGGGAAATGCTGGAGCCGAGGGCGAGACTTGAACTCGCGACCTGCCGATTACGAATCGGCTGCTCTACCAACTGAGCTACCTCGGCGCTTAATTCGACTCTAACATCGCGCCGAAAATCGTGTCAAACGGCCGCAGCGCGGACGTCTATCACCGCGAAAACGGATACATCAGCCATGCGATGCCGACGCCGATCACGATGAACAGCACAAACGACCAGGCCGCGTGCTTCACGCGCTCGAGCGGCGTGCGCTCGCCGAGGCAGGAAATCGCCAGCGAAACCAGCAGCGCAAAAATCAACAGCGCCGAAAAATGGCTCACCGGCCGCGCCGCAATCAACATTCAGCTCCTCCGCCCCAACGCGATTTCATACGCATCAAACACGCTGATCAGGTTCACCACGCCCGCCGACGCGATGAAACGCGTTCCATAATCTCCGGCCGCGCGCGAGACGTCCGGCCCGGCGCGTTCGATCCAGTTCGCCAGCAGGTAAAACACTCCCGACCCGGCATCGGCGAAAAATCCCAGCTTGCCGAACGGATCCGAAGATCCGGGAGGAAACACGTTGCCGCGCAGAATGTATCCCGCAATCGCGAGGCCCCCGACGGCGGCAAAAAAACCAAGCGCGCGCCCTCGCCGGCCCAGAATCCAATGCGCGAGCCCGGGAACTGCCCATCCCGCAACCGCAATCGGAAGCGCGAGCGCGCGCCACTTTGCCGGGTTCGCTTGCGCGCTTGCGTGTTCTGGATTTGGATCGTCCACGAAACCTCAGGCCAATAGCGGCAGGATTTCTTCCTGAATCGCGCCGGTGACGCGCGCGTCGCCGTCGCCGACGTACACGTTCACTTCGCTGCGCACGCCGAACTCCGGAAGATAAATTCCCGGCTCGATCGAAAAGCAAGTGTGCGGCATGATTTTGCGGTCGTCGCGCGTCTCGAGTCCGTCCATATTGGCGCCGTTGCCGTGAACGTCCTGCCCGATGCTGTGCCCGGTGCGATGCACGAAATATTTGCCGTAGCCCGCCTTGCGGATCGTCTCGCGCGCCACGCGGTCCACTTCCCAGCCGTGAATCTCGCGGCCTTTCCCGACCGATTCCTTGATGAACGCGACCGCGCCGTCCCGCGCCGCTCTCACAATCCGGAAAATTTTCGCGTACGAATCCGGCACGCGATTTCCCAGATAGCCCATCCAGGTGATGTCGTAATAGACGCTGCCCGGCTGCTCCAATTTCGCCCAGATATCGAGCAGCAGCAAGTCGCCCGCGCGGATGGGCCGCGACGACCCGGCTTTCGGCTCGTAGTGCGGGTTGCCGTTGTTCGGCTGCACCGCCACGATCGGGGGCTCCGCCGTGGCCAGATGGTTCGCGCGGAACTGCTCGAGAATCCACTCCTGAAGCTGCGACTCGGTGAGCGGCCGGCCCTCGCGCACGAATTCCGCCGCGCGCGCGAAGCCGCCGTGCGTGATCCGGTCGATGATTTTTCCGGCTTCGAGATGCGACTCGAGCTGCCCGGGCGTCCAGCTCGCTTCGAATTTTTGCACCAGGTCCGCCGAGCTGATCACTTTCTTTTTCAGCTTGCGCACCAGCTCGATCGTCCCCGCATCCACCAGGCCGATGTACGGAATATTGTTTTCGGGCGAATATTGCATGGCGATTTTTTTGCTGCCGGTGAGAAGCTTCGGCAGCAGCTTGTGGAGTTCCTCATATCCCGAATAGACGAATTTCTTGCCCGCGAGCGAATCGAGCATTCCCTGCTCGATCCGGTGGACGAGTTTCCGCGGCTCGCCCTTCGCGGGAATGAAATAAAACCATCGACGCGTGGCCATCCCGTTCGACCCCAGCCCCAGCACGCGCGAGGCGATCGGATCGCGGTGATGGTGGTCGTAGAAAAGCCAGCCGTCGATTCCGCTTGCTTTTAACTCCGTCTGGATTGCCTTGATGTCCACCATGCCGGTAGGTGCCTCTCTGAAATTGAAATCCGCAAGCCCGGGAAAAGGTTTGTAGGTCGCGGCTTTAACCGCGACATTACCAGAGACCGCTTCAGGGGTTTCAACCCCTGAAGATCCCTGAAGCCCAGGGAGTGACTCGACTCACGCTCTGTGCGCGCTCTCGATCAGTGCTAAGACTTGGTCGCGCGACACGCGCGCAATCGCCACTCGCTTCACGCGGCTCTTTTCTCCCGCCACGATTCTAACAGCCGACACAGGCACGTTCAAACGCGCCGCCAGCAGCCGCCGCACCGCCTGATTCGCGCGGTCCTCCACCGGCGGCGCCGTCACGCGCACCCGGAGCGCGCCTTCGGAATCGCCTTCGATCGCGTCGCGGCTCGCTCGCGGCGTCACGCGCACCGTGAACACAAAACCTTCCGCCGTTTCGCGGATCTCCATGGATTCCGCCGCGCCTCCGCTTCCCCCGGCGAGCGCCCCGAGGAAGTTCAATCCCGATACTTCAAATTATGGTAGATTACCCGGCCTGCAAATAACTTCCGCGGTACGAACGGGAGGCTCCTCGCCATGGCCAGCTCCGGCTTCGGATTCGCCAATCCCCAACCCTCTCCCGACGATTACGATACTTTCAACCCGGGGGACGTCGCCGCCGATTCCGGCATCCCCGTGCCGCCGCCGGCCGTCGAAGTAATGCCTGCGCCGTGGAAAACTCCTCCGGTCATGTCGCTGAGCGATGTGCTCGGCGCGCCGCTCGTGCAGCAGATTCAAAATTCCGGCCAGATCGTGTTCCACTCGGTGGGCGACACGGGCGGAGTCAAAGAGCCTTCGCATCAATTTGCCGTTGCCGACGCGATGTCCAAAGATCTCGCGGGAAAAACTCCCAAGACCGGCCAGCCCGCTTTCTTCTATCACCTCGGTGACGTCGTCTACTTTTTCGGCCAGGAGCGCTACTACTACGATCAATTCTACGATCCCTATCGCGATTACAACGCGCCGATCTTCGCCATCCCCGGCAATCACGACAGCATTCTCTATCCCGCCGAACCTGTGAAATTTTCGCTCCAAGCCTTCGTCGAGAATTTCTGCACGCAAACGACCGGCAAAGATCCCGCCGCGAAGGGTTACGCGCGCACGACGATGACGCAACCCGGCGTCTATTTCACTCTCAACGCCCCCTTTGTCAAGATCATCGGGCTCGACTCCAACGCGGGCGAAACCGCCGGCGTCATCAGCGGCGGAAATGCCGGCACGCAGCAATTGACATTCCTTCAGCAGCAATTGCAGGCAGCCGCCGCGCAGCGCGAGCAGAAAGGGGCGAGCCCGTTTGCGCTGATCATCGCCGTTCATCATCCGCCGTTCACTCTTAGCAGCGGGCATTTCCCCAGCCCCCAGATGCTCGCGCAAATCGACGCGGCCTGCCGGAGCGCTTCGATTTGGCCCGACATCGTTCTTTCCGGCCACGCGCACCTCTACGAGCGCTACACGCGCGTGATGAAAGCCGATGGGCGGCAAATTCCTTACGTCGTCGCCGGCAATGGCGGCTATTTCAATCTCACCCAGCCGCGCGTGGGCCAGGGCGGCGCGCCGCCGAAGACTGGCATCGCGGGAAACGACGGGAAAGGAAACGCGCTGACGCTCAATGCCATCAACGCCAGCCTGTACGGCTTCCTGCGCCTCACCGTCTCAATGTCTTCGATCCTGTGCGAATCTCTCGGCGTGAATGAATCTTCCGGCCAGACATCGCTCATCGACAGCTTCACGGTGGATTTGGCGAAGCATGTGGTCGGCAGCGGCGGCGCGGCTGCCAAAGCGAAGGCGAAATCTCAGCCCGCAAAGTCGAAGCCAGCAAAACGCGCGGCAAAGCCCGCCAAAAGAAAAAAGGGAAAGTAGCCTTCGCGTCGTTCGCGGCGCTCAGGCCGCGGGCGCCCGCGCGCCGAACACGGCCGTCCCGACGCGAATTTCCGTCGCGCCTTCTTCGATGGCCACTTCGAAGTCGTGGCTCATTCCCATCGAAAGCGTGGGCAACGGTTTCTCAAGCGCGCGGCTCAGGTTGTCTCGCAGCTCGCGCAATTTTCGAAAGTAAGGCCGCGCGCCCTCCGGATCGTCCGTAAAAGGCGGAATCGCCATCAATCCATGCAATTCGAGCTGCGGCAGCGCCACGATTCCCTTTGCGAGTCCGATCAGCTCCGTCTCCGCGATCCCGCTTTTCGTGGCTTCCTCCCCCAGATGCACTTCGATCAGCACGCGCAACCGCTTCCCTTCCTCCGCGGCGGCGGCATCCAATTTCTGCGCCAGCGCGAGGCTATCGACCGAGTCCACTCGATGAAAAAGGTGTACGGCGCGGCGCGCCTTGTTGCTTTGCAGATGGCCGATGAGATGCCAGGTGGCGTCGAGATCGCTCAGCAGCGGCGCCTTCGCTTCCCACTCCTGCACGCGGTTTTC
The DNA here is from genome assembly GCA_035624115.1 of Candidatus Sulfotelmatobacter sp. Taxonomy (GTDB): domain Bacteria; phylum Acidobacteriota; class Terriglobia; order Acidiferrales; family UBA7541; genus Palsa-295. The sequence continues at coordinate 46,371 of DASPSD010000004.1, read as the reverse complement.
GCCGAAGTGGCGCACGCCCGCCGAGTAAGCTGCGCGAATCGCCTCCGCGGGAAATGTCTTCGACACCGCGACCAACGTCACATCAGCACCCGCGCGCCCCGCGCGCTCCGCAGCGCCCGCGATCCGCTCTTGCACTTGCTGGAGATTTGCCGCGAGGGCAGATGCCGGTGCGCTCATCGCCGCGATTCTAGCACGGCGAATTCAGCAATCCCTGCTCTACACGTGCGTCGCCTCCGACACTTCTGCTATTCGTAATGCAGCGCGACAATCGGATCGACGCGCATGGCGCGCCGCGCAGGCAGCCACGAGGCTGCCAGCGCCACGGCCGCGAGCAGCAGAGTCACCCCTGCGAAGGTGAGTGGGTCGGTGGCGCTCACGCCGTAGAGCACGTGCGTCATGAGCCGCGTGAGTCCGGCCGCGGCCGCAAGTCCGATGCCGACGCCGAAAAGCGCCATCTTGACCCCCTCGCCGAGCACGAGGCGCAGCACATCCCTCCGCTGCGCTCCGAGCGCCATGCGGATGCCGATCTCGCGCGTGCGCTGGCTCGCGAGGTAGGAGACAACGCCGTAGATTCCCACGCTCGCGAGCAGCAGCGCGAGACCGGCGAACGATCCGAGCAAAATCATCGCGAAGCGCCGCTCGCCGAGCGACCGCGAGACGATCTCCTCCATCGTCTTGAAGGCGTAGGCGCCCTGCTCCTTGTTCATCGCCACGACGGCGCGGCGGATCGCTTCGGCGTACGCCTCCGGTCTCCCATGCGTGCGCGCGATTACCATCGTGGTCCGCGCCGCGCGCGAAATGAAGCGGTCCTGAATCTGAGTAAAGGGAAAATAAAATTCCGCGTGCAGAATGTTGTCGTCGTCGAGCCCCCACTGCTTCACGTGCCCCACGACGCCGATGATCGTCTGCCTGCCGATGTACTCCTCATCTACCACTTCCCCGATCGGATCCTCATTCGGAAAATATTGCCGTGCGAACGCTTCATCAATTACCACGACGCCGCGCGAACCCGACGTATCTTCGCCGGTGAAAAATCGCCCGCGCAAGAGCGGGATCCCCATGGCCTTCAAATAGTCCGGCTCCACTTCGTACCACAGCGCCCACGGCATTTCGCTCTGCGTCGGCGGCTTCGGCCTTCCCTCGATCGAAAACGGATCTTCCGAGTCGCCCTCCATCGGAAACCCGCCGCGTTCCATCGAGACGGCCTCGACGCCCGGGATCGCAGCGATGCGCTCGCGCACCTGGCGCAGATTTTCGCGGATGGCCTCGGGCGGCGCCGCGTTCATGCGCGGCGCAAGCGAAACGGCAAACGTCAGCACGTTGCGCGCCTCGAATCCCGGATGGACGCTCCAGAGGCTCGCGATGCTGCGAATCATCAGTCCCGCTCCGATCAGCAGCACCAGCGCCATGGCCATTTCCGCTGCCACCAGCGCCCCCTGCGCGCGGCTGCGCGCTCCGCTCAATCCGCGCCCGCCTCCCTTGAGCGCGTGCTGCCAATCCGGCCGGGCGATTTTGAGCGCCGGCGCGAGCCCAAAGAAAATTCCCGCCAGCAGCGAAACCACCGCAGTAAAAAACAGCACGTGCGTGTTCAACCCGATCGCTTCGGCGCGCGGCATATCCTCCGGCATCATGCCGAGGACACCTTGCGTTCCCCACGCCGCCACCAGCAGCCCCAGCGCGCCGCCCGCGAGCCCCAGCATGGCACTTTCCGTCAGCAGTTGACGCACAATGCGTCCTCGCGATGCGCCCAGCGCCGCGCGAATCGCAAATTCGCGCGCCCGCGCCGTCGAACGCGCCAGCAGCAAATTCGCCACGTTGACGCACGCGATCAGCAGCACAAATCCCACGGCGGCCAGCAGCACCAGCAGATACGGCCGGACGTCGTGCACCATCCATTCTTTCAACGGCTCGATTCGCGCGCCGATTTCTTTGTCCGCTTCCGGATAAGCGGCGGCAAGGTTTGCCGCAATTCCGCTCATGTCCGCCTGCGCCTGCTCGGGCGTTACGTCCGGCTTTAGCCGGCCGACGCCAAACGCTCCCAGCTGAATCTTGCGATTGAGCAGAAGCACGTCGTCCCATTGTCCGATCGGCACGTACACTTCGTTGCCTTCGGGAAAATCCGGGAGCAGCAGATGGAATCCCGCGGGCACCACGCCCACAATCGTGTGATCGCGTCCGTCGAGCACGATCGTTTTCCCCGGCGCGTCGGCCGACCCGCCGAATTTCCGCTTCCACAATCCCGCGCTGATCATGGCCGCGGGCCGCCCGCCGGGCCGATCCTCCTCGGGCAGAATCGTCCGCCCGATTACCGGCTTCACGCCCAGCAGCGGAAAGAGATCCGCGGAAATTCTCTCGCCGCGCACCCGCTCGGTCTCGCCCCGGCCGGTGACGGTGAAATCATCCGAGGTGAAGGTCGCCATCGCTGAGAACGTGTGATTGCCGCGTTGCCAATCGAGAAAATTCGGATAGGGGATCGACGAGTGCTCGAAGTTCTTCGTCTTCTCCGACAGCATTACCAGCCGCTCCGGCTCGGGAAAAGGCAGCGGCGCGAGCAGCACGCCGTTGACCACCGAAAAGAGCGCCGTGTTTGCGCCGATTCCAAGTGCCAGCGTCAGGATGGCTATGGCTGTAAATCCCGGGGTTCTCGCAAGCATGCGCATCCCGAAGCGCACATCCTGCATGAACCGGTCGAATGCGCCGCCGCCCCACATCTCCTGCGCCGCTTCCCTCACCAGCACGGCGTTGCCGAATTCCTTGCGCGCCGCCTCTGCCGCCCGCGCGGGCGGCTCGCCGCGCTCGATGCGGTCGCGTGCGGCCATTTCGAGGTGCGCCTGAATTTCTTCGTCGAGTTCGGACTCTCGCCGCTGGCGCCGCCAGAAGAGGAATCTCATGCCTCGCTTCCTCTCTTCGCCGGCTCGAGCACTCCTGCAATCGCTTCGGAAATCCGCGCCCAGCGCGACCGTTCGGTCACCAGCTGCTTTCTCCCGGCCTTCGTCAAGCGATACACGCGCACGCGCTGCTTGTTCCCGGAAGTTTTCCATTCCGCGGCGATCCAGCGTTGGCTCTCCAGACGGTGCAGCGCCGGGTAAAGAGAGCCCGTATCCACCTGCAGAATGTCGCCCGAATTCGCGCGAATCGCTTGGGTGATTCCGTAGCCGTGCTGCGGCCCCCAGCGCAAAGTCTGGAGCACGAGCAGGTCCAGCGTCCCTTGCAGCAGCTCGATCCGGTTCTGGTAGCGCCCTTTCATTTTCCCTCCGGTAGTAGACAATCTACATCCGTGGCAGTAGCTTGTCTACACCCTCCACCCCGGGCAAGAGCTGTGCCGTTGAAGACGCGAACTCAATCCCTTTCGGCAGAACGATTTGAGGTATCCTCCGGCCTCGCTGTCCTGGGAAATTGGCCGTTACTGGGACGCTCCTCCCCTGAATTCGGACACTCCCCACTTGGATATACTCATGCCTTCTGCGGAGAGGCCCGGATTGAAAAAAGACAAGTGGACCTGTGGACCGGCATACGACGAGTGGATGGGCCGCTGGAGCGCGCTTCTCGCGGGTGAATTCCTCGCCTGGCTTGCATCTGCTCCAGGCCTCCGCTGGCTCGACGTTTGCTGCGGCAGCGGCATTCTGAGCCTCGCCATCGCCGAGCGCTGCGCGCCCGCCAGCGTCAAAGGAGTGGATTTTTCCGAGCCGCAGCTGGCCCACGCCCGTAATCGCCGATCGCATCCGCGTATCACGTACGAATCCGGCGACGCCACCGCGCTTCCCTTCGACGATCGCGCCTTCGACGCGGCCGTTTCCGGCCTGGGCCTCAATTTCGTTCCCGACCCGGTCCGCGCCATCAGCGAGATGCGGCGCGTCACGGCTCCCGGCGGTGTCGTTGCCGGATACGTGTGGGACTATTCCGGCGGCGCCTGCTTCCTGCGCGAATTCTGGGATGCCGCTCTTGCGGTCGATCCCGCGTCCGCGTCGTTCGATCAGGGCGCGCGCTTCGCCCTCTGCGCTCCCGAAAAACTCGAGGCCGCTTTCGAAGCTGCGCGTCTTAGAGAGTGCGAGGTACGCCCGCTCGATATCATCACGTGCTTCGAGAGCTTCGAGCGCTACTGGGAGCCATTCTCGCTCGGCCAGGGCTCGGCGCCTGTTTACCTCGGGACGCGCGACGCTGGCATCCGAGAGGCCATCCGCGCGCGCCTGGAAACCTCGCTCCCGCGCGATCCCGGCGGAGCCATCACGCTCCCTGCCCGCGCCTGGGCCATCCGCGCGCGGGTTTGAGTGACACAGCCACTCCTGGCTGTGTGCCTTTCGCCGCCCGCACCTCCCGCGCAGATGATAAACTGCGCGCATCTCATAAACGCTCCTCAGGGGGTCGGAGCTTTAGCTCCGACATTCAAGGCTGCAAAAAATTGGGCTTTAGCCCCTGAAGTACCGCAGTTCACGGACAGGCACTATTTGTGAGAGGGCTTCACCGCAGCTTCTGCCATGCCGCCCACTCCTGCATCCACCTCGGAATCCGCTCTCCTCGCCGCCATGGAAGAGAATCTCCACGCACACATCGCCTTCGTCCCTCGCTCCACTTCCGGAATGCTCGTGCGCGACGATTCCGATCTCCTGCTTGTTGATTCCGGCCTTCCTTCCGACACATTCAACAAAATCGCCCGCGCGCGCCTGACGGATTCCGCGGCAGATGCGCGCATCGCCGAAGCCATAAATCATTTCCGCGGCGCTGCACGCCCCTTTGCTTGGTGGGTAGGGCCGCTCTCGCGCCCGGTCGATCTCGAAGCGCGCCTTCGCCGTCACGGCCTCGCGCCCGCCGAATCGGAACTGGGAATGTCGATGGAATTGCGCGGCCTGCCGGCGGCTGTCGAGCGCCCGCCAGATTTCGAAGTCCGCCGCGCCGCTTCCGCGCAGGAGATCGCAGATTTCAGCTCGGTGTTTGCCTCGAACTGGCAGCCGCCCGATCCCTCTGCCGCTGCCTTCTACAAAGCCGCGGCGCCGCTGCTGCTTGCTCCGGACCCGCCGATGATTCTTTTCGTGGGTTATCTCGCGGGCAAACCAGTTGCAACTAGCGAGCTCTTTCTCGGCGGAGGCGTCGCCGGCCTCTACGGCGTTGCCACACGGCGCGAATTTCGCGGCCGAGGCATCGGCACCGCGCTCACGTGGGCCGCCTGCGAGGAAGCTCGCCGCCGCGGCGTCCACACCGCCGTCCTGCAATCTTCCGACGACGGCAAAGCCCTGTACACCCGCCTCGGCTTCGGCCCCTGCTGCCATTTCACTGAGTTCACCTTCGGCGCCGCTTGACATTGGTATCTTTTGTGTTACCAGCGTGAGCGGGTCCATTTTTGCCCGTAGGGGCACGGCATGCCGTGCCCGATCTGCGTTGCCGCTGGCTCCAATGCCCTTAACTCGGAAATTTAAGGAAACCATCCGGGCGCGTGTTAAGCGCGATCCTGGATTTCGTAAAGCGCTTCTGCGCGAAGGAATCGAGTGCCTTCTCGCTGGTGACGTGGAAACCGGCAAGATCATCTTGCGCGATTTCATCAACGCAACGGTTGGCTTCACAAAACTGAGTGCTGCCACCCGCCGCTCGTCCAAGAGCCTGATGCGGATGTTAGGTCCTCGCGGCAATCCTCAGGCCCGAAATTTGTTCGAAATTGTCGTTTACCTTCAGCGGGCGGAGGGGATGACGTTCAAACCCCGGCCCATTTCGGCCCACAGGCGAACAGGCCGCCGGCCACTCTCCAAGGGATCCAAACGAGCCGCATCTGCTTTTTAGGCGCACTGAGGAAGGCTCTGGCGGACGGGCGGTTAGATCAATACAAACGGAAACGGACCTCAATTGGCGCAGAGACGGTCGCTGGCCTGCCATCGGGCCCCACCGCCGGCTTGAATCGCCAATTGCGCACGGCCGCGACGGCCTCATCATCCAGCCCCAGCCCCAGGCTCTGAACGACGCGAATATTGATCGCTCGGCCTTCGGATGTAATCGTCGCCAGCAGAATTACCGTCCCTTGCAGCTTTGCCTTTACAGCTTCGCTAGAAAACTGGGGATTCGGGCAATATAGGCAGGCCGGATAGCCGTAACCATTTCGCCCGGCATGATTCGAGCTATCTCCGAAGCCTCCATCCTCGCCCGGTCCAAGCCCGCCTCGCGTGCCGCTGCCGACTCCGCCGCGCTCACCTGTCCCGATTCCTGCGGCGAACCCCGGCCCGCTGGAGTCCGTGATCAAGTTCGAGGTCGGGTCGCCCCAATTCGGCATCAACTGGCTCTTCACCTGCGAATCAGGCGAGCCAAGAAGCGTCGGCGGCGCCTCCATCTTTGGATTCTGCGGCGGCTTGACGGCTGGAGGCGTCAATTGGATCGCTGCAAATCTCGGTATCGCGCCGGTGCTCGCAGGAATGGGATTGCGCTCGCCGCCCCCTCCGCCGCCATGCGACTGATCCTTCACACCCAGCGCCTCCTCCAACATTTTGGGGATGTATTCGAGCTTTGTCGCTGGCCTGCGAACTCCCTGGATGGCCCCGACGGGAGAGAGTTGAGGCAGAAATGGGACCACCACCAGGACAAGCACAAGAACGTGGAACGAAACCGAGAGCGCCTGTAACCTTCTGTATTGCGCTTCAGCAGCCCAAAGATCCGGGAGTCCAAAGGCACCCGGTCCCGTCCGAAACAGCTCCCTCAGATTCTCCGCAAAGCCACCGCCAAAAACTGCCAGCGCGAACATGTTTCGTTGCGGTCCGCTACCGTGTCTCCACGCTCCGCCATTCTCTCGCCTGTCATCCCGGGAGTCCGTTTTCTCCATCACTGTCCCCCCTGCAACTCTCCCACTATCTCTCTTAGAGGCCTTCTCCCGGGAGAGGTTGTATAGGTGCAATGCCCTTCAGCTGAGCGGTTCCCCCGGCGGAGTTATTCCTCGGCGCACGTCCACAGAGTGCTATCATGGTCGCCGCGAGCGCGAAGTGACGAAAAAGCGAGACTTTTCACCAGGCTCCCTGAAGCCCGTTCCGATTCCTCCCCTTTCAGTTGTGCGGCTGGCTCGTTCAACCAAGAAGACTCCTCGCTGGCAAGGCGAAGAGGGCAGGGTCTTTCGGGTGGGCTACTACAGCAGGAGGGATGGCCTAGACTGCGTTTGGCTTGTGAACGACGATGGCAAATACGAGCAGACCACAGATCACGACTATCTCTACCGATACTTCGACATCATTTGCGTCGCGAACCACACAAACTGGTATGGGCGCTGCAGGCCCAAGATTCCGCCGATCCGGCAAGCCGGCCTGAAGCATCGCCCAGCCGCAGCTACCCGCTCCCAACCTTCTGTGCCCAAGCGCCGCGGCGACAGAATCCAGCTCAGCGTGGAAACGCCGGGAACTTAATTTTCCCCCGTCATGAGCGCCATAGGGGCGACACTGCCCCTGGGGACTTCTCCCAAAATTCTTTACCGCAGCACATCCTTCCAATCGCGCGACGCTTCTGCTAGCGTGAATCTGTGGAAATGTCGGCGCCGAAAAAAATTCGGACACGGCGATTGCGGCCCGCGAGCGACGAGCTTAGGCGGCGCACCCAAGGTGTGCCCATTGACGGGGGCGGAAGGTTTGCCGCATGCGTCTCACTACTCACTCCCGAAGCTTCGGGACACTACTCACCAATCACGGATTTTCTAACCGCAACAAAATGGACCAGTTTCTGCTTCGCTGGTTTTCAGGGCCGCCTGCGCAATTTGCTCATTCTAGTCGTCAGTCGTTGCCAAGTAGAAATCGGCGTAACCCCATGAAAACAAACGATCGGCTCCAATTCTACTCGTCACCTTTTGGGGGGAGGGGGGCCCCCACCCCTCCCCCCGCGCCCTGCACGGCCGCGGAGCCCGCCCCCGGGCGCGCCTTTGCCCGGCCCGGCTCCTCTGCTAGACTGAGCGGCAATTCGATGCCTGCCCGCGGCAAGCTCATCGTGCTAGAAGGAATCGACGGCTCGGGAAAAAGCACCCAGCTCGAACTGCTCGTGCGCGCGCTCGACGCGCGCAAAATCCCATTCACGCAGGTCACATTCCCGCGCTACGACCGCTTCTTCGGCAAACTGGTAGCCGCCTTCCTGAACGGCGATTTCGGCCCGCTCGACGCCGTGGACCCGCACTTTTCCGCGCTGCTGTATGCGGGCGACCGCCTCGAAGCCAAGCCCGAAATCGAAGCCCATCTCGCGGCCGGGCACGCTGTGGTGGCCGATCGCTACATCGGCTCGAATCTCGCGCACCAGACCGCACGCGCGCCGCAAGAAAAGCGCGAGGGATTTCTCGCCTGGCTCAAGCAGCTCGAATACGAAATCTATTCGCTGCCTGTCGAGGATCTGGTGATTTATCTCCGCGTCCCGGCCGAAGAAGCTCACCGCCTGGTAGGCCAAAAAGGCGCCCGGAATTACACGAGCTTGCAGCGCGACCTGCTCGAAGCCAGCGCCGCGCACCTCCAGGCCGCTTCCGATGTTTACGACCAGCTCGCCCGGCAGCCGAATTGGGTGAAGATAGAAAGCTTCGACCCCGTGGCGCGCGGGCTGCGCCCTCCCGAAGCAATTCATGAGGATGTTCTGGCCGCCGTGGACGCGCGCGCGCTCCACGCGCTCGGCGCGAACAGGTGACCCCAATGGGCTTCGATGAATTTCTCGGCAACCAGCGGATCGTGAGCGCCCTTCGCGGCATGCTCCGCCGCGGACGCGTTCCGAGCGCGCTGCTTTTTTCCGGGCCGCGCGGAATCGGCAAGTACACCCTCGCGCGGATGTTTGCGCAGGCGGCGAACTGCGAGCGCCTCCAGGACGACTTCTGCGGCGAATGTGGCTCGTGCCTGCGCATGGCCCGGCTCGAGAATCCTGCGCCGCTCATCGAAGCGGGCCTCACCGAGCGCGGCGAAAGCGCCGATGCGGCCGCGGTCGAGCGCATGCCGCTCATCATCGAGACTCACCCTGATGTCTGGCTGATCGTGCCGGATCCGGTGCGGCGGCTCACGCCGGTAGCGCGCCCGATGATCCGCGTGGGGCAGTTGCGCGCCGTGCAGCGCGCCGCTTATTTCAAGCCGCAAGGACGCCGGCGCGTTTTCATTCTCGATGGCGCGGACACGATGCGCTGGACCGACGCGGACGTCTTCCTGAAAATTCTGGAAGAGCCGCCGGAGACGGCCACACTGGTTCTGCTGGCGCCCTCGCCGGACTCCTTGCTGCCGACGATTCGTTCGCGCTGCCTGCAATTTCATTTCGCGCCGGTTCCGGAGGAGGAAATCGACGCCTTCCTGAAAGCGCGCGGCCGCGCGAAGGCGGCCGAGCGCAAGCTGGCCGCGCGGCTCTCCAATGGCAGCCCCGGCGTCGCGCTCGCGCTCGATCTCGAGGAATCCGCGCGCCTGCGCAAGAGCATTTTGCGGCTTCTCGAGCAGGCGATCGCGGGCGGAAAGTACGGCGAAATTTTTTCCGCCACCGCGCAGCTCGCCAAGCAGGAAAAGGAATCGTTTGAAAATATTCTCGGGCTGTTCTATAGTCTCGTCACGGACTTACTCGAATTTTCCCAAGGCCCTGCGAGTAGTCTTCCTCGGAATCCCGACCTGGCTCGGGAACTGGAGGCCCTCAGCCGCAAGATGGATTTGAAATGGGCCGTGCAGGCCACACAGGGTCTGGACCGGCTGGAAGGCCGGCTGCGGCGCAATATCGGCCGCCAGTTGGGCCTGGACGCGTACGTCACTTCCTTGGGGGTCCACTGAGGCGCCGAAAAATTTTGAATTTTTTCGGCATATCTTGCAACCGAACGCCGTCAACCGTAGTCATAAGAAAGAGCCATCTTGAAGGAGTACGAATGGTGAACCGCAAACTTTTTCGTCCCACCCTTACGGAAGTAAAGGAGCAGTACGTCCCGCGGCCGGCGCAGGCGATGCCGCAGCAAGTGCCTCCGCGAAAAAAACCGGCACCACCGGAGCAAACGCACGCGGAAAATTTTTACTACGTGAAGCAGATGCAGGCGCGCACGCCCGTGGCCGTGGTGCTCACCGACGGCGAGATTCTGCGTGGCACCGTGGAATGGTACGACCGCGACTGCATCAAGCTCACGCGCTTTGGCAGCCCCAACCTGCTGATCTACAAGCACTCCATCAAGTACCTCTACAAAGAAGGCGAAGAAGCTGCGCAGGGCGGCACGAACGGACAGTAGGCCGAATTTTCCGCGAGGCGGATTTTCCGGCGGCTCTCAAGCGCCGCGGCTTTTTCGATTTTTTTTGAACGGGCCGGCGAAAAAAGTCATCAGGGCTTTTGCGACCAGCCGGCGATTCTCGTCGCGCACATCGCAATCGACCACGGCGATGTGCCTTCCGAGGCGCACGACGCGCGCTTCGGCTTCCACGCTTCCTCCCTCGATCGATTCGAGGTAGTTGATCTTCATTTCGATTGTCGCCACGCGCCGGCCGCGCGGCAGCGCCATGTACGTTGCGAGCCCGCCCGCGGTGTCCGCCAGCGCTGCGACCACGCCGCCGTGAACCACGCCGTGCACCTGCATGTGGCGTTCGTCCACGTGCATCCGCAGAAGCACGCGCCCTCGTTCCGCTTCCTCCAGCACGAAGCCGAATTGTCTCGCCGTATTGCTCTGGTGCAGCCGTTCTTTCAGCTCGCTCACCGCGAGGTGCTCGAGAGATTTCAGCGTGCGGGTCATTTTGGTTCGCCGGCTCTCCCGGTGAAAAGTTGTGGCACCTTTGCGCCTGCTGATGCGTCTAATGCTAGAACAGGAAGGCGCGAATCTAGCATCGGGAATCCATCGGGCGCAAGCGAGCGCGGGAAAATGAAAATAGGGATCACATGTTATCCAACCTACGGCGGCTCCGGAGTCGTCGCCACCGAGCTGGGCATCGAGCTCGCTGCGCGCGGACACGAAATCCATTTCATCAGCTACGCCATGCCCATCCGGCTCAACTCTTCCTACGAGCGCATCTACTTCCATGAGGTCGAAGTCACCACGTATCCGCTTTTCGACCATCCTCCGTACACGCTTGCGCTCGCAACGAAAATGATTGAAGTGGCTGAGACGGCTTCGCTCGATCTGCTGCACGTTCACTACGCGATTCCTCATTCCGTTAGCGCGCTGCTGGCCCGGATGATGGCCGCGCCGCGAAAGCTGCCGTTCATCACCACGCTGCATGGAACCGACATCACCCTCGTCGGTAATGATCGCAGCTATCTTCCCATCACGCGCTTTTCCATCGAGCAAAGCGACGGCGTCACGGCGATTTCGAAATACTTGCGCGACCGCACGCTCAAAGAATTTGAAATCAAGCGGCCGATCGAAGTCGTGCCGAATTTCGTAAATTGCGACCTGTACAAGCGGTCGGACGATATGAATCTGCGCGCGCAATGGGCGCCCGGCGGCGAACCGCTCGTGATGCACCTCTCGAATTTCCGCCCGGTGAAACGGATTACGGATGTGGTCGAAATTTTCGCGCTGATACGCGAAAAAATCCCTGCAAAACTCGTGATGATGGGCGATGGACCGGACCGCGGCGCGGCCGAGTACATCGTGCGCAAGAAAAAACTTACGAAGGATGTTTTTTTTCTGGGCAAGCAGGATCGCGTGCAGGACAAGCTCGGGCTCGCGGATCTGTTTTTGCTGCCGAGCGATCTTGAATCGTTCGGGCTCGCCGCGCTTGAAGCCATGGCATGCGAAGTTCCGGTAGTCGCATCCAATACAGGCGGCCTGCCAGAGGTGGTGACGCACGGAGTGGACGGCTATCTTGTGCCGCCGCGCGATGTAGTGGGCGCCGCGAAATTCGCTCTTGATATTCTCGCGCTACCGGATCGCGGCCGCGCCATGGGACAGCAAGCGCGCGTGAACGCCCGCCGCCGATATTGCTCGAACGATGTGATCCCGCAGTACGAGGCCTACTATCAAAAGGTGTTGAACGCCAGCGGCGCGACCGCGTCAGCCGCGCGTTAAAAAAATTAAAATCAGCGCTCCGTGACTGGAACCGGTTGGAGCGAGGCGACAACGCCGGCGATTTCGTCCTGCGAAATTTGGGCGCTGGAATTGGCCGCGACCAGAAAGAAAAAACGGAACTGGCGGTCGCGGTCGTCGAAGACGCGCAGAGCGACCGGGCGGCCCTTCAAGGGCTCGCCGAATTGAAAGCCGCGCATCGCGCCCCACTGAAAAGAATAAATTTCCGGCCCGGTATCGAATCCGAAGGAAAGCTTCCAAAGAAGCAGCACGTTCATTCGCAGCGCTTCGCGGCCGGCCATTACGGGGGACTCCAGAGCCGGCGAGGCGCCGTAGACTGCCTGAAAGAGCGCGAAATTTGATTCGATGGGATGGTCGATGAACACATTGGCGAATTTCTGATACTCGGTCGGGCTCGCGGATTTCAACCTGCCAATCGAATCGAGCATTGTTTGCGGATCGTAAAACGCGATGATCTGCCCTGAATCGAAGCGCATCACCACGAAGCTTTGCGACGGAGTGATTTTCGGCGCACCCCACGAAGTTGTGAATTTGAAGTCGTAAGCCGATGTGGACGTGAGCTTGGCCCCAGCCGGCGCCGCCGCCGGCAAGGGCTGCGGAACTTCGTTGAGCCATGCGTCGCGCGACGCCCAGTATTTCCCTTCGATCCAGGCGAGCGTTTGAAGGCCGTACAACATGCAGTACGCAGCAACAGCAACAACAACGAACATCAGGACAATCGCAGATGTGGCGCTGCTCTTTTCCGGATCCTCAGCCAATTCGTCGCCCTGCCTCGATGGATTCGCGCGCCGCCATTCTACGCCGAGAAGGAATGAGGGGAAGCGAAAAATGGCGTGCGCCGCAATTCAGGGCAGCCACACGCGCCAGATCACCAGGCCCAGATTCGCGGCCGCAAGATAGACAAAAAGCGAGGTGAGCAGGATGTGGCCCACGACGAATCCCGGGCCGCGGGGCCAGTCTTCGTGATCGTAATACACGAAATCGACGATGACTCGCGCGGCCCAATAAATTCCGATGAAGGCTGCCAGCCCAAGCGCAGCTCGATCTCCGCGCAGCATTTCACCATGCAACGCCAAAGTGAGAACGCCGAACGCGATGATTGTGAGGACCGCGAAGCCGCCATGGACCCACATCAGCTTGCGGTTGAATGGAGTGAGTTTCGCGAGGTCGTCATTCCATCCGAGGCGTGCGGGCACCTGGAAGCTGGCAATCAGAACAGCGAAATGCCCTAGCCCCCCGAGCCAGATCGCCAGATTGAAGATGCGTTCAGCGGACGCGAGGGCGACCCATTCCGCAATCGGTTGCATACGAGCCTCCTTTCAGAGCGACCCGATGGCGGCGAGAAACGGGAGAATTACTCGCCGGATGAAAATCGGATGAAACAGCCCAAATGCCGGAAGCCCGGCCCACAGCACGACGAAAAACCAGCCGCGCATACCTTGCGAAGTGCCCAGTCTTTTGCCTGGCGCGGATCTTTCGAACAGCACGCCAACGCCTTGCAACAAAAAATAAGCCGTCGGCAGGCCGTAGCCGCCTCGCGCGGGAAATGAAATCACGAAATCATGAATGAATCCGGAGACGAGAAAGGCGCCCAGCGTCGCTGAGGCGACTCCGAACCGTTCGCGGACCGGTTTGAAAACGAGCCCGTAGGTGAGCTGGCGGAAGCCAAGATTCCAGCGCTTGCCCCAGAATTCGCCGAGCGAGGTCGCTGAGGCGGGCGCTTGCATGATCGGCTGTGCATTCACTCCCATGGCGCGCCAAAGGAGCGAAATCAAATGAAACGCGCCGAAGTGCAGCACCAGCACAAGCCCGAGCATTCCGATCCAGCCGACCAGCAGCGTCTTTTCCGAGAGAGCTCGGTGCGCTGCAAACCAAATGAGCGCGCAGCCGGCAACGGTCTTCGCCGTTGCAGCGAGCCACTCCTTCCCCGGAACTCGATCCACATCGCGGTTCGTGTCGAGAAATGCAGGTGCGTCCATCCCAGGCCAGAGGAACAGATAGGCCAGGCTCCGGCCGAGTCCCGCTCGAACGCCCGCCGCGCGCGCCTCGAACCATGTCTCCCACTTGCATCCGAAAAATAGGGCGATCGAGAGCAGCCACATGAACTGCCAGGGCTCAAGCCGAGCGCGGAAGAAGCAGACGGCAGCGGGGAGCGCGATCAGTGGAATCCAGCCGGGCCAAACCGGCGGGGCGGGCGCCTCCCCTCGTGCACCGATTGTTCGAACCCTGACGCCGTGAACTTCGCTCAGGTGGTCCATCGCAGATCCTCAATGCAAAATGGCTTCGCGATCGGCAGCCCGCGACGAATCTGCTCGTCTGTGAACGGAGTGGTGGGAAACAAATCGGCGGGCAGGGATTCGAATGGCGGCCAGGGGTCGACAATCCCCTCAGAAAGAATCCGAACCTGAGCGAGTGAGACGAGCGGAATTTTCATCACACGTTCGAGCAGATGCGCGAGGACGTAATGAACCGCCAGAGGCGCTCGAAAATACAGCGGATGCTTTTCGACAACGCGCCCCACGCGCCGCACCGCTTCTCCGAGCAGCATTTCTTCCGGGCCCAGGATGGCCACGGTTTGACATGACAACCGGCCCTCGACAAGCGCTGCAATCATCGCGCGGACAAGATCCTCGACGGCCAGCGGGCGCACCGGCCTGTCTTTCATGCCGACCAGCGCGAACAAGGGGAACGTATGAAGGGCATGGCTCAAATGATCGAGCATATGGTCGCCCAGGCCATAAATCACACCGGCTTTGAAGATGGTGTAGTCGAGGCCCGAGCGGCGGACGATTTCTTCGGCGGCCCATTTCGACTCGTGATACCCCGAGCCACAATTCGGGCGCGCGCGGAGGAAGCTCAGAAGCACAATTTTCCCGACACCTGCGCGCCGGGCTGCTTCGACCACATTGTCTGTTCCCGCGACGTGGATGCGTTCGTATGTTTGGCTGACGATTTCGCGGTTGATTCCAGCGCAATGCGCCACCGCTCCGCAGGCCGAGAATGCCCGCGCGAGGTCGTCCGCGCTCGACAGGTCCGCCGGGAAAAAGGTCGCATTCGGAATTTCGAAAGAAGTGGGGTCGCGGCGATCCTTTCCTCGAGCTATCAAAACGACCTCGTGGCCGCGTGCGGCAAGCCCGCGCGCCAGATGCCGTCCGACGAATCCAGTGCCGCCTGTGATTGCAATTCTCATTGGGGGATCACCTTATGCCCAGCGGGGCTCGGCCCTGCTAGGATCCAGCCGAGGAGACCGCAGAGAGTGAAGCCGAAAGCGTTGGCGGTGCCGTGTAAATGGGCCATCTGGTCGAGGTGAACAAATGGTTGGAGCGGGAATTCGCCAACGGCCCAAACGGCGGCAAGCGCCATTGAAAAGAGAGCCGAGGCCGCAGCGACGCTGAGGAGCAGTTTTGCTCCGGCGCGCGGAATCGTGCGGAGCACGGCCAGAAAACTGATCGCCAGCGCAATTTCACTGACTGGGAGTACGAGCGCTGCTACCAGTTTCAGGCGCGGCCCGATCACGAATCCAGCAGCCAGAAGCGCAGGACCGAGTAGAACTCCCGCGCCCACGAGCTTGAAAATCCCTGGAACTTCCCGATTTTCTTTTCCGACGGCGAGTGCGCGGGCCGTGGACCGGGCGAGGAGAGGAGCGGCGAAGCCCGCATAGTGAAAGTGGACGGCCGTGAGAAGCACGATCGGCTCTTGAAATCCTATCGGCGTGAGGCTCATTCGCGAGGCCGCGAGCCAAGTGGCACCGATGGAGATATACAGGAACGCGGCGACCGTGCAGGTTCGGTCAAGTCGAGAGAGGGCTCCGCGCGCGATGCGTACAAGCGCTGCCAGTGAAAGGAATGCGCAAAAGACGAGCCAAGGGAGAACGAACGCTGTGGCCGAAATTGTGCGCGAAAAAAAGAATGAGCCAACAACCGAGAGCGCCGCGGGAAACTGAAGGTAGCGAGCGACTCGCTCGAAGCCGCCCGGCTTCCTCTCTGCATCGACTTGCGCCGTCAACTCGAGGCCGAGAGGCACGATCACCAACGGCGCAAAGAGGAAAAGCAATTCGATCCAGGACAGGTTGACGCGATTTGCCAAATTGGCGGCCGCCAGCCCGCACCAGATGATTCCTCCCATCGCGGCACTCTTTTTCACAGCGCTCCTCTCAATGCCGAGTAGCCAAAGACACCGACCAAGTAGACAAGCGCGAGCAGCATCAGGACGTCGCCGAGGCGATGCCTGCGGCGCAACTCGGGATCGTAGAGAAAAAGCTGAATCGGGATGCGGGGCAACCAGAAAAGAGCGATGGTGGCGCTCAAAAAGCGGCCGAGGCGGCTCGCGCCGGCCAAGTCCGGCGCAAAAAAGAAGCACAAGGCCGAAAACATTCCGAGCACTGCGACGATGTACGCCCAGTGTACGATGAACACGTGGCGGATCATCGGCGAAACGCGTGCGAGGTTTTCGCGGCACTCGAGCTTCGCGGGCAGAACAAAATTGCCCGCGACGATGGCAAGCTGGACTGCGCCAGCAAGCCAAATCAGTTGAATGAGCCGGTTCATGAGGTCTCCTGCCGCATGCTGGCGGCGCGTGTTCGAAACGCATTTCTAACTGGACACATAATGCCTCGCAAACTCGGAAGAGTAGCTCTCGCCAATCGTTTCGCCGTGCTGCCGAAGCCAATCGCTGAAGCGGGTTTCGCCCGTCGGCGGGCCGGCCGAGACGAGCAGATCCGCCATCAATCCATCGACTTCTTCGCGCGTGAGAATCCGGTCGCGTAGCGCGAGCCCGAGCAGGCCGGTCAATGCCAGGGCAATTCCGGAGTTCACGTGGATGATCCGAGCCTTGCTCCGTGTCGCGGCCGCAATCAGACGCACGAATTCTGCGAACGTGAAGATTTCAGGCCCGACCGCGTCACGGATGCTATCGGCGGATTCTTCGGATGCGCGTATGGCCAAATCCGCAACGTTCTCAACGAATACTGGCTGAACTCGATAGCGCGCGCTGCCGGGGAGGGCAAAAACTGGAAAGTGACGCAGAAGCCACGCGATGTTGTTGATGAGAATGTCTTCGATTCCGAAAATTATGGTTGGCCGGAGAATGGCGTAGGGAATTCCCGAGGACCGGACAATTTTTTCGAGTTCTGCTTTGCCCCGAAAATAAGCAAGCTCGGAATCGAGCGAGGGGTTCGTGACGCTGATATGCACGAGTTTCCGGACGCCTGCTTCGCGAGCCGCCTCGACGAGAATTCGCGTGTTTTCGACCGCCCGATCGAATGTGACATCTCCATGATTGAACCGCACCCAATACGTGTTGAACAGGCACCCGGCGCCTTGCAGACTGTGAACCAGCCCGCGGGGGTCCTGGAATTCGAGCGGAGCGACTTCGACTCTCCCGCCGAACTCGTGCGGCCGATTGGGATGAGCCGTCAGCGTTAAGACGCGCTTGCCCTCGCGGAGCAGGCGGCGCGCGATATATTTCCCGGTGTAGCCGAATGCACCCGTCACGACGGCCTTTTCGAGGGCGATCGAGATGGTCATGACTTCGCCACCGAGCCAGAACCGCTGGCCTTGCCTGAGGGAATGTAGCGGTTGAGGACAAGGCCGAGCACGATCACCGTAAAAATTAGCGCAACAAGCGCCCCCTCCAGCTGGCCGCTCAAATCGAAAATGAATCCTGCCAGCGTCGACGCAAGGGGACGGAAACGCAGCGCCACAGCGAGAGGAACCAGGACCAGAGCGACATTCGTGAACGCCAACCAGAATCCGGCGCGTTCGCTGGTGCCGCAAAGATCCACGAGAATTTTTTTCAGGGGGCTGCGGAGATATTTCACTACCAGCACAGAAAGAAGGAGCGTTACGCCGATGCCGGCAGAAAATGCGGAGATGGGGTTCATGGGTTTGATTCTCCTAGGTGCGGGGGCAAAGGTTCGACGCGTTCGGGAATCACCACGGCGCACGCGCGCGAAGAGCAGTGGCGGCGGGCGGCGATGAAGCGGTAGCCGGCGCGCAGGAGGCGGCGCACGCCGGGAACCCAGGCGAGCGCGACGACCGGGCTCGCCCACCAGACAAATCGAGCGAGATGAACGAGGGCATCGGCCCCGCCGTATGCGGCGCCGTCGCGCATCAGGACGCGCATTTCGCTGAGCAGCTCCTGCTCCGGCAAGTGAAAGCGCGCTCGCACCCAGGGAAGCTGAAGCGGGCAGAACATGAAACCACGAGGGGCGAGGAACGGTTCGAGGCGGCGCGCCCAGCGCCGGCAGAATTCGCAGTTGCCGTCGAAGAGCATCCAGCCGCGCGAGGGGCCGGAGCTTATTTCATTTATTTCAGTAGAGACTGAAATCATAGGGCCTCAAAAAACGCCGGCGAGACGCCGGCGCTGCAAATTCTTAGCCCGGCAGCAGCTTGCGGATGCGGCCGCGAAGCTTGACCAGCCCGCGCGCCGCCCGCGGCGGCAGATGCTGAAATTCTTCGAAAAGCATGTCCATCGTGGCGATAAATTCGAGCAATTGCCGCAAGCGCTCGTGCGCGTGGGCTTCGGAGGGCCCCGCTTTTTTCGACTGTTCGACACATTCGCGCACGACCTGGATCGTGGGATCGACCTCGCGCTTCTTGCGTTCTTGAAGGATGATGCGGAAGAGCTCCCAGACGTCTTTGACCGATTCGAAATGCTGGCGGCGATCGCCCAGGACGGGCGCGACGCGCACGATGCGCCATCCCTGGAGCTCGCGAAGGCTCGTGCTGATGTTGGAGCGGGCGACCGAAAGCGTGGCGGCAATTTCTTCGGCGGGCATGGGGCGCTCGGAGAGAAAGAGCAGCGCGTGGACCTGGGCGACGGTGCGATTGACGCCCCAGCGGGTGCCCATTTCGCCCCAGTGGAGGATGAACTTCTGGGCGACGGGGGAGAGGTTCGGTTTTGTATATTCTGTCATTTCAGTCTGTACTGAAATTACAGTAAGAAAGGCAAATTGTCAAGCGTTATTTCGCAAGCCCTTTGATTGGAAGCAGTTCCGGCCGGCGGGCTCAGCTGGCGGCTTGCTCGACGGTGACCAGCTCGGGGATTTCGATGTGGATTTGCGTTCCCTGCCCTTCCTGGCTGTGAATGTCCATCTTGAATTGATCGCCGTAGAGAAGCCGCAGGCGCTCGTGCACGTTGCTGATGCCGATGCCGCCGCCATACACCTCGGTGAGGCGCTCGGCGGGCATGCCCATGCCGTTGTCTTCGATTTCGATGAGCAGGCGTCCGTCGTGGCGGCGGGTGCGGATGTGGATCTGCCCGCCTTCCAGGCGCGGTGAGAGACCGTGCTTGATCGAATTTTCGATCATGGGCTGAAGGAACATGCTGGGAACAAAGGAGTCGAGGGCATCTTCATCGATGGCCTTGAAGATCTGCAGTTTGTCGCGGCCGAAGCGGATCACTTCGATATCGAGGTAGTCGTCGATGAATTCGAGCTCCTCGCGGAGCGGGACGAAAGTCTCGTGCTTGCGCAGCAGGCGGCGCAGGATGTTGGAAAGTTTCAAGACGACGCCGCGGGCCATATCCGGGTCAAAGCGGATCAGAGAAGAGACCGTGTTCAGCGTGTTGAACAGGAAGTGAGGATTGATCTGGCTGGTGAGGGCGTCCATGCGGGCTTTGAGCAGGAGCTGCTGATTCTGCTCGAGGTTCATTTCGATGCGCGTGTTGTTCCAGATTTTCACGGCGATGGCCACGCACATCACCGAAGAGAGCACGACGAGAAAAGTATAAGCGCGATTGCTCGGATGAATGGCGAAGAGCCAATGGGTGGATACGGCGCGGGCGAGCTCGATCTGAGCGACCGAGAGCGTCGCGCATGCAAATAGCGGCAGCATCGCCCAGTTGCCGGGTCCGCCGCGGAGAAGCCGCCAGAGCCACTGGGGGATATTGAGAAAGAGAAACGGCCCGAAGTGCCAGACGTCCTCTTTTTCCGGGATGGCTTCGCGTACCATGCCCGCGAGCAAACCGACGAGCGCGGCCATGGGACTCGACAACCATTCGTGATTGCCGAATGCCGGAAGGCTGATGAGCGAGCCTCCCAGCAAGCCAACGACGCGCCCGCCGATCAAGCCTAGGAGAAACGAGCCTTCGAATGTGAGGTCGAAAAATCGATAGCCGACCAGGCGAAGCATGACGCCGAGAGCGAGCGGCGGCGTGAGGAAAAGAAGCAGCATGACTTTCTGGTCGGAGTCGCGGTTTTCGGTGAAAACGAGCCTGCGAAATGATTTGAAGCGGACGAGAAGGGCTGCCAGTGCGGCGGCCCAGCACACTTTCAGAATCAGGATAAAAAGAAGATCGGTGCTGCCAGAAAGTATCATCAGCGCTCGCGAATCCGCGCAGCCAAGGGCCTGCGTGTAACGTTAGCCAAAGCGGCAGGCGAAGTAAAGAGAAGCGCGCGGGGCGTGTGAAATAAGAGTGGTGTTTCGGGGCCTGCTATAATGCAGGGTTCGCATGAAGCGCAAGACGAAATCCGGGAAAGCGCGCGTGGTGGCGAGGGCGGAGCTGCCCACTCGCTACGGCCGATTCCGTATTCTTGGGATTGAAGGGCGCACGCGCGGGGAGCAGGCGGTGGCCATTCAGCACGGAAAGTTGAATGGCGGCAGGCCGCCGCTCGTGCGCGTGCACTCGCAATGCCTCACGGGCGACGTGTTCACCTCCGAACGCTGCGATTGCCGGGCGCAACTGGAATTTTCTTTGCGCAAAATTGCCAAGGAGCCCTCGGGCGTGGTGCTGTATCTCCCGCAGGAAGGGCGCGGGATCGGGCTGATCAATAAGCTGCGCGCGTACGAGCTGCAGGATGCGGGGCTCGATACGGTCGAGGCCAACCGGCGGCTGGGTTTTGCGGCGGACACGCGCGACTATGAATTCGCCGCCGACGCGCTGAAGGCGCTGGGCATCCGGGCGGTGCGGCTGCTTTCGAACAATCCGGACAAAGTGCGGCAACTGGCGCGCTCGGGAATTCGGGTGGTCGAACGCGTGCCGTGCCGGCCGCGGACCAGCCGGCTTTCCCAAGCCTACCTGCGGACCAAGAAGGACAAGCTCGGGCATCTGCTCGGCGCGATTTGACTCCGAAACCAACCCAAAGCCTGGGAATGTTCAAAGTGCTGGGATCTTCAGGGGCTGAAGCCTTCCAATTTGTCGCCCTTTGATGTCGCGGTTGAAACCGCGACCTACAAAACGAGCCTTCGAATTCCGTCTCCCCGAAGAAAATGCTTGACAGGGCGAGCCAATGCGTCAATACTAAACCAGATGGTTAAGCTTTTAGAGCCGGCCCTCGACGCCACTTTTGCGGCGCTTTCCGACACGACGCGCCGCGGAATTCTGGCGCGCCTCGCTCAGGGAGAATCTTCCGTCAGCGATCTGGCCGCGCCTTATGATATGTCGCTTCCGGCGGTGTCGAAGCACCTGCGGGTGCTGGAAAATGCGGGGCTTGTAGTGCGGCACAAAGACGGGCGGGTCCATCGCTGCCGGCTGACGGCCGAACCGATGAAGGGCGCGTCGGAATGGATCGCTCGCTACCGCCAATTCTGGGAAGACCAGTTCGACGCGCTCGCACGATATCTCGAGGAATCACAGAGAGAGGAGAACCAATCATGGCCAGCACCACGACCGGCCCGGGAGAGCGGCTCCAGATCCGCCGGATGTTTGCAGCGCCGCGGCCGAAAGTCTTCGAGGCCTGGACGGAGCGGGAAAAGCTAGAAAAGTGGATGTGCCGCGACAATCCGAATAACGTGGCGCGTTACACCGCATTCGATATGCGCCTCGGCGGCACCAACATGATGGAAATTCGCGCGGCCAACGGCGCCACGTACCACCAGCGGGTGACGTTCCGCGAAATCAAGCCTCCGGAAAAACTCGTCTTCACCTGGGGGTGGGAGCTGTTCAACGCTTCCGGCGTGAAAGATGAAGTGCAAGACGAAACGCTGGTGACCGTGGACTTCGAAGAACGCGGGAAATTCACCGAAGTCACCCTGACGCACGAACACTTCCGCACCGCCGAACAGTGCGAACGGCACCAGAAGGGCTGGATCGGCTGCTTCGACAAACTGACGGAAGCTCTCGGCGCCTAGCGAAGGAAATCAGGAGGCGACGGACAATGAGCAGCCCTGCGGCAGGTCCTGCGAACTCTCTCGAGGTGCGGCGCGTTTTCCGCGTGCCACGCGAAAAAATGTTTGCAATGTGGACCGAGACCCGGCACCTCGAACACTGGATGTGCCGGCCCGATCCGCGAAACGTAGTGAAGTACCGCGAGCATGAATTCCGCGTGGGAGGCAAGCGACTGATCGAGAACCGGGCGGCGGATGGCGGCGTGTTCATGAACCGGGGGGAATACCTGGAAATCAAGCCGCCGGAAAAGCTGGTGTTCACGTGGGCCTGGGAACACTTTTCTGCCGCGGGGCAGAAAACCGCCGAGCTGGATGGAACGGTGGTGACAGTGGAGTTTCATGATCGCGGAGATTCGACTGAAGTGGTTCTGAAGCACGAGTTCTTCCCCGATACGAAGATGCGGGATCTGCACCAGAATGGCTGGAATCTGTGCTTTGATCGGCTGCAAGAGCGCTTGGCTGGTGTCGCACGCGAGGGACATGCCGTGGAAGTGGATCCGACCGCACCGGCGTCACTCGAAATTCGGCGGACTTTCAAGGCGCCGCGGGAGAAAGTGTTTGCGGCGTGGACCCAACGCGAGCAACTCGAGCGATGGATGTGCAAAGACGTTCCAACGCAGGATGCGAAATATGTGGAGCTCGACGTGCGTCCGGGCGGGCGCTATGTAATTGAGATTCAGGCGCCCGGGGACGCCGTCTATCGCGGGCATGGGACATTCCTGGAGGTGAAGCCGCCGGAGAAGCTCGTGTTCACCTGGGCTTGGACTCGCACGCCGCAAAGCGAAACTGAGGAATTGCAGACAACGGACTCGGTGGTGACCGTGGAACTCTTCGAGCGCGGCTCTTCTACCGAAATGATATTCCGGCACGAAATGCTGTCGGGCGAGGCAAGCCGCAAGTCTCACCAAAAGGGCTGGGAGGGCTGCTTCGAAGTTCTCACGCGGGTTTTGGAGGTGCCTGCGACTCGTTGAGGCAAAGCCGGAGCGAAAGCGCGTTGGTCACCTGAGGAAGAAGCTTGCTGCCGCTAGCCCCCGCCGACAAAGTGGACGATCTCGAATTTGTCGCCCGGCTGGACCCGCGTTTCCTGCCAGCGCGCTCGCGGGAGAATATCGAGATTGCGTTCAATCGCGATGCGATTGCCTTTCATTCCAAGCTGTTCAATCATGGCCGCGACGCTGAGCCCGTCTGGAATCTGGCGCGCTTCCCCGTTGATGGTGACCATCATGACGCCGTCCCCGCAGGCGGAGCCTTTGCGCGCGAGCGCATCGTGAAGCGCAGCTCGTCCTTTGCTGCGTCGGTTGTGGCGAGGATCACCAGCGCGAGGTCGCCTTTCCCCAGCGGAGGCAACGGGAATTCGATTTTGACGCGGCCCTTTTCATCGCTCGTGCCCGAATGGCGCGTCTGCTGGAGCGCCCCTTCGATCACCGCATCCACTTGAGCGCCCGGCTCGGGCTGGCGGTCGGCGCGGCGCGAGACCTCCACGTCGAGCGAAACATGGCCGCCCGAAAGCCAGGTGCCCGTATTCAAAAGCTGCACCTGAATTCCCGCGGCGCGGCTGGCGCGTTGCGCAGCGGCAGCGATTTCGCCGTCTAGAGCGCCCGAGCGCAGCGCCTCCACAACACCGCGATGTTGCTGCTCGACGCGATCTCGAAGCTGTTCCTCATTCAGTCCGTGCGCGGCCACGAATTCCTGGTAGCTCGAAGTGCGCCGATGGAGGATTTGTCCATTGTGATAGACCACTGAGTCAATCACAGGATGAGCCGGCCCGCGATCTTCCGTTTGCACGTGAAAGACCTGGGCGCCGACGCGAACATCTGTATTGAATCCGGAGCTCATCGCGCGGGTCCCTGGGGCGTTTCAAATCGAACCAACCCCGGCGCAATTTTCAGTGAAGGGGACATCATTTGACCGAGCGCTTTCTGGCCGTTATTATAGCAGCGCGTTCAACATGAGCAGCAATTACCTGGACAACTACGGACCATTGCTGTTGATGTTTTTGCTCGCCGCGGGCCTATCGGGAGCGATCATCGCGGTATCGGCCATCGTGGGGCGCCACAAGCCCTCCCGAACGAAAGACCAGCCTTACGAGTGCGGAATCGAGCCTACGGGAGATGCGCGGCAGCCCATCTACGTGCAGTTCTACATGGTCGGGTTGCTTTTTATCCTGTTCGATATCGAGGCGATCTTTCTTTACCCCTGGGCGCTGGTGTACGGCAGCCTGGGCGTGTTCGGCTTTGTGGAGATGGTGCTGTACATTATAATCCTGCTGGCCGGTTACATATTCCTCTGGAAGAAGGGCGCGCTCGACTGGAACCGCTGATCGCCCTCCGGAAACGAATTCACTGTGCAATCTGAAGCGCCCGAAAAAAATCCGGTAGTGCATAAACTCCGGGAGTGGGACGCCCAGGCCGTTGCGGAAGTGATCGAGTTTCGCGGGGAAACGACCGTTGTCGTGCCGCAGGAGCACCTCCGGCGGGCAGCCGAGTACTTGGCGGGTGAGGAGTCGCTGGGTTTCTCGTACCTTTCCGACATCACGACGGTCGATCGCTTTCCGCTGGAGCCGCGCTTCGAGGTGAATTACCACCTGGTGTCACTCGACCGGCGGGACCGGCTGCGGCTGAAAGTCCGCATTCAAGGCGCGGATCCGTCGGTCGCATCGGTGACCTCGATTTGGCCAACCGCGAATTGGCACGAACGCGAAAACTTCGATCTGTTCGGCATCCGCTTCGAAGGCCATCCCAATCTTTCGCGGATTTTAATGCCCGACGATTGGGAAGGTTTTCCGCTGCGAAAGGACTACCCCGTGGAGGGGTACCGCTAGCATGACGACCACTGTCGAGACGCCCGCCGGCACCACGAGCACGATGGTGCTCAATATGGGACCGCAGCACCCGTCCACGCACGGCGTCCTGCGCGTGCTTCTCGAACTCGAAGGAGAAATCGTCGTCAAGGCGGCGCCCGTGATCGGCTATCTGCACACGGGAATTGAAAAAAGCTGCGAATCGAAGACGTACTCGCAAGCCATCACACTTACCGACCGCCTCGACTACCTTGCGCCGCTCTCGAACAACTTGTGCTATTGCCTCGCGGTGGAAAAGCTGCTCGGACTCGAGATCCCCAAGCGGGCGCAGTACATCCGCGTGCTGCTGGCGGAGCTGACGCGCATTGCCTCGCACCTGGTGTGGCTCGGGACGCACGCCATCGATCTGGGCGCGATGTCCGTGTTCCTTTACACCTTCCGCGAGCGCGAAGAAATCATGAAGATTTTCGAATACGTCTCCGGCCAGCGGATGATGACCAGCTACTTCCGCATCGGCGGCCTGGCGCTCGAACCTCCTCCCGGCTGGCTCGATCAAGTCCGCCGCGTGATCGATTCCCTCCCCGGGCACGTGGACGAATATGAGGATTTGCTCACCCACAATCGCATCTGGCTCGGCCGCACCAAAGGCATCGGAGTGCTGAGCGCCGCCGATGCGATCGCCCTGGGCGCTTCCGGGCCGATGCTGCGCGGGAGCGGCGTGGCGTACGATGTCCGCAAAACGTTTCCCTATTCGAGCTACGACGAATTCGATTTCGAAGTGAAAACGCAAACGGCGGGAGATTGTTACGCGCGGTATCAGGTGCGCGTCGCCGAAATTCGCGAGAGCATCAAAATCGTCCGCCAGGCGATGGAAAAAGTTCCTGCCGAAGGACCCATCAAGGCCGCTGCTCCGGGAATCGTTCCCCCTTCGCGGGAGGAAATGAAAACCTCGATCGAAGGCCTGATTTACCATTTCAAAATCTATACGGAGGGTTTTGCCGCGCCGCCGGGCGAGGTGTACCAGGTGGTGGAATCGCCGCGGGGCGAGCTGGGATTTTTCGTCTCAAGCGACGGTTCGGCAAAACCTTACCGCGTCAAAGTCCGAGCGCCATCGTTCATCAACCTGCAAACCCTGCCGAAACTGTGCGAAGGGCGGCTGATTGCCGACGTCGTCGCCTGCATCGGCACCACCGATATCGTCCTGGGAGAAGTGGACCGCTAGATTTTTCTCAGCGCCACCGGACTATGCAACTGCCGCCGCTACTCGAAGCGAAGTTTACCGAACTGCTCGGGCGCTATCCTGTGAAGCGCTCGGCGCTGGTTCCCATGATGCTGTATGCCCAGGATCATTACGGGTTTTTGAGCGACACCCTGCTCGAAGAAATCGCCAGGCGGCTGGACCTGAACATCGTTCAGGTGACCGAAACCCTCGAGTACTACTCGATGCTTCGGCGCAAACCCGCCGGCCGCTACCACATCCAGGTGTGCACCAATATCTCCTGCATGCTCCGCGGCGGCAACGAGCTGCTTCGACACGTCGAGAAGCGGCTGGGCATCGGCAATAAGGAAGTGTCGCCGACCGGAACTTTTTCGCTGGAAGAGGTGGAATGCATCGGCGCCTGCACGGGCGCGCCGGCGATGCAGGTGAACTACGACTATTTCGAAAATCTCGATCCCGATAAAGTGGACGCGCTCTTCGAGCAATTGCAAGAGGGGCGCAAGCCGAAGCCGGTGCCCGTGATTTCGGGCGCCCTCCACGAGCGGCACCCCGCCGAGGTTCCAGTCATCAGCCGGCGCTTCGGAATTGCCAATTCGTACAAGCTCGATGTGTATCTCCAGCATGACGGATATCAGGCGCTCGAAAAGGCGCTCAAGCAGATGACGCCGGACCAAATCACCGAAGAAGTGAAAAAATCCAATCTGCGCGGCCGCGGGGGAGCGGGATTCCCCGCCGGAATGAAGTGGAGCTTCGTTCCGAAAGATACCGCCAAGCCGAAGTACGTGATCGCGAATGCGGATGAAAGCGAGCCGGGCACGAGCAAAGACCGGCCGCTGATGGAGATGGACCCGCACCAGTTGATTGAGGGAATGGTGATCGCCGGGCGCGCCGTGGGAGCGAATCGCGGGTACATCTACGTGCGGGGCGAGTACCGCTACATCATCGACATACTGGAAGCGGCCATTTCCGAAGCCTACGCGCGAGGCTACCTCGGAAAAAATATTCTGGGCAGCGGATTCGATTTCGACCTGGCATCGCACACCGGGGCGGGCGCCTACGAATGCGGCGAAGAATCGGCGCTCATGGAATCGCTCGAAGGCAAGCGCGGCTACCCGCGCATCCGCCCTCCCTTTCCCGCGGTCGTCGGGCTCTACGGCTGTCCCACGGTGATCAACAACGCGGAGACATTGAGTTCCGTGCCAGCAATCATTCTGCGCGGCGGGGAATGGTATGCAGCTCTCGGCTCTCCCAAAAACGGCGGCACCAGGCTCTACTCAATTTCCGGCCACGTGAACCGGCCGGGAATTTACGAGTTGCCGATGGGCTTCAACTTGAAGCGGCTGATTGAAGAGGTAGCCGGCGGCGTGCGCGACGGCAAGAAGCTCAAGGCCGTGATTCCTGGTGGCAGCTCATGTCCCCTCCTTGCGGCCAACGAAATCGATCTTGCGCTCGATTTCGATTCGGTCGCCAAGGCCGGCTCGATGCTCGGCTCGGGCGGCACGGTGGTGATCGATGAAGACACCTGCATGGTGGACGTGGCGCGGCGGATCATGCACTTCTACGCGCACGAATCCTGCGGCTGGTGCATTCCCTGCCGCGAAGGAACAGCCTGGCTGCAAAAAATGCTCGACCGTTTCCACGAGGGCGGCGGCCGCGACGAAGATATTCCGCTGATCGGCGAGCTGGCGCAGAACATGCTGGGACGGACGTTTTGCCCGCTCGGCGACGCCGCGGCCATGCCCACGATCAGCATCGTGAAAAAGTGGCGGAACGAATTTGAGGATCATTTGCAGGGAAAGTGCGCCTACAAGCCGGCGGAAATGATCGCCGGGACTGTGTAAGTGAACATGCCGGAAACGAAACAAATTACGTTTTCGCTCAACGGGCAGAAAGTCACTGCCCCGGCGGGAACGCTCGTGATCGAAGCGGCCAAGCGCGAAGGCATCGAAGTTCCGTCGTTCTGCTACTACCCGGGGCTTTCACTGCAAGCCGCGTGCCGCATGTGTTTGGTCGAGGTCGAAAAGGCGCCGAAGCTTCAGACCGCCTGCACTCTGATTGCGGTCGAAGGCATGGTG
Organism: Candidatus Sulfotelmatobacter sp.; assembly: GCA_035624115.1. GTDB lineage: Bacteria > Acidobacteriota > Terriglobia > Acidiferrales > UBA7541 > Palsa-295. The sequence goes on along the minus strand of DASPSD010000004.1, from coordinate 18,218 downwards.
GTGAAAACCGATACGCCGCAGGTGCACAAAGCCCGCAAGGATATGCTGGAATTCCTGCTGTCGAATCATCCGCTCGATTGCCCGGTGTGCGACAAAGGCGGCGAGTGTGAATTGCAGGACATGACCTTTCACTACGGGCTCGACCACAGCCGCTTCGCCGAAGAGAAGCTGCATTATCCCGAGGAGAAATGGTCTCCGCTGGTTTATTACGATGCGCCGCGCTGCATTCTCTGTTTCCGTTGCGTGCGCGTTTGCGATGAGGGCATGGACGTGAAGGCGCTGGGTGTGGCTGCGCGCGGCGTACATTCCGTCATCTTGCCGAATCATTCCGGCGGACTCGCTTGCGAAGAGTGCGGGATGTGCATCGATATTTGCCCCGTGGGAGCGCTCACCAGCGGCACTTACCGCTACCACACGCGCCCGTGGGAAATGACATACGTCCCCAATCCCTGCGCTCATTGCTCGAACGGATGCAAGACCACGCTCAGCCTTCGCAACAACGAGATCCTGCGCGCGAATAATCGCGATCATTCAGGCATCAACGGCGAATTCCTTTGCGCCAAGGGGCGCTTCGGATTTGACTTTACACATCACGCCGAGCGCATCCGCCAGCCGCTTGTCCGCCGCGACGGCAAGCTCGAGCCCGCAAGTTGGGAGGATGCATTTGAGGCGGTGGCCCGGCGACTCAAGCAGGTGGGCGATGCCCATGGGCCGGCGGCGATCGGAGTGATCGGCTCGAATCGGACTACCAACGAAGAAAATTACCTGCTGGGCCGATTTGCGCGCGCGACCCTCGGCACGAACAACATCGATCATCACCGAACTGCAGATTACGCCGGGCTGGCTGCCGCGCTGGGGCCGAGAGCAGCCGACTCGCTGGCTCGGATGGCGGATATCGACTCGGCCACCGCAGTTCTGCTGATCGGCAATGACGTGACGCAGCAGAATCCTCTTGTGGCGTGGCAGATTCGCACCGGCGCGCGCCACCACGGCACACGCCTCTACGTGATCAATGGGCGGCCCAGCAAAATCCATCGCAAGGCGATGCAAGTCGTGGAAGTCGAAACAGGCCAGGAAGGCCGTGCGGCCCATTGGCTTTTGACCGGCGAAGGTGCGTTCAGCCCGCAAGTAACCGATCAGCTCGCGAAGCTCAAAGACGCTCTCGCCCGGGAAAGTGATGTGGTGATCCTGTTCGGCGCGGACGTGCAGGGCGCCGCGATTCGAGCCCTGGTTGAGTTCGGCTCGCGCCTGGGCGGGCGGACGCGCTATATGGCGCTCGGCGATTACTCGAATTCGCGTGGCGCCGCAGATTTTGGTGTGCTCCCCAACCGGCTTCCCGGTTATGCCCCGCTCTCAGACGAGGCCGAGCGCGCGCGATTCAGCAAATTGTGGGGCGGCGAAATTCCCGCGGCGCCGGGCCTCCCGGCGCGCGCGATGATGGATGGCGCGATTTCCGGCGGTTTGAAAGCTCTCTATGTGGTCGGCGCAAATCCGCTGAAGACATTCGGCATCCAGCAGCCGGATCGGTTGGCCGGACTGGAATTGCTCGTAGTGCATGAGATGTTCCTGACCGAAACGGCGGCGCGCGCCGACGTGGTTCTCCCCGCTGCCTCTACCTACGAAAAAGACGGGACGCTGACAAACACCGCGGGTGAAGTGCAGTTGGCGCATCGTTCGATCGATCCGCAAGGGCCGCGCAGCGATTTTGATTTGCTCCGCATCATTTCGCATCAGTTGAGCATGCTGGGAGTCGGCGCGCCCATCCGGTTGCGAACCCCGGAAGCCGCGCTCGACGAAATCCGCCAGCATGTCAGCGGCTACGATCTTTCGGTCGCAAGCCTCCTCGCCGGCGGAATCGAGGCGTCAGCAGCTTCCTGCAAGACGGCGGAGCCTTCGTACGATGTTCCCGCCGGCGCAGTTTTCTCATCCCAGGATTTCCTGTTCTCGAGCGGGACCCTGGGGCGGTACTGCACTAAGCTCACTTCGACAAGCGAGGCGAAAGAGACGCCGTGGAGTTCATCGCCCAGCATCCAATCCTGGTGGTATCGCTAGTCAAGATTGCCGTCTTGCTGTTGCTGGTGTTGACGGTCCTGGCGTACCTGAGCTGGTTTGAGCGCAAGGTCATTGCGCACATCCAATCGCGCTGGGGCCCGTACTACGTGGGCGCGCACGGATTGCTGCAGCCGCTCGCCGACGGCCTGAAATTTCTTTTCAAAGAGGATCTGACTCCCCCGGGCGCTGACCGTTTTGTCTACGTCCTGGCGCCGCTGCTGGCACTGTCGCTCGCGATCACGACCCTCGCCCTGATTCCGTTTGGGCCTGCGACAATCCACATTCTCGGCCAGCCCACGCAGCTGGTGATCGCCAATGTGGACATCGGCTTGCTTTTTCTATTCGCCATCACTTCGATTGGCGTGTACGGCGTGGCCCTGGCAGGCTGGTCGTCCAACAGCAAATACCCGCTGCTCGGCGGACTTCGCAGCTCGGCGCAGATGATCAGCTACGAAGTTTCGCTCACCGTTTCGGTCGTGGGTGTGCTGCTCGTCGCGGGCTCGCTCAATTTCAATGAAATTATCGAAGGTCAGCGCGGCGCGTTCTGGCATTGGAATGTGTTTCGCGCCGGGCACGGGGCGTTCCCGCAAATTATCGGCTTTCTTTGCTATGCCACTGCGGCGATTGCCGAAACGAACCGTGTCCCCTTTGATCTCCCGGAAGGTGAGACAGAACTCGTCGCCGGCTTCCACACCGAATACTCGAGCTTCAAGTTCGCAATGTTCTTCATGGCCGAGTACGCGAACATGGTCACCGTGTGCTGTCTCGCCACGATTCTCTTCTTTGGCGGCTGGCTCTCTCCGTTCCCGGAAAGCTGGACGTGGCAGCAGTACCTTCCCGCCGCTGCCCTGCTGGTCTGCGCCGCCTATCTTGCCTACGACACGGCCGTAAACATGCGCGGAATCGCGCGCATTCAACTGGCGGTCGTCACGGTGCTCGCCGCAGGAATCGGGGTGCTGTGCCTCATTCCGGCGGTCATGCCGGTAATTCAAGGGCCGTTCTGGTTTCTGGCCAAGGTGGCATTCTTCCTTTTCTTTTACGTGTGGACGCGCGGCACGCTGCCTCGCTTTCGCTATGACCAGTTGATGGCATTCGGTTGGAAGCTGCTGCTGCCGGTCTCGCTCGTCAATCTGCTCGTCACGGGTCTAGTCATAATCTGGCCGCAGCTCGGAAGACACGGATGAGCGTCCCGTTCATTCTGTTTTTCGTTTTCGCGGGCATCGCCGTTGCGGGCGCTGTGCTGCTGATCGTTGCGCGCGAACCCATTCACAGCGCGCTCTCACTCATCCTGGTGATGGTCTCGCTGGCAGTGCTGTATCTTCTGCTCGGCGCCGAATTCATTGCGGCGGTGCAGATCATCGTGTATGCCGGCGCCATTATGGTTCTGTTCGTGTTCGTCATCATGCTTCTCAATGCGGGGGTGGAAGAGCGCACCGATTGGAGCAAGCTCGCGAAATATGCCGGCCTGCCGCTGGCTGGTTTTCTTTTGATCGAGCTTGCCTATTGGCTGGCGCGTCCGGCGGCGGGAATGACCGCCGCGCTGCACGCCGCGCGTGGCATGGGCGCTGCTCCCACGCGCGCCCTTTCCGAAATGCTCTTCCGCGACTATCTGTTTCCGTTTGAAGCCACCTCGATTTTGATTCTGATCGCCATCCTGGGAGCGCTGGTGCTGGCGAAGGGGGACGAATGAGCGCGGTTCCCATCTCGTACTACCTCGTGCTCAGCGCGATTCTTTTCGGGCTGGGAGTCATCGCCTTCGTCTTCAAACGCAACATCATTACGATTTTCATGGCCATCGAGCTGATGCTCAACGCGGTGAATCTGGCGTTCGTGGCCTTCGCCCGCGCGCACAACCAGCTCGACGGGCTCGTTTTTGTTTTCTTTGTCATAGTTGTCGCGGCGGCGGAAGCGGCGGTGGGCCTGGCGATCGTGATCACCATCGCGCAGAATCGCCAGTCGCTCAATATTGAGCGCGTGAACCTTCTAAAATTCTGATGCTTTTGCTTGACCATCTCTGGATCGTTCTCGCGCTGCCGCTGGCGGGCGCGGCCATCAATGGCCTGCTCGGCAAGCGCTGGCCGCAGTCTGCGGTCAACGCGGTCGGCGTCGGCTCCGTGTCGCTGGCGTTTCTCTCGGTCGCGGAGCTCGTCCGCGAATTTTCCGCGCTGCCCGTCGAACAGATTCCCTGGGTCAAGTCGTACTTTCCCTGGATAACCGCCGGCACTTTCCACGTCGATTTTTCTTTGCGGGTCGACCAGCTGAGCATCGTGATGCTGCTCACCGTTTCGTTCGTCGGGCTGCTGATTCACATTTACTCCACCGGTTATATGGCGCATGAGGGCGGCTACTACCGCTTCTTCAGCTATTTGAATCTGTTCATGTTTTTCATGCTCACGCTGGTGATGGCCGCCAATATCGTAGTGATGTTTGTCGGATGGGAAGGCGTGGGCCTGTGCAGCTATCTGCTCATCGGGTTCTGGTTCCTGAAAAAATCCGCGGCGGATGCGGGGAAAAAAGCATTCATCGTGACGCGGCTGGGAGATTTCGGCTTCACGGTGGGCATCCTGCTTCTGTTCTGGACATTCGGCTCGGTGGATTTTGGCGTGATTTTCGGGAAGGCAGCCGGAATGCCCGCCGAAAGCATGGCGCAGGCCGGAATCTTGACCTCGATTTGCCTTCTCCTGTTCACCGGCGCAATCGGAAAATCCGCGCAGCTTCCGCTCTACGTCTGGCTCCCAGACGCCATGGAAGGCCCCACGCCCGTGAGCGCGTTGATTCACGCGGCCACGATGGTGACGGCCGGCGTTTACATGGTCGCGCGCATGAATCCGCTCTTCTCTCGCGCGCCCATCGCCATGCTGGCGGTGGCGATCGTCGGAGCGGCGACCGCGCTTTACTCGGCGACCATCGGCTTGACGCAGCGCGACATCAAAAAAGTTCTCGCCTATTCGACCGTCTCGCAACTCGGCTACATGTTTCTCGCTTGCGGCGTCGGCGCCTATGGCGCCGGAATTTTCCACTTGATGACGCACGCCTTCTTCAAGGGCCTGCTCTTCCTCGCTGCCGGAAGCGTGATTCATGCGATGGGTGGCGAGCAGGACATGCTGAAAATGGGCGGCCTGCGAAAAAAGATCCCGGTCACGTTCTGGACGATGCTAATCGCCACGCTGGCCATCACCGGATTTCCGCCGTTCGCCGGATTCTTCAGCAAGGACGAAATCCTCTTCAGCGCTTACGCCGGGCCTTACGCCAACAAAATCCTTTGGGGCGTCGGTCTCATCGCCGCCGTGCTCACATCCTTCTACATGTTCCGCCTCGTGTTCCTGACTTTCTTCGGATCGCCACGGTTCGACGAGAAGACTGTCCATGTCCACGAATCGCCGAAGAACATGCTCGCGCCGCTTGTAATCCTGGCGATTCTCTCGACAATCGGCGGATGGTTTGCCGCGCCGAAGTTCTGGGGCGGACAGGACTTTTTCCACGGCTATCTTCAGCCCGTGTTTGCGGGAGTGGATAAGCTTGCGCCTGCTCCGGAGCTGGCCGAAGAAGCGCTGCACTCGCTCGAACTCCAGCTTTCCGGAGCCGCAGTCCTGGTTGCGCTGATTGGGTTTTTTGTCGCGTGGTGGATGTACATTCGCAAGCCCGAAGCGCCGGCAAATCTTGCCCGGAGCCTGCACGGGCTCTACACGCTGGTGGTGAACAAATACTACGTGGATGAAATTTACGCGGCCGTGATTGTGCGCCCGTTTTTGTGGCTTTCGACCAATGTGCTCTGGCACGTGGTGGACGAAGGCCTGATTGACGGCACGGTGAATGGCGCCGGACACCTGGCGCGCCGCGCGGGCGGCGAACTCCGGGAAATTCAATCCGGCAACGCGCGCAGCTACGCTTCGTGGGTTGTAATCGGCGCCGTGGGTGTGACCGTAATGCTGGTCGTAATCTGGATCCGGATGGTGCGCTGACATGGAAATGCAGCCTCATCTGCTGTCGGTGATCACCTTCCTCCCGCTGCTGGGCGTGCCGGCACTGTTGCTTCTGCGCTCGGATGACCACGCCTGGATTCGGCGCATCGCGCTGGCAGTGTCGCTTGCGGAATTTGTGATCTCGCTTTTTCTCCTTCGCGGTTTCGACATTGCCGAGCGGAATTACCAGTTCCCGGAATTTCACGCATGGATCGGCAAAGGGATTCACTATCACCTCGGCGTGGATGGCATCAGTCTTTTCCTCGTGCTCCTGACCACTTTTTTGACGCCGCTCGCGATCCTGGCTTCGTGGGAATCGATTCAGGACAAAGTGAAAGGATTTTTCATCGGGCTGCTGGTGATCGAGTCCGCGATGATCGGAGTTTTCGTCTCGCTCGATCTTTTTCTGTTTTTCGTTTTCTGGGAGCTGACTCTGATTCCGATGTATTTTCTGATCGGCATTTGGGGACACGAGCGCCGGATTTATGCGGCCATCAAATTCATTCTGTACACGATGCTCGGCTCGATCCTGATGCTCGTGGCCATCCTGTGGCTCTACAACTTGAGCAATCCAACGGACCCGGCGCTGCGCACATTCGATTTCCCCGCCATCCAGGAGGCGCTTCGCGCCGGAAACATCGTGCTTGGCCCGACCACCGAGCTGCTTCTCTTCAGCGCATTCTTTCTTGCGTTTGCCATCAAGGTTCCGCTCTTCCCCCTGCACACGTGGCTTCCGGACGCGCACACCGAAGCCCCCACGGCCGGCTCCGTGATTCTTGCCGGCGTGATGCTGAAGCTCGGGACTTACGGGATTCTGCGCTTCTGCCTGGCGCTTTTCCCGCGAGCGTCGCACCAAATGGCGGGAACGATCGCCGTTCTTGCGATCATCGGCATCGTCTATGGCGCGATGGTCGCCACCGTGCAGCACGATTTGAAGCGCCTGGTCGCTTACACATCCGTAAGCCATCTCGGATTTGTGGTCCTGGGAATTTTCGCGTTCAATACGATTTCGATCGAAGGCTCCGTGTACCAGATGTTGAACCACGGCGTTTCGACCGGCGCATTGTTCCTCGCCGTGGGCATGCTGTACGACCGCCGGCACACGCACGAGATCAAGGAGTTCGGCGGCTTGGCCACGCCGATGCCGGTGCTGATGTCGTTCTTCCTTTTCATCTGCCTTTCTTCGCTCGCGCTGCCGCTGCTCAACGGCTTCGTGGGTGAATTCCTGATTCTGATCGGCGTTTTCGAGCGGCATCACGCCTGGGGCGCCTGGGCCGCTTCGGGATCGGTGCTCTCGGCCATCTATTTGTTGTGGGCGTATCAACGCGTTGCCCTCGGCGAGGTGACTCTCGAGAAAAATCGCGCGTTGGCGGATGCCTCGCGCCGCGAGCGCATCATCCTCACAACCCTCGCAATCGTGATTCTCTTCATGGGCGTTGCTTCCCCGCTCTTTACGCGCCGGATGGAGGCTTCCACCATCCACGTGCTGGAGCAGATGAGGAGCAGCCGGCCGTTTGAATATGGCGCGCAGCCGCTGCCGCCCGGCGGAAAATCTTTTGCGCGCCCCTTCGGAGCGCCGGACGGATCCCTTACGAAGACAGCGGAACGCCGGGTGCAGCCGTGATCCAGATGCCGGCGGAGCAAATCACGAACCTCGTGCGCCTCGGGCCGGAAATCGTCTTGTGCGCCGTGGGCACGCTGATTATGGTGCTCGATCCGTTCGTGCGCGGCGGCGGAAAAAAGGCTCTCGGCATCTTCGCGTTCATTGGAACGCTTGCCGCGCTCGCAGCCACCTGGTTCACGGCGCAGAATCCCGGTCCGGCGTATAGCGGGTTGATTCACACGGACCAGTTCAGCATTTTCATGCACGCGGTTGTGATCGGCGCCGCCGCGCTCGCCATCCTCGGGTCTCTGCACTATCTCGACCAAGAAGGAATCCAGCGCGGCGAATACTACGCGCTGGTGCTGTTCGCCACCGCGGGGATGGGTATCCTCTCGGGCGCAAACGAACTTGTGACCGCCTTCATCGGTCTCGAAATGAGCTCGATTTCGAGTTACATCCTCGCGGGTTTCCGCCGGCGCGCGGTCACATCGAACGAAGCTTCGCTCAAATATTTCATTCTCGGGTCCTTCGCCACGGCGTTTTTCCTCTACGGAATCGCTATGGTGTACGGCGCCACCGGCACGACGAAGATCGACGCGGTGCAATCGGCCTTCGCCGCCATGCCCGCGCTGCCGGTGATCGGGATTCTCGGGCTGGCGATGATTTTCGTGGGGCTGGGATTCAAAGTCGTGGCGGCGCCGTTTCAGGTTTACGCGCCGGACGTTTACGAAGGCGCGCCCACGCCGGTGACGGCGCTGCTGGCGTCGGGGCCCAAAGCCGCCACATTCGCGCTGATGCTGCGCGTCTTCTACACTTCGTTCAGCTCCGCTGGGAGCTTTTGGTTCTGGGCCGTGTGGATCTCGGCGGTGCTTTCGATGTGCATCGGCAATTTCGCCGCGCTCGCGCAGACCAATGTGAAGCGCATGCTGGCCTATTCTTCGATTGCGCATGCGGGTTACATCCTGGTGGCTTTCGCTGCTTCGACTGAATTCGGAATTGCCGCCGTGCTGTTTTATCTCGCGGCTTACGCGCTCATGAAAGTCGGAGCGTTTCTTGTCCTTGCGCATCTTGGCCAGACCGGCGAGAAGCGGCTCGATATCCAGGATTACGCGGGGCTTGGAATGCGGCAGCCTGTGCTGGCCGCGTGCTTCTCGCTTTTCCTTTTGTCGCTGCTCGGATTGCCCGCGACGGCCGGCTTCCTCGGAAAGTTTTTCGCGTTTCAGGCGGCGCTCGACTCGCGCATCGTGTGGCTGGTGGTGATTGCGGCGATCAATAGCGTCATCGGTGCGTATTACTATTTGCGCGTGATCGTGGCGATGTATTTCTGGGAGCCGTCGAAGGAGTACGTTCCCACCGCCGTGGCTCCGGCGCTGACGGTGGCACTTTTCGTCGCCGCCGCCGGAACGCTGTATCTCGGAATCCTCCCCTCGCGCGTGCTTGCCCTGGCTCGAATCGCCGCCGATTCGCTTTCGCTGCACTAACGAGAAATTTTCTAAAGTGCTGTGCACAGCCCCCCCTGTTTTGAGCCGATTAGAACTGTCCCCGATCGTTTGTTTTCAGTGAGTTACAGCGAATTCTAATCGCGGACGAGCCGATTAGAATTGGCGGCCTGGTGGGGTGAAGGTCTGGCCTGCGGCGGTCTGTAGACGAATTTTGTGTTCTTGCCACGCGAAACGGTAGCACGAACGCCATGAAAAAAACATCCGTATGAATACGGATACGCAAAGATTTCTTGGGCGCCCGCAACTTAGCGTAGGGGGTACGCGGAATTGCGTAGGGTATGCGCGGGTCAGTGCAGGGCCCCGAGGACTGTACCAAAACAGCAAGAGGCGCGCTTTTGGCGCGCCTCTTGGCTTGTAAAGTCGAACTCTGGGGACTTACTTCACACGGATGAACATTGTTGCGAACGTATACAGCGCCATCGATTCGATCAGAACGAGCGCCAGGATCAACGCAAACCGGATGGCCGCGGTTGCACCGGGATTGCGAGCCATGCCTTCGCAAGCTGCCGCTGTCGCCTTCGACTGGGCATAACCGCAACCGGCCGATGCAATCGCCATGCTGAAACCGGCTGTAATCGCGATCCAGTTGGTTGCCTCAGCTGGAGCGCCCTCCGCGGCAAAAGCCGCCGGGGCAAGCAAACTGAGGGCAATGACCGCCAGCACAAACAACGCGTACTTTCTCATACTTTTCTCCTCGTTATGAAATTGCCGCCAGGAGGTGGTCCCCGGCATCCTCAAGCAGCCGGGCTCACACTGAAGCAGCATCATGCCGGTATTAATGCTCTTCTGCGACGGCCCCCGAAACATAAATCACAGGCAGAATCGTAAACACGAATGCTTGAAGGATCGCCACGAAGATATGCAGCGCGATGAAAATGATCGGCAAAAACAAAGGCAAAACGAAGGCAACCTTCAACGGAACGGCAATCTTTCCCAAGAACAGGTACAGCTCGATCAAGAGTCCCAAGAAAATTCCGTAGAGGAGCTCGCTCACCAACATGTTGACCCACAACCGGACGGTAAGCGAGAGCAGCCTCGCCGAATGGCTGATGACTTCGATGGGAAGCATGAGGGGCGACATGGCCAGGACAGGCCCCAGGAAGTGTTTGCCGTGCCCGAGCGCTCCAAGCTTGGAGATGCCCGCCCAGTTGTAATAGAGGAAGACCACGATCGCGCATCCGAGCGGAACGCTGACCTGAGCCGTGGGAGATTCGAGCGAAGGCACGAGGCTGATCATGTTCGAAATTAAAACGAAGATGCCGATGCTCCCGAGCATCGAAACGTATTTTTCGTAACCGTGGCCCACGCTTTCTTCCAGCAGGTCGCGCACGCCCACATTCATGCCATTCGTAAGAAGGGCTTCCATGCATTGCTGCGCCGCTCCGGGATGGTCGGCTGAGATCCGTGCCTTCAGCCACAAGAAAAAAGCCACGGCGAGCACGGACACAAGAATTTCCATCGAAACATGATTGGGAATGGGGTACTCGGGATTGGCGGGCCGGATGTGGAGCGCCGCCAGGAGTGCGGCCGCCAGCTTGCCGAACAATCGATTCACGATTACCGAAACCCAGATCGGATGCTCCACTATGCGCCTTTCAGGAATCCGAAGGTGACGTCGGACCACTTCGGAAGAGTTGGCCAATCATTTCGATCAGCGCGGCAGCCACTACTGCGAACAGCCCCGCCAGAAAGCTTGAAACCGGCAATCTAAAGCTTCGCAGAATAGCATAGGCTCCCAGAATCAGCAAAAAGAAGCGCCCGAGGAATTTCACATAAACACTCTTCGGTACGCGCACTTTCTCGGCGCCCTGCTGTCCCGACGAGAGCATGGCCAGCGCCCCCACGCCCTGTTTCAGCCACCGAAAGTTGATCCACGAAAGGAGCGCGCCTGTGGCAACCCCTCCGCCTGCCCGAACTCCCCAGCGGAATCCGGCAGCGACGGCGGCAGCGCAGCCCAAACCGATTGTCAGGTATTCGATCCGCCGCTCGGCGGCTGCGTAAAAAGCCTCTTCATTCCCGGGCATGAGATCACTGCTTCTCTTGGCGCAAGAGACGTCTCACGATATCCCAAACCGCCCCTGCAAATCCCAAAAGCCCGCCGATCAGTGTGAAAGCCGGGGATGTGCGCATCGACCGATCCGCCAAATATCCTAAGCCGCCGCCGATGAGCACGCCACCGATTAACAGGAAGGGCAGCTCGAGCGCAAGCGCAAATTGTACGAAGAGTTTGCCCGGACCTTTGGACGGCGCAGGGGTGTGCGAAGACACAAGCGCACCCGACTCAGCGGCCTAAGGGGGTGAGAATGGAATAAGTGGCGAGGCGAAGGAACTGCTCGGGGAAGAGGCCGGCGACGAGGGAGACAATCACCATCGCGGCGAGCGCGAACTTTTGCGCCCAGGAGAGCACCGGCAAAACCGGGTCGGTCGATTCCTTCACCCACATCGCCGCGACCATCCGGAAGTAGTAATACACCGCGGGCAAAATGTAGGCAACGGAGATGACGGCGAGAACGTAATGGTTCGTCTCGATGAGCGCCCAAAAGACCAGCAACTTGGCGACAAATCCCGCCGTGGGCGGAATGCCGGCCAGCGAGAGCAAGAAAATCAGCATCGTGACGGCCGCGCCGGGGCTGCGTTCCATCAGGCCGTTGAGGTCGTCCATATCATCGCCAATCACGCCTTTGTGGCGCAGGACGATCACCACGGCAAACGCGCCGGTATTAAAGAAGGCGTAGACGAAAAGATAGAACGCCATGGCTTCGAGGCCGCGCGGGTGCAGAGTGCCGTCGGGATTCACAGCCGCGACAAGGCCGAGCAGGACATAGCCCACCTGGGTGATGGAGGAGTAGGCAAGCAGTCGCTTCACGTTCTGCTGCGTGAGGGCGCCGAAGGCCCCGACGGTGAGCGAAAGCACTGCCACGACTGCTATCAGCATCACCCAGTCCACTCGGACCGGCCAGAAAATCGTGAGGAACAAGCGCAAGAGCAGCGCGAAGCTGGCGGCTTTCGAGGCCACGCTGACATAGGCACTAATGGCCGTGGGCGCGCCTTCGTACACATCGGGCGCCCATTGATGGAACGGCACGGCCGCAATTTTGAAGAACACGCCTGCGGCGACGGTGCCGAGGGCGAGGAAAGTAAGGAAGTCCGTGCCGGGATTGGCGGCGTGGCGCTGGGCGAGGCTGCGCGCGATGTAGGGCAAATTTGTCGAGCCGGTGAGGCCGTAGAGAATTGAGAAGCCGTAGGCGAGGATTCCGGAGCTGAAAGCGCCGATGAGGACGTATTTCAGTGCGCCTTCATTGGAGCGGCGCTCGCGGCGAAGAAAACCGGTGAGAATGTAGAAACTGAGCGCCATGGTCTCGAGCGCGACGAACAGTACGACCAGGTCGTTTCCGCACGCCAGAAACATCATCCCGATCGTCGCGAAAAGCATCAGGGCGTAATATTCACCGTGCTGCTCCTGTTCGATTTCCATGTAGCGCACGGACATCAGAATCGTAAGCGCCGTGGAAGCCAGGAACAGAAATGCAAAAAAGATGAAAAAGGGATCGATCACAATCGAGCCGTCAAACGCGGTGCTGTGCAGCGGCGCGAGGTGGCGCAGCATCAGCACCGCTCCGCCGCTGAAAATCACGCCGAGCATCGCAGGCATGGAGTTCCAGGATTTCTGCTTCGACGTAAGGAAGAAATCCGTCAAAAGAATGGCCAGCCCGAAAATCGCGAGCATCACTTCCGGCAGGATAACGAAGAAGTCGCCCTGCGTCTGGCGGAGGATTTCCTGCCAGGTCTGGTCCATTACTTGACCTCAATTGCGGCGGCGGCCGCCGGCGCAGCGGGGGCAGGAGCCTGCGCATGGTAATAATCCGGATTCACTCGTTCGACCAGCGCCTGGACCGGCCGGTCCAAAACGCGGAAGAGCGGAGCAGGATAGATGCCGATCCAGAAAGCAAGAACAACGAGCGGAATCAGCGTGGCATATTCGCGGGTGTTCAAGTCAGCCATGTGTTCGTTCGCAGGATTGGTCACGCTGCCGAACATCACGCGCTGGTACAGCCAGAGCAGGTACGCCGCGCCGAGGATGACGCCCAGGACGCCCCAGGCGGCCCAGCGCCAGCCGTAAACGGGAACGTCGAACGTGCCGCGCAGGATGGTGAACTCGCCGATGAAGCCATTGAGCAGCGGCATGCCGAGCGAGCTGAGCGTGATGATCATGTAGATCGCCGCAAAATTCGGCATGGGCGTCGAAAGCCCGCCGAAATCAGAAATCATGCGAGTGTGGCGGCGCTCATATAGCACGCCGACAATCAAGAAGAGCGCGCCGGTCGAAATCCCGTGGTTCACCTGCTGGATGATGCTGCCGGAAAGCCCGAGCGGCGTGAGCGCGAAGATTCCGAGAGTGCAAAAGCCGAGGTGGCTCACCGAAGAATAGGCGATGAGTTTTTTCATGTCCTTCTGCATCATGCAGACGAGCGCGCCGTACACGATGGCAATGATCGAAAGGACGATCATGATCCCGCGATATTTGTCCGCGGCGTCGGGAAACATCGGCAGCGAAAAGCGCAGAAAGCCGTATGTCCCCATTTTCAGCAGGACGCCGGCCAGGATCACGCTGCCGGCGGTGGGAGCTTCCGTGTGCGCGTCGGGAAGCCAGGTGTGGAACGGAAACATCGGCACCTTGATGGCGAAGGCGAAGAAGAAGCCCCAGAAGAGCCACTTTGTGAGCCAGCCGTACTGCGATGTGAATGGATGCGCCAGCATTTCGCGGATATCGAACGTGCCCCGATAATGGTAAATGGCCAAAATCGCCAGCAGCATCAGCACCGAGCCCGCCAGCGTGTACAGGAAAAATTTGATGGCTGCATAAAGCCGCCGCTCGCTGCCCCACACGCCGATCAGGAAATACATCGGGACGAGCATCACTTCCCAGAAAACGTAGAACAGGACGAAATCGAGCGACATGAAAACGCCGAGCATGCCGGTCTGGAGCAGAAGGAAGAGGATGTAATACTCCTTCTCGCGTTTCTGGATGGCGGACCAGGACGAAAGAATCGAAATCGCGCCCAGGACGGTCGTCAGCATCACCATCAGGAAACTCAGGCCGTCGATTCCCAGCGTGTAGCGCGCGCCAATCCAGGGGATCCAGGGATGATCGGTGAGAAACTGAAAGGGAGCGGTGGAATTCGGATCAAAACGCCACAACAACGGCAGCGAGACGATCAAGCCCAGGAACGCGAAAATGTTGCCCATCCAGCGGTGGGCGTTGGCATTTTCACGCGGAATGAAAAGCATCAGAATCGCGCCGGCCAGCGGCGTGAATAATATCGTGCTCAAAATGTGGCTGTCGGAGAAGAGCATCCGTTCCCTCGCCTTTCCCTACGCTAGTGAACCGCGTGTTGCGCCAGGTGCAAGTAGTACGCCAGAAAGCCAATCAAGCCCAACACAATCAGCAGCATGTAATTCTGCACATAGCCGGTCTGAATGAACTTCGACGCGAAACCGAAAAGCCAGACGATGCGCGAGCCGAGCAGCACCGAGCCGTCCACGATCCAGGTGTCCCACCAGATAGAAAGCTTCGAGACGAAGCGCGTCACCCAGCCGGCGCCATTGACGCCGAGACCATCCACGACGTTGGAATCGAACGCGCCGAGGGCGAGGCCCAAGTCTTTGGCTCGGTTCACGAACAGTGCGTCGTAGAGCTCGTCGATATAATACTTGTGATAGACGAGCTCATAGAGCCCGTTCAGCCGCTTCGCAATCAGCCCCGGCAGATCGGTCCGCTTGAGATAGAGATACCACGCAAGCCCAATCCCGGCGACGGCTATGGCTACCGATGCGACCATGAGAATGATTTCCTCGCTCGGCGCTGCAGGGGTCGCCTCTTCAGCCTCCTGGACGAGTTTCTCGCGCTCGGGTTCACCCGCCATCGGCGGACCGTGATGCAGTTGCACCGGATGAGGCCGCAATTGAACAACCGGCGCGAGGAAATGCTCGAAGCGGCCGCCGATGCCGATCCAACCGCCAACGACGGAAAGCACGGCAAGAATCATGAGCGGAATGAGCATCGAATTCGGCGATTCGTGGATGTGATGCTCGACTTCGTGGTCCACGCGTGACTCGCCGTGGAATGTCAGGAAAAACAGCCGGAACATGTAAAAGGCGGTCATACCCGCGGTGACCCAGCCGATCAGCCAGAGCAAGCGGCTGTATTGGAAGGTGTGGCCCAAAATTTCGTCTTTGCTGAAAAATCCGGCGAGTGGCGGAATTCCCGCGATCGCGAGAGTCGCCGCGAGCATTGTGAGGCTCGTGCGAGGAATTTTGCGCGCGAGGCCCCCCATTTTTTGCATGTCTTGCTCGCCGGAAAGTGCGTGAATCACGCTGCCAGCTCCAAGGAAGAGCAAGCCCTTAAAGAACGCGTGAGTCATCAGGTGGAAAATTCCGGCGGCAAATGCGCCGACCCCGCAGGCGAGAAACATGTAGCCCAACTGAGAAATCGTGGAATAAGCGAGCACTTTCTTGATGTCGGTTTGCGTGATGCCCATCGTCGCGGCGTAGAGCGCCGTGACTGCGCCGATGACGGCCACCACTTCGAGCGCAGTGGGCGAGAGCCGGTAGATGGCGTTCATGCGCGTGACCATGTACACGCCGGCGGTGACCATCGTGGCCGCATGAATCAACGCGCTTACCGGCGTGGGGCCTTCCATGGCGTCGGGCAGCCAAACGTACAGCGGAATCTGCGCCGATTTTCCTGCTGCGCCGACGAAGAGGAGCAACGCGATAGCAGTAATCAGCGGGTTGCCAGCTGCAAAATGGCCGGCATCCAGCGCAGGACCGATATCCGCAAAGCGAATCGTGCCCAGCAGCGCCGACGTGAGTAAAATCCCGAGCAAGAAGCCGGCGTCGCCGATGCGGTTGACGATGAACGCTTTCTTCCCCGCGTCCGCCGCCGATTTCCTACGGAAGTAAAACCCGATGAGCAGATAGCTGCATGTCCCCACGCCTTCCCAGCCCACAAATAGCAGAAGCAAATTGTTCGCGAGCACGAGCATCAGCATCGCGAACATGAAGAGATTCAGGTAGCCGAAGAAGCGGTAATAGCCGCCTTCGTGTCCCATGTAGCCGATCGAGTAGAAGTGGATCAGGAACCCAACGCCGGTGACGACGAGAATCATCACTCCCGAAAGCGGGTCGAGCTGAAAACCCCAATCGGCGATGAAATTCGCGAGGCGCCCATCCAGCATGTGATAAGGGCCTGCGGGAACCCATTCGAACAAAACCTTCGTCACAAGCCGCTGGCCTTCCGGCAGGGAGAGGAGCTGGAGAAACGCTCCCACCGAAAAGAAGAACGCGAGAAAAACGCTGCCCACGCACAAGACGCTAACAGTGTTGTTTTTCAGGCGCCGGCCGAAAAGCAGCATCGCGGCGGAGGTAGCGGCCGGAAACAGCGGAATCAGCCAGATCTTGTCGAGAAAGTATGGCAGCGTCGCGTTCATCGCGTGGCACTCACCATTTGAGCAGGTCCATTTCGTCCGCGAGCACCGTTTCGCGATTGCGGAAAAACGCAAGGATGATTCCCAGGCCGACTGCGGCCTCGGCAGCAGCGTCGGTAATGATAAAGATCGCGAAAATCTGGCCATACACGTTGCCCCAGGCGCGCGAAAAGGCCATCAGGTTGATGTTGACGGCGTTCAGAATCAGCTCGATGGACATGAGCATGATGATCACATTGCGGCGGATCAGCACGCCAACGACCCCGACGGTGAGAAGCGCCAGGCTCAGCAGCAAATATGCTTCCAGAGGTACCATCACACCTTCCGCTTGGCCATCACCACTGCGCCAATCATGGCGACAAGAAGCAAAATCGAAGCAATCTCAAACGGCAGCATGTAATGCCGGAACAGCGCGTCGCCGATCGCTTCCGAATTCTTCGGCGGCAATTGCAAGCTTGCGCCACTTGGCAGCCGTAGAGAATGTCCGCCGACCCAGAGCGCGAAAAAGACCTGCGCGCCCAACGCGAGCCCAAGCGCGGCAGCCACGAATCGCTGCCGGTTGAACTGCAGCATGTGCAGCGAAACATCCAGGTTCACCAGCATGATGACGAACACGAACAGCACCATGATGCCGCCCACGTAGAGAATCACTTGCACCACAAACAAAAATTCCGCCTGGAGCTCGAGAAAAATGCCGGCCGTGGCGAGCAGCGTGGTAATCAGAAAGACCGCGCTGTGAACGATATTTCGCCGGGTCACCATTAGGACAGCGCTCGCGACAGCGAGCACGGCGAAAAAGGCGAAAAGGATTTTGTCGACCGTCATCTATTCACCGCCCGCCGCTTGCACCGTCGCCTGGTGCTTTTCGTCGTCGTAAGCAAGAAATACCGCGACGCCGAGCATGATGAGCGTGGTCACGATGGCGGAGAGAAGCGGATGCCGCCATCCCCAGTTTTCCTGCACGATCATTCCGCTGCCCACCACGATGACATTCACCAGCGCCAGCGGAATCAGAAAACGCCATCCGAGCCGCATCAACTGGTCGAAGCGGTAGCGCGGAAACGTGAACCGCACCCACAGGAACGCGTACACGTAGCCGCCCACCTTCGCAAGAAACCAGAAAGCGCCGTGAATGCCGATTTTCACGGGGTCCGGCGCAAACAGCGCTGCCGCCATCACCAGCGCCAGCAGCGCACAACCCCCGGCAACCAAAAGCATCACGATTTTTTGAATTTTCACCGGCTGCCTAGGAGTGAGCTTGAGCGAGTACAACGCCACCACCAAAAATAGAATGGAGGGCAGCGCGTCGAGCAGCTCAATCGAAGTGCCGGGCAAAGTCTGGTGATAGCCGGGGAACGGCCGCAACCAGCCGCCCAAGAACAAAGTCGTCGCAATCGCCGCGACCACCACCATGTTGGCGTACTCCGCCAGGAAATAGAGCGCCCAGCGGAAGCCGCTGTACTCCGTCATGTATCCCGCCACGAGTTCCGACTCGGCTTCGGGAAGATCGAAGGGCGCGCGGTTGGTCTCCGCAATCGAACCGACGAAATAAATGAAGAATCCGACGGGAACGGCAAAAATGAACCACACGCCGCGGTCCGACTGCGCCTGC
>DASPSD010000099.1:0-4326 GCA_035624115.1 Candidatus Sulfotelmatobacter sp. | reverse complement strand
TCGCGGCCACGCCCGTCAATCGCCACGGCCAGGGTTGGCGCCGCAATTGCAGCGCGGACGTGAGATCAGCGTTCCGTCTCGCGACGCGACTGGGTATTTCCGCTGGCGGGAATCGCGGGCAAAGATTCGGCCGGAGGGTTTGCCGTCTCGGCCACTACCACGCGGTCGCGGCCTTCGCGTTTGGCGCGATAGAGAGCGGCGTCGGCGGCCGCGAACAGTTCGTTGGGCGCGGTTCCGTGATCGGGAAGTACGGCGACACCGACCGAGACTGTTACCATGCCGAGCGACTTGCCCAGATGCATGATGGTCTTTTCGCGCAACTGGCAACGAATGCGCTCAGCGCGGACCTGGGTGGCTTTGAGGTCGGCCATGGGCAGGATGACGAGGAACTCCTCGCCGCCAAAGCGGCAAACAATGTCTTCGGCGCGAACACACTTGGCGAGAAAGTTGGCGGCTTCGCGGAGCACCGTGTCTCCAGCGCCGTGGCCGTAGGTGTCGTTGAAAGTCTTGAAATGATCGAGGTCGAGCAGGATCATGCCCAGGCTGTGCTCGGCGCGCACGGCGCGCCGGGTTTCGCGCTGCATGGTTTCCTCAAGATAGCGGCGGTTGAACAGTCCGGTTAAGGGGTCGCGAGTGGATTGATTGCGCAGGGCCTCGCGCAGGCGGAGATTGGAGACGGAGAGCCCGATTTGCTCGGAAAAGGTGGTGGCCAGAGACAGCTCGGATTCGGAGAGTTCGTCTGCGCTGGCGCATTGGAAGTGCAAAATTCCGATAGCTTCGCCCTGCGAGAGCAGTGGGAGACAGACATAAGAATGCTCCGGGGCTACCGCGTGGCGGCAGGGAGCGGTGGTATCACAGGCGGGCACGATGTGGGCATGCCCGGTGCGCAGCGCCCAGCAGTCCTGCGCGCCGAACACGGCCGCGGGCAAGGGGCACTCGGACCATGAAGCCGCGACTTCCAGCGTATCGCGGGAGGAGTTGAGCAAGAGCACGGCGCCGCGCAGTTCGGAGAAAATTTTTGGCGCCATGCCGGAGACGACCGACCAAACGTCGCTCAGACCGGTGCAACTCTGCAACAGTTCCGCCATCCGGGCCAGCATGGTGGCGCGGTTCGATCGCCGGGTGAGTTCGCGCAGCATGCGTTCGTTTTGCCGGTTCAGTTCTTCCTGGGCGAGCGAGCGCTCGTGCATTTCCGATTTCAGACGCTCGTTGGCTTCCAGCAGCGCTGCCGTGTGCTGTTTGATTTGCTCCTCCAGGCTTTGCTGGTTGCGTATCTGATCGTCGACATCGGTACAGGAACCGAACCAGCGAACGATGGCGCCGGCGGAGTCGCGCATGGGCGTGGCGCGCACCAGAAACCAGCGAAACTCATTGCTCCGGACTTGGATGCGGTATTCCATTTCGAAGGGCCTGCCGGTACGGCAGGCCCGCTCCCAGTTCTCGAGCAGCACGGGCAGGTCATCGGGATGAATCCCTTTCTGCCACTCCCATCCCAGAGCTTCGCTGGTGGAGTAGCCGGTAAGCTCGAACCAGCGCTGATTGCAGTAATCGATGTCGCCCGCGGGAAGCGCAGTCCAGACAATCTGGGGGATGGCATCCGCCAACATGCGAAAACGGGCTTCGCCATCGCGAGCGGCAGTCGCCTTCCGGTAAAAGATCAAGACGAGAAATCCAGCCCCTATGACCAGCACAACCAACAGGGCTGCCAGCGCACGGTCATAACCAGGGGGAAGGATCATGGGGCTTTCCTTTGGAATCATGAGCAGGCACGAGTGCGCGTGGTCGTGAGCGGGCAGTCACGATAGGGATATCGGCAGGACGCGGAAGAACGTTATTCCGTGGGTGGGTGAGTGAGAGGGCGTGCGGAGATTCCCGGCTTAGAGCTTACTGATTGAGCGTCGGCATGCGGACCGCGTCCGCGGGCAGGCGGCCACCGGCCAGGAAAAAGTTGTGGTCGTAAAGGTTGCGGTACATGCGACCGGCAATTTCTGCCGCCTTGGGACCGAACGTGGGACGGCCTCCCTCAAGGAAAACGACGACCACCACGCGGCCAACGTCGGTATTGGCGTAGGAGGCGAACCACCCGAAGCGAGTGCCGTCGTGGGAGCAGGTTCCGGTTTTGCCGAGGATTTCTTCTTCGTTGAAGTTGAGGCGCAGGCTGCGGGCGGTGCCGTACTGCACTGCTCCGGCCATGCCGTCGGAAAGTTCGGGAATGATGGGAGCGATATCAAGCTGGCGCTTGATGAGCGGCTGGAATCCGGCAGCTTGTTCCGGAGTGTTCGGGTGCTGCAGGTAGTAAAGCGTTCCGCCGTTGGCGATGGCGGAGACCAGCGCGCCGAGCTGCAGCGGGGTCATGGAAACGCCTTCGCCGAACGAACACATTTTGCCCACGCCGCCGAGCTTGGCGGGAATCACCTCGTCAGGATAGGCGCCGGGTTGTTCGCCCGGAATGTCGTAGCCGGCGAGCTCGCCCAGCCCGAACTCGTGAGCGTAGTAGGCGACTTTTTCAAAACCGAGTTCGCGCCCGAGGGCTTCAAAGTAGGCGTTGTTGGAGTGGGCCAAAGCTTCGGTGAGATTCATGCGGCTGCGGCCGCCGAGGGAAACTTCGGTTTCTTTGGAGATCAGGCCTTCGCTCAGAGCGGCGAGAGCGACGGAGAGCTTTATGGTGGAGCAGGGCTGCGCGCCGCTGGAAAGCGCGAGCTTTTGATTGACCATGGCGAGGATGCGGCCGCTGGTGGGCTCGATGGCGACCACCGTGCCGTTCATGTTGCCGAGCGCGTCGATGGCGGCCTGACGGACGATGGGGTCTTCGCCGGCGGTGATGTCGCCCGAAGTGAGGTCCTCGGCGAACGAGCTCATGGTGAAGCGCTCGTAATAATGGCGGCGATGCGTACGGATCGAAGCGGAACGAACGGAACTGTGGGCCGCGCCAGGGGCTGCGCTACGCGTGGTAACCGTGGGGCGCGTGTGGGCCAGATGATGCAGGCGGCGACGTGTGCGCTGGCTTTCGCTGATCTTTCTCTCGTTAAGCTTTTGCGCCTTGGATTTGGCGGGCGTGTGGGTGGTGATGTGAGCGGCGAAGCTCATGCCAGCCAAAGACAGGTTGAGGCCAGTGATGACGATCAGACGAAGAAGGCGTTTTCCCCGACACATCGTGATGGTTTTGCTCCCCGGAGTTCTGCGTTACTTTGATGCACGTACGCGGCCAGGAAGCCTTATCCCCAGCCATCTGCCGAACTGTGTTGATAGTACTGAAGTTGCCATCGTTCTAGCAACGATAAAGTTGAGCGCAAGCAAAACAGCGATCTTTCAATAACTACTGCACTAACAACAAGTTACATGATGATTACGACGGTTCTAGCGCCAACGGTAACGCGTTGCTGGTTACTGAAAAGATACTTCCGCTTTGAATGAAAACCTTTTCCATGTCTGCCGCCAGGGGTTCGTCATTATTTCGCTTCGAGCCAACGCTGATTTGCTCCGCGGCAGCCGGTCACATCTTCATGTTCCGCTTCTTCGTTGTTCTTTATCTACATCACCTCGTTGCGCCGGCGCAGGAATGCCGGCACGTCGAGATCGTCGAGTTCGAAGTTTGCCGGCATGGTGGTGAGCACGCCGTCGGGGACGTTGTCGCGCGAGAGAGAGTCGAACGAGATGGCGTCTGCGGCGGGTTGGGAAACGGCCGGCGCCGGGACGTCGTCCATGAAAGCGGCCTCGTGGACGGGGTTCTCGGGCGACGCATCCGGTCCCGACATGATGTGTTTCGGCGCTTCGGGCATGGGATCGCGGGGACCGAGCGCATCGGGAAAGTCGATGGGGGCAATGGTAGCGGAATGAGCGGAAGAAAACGAAGTCGTCGCGCCGTGGGCGTGCCGCGCGGAAAGAACTTCGCGGAAGCCGGTGGCGATGACGGTGATCTTGACCGCGTCTTTCATCTTCTCGTCCATCACAGCGCCGAAGATGATGTTGGCGTCTTCATGGGCGGCGCTCTGGATGATGGAGCAGGCCTGCTGCACTTCGGCCAGCTTGAGCGAGGACGAGCCGGTGATGTTGATGAGGATGCCGCGAGCGCCGTCGATGGCCCCGGCTTCAAGCAGCGGCGAGGCGATGGCTTTTTGTGCGGCTTCAATCGTGCGCTTCGCGCCGCAGGCAGAAGCCGTGCCCATGACCGCGTAGCCCATGCTCGCCATGATGGTTCTGACGTCGGCGAAGTCGCGGTTGATGATGCCGGGGATGGTGATGATGTCGGAGATGCCTTGCACGCCCTGGCGGAGAATGTCGTCGGCGATGCGGAAGGATTCGAAGAAGCCGGCGTCTTCGGCGACG
>DASPSD010000093.1:0-83932 GCA_035624115.1 Candidatus Sulfotelmatobacter sp. | reverse complement strand
AAGAAAAAGATTTCTCCGGGCGTGGGGCAGGTGAAGGGGAAGAATCCCCTTCCCCTGCACCCCATCCCCTCGAACAGCCGGAACCAAAAGTGTCAGGGATGTGCCCGGTCTAAAATGTCAGACATGTCCCCGACCGTATCTAAGGCCGGAGGCAAGGGGCCGGCAGGATGCCAGCGCTACAACGGCCAAGACCACGGAGCGGAGTTTCGGTTTCTCCTGCGATTGATTCCCGATAAACTGGATGACCCGGCGCGCTCCCGCCTACGCCAAGGCTTCGGCGGGCAGGCAGGGTAGACCCTTCGTGCCTCAGGGCAAGAAGCCGTGCCCTGACGAAAACAGGCCTCAGGGGTTGAAACCCCTGAGGGGGAAAGCGCTTTTCGGCATGGCTAAAGCCATGCCCTGACGAAGAAACGAGCAAGAGGCAAGGCCAAAAGCAGATCCCTCGTCGTCCGCTAATGATGCTGGCGGACTCGCTCGGGATGACGGGCGGGTAGGGAAGAGCCACCGAGAACGAGAAAGTTGGCGGGCGCTGGACCGGAATTGAAAACAAAGCGGAAGCAAGCTTCCGCACTCCAAAGGTCTCGTTGGGCAGCGCTGAGATAAATGGGATTTCGCCAGAGCTGGACGACTTCGATGCTGAGACGATTGTTTGCGCATTACATTGCCGAGGAAGTGCGGCCGATGCTGCGGCTGGCGATTCCGCTGGTGCTGGCGGAGCTCGGCTGGATGACGATGGCCGTCGTGGACACGATGATGGTGGGGCGGCAGGCGAATAGCGCGGAAGCGATCGGAGCGGTGAGCTTGGGCAGCATTCTGTTTATGGCCGTGGCGATTTTCGGGACGGGGTTGATGCTTGGGCTCGATACGCTGGTGTCGCACTCGTTTGGCGCGGGCGACGTGGAGGATTGCCACCGCTCGCTGGTCAACGGCGTGTATTTGAGCCTGGGGATTGCGCCGGTGTTGATGGGCTTGATTCGGCTGATGGAGCCGGTGCTGCGGTCGGTGGGGATTCAGGCGTCGGTGCTGAACCAGACGATTCCGTATTTGCGCGCGCTGAATTGGGGGATGCTGCCGCTGCTTTTTTATTTTGTGTTTCGCCGCTACCTGCAAGGGATGAATCACGTGCGGCCGGTGATGTTTGCGCTGGTGACGGCGAACCTCGTGAATCTTGTCGGCAACTGGGCGCTGATTTACGGGCATCTGGGGCTGCCGCGGCTCGGGACGGTCGGCTCGGGATGGTCCACGTGCATCGCGCGGACGTACATGATGAGCGTGCTGCTGGCTTACGCGCTTTACTACGACCATCGCTACCAGACCGGGCTGCGAGTGGCCGAGCGGCGGCCGAATTTTTTCCGGCTGTGGCGGCTGGTGCAGCTTGGTTTTCCGGCGGCGATGCAATTCGGGATGGAAGTGGGAGTGTTTGCCGTGGCGACAACATTGATCGGCAAGCTCGGCGCGGTTTCGCTGGCGAGCCATCAAGTGGCGCTCAACACTGTGAGCCTCACGTACATGGTGCCGCTCGGAATTTCTTCCGCAGCGGCGGTGCGCGTGGGCCACTCGCTCGGGCGGGACGACGCGCACGGAGCTAGCCGCGCGGGATGGACGGCGCTCGCGCTGGGCACCGGGTTCATGACCGTGATGGGGATTCTCTTCTTGACTGTGCCGCAGTACATCGTGCGCGTGTACACGCCGGATCCGGCGGTGATTCGCGCGGCGAGTTCGCTGCTGTTTGTTGCGGCGTTCTTTCAGTTGTTCGATGGGATGCAGACCGTGGCGACGGGAGCGTTGCGCGGGGCGGGCGACACGCGGACCCCGATGGCGTGCCACATATTTTTTTACTGGTTTATCGGGCTGCCGCTGGGCGCGTGGCTTTGCTTCCGGCTGGGATGGGGCGCGCCGGGGCTGTGGACCGGGCTGTGCGTGGCGCTGATATTGATCGGCAGCGCGCTGCTCATTTTCTGGCGCCGCAAAGAACGGTCGTTCGGCGCGCCGGTGGTGACGCGCGAGAAAGTTCGCGCGGCGGTGTCGTAGCGCGCGCTTTCGGCTCGTTATTTGCTGCGCACCTGGCCTGAATTCCTCCGCGTGGCCGCAAGGGCTGCGCTACAATCGCTGCGATTTCATCCGCTGCGGCGAATTCCCCGCGTTGCGCGCCCGCGCCGGACAATCGACTCGAGATGCGCAATCCCTTCATGTCGCGCGCCATCGAACTCGCGCTCGAAAATATCGAATCGGGCCGCGGCGGGCCGTTTGCGGCGGTCATTGTGAAGAGCGGAAAAATTATCGCTGAGGGCGCCAACCGCGTGACCGCGACGAACGATCCCACGGCGCACGCGGAAATCACGGCCATTCGCAAAGCGTGCAAAAAACTCGGCCACTTCGAGCTGAAAGGCTGCGAAATTTACACCACCTGCGAGCCGTGCCCGATGTGCCTGGGGGCAATTTATTGGGCGCGCCCGAAGCGCATTTATTTTGCGGGGACCGCGGCGGATGCGTCGGCGGCGGGGTTCGATGACTCGTTCATTTACCTCGAAATTAAAAGGCCGCGCGCGCGCCGAAAAATTCCCATGATCCGGCTGATGGGCAAAGAAGCTTCCGGAATTTTCCGCGCGTGGGAGAACAAGCAGGACAAGATTCCGTACTGAGGCCGCGCTTGAAACAGACTCGCATCATCGGAACATCGGTGCCGCGCAAGGAAGGCCGCGCGAAAGTGACCGGCCGGGCGCAGTACGTGGACGACATCGCTTTGCCGGGGATGATTCACGGCGCCACGGTGCGCAACTCGGTGGCGCGCGGGCGAATTCTGGGAATTCATTTTGAAGGCGAAATTCCGTGGAAGGAATTCACCATCGTCACGGCGAAGGATATTCCGGGGAAAAATTGCATCGCGCTGCTGATCGAGGATCAGCCATGCCTGGCCGACGGCGTGGTGAATCATCCGGAGGAGCCTGTCGTTCTGCTCGCGCATCCCGACAAATATTTGCTGGAAGAGGCGCGGCGCGCGGTGCGAATCGAAATCGAGCCGCTGCCGGGCGTGTTTACGATTGACGATTCGCTCGCGCGCAAGCAAATCATTTGGGGCAAGGACAATATTTTCAAATCGTTTCTGGTGGAAAAAGGCGACGTGGACAGCGCGTGGGCGAGCGCCGCGCGGATCGTTGAGGGCGAGTATGAGACCGGCGCGCAGGAGCAGCTCTACATCGAGCCGCAGGGAATGATCGCGCAGGCCAACGCGGCCGAAGGCGTCACGGTGTGGGGCTCGCTGCAGTGTCCTTATTATGCGCATAAGGCGCTCGTGGGAGTTTTCGGCTTGCCGATGGACCGGATTCGCGTGGTGCAGACGGAAACCGGCGGCGGATTCGGCGGCAAGGAAGAATATCCGTCGATGATCGCGTGCCATGCGGCGCTGCTGGCGTGGAAATCGGGCAAACCGGTGAAGCTGATTTACGACCGGGCGGAAGACATGGCCGCCACGACGAAACGGCATCCGTCAAGGACGCGGCACCGCACCGCCGTGGCCGCCGACGGCAAATTGCTCGCGATGGAAATTGATTTCACGCTCGATGGCGGAGCGTATCAGACGCTTTCTCCGGTGGTGCTTTCGCGCGGAACGATCCACGCCGCGGGGCCTTACAACTGCGCGAACGTGCGGATTCGGAGCCGCGCGGTGGCGACGAACGCGCCGCCGCACGGAGCGTTTCGCGGATTCGGCGCGCCGCAAAGCGTGTTTGCGCTCGAGCGGCATCTCGACCGCGTCGCGCAGGCCATCGGGCTCGAGCCCGATGAATTTCGCCGCCGGAATTTTATTCGCGAAGGGCAAACTCTGGCGGTGAGCCAGCCGGTCCGCGAAAAAGTGGATATGCCGCGGCTGATGGATCATGCATTCGAGCTGAGCCGCTATCGCGAAAAACGCCGGCGCTTCGATGCGGAAAATTCGGCGAGCGAAATCAAGAAGGGCATCGGGTTCGCGTCGTTCCTGCACGGCGCCGGGTTTACCGGATCGGGCGAAGAGCATCTCGCTTCGGAAGTGGCCGCCGAAGCCACGCGCGAGGGCCGCGTTCACATCATGGCCGCGAGCACGGAGATGGGCCAGGGAACGAACACGATTTTTTCTCAGATTGCAGCGGAAGCGCTGGGGCTCGATCCGCATCAGATTGAAATTCTGCAGCCGGATACAGCCGCTGTGCCGAATAGCGGGCCCACGGTGGCGTCGCGCACGGCGATGATCGTCGGAAAGCTCGTGGAATCGGCGGCGCACTCGCTCCAGCAAAAGCTGATTCAGGGCGGCTTTCTGAAGCCGGGATATCCGGCGGAAGATTTTCCGGAGGCGTGCCGGCGGTACATTCAAAAGACCGGGCCGCTCGAAGCGTTCATCAAATACGAACACCCCACCGATTTGCACTGGGACGACCACAACTACCGCGGCGACGCATACGGCGCCTACGCGTGGGCTGTGTACGTAGCGGAAGTTTCCGTGGACACGCGCACGGCCGAAGTGCGCGTCGATGATTTTGTCGCGGTGCAGGAAGTGGGAAAAGTGATCAATCCGGTTCTCGCCGCAGGGCAAATCGAAGGCGGAGTGGCGCAAGGAATCGGATTCGCGCTCTATGAAAATGTGGTGTGGCACGAAGGGCGCATGGTCAACGGGCAGATGACGAACTACATCATGCCCACTTCGATGGATGTTCCTCCCATTCGCGTGCATTTCGAGGAGATTCCGTATGCGCGCGGTCCGGCCGGAGCGAAAGGAATCGGCGAATTGCCGCTCGATGGGACGGCGCCGGCCATTGCCAATGCCGTGGCGCACGCCACGGGGCGCGAGATTACGCGGCTTCCGATCACGGCGGAAGCGCTGCTGGAAATGTTGGAGGCGCATGTCTAAACGCGGAAACAAAATCCGCGTCGAGTGCAGCGTGAACGGCCGCGCGGTGGCGCTGGAGGCGTATCCGATGGCGCGGTTGCTCGACGTGCTGCGCGAGCAGTGCGGCCTGACCGGCACGAAAGAAGGATGCGGCGAAGGGGAATGCGGCGCCTGCTCGGTGGAAATCGACGGAACGCTGGTGAATAGCTGCCTGGTGCCCGTCTTGCAAGTGAACGGCGCCGCGATTCGCACGATTGAAGGAATGGCGCACGGCGAGCGCCTGGCCAAAATCCAGCAGGCGTTCATCACGCATGGCGGCGCGCAGTGCGGAATTTGCACCCCGGGAATGATTCTTGCCGCCGCGAATCTTCTCGCGCGATATCCGAATCCGTCCGAGGCGCAGATTCGCGAAGGCCTCGCCGGTAATCTCTGCCGCTGCACCGGCTACATCAAAATTTTTGAGTCGGTTGTAGCGGCGTGCCGCGCCGGGGAGCCGCCCGCGTGAGGTCTTACTTGCCGGCTTATCATCTGGAGGCGCCGCGCGATCTGAGCGACGCGCTCGAGCGCATGGCGCGAGAGCCCGGCGTGTGGCAGCCGTTCGCGGGCGGGACGGACCTGATGGTGCTGCTCGAAGCCGGAAAGCTGGCGCACCGCGATTTTCTGAGCATTTGGAATATTCCCGAGCTGAGTGGAATTGAAATTGCGGGCGAGTATGCGTTTCTCGGCGCGCTCACGACGTACACGGAAATCCGCGGACATTCTGCGTTGGCGCGGGAGTTTCTGCTTCTTTGCCGGGCCGCGGCGGAGACCGGCGGGATGGCCACGCAAAATCGCGGAACGATCGGCGGAAATATCGCGAATGCGTCGCCGGCGGCGGACACTCCGCCGGCGCTCGTGGTGTACGACGCGGAGTTGGAACTTGTGTCTGCGAAAGGCTCGCGCTGGGTGCCTTACCGCGGCTTTCACTCGGGCTACAAGGAAATGGATCTCGGCAGCGACGAACTGATTCGCCGCGTCCGGCTGCCGCGCGTGAAGGCCGGATGGAAGCAGTATTACCGCAAAGTGGGAACGCGGCGGGCGCAGGCGATTTCGAAAGTTTGCTTTGCGGGAGCGGCGCTTGTCGAAAGCGGGCGCATTAAGGACGTTCGCATCGCGCTCGGCAGCGTGGCGCCCACGGTGTTGCGCGCGCACGAGACCGAGAAAATCCTTCGAGGGGAGGAGCTCGCGCAGCCGGCTTTGGAGCTGGCGCAGAATGTGCTCGGGCGCGAGATTGCGCCGATTGACGACATGCGCTCGACGGCGCGGTATCGGCTGCGCGTGGCGCAGAATCTGCTGGCGGAATTTTTGGAAGTGGTGGCTGCGGGATGAGTGGCTCGCTCTGTGCAGATAGTGAAAACAAAGCGGGAGTAAGCTCCCGCACTCCAAAGGTCTCGACGCTGGCGCGGAGAGTATGGGCAGCGGTTCGGAGATTGGCGGCGCGGGCCCGGCATGCCGTGCCCCTACAAGAATAACCGGAGTCGTCAGCCCTCCCATCAATGAGAAGCATGCGCAGGATGTCAACAGAGCGAGATAGATCCAAATGCAAAGTCCGACCAATGCGCCGGAGAGCCCGATAGGCGCACCGGATTTGATTGTCCGCGGCAGGCGCGTGATCACGCCAGAGGGAGAAAGCGCCGCGGCGATTCACATTCGCGGCGGGGTGATTTCTGCCGTCACCGACTTCGAGAACATTTCCGGCGGCACTCCGCTGCACGACGCTGGCGCTTTCGTGGTGATGCCGGGGCTTGTGGATACGCACGTTCACATCAACGAGCCGGGGCGCACTGAGTGGGAGGGATTTTCAACCGCGACGCGCGCGGCGGCCGCCGGCGGCGTCACGACGCTCATCGAAATGCCGCTGAACAGCATCCCTGCTACCACCACGTCTGCGGCGTTTCGGGAAAAGACGGCCGCAGCAGCCGGCAAACTTTGGGTGGACACGGGCTTCTGGGGCGGCGTTGTCCCGGGGAATGTGGGCGAGCTCCGCGCGCTTTGGGAAGCGGGCGTATTCGGATTCAAATGTTTTCTCGTGCCGAGTGGAGTGCCGGAGTTTGCGCCCGTGACGGAAGCCGATCTTCGCGCTGCGCTTCCGGAACTGGCGGCTCTCGGAGCGCCGCTTCTCGTACATTCCGAACTTCCCGGGCCGATGGAAGCGGCAGCCGCGAAACTTTCGAAGGCACCGGCGCGGCGCTATGCCACGTGGCTGGCGTCGCGGCCGCGAGCGGCGGAAAATGAAGCGGTCACGCTGCTCTTGAAGCTTGTCCGCGAATTTCGCGCGCGGGTTCACGTGGTGCACCTTTCATCGCCGGATGCAATCCCGCAATTTCAGAAGGCGAAAGCGGAGGGCCTTGCGGTGAGCGTCGAGACGTGCCCGCACTACCTGACTTTTGCAGCCGAAGAAATTCCCGACGGCGCCACGGAATTCAAGTGCGCGCCTCCGATTCGCGAGCGGGAATATCGAGAAAAACTATGGGCCGCGCTCGGAGACGGCACAATCGACTTCATCGCCACCGATCATTCTCCCTGCCCGCCGGCGATGAAACTCCCCGACGAAGGCGATTTCCTGCACGCCTGGGGCGGGATTGCTTCCCTCGAGCTGAGCTTGCCGGCAGTGTGGACGCAAGCCGGGTCGCGCGGCTATGCTGTCACCCGGCTTGCCGAGTGGTTATCGAGCGGGCCCGCGCGACTGGCGGGCCTCGAGAAACGGAAGGGCGCGATTGCGGTGGGATTCGACGCCGATTTCGTGATTTGGAATCCGGAGGCTTCCTTTGAGGTGGCGCCGGCGCGGCTTCACCAGCGCCACAAGATCACGCCCTATGCCGGGCGAAAACTGGCCGGCGCCGTGGAAACCACATTTCTTCGCGGGCGAAAAATATTCGACCGCGGAGAATTTTCGCCGAGCCCTCTCGGGCGCGTGCTTCACCGAGGCAACGCATGAACGAATTCACCGAGCTTCCCGATCTCGCGTCGCAGCGCTTCGGCGGAGAGGTACTGTCCGCCAGCGACGAATTTTTCGCGCCCAAAGAAAATCTGCTCAAGCCATCGAAGCCGGTCTTTATCGAAGAAAAATTCACGCCGCGCGGAAAATGGATGGACGGATGGGAGACGCGCCGGCGGCGCTCGCCGGGCTACGACTGGTGCGTGATCCGCCTGGGATTGCCGGGCATCATTCGCGGCGTGGTGGTGGACACCAGCTACTTCCGGGGAAATTTTCCGTCGCATTTTTCGCTGGAAGCCTGCGAGTTTTCGGGCGCCGCTCCATTCAAAGACGAGAAAAAACGGCTCCAGGCTTCCTCGACGCGCTGGGTCGAGCTGCTTCCCCAGTCGGTCCTCGAAGGCGACAAGAGGAATTCATTCGCCATCCAGCATTCGGGACGGTTCACGCATGTCCGGCTGAAGATTTATCCGGATGGCGGAGTCGCGCGGCTGCGCGTGCATGGAGAAGTGATTCCTGAAAAAAGCGCGCTGGCGAGCCGGGAGCTCGATCTCGCAGCGATCGGAAATGGCGGGCGAATTCTGGCGAGCAGCGACGAATTTTTCAGCGCGCCGATGAACCTCTTGATGCCGGGAGACGCAAAAAATATAGGCGACGGCTGGGAGACGCGGCGCAGGCGCGGGCCGGGCCACGATTGGGCGATCGTCCAACTGGGAGTGGCGGGAACGATCCGGCGGGTGGAAGTGGATACTTCGCATTTCAAAGGAAATTTTCCCGATAGTTGCGCGCTCGAAGCGTGCTATCACGAAGGCGCTGCCGTGCAAGCCTCGAGCCTTGCGGGGGCGCCGTGGAAAAAAGTGCTTCCGCAGTCGAAGCTCGGGGCCAACCGGCGCCGCGTGTTCCGCACTCAATTGACGGACGTGGGAGCGGTGACGCACGTGCGCTTCAACATTTATCCCGACGGAGGCGTGAGCCGCCTGCGCATTTATGGCCGGGCGGAACGGCCGGGCGACCGCCTGACGGGAATCGAGCGGTTCAATCACATGTCGAGAGCACAGGCGCGCAAGGCGCTGCTCGCTTGCTGCGGGTCCGAGAAATGGGCCGAGCGAATGCTTGCGGCGCGGCCGTTTCGCTCGGCGGCGCAAATACTGGAGGCCGCCGACAAGACCTGGGGCGCGCTCGGGCGCAAGGATTGGCTCGAAGCGTTCCGGCAGCATCCGCCGATTGGCGCATCGAAAGCCGACACGAAACAATCGGAGATCGCGCGGCAATGGTCGACGGACGAGCAGGCGGCGGCGCAACGAGCGCCGGCGGAAACGCTCGCCGTGCTGGCGGCAGCGAACCAGGCGTATGAAGCGACGTTCGGTTACGTTTTTCTGATCTGCGCCACGGGAAAATCGGCCGAAGAAATTTTGAAAAGCGTGCGCGAGCGATTGTCGAACGATCCGGAAATCGAGCTGCAAATCGCGGTCGAGGAACAGCGGAAAATCACGCGGCTGCGCCTGGAGAAGCTGCTCGAATCATGAGCCGGATTACGACGCACGTTCTCGATACGTCGCTGGGCCGGCCGGCGGCGGGCGTGCCGGTGAAGCTCGAGATGGAAAACGCCGGCGGCGGATGGAAGGAGCTCAGCCGGGGCGCTACGGATGGCGACGGGCGTCATGCGATGTTATCGCCTCCCGATATTCTCGCGGAAGGAACTTACCGGCTTACGTTTGACGCGCACACTTATTTTGAATCGCGGCGCGTGGAGGCTTTTTATCCGCAGGTGATGGTGATTTTCCAGGTGCGCGACTCGAAGCAGAATTATCACGTGCCGCTGCTGCTCGCTCCGTACGGATATTCCACCTATCGCGGGAGTTGAGGCATGGCCATCCGGCTCGGCGAGAACAATTACGGAAAGTCGCGCGTGCGGATGCTGCGCGTGGTGCGACAGGATGGCCGGCACGACATCAAAGAGATGACGCTCGGGATCCGGTTCGAAGGCGATTTCGAAGCGGCGCACACCAAGGGCGACAACCGGAAAATTTTGCCCACCGACACGATGAAGAACACGGTGTACGTGCTGGCGCGGCAGTACCCGGTGGAAGCGCCGGAAGATTTTTGCCTGCACCTGATCGAACATTTCCTCACGTACAACCCACAGGTTTCGCGCGTGCGCGTGGAAGCAGCGGAAAGCCTCTGGGCGCGGCAGATGCACGGAGGGAAACAGCACGCGTCGGCGTTCCTTCGCGCGGGAGAGGAAAAGCGGACCGCGGACGTGAGCGGCACGCGCGATGGGGCTACGATCGAGGCCGGGCTGCGGGACCTGGTGGTGCTGAAGACCACCAAATCGCAATTCGAGGGGTTTCTGCGCGATCCCTACACGACCTTGAAAGAAGACCGCAACCGGATTTTGAGCACTTCGATTCGCGCGAAATGGCTTTATGAGGGAGATGAGGTCGAGTTCAGCCCGGTGTGGCACGGCGTGAGGCAGGCGTTGCTCGATACCTTTGCCGAGCACGACAGCAAATCGCTGCAGCACACTCTCTACGCGATGGGGGAGGCGGTGCTCAGCAATTTCGATCCGATTCGCGAGATTCGGCTTTCGCTGCCGAACAAGCACTTCAATCTCGTGGACCTCACGCCCTTCGGCATGGACAATCCCGCGGAAGTTTTCGTGCCGACGGACGAGCCGCACGGGCTGATCGAGGCCACTTTGCGGAAAGATTAGAAGCCATCTGGCTCGGTTGAGATCCTGGTGAATTCGGCTCAGCCCAGAAGTTGGCGCGCGTTGTGCCGGAATTGAAAACAAAGTGGAAGCCCGTCGTCTCCGTTCAGGACAGGCAAGCTCCCACACTCCGAAGTTCTCGGCGCCGGCGCGGAGAGAAGGGGCAGCGGTTCGGAAAATTGGCGGCGCGGGCACGGCATGCCGTGCCCCTACGAGAATAACCGGATTCGTCAGCCCTCCCATCGGTAAGAGGCTCGAGCAGGGTGGCAACAGAGCCGGACGGGTACCAGACAGACGCTGGCGGAGCTGAAACGAAATGCGCATCGCCGTCGTGGCAGACATTCACGGAAATCTTTCGGCTCTCGAAGCCATCCTCGCGGATCTCAAGACGACGTCGCCGGACCTCGTATTTCACGGCGGGGACTTGGCTGCGAATGGGTATCGTCCTGCGGAAGTGGTGGATCGAATTCGCGAACTTGGATGGCCCGGCGTGTGCGGAAATACCGATGAGATGCTGTGGAAGCCGGAGCTTGAGGCGGAGCTGTTGAAGAAGGGCCCGGGCCTCGCTGCGCTGTGGAAAATACTGTTTCAGGAAATGACGCCTGCAACTTTGGAGAGACTCGGTGATGAGCGGCTGCGCTGGCTTCGCCAGCTTCCTACGGTGCTCGAGCGCGAGGATGTGAGCATCGTCCACGCTGCGCCGCATGATTTGTGGCGCGCGCCGCGGGCGAGCAGCACCGATGGCGAGTTGGAGGATGCTTACAAGGAGCTCGGAGCCAAGACCGTTGTGTACGGGCACATTCACGCGGCGTTTGCGCGCAAGCTGCCGGGATTCACGGTTGCCAATACCGGCGCGGCGAGCCTTTCGTACGATGGAGACCCGCGCGCAAGTTACGTTGTGGTAGAAGACGGGAACGTGACGCATCGCCGCGTTGCCTATGACATCGAAAAAGAGGCCGCAGGGCTGCGCGCGTCGGGGTTCCCATCCGGCGATTGGATTGCCACGATTCTTACAACCGGGCGATACGCGAATCCGCCGGCGCTGCCCTGAAGGGTCTGTGTGAGACCTCTGAAATCGGTCCCTCAGCGGCTGAAGCCGCAGACATTATGAAGCGCTTACGGCACGGCTGAAGCCGTGCCCTGACGAAAATGGGCATCGTCACACAGACTCTGAAGCCGTGCCCTGACGAAAGACCCTAGATTCCCCACCGGCTCTGAAGCACTCTCGCTTACTTTCGGCAAGCGGTCAAAATTTTGACGAACGAGGCGGCGCGGAGCTCCGGCAAGGTGAGGTGGGTGAGCCGCTGGGCCTCTTCGAGGGTGATGGCGCCGCAATTGATCGCGCGCAGAAAATAATTGAGCAGCGCCTGTCCGGTGGCGGCGTCGTCAAACACTTCTCCCACCAGCGTCGCCTGCCCGGCCTTCTCGATGAAATTGCGGAGGCGCGAGGCGGCGGCATCGAGTCCCTCGAGGAAGAATGAATACACGGCGGCGTACCGCGTGGGCAATTGCGCGGGATGCAGGTCCCAGCCCTGGTAGAAGCCGTTGATGAGCGAGCGGCGAATATCGTCGAAATGAAGTTTCCATGCGGCGTGAACCACGCGGCGATTCTCCGCTTCCTGCGCGGCAGTGAGAGCGGGGCCATCCGGCGCACTACGATGCGGCGGAACGGGAAGAATATTTGTGGCGCCATCGGAGAGCCACACGCCTGTGCCGGCGAGCGCCACCTGCATCACTTCGCGGGCGAAATCGCAGGCGAAGTGGTTCATGGTCTGGTAGGCGGCGGTGATGTTGCGCCCCGCGGTGTAGTCGTACGTGCCGAAATGAGCGCTGACGCAGCGGCCGCGGGCGGCGGCAACGAGCGCGAGGAGATTGGCTTCGCCGCGCTCGTTGAAGATCGATTGCGTGGTTTCGATCATCAGCTCAAACCGCAGCGCGCCGGGGTGGAGGTCGAGAGCCGGCTCGAGGCGGGAGCAAACGTCGGCAAAAGCAGCCACTTCATCCGGCAGCGTGACTTTCGGCAGCGTGAGAAAAAATCCTTGCGGCAATTCGCTGCGCGTTTTGGAAGCCAGCTCGGTGAGGAAAACGTCCAGCGTGCGGATGCTGCGTTCGCGCAACTCTTCGGTGAGCGGTTTCACGCGGATACCGATGAACGGCGGAAGCTCGCCCGAATTCAGGGCCGCGGCAACTTCGCCGGCAGCGGCAACGGCGTGGCCATCTTCTTCGTCGTCCGAACGGTTCCCATACCCATCTTCGAAGTCGATGCGGAAATCTTCGACGGGTTCGCGTTTCAGCTTGTCGCGGACGCGGCGGTACACGGTATGCGCGAACCAGGCAGGCTGATTCCGCCGGCGGGCTGCTTCGGGATCGGCTTCGATGGATTTGGCGATGGAGGCGGCGGCTTCCGCCGAACCCGACAAACGCTCCGCTCCCGCGAGACCGACGGCCTGCGCGAAAACAACAAAGTTCGGGGCGAATTCATCGAGCGACCGCAGCGCAAGCTCGCCCAGACGCTTCGCAGTGTCCGCGCGAAATAGATGCGCGCCGCCGTACACGACGTGCACGGGCTGGCGGCCGCCCGATGCGCCCGGGTAGCGCCTTTGAAACGCGTTGTGCGCCCGCTCCAGCCGGACATTCATCTCCGCCAGCGCTTCGGGAGGAAGAGTTCGCTTCGCCAAGTTTCTTCCCTCGGGGACCTGCTTTCCGGTTCTCCTCGCGCCGCGCCATCCAGTGACGGCGATTCCGGAGTTGCCGGAAAATCCGGGACAGGATACATTTGTTTCCTCGCGATGCGAAGTATGTCAGGCGGTTCTTCCAGCCAAGTGGAACGAAAGCCTCACTCTCTCTGCTTCGATGAGTTCCGAGCCTGGAGCGCATTCCAGGCGGCCGAGCCGGATGAATGACCGGAAAAATTCTGATTGTTGACGACGAGTCGGGGGCGCGCGCGGCGCTCGAGATGCTGCTGTATCGCGAAGGGTTCGAGGTGCGCGATGCCAGCGACGGGCCGACGGCGCTCGAACTCTGCGCCACCTTTCGCCCCGACCTCATTCTGCTGGATATCCTCATGCCGGGGATTGATGGATTCGAAGTTTGCCGCCGAATTAAAGCCACGCCGGAGACGCGGCTCACGCCCGTCGTGCTGATCACCGGCCTTTCCGACACGGAGGACCGCATCAAGGGAATCAATGCGGGCGCGGATGATTTCCTGAGCAAGCCGATCGATATCAACGAACTCCTCGCGCGCGTGCGGATGCTGATGCGGCTGAAGCAATATACGGACGATCTGGAAAATGCCGAGGCGGTGGTCTTCACGCTGGCGCAGAGCATCGAAGCGCGCGACCCTTACACGCGCGGCCACTGCGAGCGACTCTCGGATATGTCCGCGCAGCTCGGCGGCCGGCTCGGCATTCCCGAGGAGGACATCAAGGCGCTCGGCTGGGCGGGGATCGTGCACGACATCGGCAAAGTGGTGGTGCCCGACTCGATTTTGCTGAAGCCGGGACCGCTCACCGAAGAGGAAATGGACGTCATGCGGAAGCACGCAGTGGTGGGCGAGCGGATTTGCGCGCCGCTGAAGTCGTTCCGCCTGGTGCTGCCGATCATCCGGCATCATCACGAGAAGAGTGACGGCACGGGCTATCCCGATGGATTGCGCGGCGAAGAAATTCCGCTCACCGCGAGGATTCTGCAACTGGCCGACGTTTACGACGCGCTCACGACCGACCGGCCGTATCGGAAGGCAGATCCCTCGGAGGCCGCGCTCGAGCTGATGGACGAAGAAGGGCAGCGCGGCTGGTGGGATATGCAGCTCTTCGGCGCTTTTCGCGAGATGATCCGTGAACGCCGGGCAGCATCGCCCGGGCGAGAGGCTCGCGGAGCAGTGAGGTAGGCATATGGCTGGAGTGTCGGCATCACAATCCTCGGAACGCAGGGGCTGCGCAGGCTGAGGCAAGCCTCAATTCGAGTCAGTGGCGCAGGGTGCGGCGAATTTGAAAACAAAGCGGGAGCAAGCTCCCGCACTCCAAGGGTCTTCGTAGGCAACGCGGTGGAGATTGGTGAGCGGCGCGTGGCGGTTCCTCTGTGCGCTCGATGGCTTGCTCAGTGGCCTCTGTGTTTCAATCAGCGCAGCCAATCGACGCCGCTTAACACAGAGTGCGCAGAGAAAAGCGCGGAGACCACGGAGGAGCGGGGTGCGAAGAATTTGAAAACAAAGCGGGAGCAAGCTCCCGCACTCCAAAGGTCTTCGTAGGCAGCGGTTTGAGGTAGGGATATCAATCTACGCCTGGGCGGAATCTGCTAGCCGCTCTGCCCCTGCATAAATCACGAAGCGGCGGCCGCGCAAGAATCCCACCAGCGTGAGTTGCATTTCGCGCGCAAGCTGCACTGCCAGGCTCGAGGGCGCGGAGACGGACGCGACCACGGGCACGCCTGCAACGATCGCCTTCTGCACGATCTCGAATCCGCCGCGGCCGCTGACCAGCATCATCGAATCCTTGAGCGGCACGCGCCGCTCCCGGACGGCCCACCCGATCACTTTATCGACGGCGTTGTGGCGCCCGATATCCTCGCGCAGCACCAGCAACGCGCCGCGCGAATCAAAGAGCGCCGCCGCGTGCAGGCCGCCGGTGCGCTCGAAGACGTCTTGCGAGGAGCGCAGCGCGTCGGGAAGCGCGAGGAGCACATCCGGGGCAATTCGAAAGTTCGGATTGGGAGGCGCGAGGCATCGCGAGCGCACGGCCTCGATGGAGGCCTTCCCGCAGATGCCGCAACTCGAGGAGGCGAAGAAATGCCGCCGCATCTTTTCGAAGTCCGGCGTGGCTTCCGGAGCGAGCGCGGCTTGAACCACGTTTCCTCGCTTCCCGGCGTCGCCTTCCGACGAGCTTTCAAGAGCGAGGATTTGTTCGGCGCGTTGACCGATTCCTTCAGTGAAGAGAAACCCTGCCGCGAGCTCGAGGTCATGGCCGGGAGTGCGCATGGTGACGCTGATGGGGTGTTCGCCGATGCGGATTTCGAGGGGTTCTTCGGCGGCGAGATAATCGTCTTTGCGGCGGACTTTGCCGTCGTCCCACTCGGAAACTTGCGTGAGTCCAATGCTGCGAACGGGTCGCGACACAGACGCTGCTCCTCGAACTTCGGATTGTGACGCCCGGATCCGGCATCAAGGATACCGCTGTCGCGCCCAATTCGAAGGGCCCAAAAACGGAACTGGCTCGTTCCGACGGGGGCCGGAACGAGCCAGGGGGGTGTTACGTGGTGTGAGGACTTACGGAGATTTCCCTCGTTTCGGTGTCTCCTCCAGGCTGCGGCCCTGGCGCTTGGGTGAACGGGCTACTCAGGGTTACTGACGACCAGGCCCGTGGATGGATCGAGAATGAGTCTCGAAGCGTGGCCACGGAAATCGAGCATTCCGTCCAGCCTGCCCGCGATCGCGTCGGTCGAGCCATTGCCAATCCGGCCCAGGCTCCAGTTGTCTTCGATGAAGCGGATGATGGAGGACTGGTCGGTGAGCCTGTGATCGACATAATTCTGCTTCGAGTAAGGCGAAATCAGGAGCATGGGAAGCCGCGGCCCGTAGCCGCAGCGCCCGTTCTGAATCTGACCGTTCGCATCGGCTTGCGGTTTTGGAGTGCCGCAACTGCCACTGGAGACGCCGGGGGTGAGAAGTTGGTCGTCGCCCGGGCTGTCGGACTGGTTGACGATCGGCCCCATCTGATGATCGTACCAGCCGTCGGAATCGTCGTAGGCGATGACGACCAAAGTGTGCTTCCATTCGTCGGTTTGCATAATCATGTTGATTAGGTTGACGGTGAAGAACTGCTCGTCAATGGGGTCGGAGTACCCCGGGTGCGCATCCTGGTAGGCGGGCGCTTTGATAAAACTGACGGCGGGCAAGCGGCCCTCGTTCAAAGCAGTGGTGAAGTCGATGGTGTCATACTGATGATTCGCACCATCCGACGATGTCCCAATCAAGCCCGCGTCACTGGGGCGGGTGTGATGGACGTTGGCAGTCGAGGCGTAGTATTGGAAGGGTTCGTGGTGAGGGATGTAATCGCCATCGCTGGATTGGGTGAGCGCGTCGTCGCCGGCGAGGCCGACGTGATGCTGGCCGCAAATGGCCAATCCAGCCGCATTGGCGCCCGTAGGTGCAAAGCCGCCTTGGAACCATCCCCAGGTGATGCTCTTGTTGTTGAGGAGATCGCCGATGTTTTTGCCGCTCATGGTGACTTGGGTGGCATGGGCAAGGCCCTTGGTGGTTTGCACGCAATCATCCAAATGCGGGCGAGCGTCGCCGATCAGAGCTCCCTGGGTCACACTCGAGCTGAGGTTGGCGCCGGCAACTTCTCCGCCCGCGTTGGGCGTTGTTCCGGCCGCGGTGGTTGGGAAGATGGTTGCTTCAAAGATGTTTCCGGAAATCAGGTTGACAGCTCCGGTCGAGGAAGGCCCGAAGGTCGTGCCGTAGGAGTTGTCGCTCAAGGCGAAGTGCTGAGCGTAGTTCCACATGGCGGCGACGGTATTGCCGTCGTAGTAGCCCATCGCGGTGTTGGGCCCAAGATTCGGATCGACGCAGCTGACGGTGCCGGTTTCTCCCAAAGCGGTCAAGGGGGTGAGCCACTGATCCATCAGGCCGCTGTGAAATGCGAATTGCTCATCGTTGTAGTCGTGATCGTTGTCGCAAGTCACGGCGTTCGCGGGCGGAATCCGGAACGGATTCACCTGGGTTCCTGAGTTGGTGTTGTTGTTCTGCGTCAGAAGCCCGGCCGATTCCAGGTTGTTCACGCGAGGCGTATCGTCCTTGGCGTGAAACGGAGTTTCGCCAGGATTATTTTGCGCATGCGGGTACGTCCCGAAATAGTGGTCGAAGGAGATGTTCTCGTTGAAAATCACGACGACATATTTGATCGGCGTCGTGGTGGCGAAATCGGCCGCATTGCCGCCCTTCCCGCCGCCATTTCCAGCCCATCCGACTCCTGGAGCGCTGACAATCAGGGCGAAGGCGGCAAACAGAGCCACCAGCCCGCGAAAACTGGTCTGTTTCATATTCTCTCCGATGCGAAATTTTCGGGTCTGAAGCCGCCGCGCCCCGCCTGGAGACGGATGGCCGCGCAGTGTGACCTTCGGGAGGCGTGACGGCTCAGAAACCGGCGTAAAGGGGATACGCGGGCTTCATTACCTCCAGATGAACGGCGCGCTAAAACTGGTTGAACGCGGGGAATTCCTGATTTATTTGGATCGTCGAATCGAAGGGGCACAGGATTCAGAGCAGAGGCGGGCAAAGAGAAGGCAGTAAAAGTTCTAGAAGTTCTATGCCAGGGACTGTCGAGGGGCATCTGCCAATGCGGAAGCGGTTCATTAGGGGCTTATTGAGGGGCGGGAAGAACGGACTGCTTCGCGAAAAGGAAACTGATTGCTACAAAAGTCATGCGGATTGAAGTAGATTCGGGCGGTTTCAGGTAAGGAGATTGCCAATGAAAAAAATCGTTTGCGCGATTCTCGCAGCCGGAGGGCTCGCGTTTGTGGCTGCCCTGCTTCCGGTGACAGCGAGCGGACAGGAGGCGCCGCAGAAACTGCAACCACCGGCGAACGAGCAATTGCTCTTGCGGGTGCACGCCAAGGGCGACCAAATCTACACCTGCAAAGCCGACGGCACGCAAGCCGCCTGGACTCTCAAGGCGCCGGACGCGCAGCTCTTCGACAAAGAAGGGAAAGCGTTCGGCAAGCATTTCGCCGGGCCTTCGTGGGAAGCCAACGACGGCAGCCGCGTCACTGGCAAGGCCGTAGCCAACGAGCCATCACCCGATCCGGATTCGATTCCCTGGCTCCTGGTTACGGTGGTGAGCCGTAGCGGCGAAGGCGCGCTCGCGCGCGTGACGTCGATCCAGCGGCTCAATACGAAAGGCGGGAAAGCGCCGTCGACAGGCTGCGATGCCGCCCACGCCGGCCAGGAGTTGCGCGTCGCCTATTCAGCGGACTATCTTTTTTTTGCGCCAAAGTAAAGGAGTCCAAAGAAGCG
Organism: Candidatus Sulfotelmatobacter sp.; assembly: GCA_035624115.1. GTDB lineage: Bacteria > Acidobacteriota > Terriglobia > Acidiferrales > UBA7541 > Palsa-295. The sequence goes on along the minus strand of DASPSD010000093.1, from coordinate 65,379 downwards.
AAGGAAGCAAAGGAGACAGAGGACAGCGGCTTATTGGGTATTTTATTGAGATGAGGAAGTGCCCGGTTGCAGGTTCGTGGGTTGAGCGGCGGGGTTTTCGGCTGGCTCGACGCGGATGGTCCCCATCATGCCGCCATCCTCATGCTCGAGAAGATGGCAGTGATAAGGAAACGTGCCGGCCGCGCCGAGCTCGCGGAAATCCATGCGCAACTTGACGCTGGGATATTTGGAAGTCTTGCCATCCCAGAAAGGGACATTGACCGTATCGCGGAGGAAAGGTTCGTTCGCGGGTGCGCCGAAGCGTTCGAGGAGCAGGAAGTGGATTTGGTGGATGTGAAAATCGTGCAATTCCAGCGAGCGATTCTCGATGATCCAATCCTCCACGGTTCCCTGGCGCACGACGATGTTCGGAGTGCTCGAATTTGGATCGAAGGGCGCCGGCTGCTCGCCGTCGACAGTGATGAAGAATGTGGTGGGGCTCTTCGGGTCCTTCGGATCCTGGAGCGTCTCGGAAAAGTACAGCTTGCGGGTGCGCACAGGGGCCACGTCCCCGAGCCAGGGGAGACTCGGGCGCGGCAAAGCTTCCGGCGAAGTTGCGAGTTTCGATCGCGGTTCGGGCGCATCGGGTGAAACCACGATGGTGGCAATGGGCCTCACGGGATCATTTTCTCCGCCGAAACCCGTGTCGACGCTCCGCGTTTCCAGCGTTGCCTCGCCTTGCGCAGGCGCGGCCAGCACAAGCTCGGCTCGGCCGCCCGGCGGAATCCCCACATGAATTTGCCAGGCGACCCCTTTGCCCCCGCTCTTGTAATTGACCGGGACGCCGTCGAGCGCCGCCACCGCCATCCACTGTGGCGTCCCGTTGGACACAATCTGCAAATTCAAATAGGTGATCGCCGAAGCGTTCAACACGCGCCAGAGCTGCCGTTCCTTCGGCTTCATCCGCAGGATCGCGGGCTCGTAATTTGGATAGGGCACCGGGACGAAGTTCACGGAGATATCTTTCGCCGGCATGCCGGAGCCGTCGCCGGTGTTCAGAGCGTCTCCATCTTTGTCGATCACCACCGGGGCGACTGCGGCTCCCGGTTTTGGCGGCGCATTCGGATTCAGCAAGTCCTGATCGCGAATTACCAAGACGCGCTCGGGCAAGCCGGCGAGTTCCGGGTTGGCACGTTCGATGCCCTCCACAATCAGGGCGCCCGAGGCTCCGCCCAGCACCTGGCGTTTCGTGAATCCGTGCAAGTGAGGGTGGTACCAATAGAGGCCGGGCGGCTGATCGGCGGGAATTTTGAAGCGGTACTCGTAGGGCGGGGAAGAGGGAAGCACAGACGTGGTCAGGACTTCGTCCTGGTGGCAAACGGCAGGAATTGCCAGCCCGTGGAAATGCAGATTGGTGGCGGAGGCGCTCATCATTCCGCCGCCCGCGCAGGCTCCGGGCATCGCGTGAAGATGCGCACGTTCTTGAGCCGGCGCAGAGTCCGCAGGGATTTCGTTTTTCAGCGTGAAAATCACTTCGTCGCCGGGCTGCACGCGCAAAGTAGGGGACTCGCTGCCATCCTCCGCGATATAGCAATACCGGACGCTGCCGTCCGGCTGGACGGACCGCCGGAAGGCGAACGTGACCTTCAGGAGGCCGTTTTGGCTATGGATTTCGGCGGGCTCGGGAACAGCGGTTCCGGGGCTGGGCCGCGGACACGCTTCGGCCGATTTCTGCGCGCGGGCATACGTGGGTCCGATCGCCAGCGCTGCCAACGCAATCGCCCACCTTGCCAGCTTGCGCGTTCTGCTTCCGGAAAGCGTGACGATACTCCCGGCCGAGAATTTCAACGGACTATCGTGGGGCGGAATTGTTAAAGGAATATGAATGAATGCTGGCCGCCGAGAGCTTCGGCCGCAAAGTGGCATTTTGGGGGGCGGGGGTGTATTCTCCCCTCTGGGGCGGGTCTTCCCTCGCGGGTTGGAAATTCCATGGCGCATACAATTCCTCTCTCTCCAGGACTTTCCAGCAGACGCATTGGCCTAGAGGTCTGGATGGAGCGTGTCTTGGAGCAGGCCGATCGGGCCCGCCGGGACTGGGATGCCGACGCGGTCCACGATCTCCGGGTGGCCCTCCGGCGTTGCCGGACGATGGCCGAGGCCTTGAGCGAGGTAAACCCGGCCCCCGGATGGCGTCGGCTCAAGAAAATGAGCCGCCAGGTCTTTCATACCCTCGGGATCCTGCGCGATACACAAGTCGAAAGGGAGTGGATCAAGAAATTGAGCGCCGCGGGCGACCCGGTCCGGCGGCTGATGCTGCGGAATTTGGGCCACGAGGAGCGCAAAAATATAGAGCGAGCCCAGCGAGCGCTTGACCGCTTCGACCGGAAAGAGTGGCGCAAATTGTCGCGCAAATTGCCTTCGAAGGCGCAGTTTTTCCCGCTGGAGAGCGTCGTATTCCAGCGGCTGGCGCTCGCGAGCCTGAACGAGGCTGTCGATCTATATCAACGGGCGCGCAAAGGGCGGAGCCGAATCGCGTGGCATCGGCTGCGGATTGGGGTGAAGCGTTTCCGCTATATCGTCGAGAATTTTCTTCCGAAGCGTTATGAAGCGTGGGGCGACGACCTGAAGCAGTTTCAAGATTTGCTCGGCGAAGTGCACGATTTGGACGTGCTACGGATCCAAGTCCGGAAGGTCTGCGCGGGGCGCGATCCGGCCGGGGTGGCTACCTGGCTGGAGAGGATCGACGGCGAGCGCAAGCTGCGGCTCGACCAACTGCGCGCGAAAATCGGCGACAAGGAGTTTCTTTGGCTTGCCTGGCGCGCGGGACTTCAGGGAGGAAATACGCTCGAAACCGTCTCTCTCCTGGAAGCACAGGGAGCCTACTCCGCGAGTTGACGCAGAAGCTTCGCCGTCAGAATCCAGCGCAGCTCCCACTGACCCCGAGGATTCGACTGTTCGAAGCAGGCCGCACCCGCCTTCTTGAGCGAAGTGAAGACGCCGCGCGCGCCGGCCAGCAGCGAAATCATGTGGTCCAGATGAGGGGCGTGGCCGAAGCACATCACTTCTTTGGCGCGCAATTTTGAAATTTCCTTGACCGCATCGGCAGGATTCGCGCCGGGCGCAAGAACTTCGCTGGCGCGGAGCTTGGAAGTGGGATAGCCGAGGGCCTCGGCAAAAATCTCGGCGGTTTGCGCAGCGCGGATGTATGGGCTCGTGATCAGGATGTCGGGCTTCGCGCCCAGGGCGCGAAGGCCGAGAGCAGCCGCGCGCGTTTTTTGCACGCCTTTCGCGGTGAGCGGCCGCTCCGGCTCGGCCGGAGAATGTGGATCGGTGGGATCCACCGCGATGCCGTGCCGGACTAGATAAAGAATCATTCCTTACGCGACCTTCTCTTTTTCTTTCCTTTGAACGCGGCGAAACTCGGGCTTCAGCCGAAATTCTCTCTCGAACAAGTCGGACTTGCGTTCGAGGCCGGCCATATCCAAGCGTACCCCGTCGCCGGTGCGAACGGCAAAAACGGCTTTGTGGCCGGCAATGTGAACGTCGACCCCCTCGACGCGCTGTTCGTGATCCGATTCCAGCTTCTCGGCGATGCGAAGCAGAGCGGAAAGCAGCCGCACCTGGCGGCGGCGCGGGCCGTCGAGCGCGGCGTAGGAGGCATGCTCGAATTGCGGCTCGGATTTGCAATTGTGATAGCGCACAAGCGCCGCCACCATCTCGCGCCTCCAGCCGCGCAGGCCGGGAATTTCGGCGTTGCGAATCAAATATTCGCCGTGGCGATGATGCGATTTGCGGTGAATGAAATGGCCGATGTCATGCAGGATTGCCGCGATCTCCAGCACCAGCCGCAGGTCCGGCCCGAATTCGTGCAGCGGGCGAAGCTGATCGAACAGAGAAAGCGCCAGGCGGCTGACTTGTTCCGCGTGCTGGGCGTCATAGTCCATCCGCCGCCCGAACCAGCGCACTCCCGAGAGGATTTCGGCGTCGCGCGCTCTTTCTTCCGCGGTTGCGGCGCCGCTCGAGTATTGCGCGGCCACGAGGTCGAGCAGGATTCCTTCGCGGACGCCGACCCCGGGAACGAGCGGGAAACGAAGATCGAGCCATTTCGCGAGCGTAGTAAAGATGATTCCGGCAATACCCATGACTTCGGCTCGATCGCGCCGCACGCGGAATACACGCATGCGTCCGGGAACGTCGAGGCTCAGCAGCCGCCAGGTCTGGTCCCGGAGAAGGCGCAGATTGATCGCCGGGATTCTCCCGAACATCGGGCCGGGAGCAAGGCGCACGAGGGCCTCGGCATTTCCGCCGCACGCCACCGCCACCGCCCTCGAGAGCTTTGGAGGCGAAGGCAACGCGCTGCGCAGCAGAGCCAAAATATGGAGGCGAAGGCGGTTCGCATTGTCTTCGTCGATCGCTCCCTCGATCGAGTAAGTCTCCATCAAACGGATGGTGCCGAGCGGGAGCGCGATGCGGTGCTCGAGATCGCCGCGCTGGAAGAAATTCAGTTCCAGGCTGCCGCCGCCCAAATCGAAAATCAGGCGCGGCTGCGGCCGATCGCCCATGGCCCACTTCACCGCCGAGCAAACCAGGCGCGCCTCTTCTTCGCTGCCGATGACTTCGAGTTCGATTCCGGATTTCTTGCGGATGCGCTCCATCAGGCGCCGATAGTTGCGGGCTTCGCGCGCGGCGGCGGTGGCGACAGCGCGATAGGCGCCCACGTGATAGCGGTCCATCCGCGCGCGAAAGTGGCGGAAGACGCGGGCGGCCTGGACAATCGTCTCTTCGTCGAGGAGCCGGCGGGTAAACGCGTGGTGGCCGAGGCGGACGGCCGCGCGCTCGTTCTCGAGAATCTGAATTTGCTGCGGAGAAGTTGCCTGCGCGATCACCAATCGGATCGCGTTCGAGCCAGCGTCGATGGCTGCCAGTTGGACGGGAGCGGCCACTCTCAGCGCCAGAGGTGCGACAATGCGTGCGAAGGCTGATAGTGCGTGCTGCGGATTCCCAGATGCGACGCGATCCGCTTCCGCAGCTCGCGGTTCACTTCGGACACGCTTCCTTCGCCATCCACTTCGATGAAGCCGTGCCGTTTCGAGAGATACTCGAATTCCTTCTTGATCAGCGACTGGTAGCGAATGAAGGACTGGAAGAGATCGTTCGAGAGCGACATGTCGCGGCCGGATTCCCAGTAGCTGATCGTCTGCGACTTCTTGAATTCGCGATCGAAAGCGATTTCGGGACGCACGTTGAGCCAGAAGGTCAAATCCGGCCGCAGCGCCATCTCGTAAATCCCGTGCAGATAATCGCGGCCGATGCCGCGGACGGCCGAGCGCGCGATCAGCGTGAAAATGTAGCGGTCGGCAAGGACGATGAGGCCGGAGCGGAGCGCGGGAAGGATGCGGCGCTCGAGCTGGTCGAAAAAGTCGGTGCTGTACATCAGCGAAAGGGTCGTGCGCGTAACGGAGTTTTCGGCCAGCAGCGCGTCGATATCTTCCCCGACGAGAAACGACCGCCGCAAGCCCATCGTCTGGACGGCAAAGCCCTGGGATTCGAGCCACTCGGTGAGAAGCGCGATTTGCGTCGAGCGGCCGGAGCCGTCGGTGCCTTCGATGACGAACAGCGCTCCGCTCAGCTCCTCGAGCTTGACGCCGGGGAGAGTCGTTCCGTAAAAGCGTGAAGGCGCCTCGCCGTTGCCGTTTTTCCGCCCGCGCCTGGAGGGGCGGCCATTCGATCCCTCGGACTGCGCGCCGTTTTTGCCGGAACGTTTCATTTTTTCTTTGCCCCGGCTTTCTTCGGGCCGAACTGGTCCAGATCGATTTTCTTGCCGAGAATCTGCCGCATGAGCTTTTGAAGCTTGTTGACGCGCACGGTTCCGTCCATCAAAACGAAATGATCCGTCTCGATCATCTGGTCGTAGTTCGCGAGGATGCGTTCCTGGAAGATGCGAAAGCTTTCCGCGCGATCGAGCGAAAGCCCCAGGTCCATGCCCGCTTCGTAGTATTTGAGTTTGGGACGCCCGGAGACGATGCGCGAAACGGCCACATCGAGCGGCGCGCGAAAATAAAACGTGATGTCGGGGATGGGAGCGAAGCTGTACAGATTGCGCAGCCAGTGGGCGGCGCAGCCGCGCGCGGCGTCGCGGGCGAACGCGGTGTAAATGTAGCGGTCGGCCAGCACGAGATAACCGCCGCGCAGCAGCGGGAGGATTTGGCGTTCACAGCGATCGGCAAAATCCGCGGCGTGGAGCAGCGAAAACGTGGTCGGCGTCAGCAGCCGCCGCTGCTTGCCGCGCCGCGTGGCGGATTTCACCAGCGGCGAAGAGTTCCATTCGGTGAAGTGGATGCGATAACCGCCGATTTCCAGCCAGCGCTTCAGAAGGTAAAGCTGAGTGCTTTTTCCCGAGCCGTCGATCCCTTCGACCACGACCAGCGCTCCCGGATACTCGCGCCGGGGCGCCGGCTCTTTTACCGGACTTTCACTCGCAACGGCTGGAATGTCGGGAAGGGCGGTGGCCATGTGGAATCGCTCAAATCCAAATCCATATCATACTTCGGAACCATGAATGCGAGATGAAAATAGTATGACACATGCTCGACGCCGAGCCGGACCGGGCCGGAGAATGTTGCGGCATTTGCACATCGGGCGGATCGCGCTATCCTCTCTGCCCTGCATAGAAACCCGCTTCGGAAAGAAGAGGGCACGATGGCGACGAATTTCACGAAAGAACTGATCGTCAAGCCCGGGACGAAAGTAAAACTCGCCAAATATGATCCCGAGGAAACACTCGGCTGGGAAAAGAACCACAAGACGAAGGTCAGCCTGGAGAAATCGCTCGCCAGAATCGATAGCCTGCAATACCTCCTTTATGCCGAGCACAAGCGCGCCCTGCTGATCATTCTCCAGGCGCTCGATGCCGGAGGCAAGGACGGCACAATCCGGCACGTGATGTCAGGCGTGAATCCCCAGGGCTGCCACGTAACGTCGTTCAAAGCACCTTCCGCAGACGAGCAGGCGCACAATTTCCTTTGGCGGATCCACAATGCGATTCCGAAGTACGGCGACATCGGAATATTCAACCGCTCGCAATATGAGGATGTGCTGGTCGCGCGCGTACATAGCCTGGTCCCAAAGGATGTGTGGGAATCGCGTTACGACCAGATCAACTCTTTTGAGGCGATCCTGCACAAGAACAATGTGCGAATCCTGAAGTTTTTTTTGCACATCAGCAAAGACGAGCAGAGGAAGCGGCTGCTGGAACGAATCGACGATCCGGACAAGCGATGGAAAATATCCGAAGCGGATTTCGCCGAGCGGAAGCACTGGGACGACTACACTGCGGCGTATGAAGATGCCATCACCCGCTGCAGTACGCACGGAGCTCCCTGGTTCATCATTCCGGCCAATAAGAAGTGGTTCCGCAACCTGGCGGTGTCGCACATCGTGGCGGAAACGATGGAAGACATGGATATGAAGTTCCCGCCGCCGACTGTGGATCTGAAGCGTCTTAAGTGGAAATGAAAAATAGCGACGCGAGCCTACGAATGCATCGCCGGACCTTGTATGGACCGGGGCGTTACATTTTGGCGCAGCGAGCGGAATCGCCGCTGGAATCATTCGGCAATCGGCGGTGAAATGAATGCCGATCGCAGAATCGGCGTGAGGCGAAGCCGGCGCGCCGAAAAGGCACTCGATGAGCGAAGCGATCTTCCCCCGAAGTTTTCTGAAGACGTATCCCCGCGCCGTGCGGGGCGAAGGCTGCTTTGTGTTTACGGCGGACGGCCGGCGTTTTTTGGATGGCGCCGGGGGAGCGGCCGTGGTCACCATCGGGCACGGAATCGAGGAGATCGGGCGCGCGATGGCCGAGCAGGCTTCGCTGCTGGCCTACGTACACTCCTCGCAGTATCACACGGGCGTCGCGGAAAAACTGGCGCGCCGGATTCTTTCGCTGGCGCCGAGCCACATGCGAGACGGCGGCCGCGTGTATTTCACCTCCGGCGGGTCCGAAGCCACGGAAACGGCGCTGAAACTCGCGCGGCAGTATTGGGTCGAGCGCGGGGAGAAGAAACGATTTCGCGTGGTCTCGCGATCGCAAAGCTACCATGGCGCGACGCTGGGAGCCCTGGCAGTGTCCGGCAATCACCGCCGCCGCGAGCCCTACGCGCCCATGCTGCCGGAGTGGGGCCACATTCCGCCGTGCTGTTGCTACCGGTGCCCGCTCAAGCTCGAGTATCCCGCGTGCAATGTGGATTGCGCCGACGAGCTGGATCGTTTGCTCGATCGCGGCAGCGCCGAAGATGTGGCTGCGTTCATTCTGGAGCCGGTGGTGGGCGCGACGCTCGGGGCGGTGGCGCCGCCGGATGGGTACATGCAAAGGATTGCGGAAATCTGCAAGCGCCGCGGAATTTTATTAATTGCGGATGAAGTCATGTGCGGAATGGGCCGCACGGGCACGCCATTCGCGGTCGAACATTGGCGCATTTCGCCCGACATTATTTTGGTGGGCAAAGGAATCGCGAGCGGATACGCGCCGCTGGGAGCCGCGATTGTGGCAGGCCACGTGGCTGAAACAATCTCGCGAGGCACAGGGTCGTTCGTGCACGGGTTTACTTACGACGCGCATCCAGTGGCAGCGGCCGCCGGAAATGCGGTGCTCGACTACATCGAGCGGGAAAACCTGTTTTCGCGCGTCGAGCCGGTGGGCAATGAATTGGGCGATGCGCTGGAGAGCCTTCAACGCTACTCCGTGGTGGGAGATGTCCGGGGGAAGGGGCTGCTCTTCGGAATCGAGCTGGTGCGAGATGCCAAGACGCGCGAGCCATTTCCGGCGGATGCCCAGATCGCTTTGCGTGTCCACGAAGATGCGCTCGAAGCCGGCGTGATCACCTATCCGGTGCAAGGATGCGCCGACGGCATCCGCGGCGATCATCTGCTGATCGCGCCTCCCTTCACGATCACTTCGACGATGATTCAAATGCTCGTCGCCGGGCTGGACCACGCCATCAGCGACCTGGAACGGACTCACCTCGCTGGAATGGGAGGCTCTACCGCGCGTGCTTGATCGGCGGTATCCTCTGCTTTCCGATTCCCGCACCTTTGATTCCACTTTGAGAGAAGGAAAGTAATGAGACGAGTTTTGTTCGTATGCGCCGGGACCCTCCTCGCGGTTGCGTGGACCACTGCGGGCCAGACAAATCCTCGCGCGCGGGATCTCGGCGTGCCGTTTGAGGGAACGCCCGGGCCGCTCAATTCCATCACCGACGTGAAAGGCGTGGAAGTCGGATACCGCACACTGATTTCGGGAGAGGGGAAGCTCGTGGTGGGCGCCGGGCCGGTCCGCACGGGCGTGACGGCTATTTTTCCGCGAGGCAAGACGTCCCTCGATCCGGTTTTCGCCGGCTGGTTCACAGAGAACGGAAATGGCGAAATGACCGGGACAACCTGGGTGGAAGAATCCGGGTTCCTTTACGGCCCGGTAATGATCACCAACACGCACAGCGTCGGCGTGGTGCGCGACGCTGTAATTGCCTGGCAGCTTAAGCGCGGCATGCCCGCCCCGCTGGAGGATTGGTGGTCGCTGCCCGTCGTCGCCGAGACTTGGGACGGAGATCTGAACGACATCAACGGCTTCCATGTCACGCGCGAAGATGCCTTCGCGGCAATGGATGGCGCTCATTCGGGCCCGATCGATGAAGGAAACGTCGGCGGCGGGACGGGAATGATCTGTTTCGAATTCAAGGGTGGGACGGGAACGGCATCGCGCAGACTTTCAGAAAAGCACGGCGGCTACACCGTCGGCGTGCTGGTCCAGTGCAATATGAGCCTGCATCGCTATTTGATGATTGCAGGAGTGCCCGTCGGGCGGGAGATCCCCGGCCAGGACGTTTGGGGCGAGGACACCGGCTCGATCATCGTGGTCGTTGCCACGGATGCTCCGCTGCTTCCGCACCAACTGAAGCGCATTGCACGCCGCGTGACACTCGCGCTCGGGCGAATGGGCAGCATTTCCGGCAACGATTCCGGCGACATTTTCATTGCCTTCTCTACGGCAAATCCGGGCGCGGGAACGCCTGGAAAGACCGTCGATGTTCGCGCGTTATCGAATGAACAGATGCCCGCACTGTTCGAAGCAACCGTCCAGGCAACCGAAGAGGCGATTGTGAACGCCATGATCGCGGCGAAGACCATGACGGGGATCAACAATAATAAGGTGGAAGCGCTGCCGCACGACAAATTGCGCGAAGCTCTGAAGAAATATAACCGGTTGAATGAAGTAAGATAACCCGGCCGGAAATTTGAGAATCCAAGCCGCAGAAGGAGAGACCGGATGAAGGGTTTCCTGTACGGGATCGTTTTCACAATCGTGGTGCTATTCGGGGGCGGCCTTTTCTACGTGATGAAAGGCTACATGAATATCGAGGCGGATCACCCACCGATGGCGATGGAACGGAAGCTGGCGATGGCGGCGATGGATGCGTCGACCGAACGGCACGCGCCGGAAACGAAGAATCCGGTGCAGCCCACGGAGCAGAATCTGGTGGAAGGCGCGCGGCTCTACCTGAATCATTGCGCCGGCTGCCACGGGGTGCCCTCGAACCGCGACAGCCAATTCGGGCGCTCGTTCAATCCGCCCGTGCCGCAATTTTTCAAGGACGCTCCCGACATGCCCGACAACGAGAATTTCTACATCACCCAGCATGGCGTGCGCTCCACGGGAATGCCCGGCTGGAACAAAACGCTGAGCGACACACAGATCTGGACCGTAGTGACTTTCCTCAGCCAGATTGAGAAGCTCCCGCCGGCCGCATCGAAAGAGCTCGAACCGCCCGCTCCTGCTCCAGGCCGGTGAGCCCGGGAGCGCCGGAACTCTCGCAAGCCACTCGCGGGAAAATCAGGGCGCCGCAGGGCAAAGAGTCCTGTTAAAATTTGATTTTCCGATTGGCTTGGGCTACGGTCTGAGCGGATTGAAGCGGCTTATTTGTGCGCAAAGGCGGGATGGCCGCTTGCCTGAGGCGTGGATCGCGGGTGTTCGAGCGACGGGGGTGAAATCGATGTCCGATGCTGTTGCCGAAAAGGTGATTGCGACGCTGGCGTCCGTGAAGCGGATTCCCGCGGAAAAAATCACGCTGGAAACAAATCTACAGGAGCTCGGCATCGATTCGCTCGACGTGTTCACGCTGTTGTTCGAGCTGGAGAACGCCTTCAAAATCTCGATTCCCGATGATGATGTCCGGTCCATCCGCTCCGTGAACGATATTGTTGAGGGCATCCGGAAATTGATCGCGGCTGCGCCGCCGGACACGTCGGTGGGTTCGGCCACTCCGGCCGATTGACTTCCATCCAACCTGATGAACGGAATCGCCCAATTCAATTTCAAACGGATAGCCACCGCGTGCGTGCGGCAGCCGCGCGGAAACGCCCCGGTTGTTCACTCCTCAGAAATACGCACGAACGGGATGCGGGGCTAGCGAATGGCGCCGCGCCGGGTGGTCGTCACGGGGCTCGGCATCATCTCCTCACTTGGCCTTGATCTTTCCTCGAACTGGAAATCCATGAGCGAAGGCCGGCCCGGAATCGGGCCGCTCGTAGACCTTGACGTAGCCCGCGTCAATCTGAAGATTCAAAACGGCGCCCAGGTGCGCGGATTCGACGCTTCGAAGCATTTCGAAGCCGGACGGGATGCGTACCTCGATCGATTCGCGCAATTTTCCGTGGTGAGCGCCCGCGAAGCAATGCGCAATTCGGGATTGAAGCTCACTCCGGAGTTGCGGGAGCGCGGCGCGGTGATTTGCGGCTCCGCTGTGGGCGGCCAAATTGCGATCGAGATCGGATTCGAGGATCTCTATGTCTCGGACCGTGGACGTGTACATCCGCTCACGATTCCGAAAACGATGGCCAACGCCGGCGCGAGCCAAATCTGCATGGACCTGGGAATCACCGGGCCCACCTATACGATTGCGACGGCTTGTTCCTCGGCCAATCATGCAATCGGGCAAGCGTTCCGGCTGGTTCGCGATGGCGGGGCGGAAATGGCCATCACCGGAGGCAGCGAAGCGCCATTCGCGCTGGGGCTTTTGAAAGCCTGGGAAGCGATGCGCGTGATTGCTCCGGACACGTGCCGTCCTTTCAGCAAAGACCGCCGGGGAATGATTCTGGGCGAAGGCGGGGCCATGATGGTCCTTGAACCGCTGGAGGCGGCGAAAGCTCGCGGCGCGAAAATCTACGCGGAGATTTGCGGGTTTGGAATGACGGCGGACGCGCACCATTTGACGCAGCCGGCCGTCGTGGGGCCATCGCGCGCGATGCAGGGAGCGCTCCAGGAAGCAGGCCTCGCGCCCGACCAGATCGGCTACATCAACGCGCACGGGACAGGAACTCCGGGGAACGATCCCGTCGAAAGCAAGGCGATTCGTGAAGTATTTGGAGCGCATGCGGACAAAATCGGAGTCAGCTCGACAAAATCAATGCACGGCCACGCGCTGGGAGCCGCGGGCGCGCTCGAAGCGGTGGCTACCATCCTGGCGCTTGATACAGGAATCTTGCCGCCGACGGCCAATTACAACGAACGGGATCCGGAATGCGATCTCGATTACATTCCGAACCAGCCGCGGAAGGCGAAAGTCGAAGCGGCGCTTTCGAATTCGTTTGCGTTCGGCGGGTTGAATGCGGTGGTGGCGTTTCGGACAGTGGGAAGTTAGAGCTGCCTTCAACATTCCGGGAAAATAATTTGCAGTTCCGCCTTCGACGGGCACGGCATGCCGTGCCCCTACGGGAAAAACCTCAGAACAGGCCGCGGATGAATGGAAAGAGGATGCTCCAAGGGCCGGGGGCGGGAGTCCAGCCGCGGGTTAGCTCGTCGGAGAGCGTTAGGCCCACGAGGATGGCGAGCCAGAAGAAGCCGGCCATGATGACGATGCGGGTCAAGCCGGTGCTGTACTTCACGTGCATGAAGAAGAGGACCACGAGAATCATTTTCGTGACGGCAATCGCCAGTGCGACCATCGTGTTCCAGCGGCCGAGGTCAATGGATGCCGCGCCGGTGGTGAGCGCGGTGAGCGCGAGCAGCGCCAGGAACACGCCGACATAGACTTTCACTGGAACCACGTGGCCGGCCATTAGTGCCCGCCCTTCATCACGAAAGTTCCCCCGATGAGGTAGAGAAGAGGGAACAAAAAAATCCAGACAATATCGACGAAGTGCCAGTAGAGGCCGCTAATTTCGAGCGGGAAAAAGTATTGTTCGGTGAAGCGGCCGCGCGCCGCCATAACCACGAGCACCGTGAGGATTCCGATTCCGACAATCATGTGCAGGGCGTGCAGGCCGGTCATGAAGAAATAAAAGCAGAAGAACATCTGCACTTGCGAAGCCATCGGTCCCCAATGCTCCGGCTGGACGATGAAGTTAATTCCCGGCACGAGACCCTCGACGTAATCGTGGCGCCATTCGAAAATAAATTTCACGCCGAGAAACGTGGCGCCGAGAATCATCGTGAGAATCAGATAGAAAATCATCGTGCCCTTGCTTTTGCCGGCTTGGGCGGCTTGGATGGCCAGAGCCATCGTCAAGCTGCTGGCAATCAGCACGGCAGTATTCGTCGCCCCGAGATTTACGTTGAGCAGGCGGCTGCCGGTTTCGAATGCGGGCAAATACAAAGCGCGGTAGATGATGTACCCCGCAAACAGCCCGCCGAAGAACATGATTTCCGTGATCAGAAAGACCCACATGCCGAGGTTGCCCGCGGCGTGCTGCTGGTCCATGTCTTCAAACTGATGGGCGAAGCCGGCGGGATGCGCGGCGTGAGCGGCGAGATCAGACACGGGCCACCCCCGGATGAGGCTTGGCGTAGTCGTACGCCTCCTCGGTGACGACGGGAATCTCTTCGAAGTTTTCCGTTGGCGGCGGCGAGGGAGTTTCCCATTCGAGCCCTTTGGCGCCCCACGGGTTCGGCCCCGCTTCCGGGCCGTAGCGCATCGACCAGATGAAATAAACCAGCGGGATCAAGTATCCGATTCCGAGAACCGAAGCGCCGGCGGACGACATCACGTTGAGCACCTGAAATTCCGCGGGGTACACCGCGTAGCGGCGCGGCATGCCGAGATAGCCGAGCATGAATTGCGGGAAGAAAGTGAGATTGAATCCCACGAAAATAATGAGAGCGCCGAAACGCGCCCAAGCATCGGGGTAGAGCCGGCCGGTGATCTTCGGCCACCAAAAATGAATTCCGCCGAGATAAGCCATCACCGCGCCGCCCACCATGATGTAGTGGAAGTGGGCAACGATGAAGTAGGTTCCGTTCAAGTGCACATCGGTGGCGAGCGAAGCGAGGAAGAGGCCGGTGAGGCCGCCCATCGTAAAGAGGCCGATAAAGCCGAGGGCGTAGAGCATTGGCGCCTGATAGGAGATCGAACCTTTGTAAAGCGTGGCCGTCCAATTGAACACTTTGACCGCCGAGGGGATCGCCACCATGAAGCTGAGGACGGAAAAAATCAGCCCGGCGTAAATCGATTGGCCGGTGACGAACATATGGTGTCCCCACACCAGAAAGCTGATGACGGCGATGGCCATGCTGGAAAATCCGACGAAGCTATAACCGAAGATCCGCTTTTTCGAAAAACAGGTGATTAGCTCGCTCATCACTCCCATGCCCGGCAGAATCATGATGTAAACGGCCGGGTGGGAATAAAACCAGAAAAGATGCTGGAACAGGAGCGGGTCGCCCCCGATAGCGGGATCGAAAATCCCGACGTGGAGAAGGCGCTCGAGTCCGAGCAGAAATATAGTAATCGCCACCACCGGCGTACCCAGAACGATGATGATGCTGGTGGCGTAGATCGCCCAGATGAAAAGCGGCAAACGAAACCAGGTGAGGCCGGGCGCGCGCATTTTGTGAATCGTGACGATGAAATTGAGCCCGGTAAGAATCGAAGAAAATCCCGTGATGAAGACGCCGAGCGCCACGGGAACAACCTGCGTGTGAGAGTAGGTGGTGCTATAGGGTGCGTAGAACGTCCAGCCGGTGTCGACTCCGCCCGTGATTGCAGCATACAGCGTCAAGATCGCGCCGATGACGTAGATGTACCAGCTGAGCAGGTTCAGCCGCGGGAAGGCCAGGTCGCGGGCCCCGATCATCATCGGCACAAGAAAATTCCCCAGGGTCGCGGGAATGGAAGGGATCAGGAAAAAAAAGATCATCACGGCGCCGTGCAGCGTGAAAAGCTTGTTGTACGTCTCGGGCTCGACGAGCGCACCCTGCGGCTGGATCAAATGGATGCGAATCAGAACTGCAAAGACGCCGCCGACGAAAAACATGAACGTGATGGATGCGAGGTAGAGAAGCGCGATCCGTTTGTGGTCGGTGGTGAGAAGCCACGAGCGGATGCCATAGCTCGAGTTCAAATAGTGGACGCGCGACTCGGCCGGGACTTCCGGGGGTGGTGCAACGAGAGTGCTCATTTCGACTTCGTCTGCCTTTCCTGTTGTCCGAGCGACTTCACGTAGGCAATCAGTTGCAGCACCTGCTCTTCGTCAATCTGGCCCTGAAATGTAGGCATGATGGGCGGGTAGTTCGGCAGCAGGACGGAATTCGGGAACACGATCGCCTGCCGGATCAAGGTCTCGTCCACCAGGCGCATCTCGCCGGTGCGCAGTTTTTCGGGTTTGCCGTATAGCCCGACGAGCGACGGCCCGCGGCCGGTGCCGTCGGCTACGTGGCACGTGACGCAGCCGAGCCGGTTGAACAACCTCTCACCTGTCTGCGCCATGGACTCACTGCGAGCCCCGCCGGCCAGCCAAGCCTCGTAGTCGGTGGGCGACATTACGAAGACCCAGCCGATCATTTCGGCATGATCCGCGCCGCAATATTGCGCGCAGAAAAGATGATACGTGCCGGTCTTGGTGGCCTCGAACCACAGGGAGGAGTAGCGGCCGGGGAGCACGTCTTTCTTCACGCGAAACGCGGGAATGTAGAAATCGTGGATCACGTCTTCCGAAGTCATCGTCAGCTTCACCGGAACATTCACGGGCACGTGAAGCTCATTGATTTCCCGCACACCCTCGGGATGCTGGAGGTGCCACATCCATTGCTTGCCGATGACGAAGATTTCCGTCGAGGCTGAAGGCGGCCGCGAATTCTGGAAATAAAGGTTTGAGCTCCAGATGAACACCACGGCAGCTAGCAGAGTGGGAATCAGCGTCCAAGTGATCTCGAGGGGGAGGGACCCCTCGATTTCGGGCGGGCGCTCGTCTTCCGAGCGCCGGCGGTACCTCACCATGAGGTAGAAAATGATTGCGAAGATCAGCGCGGTGAAAAATAGCGTAATGCCGGTGAGGAAAAAGTGCAGCCGGTCGACGCCTTCGGCGATCGAGGAAGCCGCCGGCGGACGAATGGGAATCTGCTCGGGGCCTTGGAGCAGGAGGTGCGTGGCGAATTGGACGAGCGGCGTCATGTCAGTTGCGTGAATCGGAACTCATGCTTGCGACTACGCCTTTCTTGCAGGGAGGCTGTAATGCTCCCTGCGGCCAAGAATGAAAACCAATGCTCCAATCGCCAAGACGGTTGCGAGGCCCGCGGCCTTAATCACTCGCGAAATCAGCAGGCCGTATTTCCCGGTCACGGGGTCGTAGTGATAGCAAAAGAGCAGGATCTGGTCGACCGGCGTGCCGATTTTTCCATGCGAAGCTTCGACGAGACCGAGCCGGAGATCTCGCTCGGGATACTGGATGCCATAGAAGTAGCGCGAAATTTTTCCATCCGGCGTAAGGATGAAGATGGCGCTGGCATGCGCGAACTGCTTCGATCCCGGGTCGTAGGCGTAGCGAAAACCAAGAGCGTGGGCGAGCTGTTTGACTTGCGCCTCTTCGCCAGTGAGAAAATGCCAGCCTTCGGCGGCGCCCGGCCGCGCGTAAATTCCGGTGTAGAGATCGTGTTTCGCGGAAGCGAGCACCGGCCGTTCTGTGGGGTCGATGCTCACAGTGAGGACCTCAAAGTCCTTTCCAGGGTTGAGTGACTGCTCCTTCAGACTTCGCAGAAGACCATTCAGCACCTGGGTGCAGAGCATCGGGCAGTTGTAATAGACGAGCGAAAGGATTACCGGCCTGCCCTTCGAGAAGAACTCGCTCAAGCGGACGCTTCGGCCTTTTTCGTCGCGGAACTCGAGCTCGAGCGGAACCTGCGAATTCAGATTCTGGTCGATCCCGACATCCTTCAGCAGTTCCGGGCGCACGCCGATATTCTGGATCGGCGCTTGAAGTTGGGCACGGCATGTGAAGGGCGCGGCAAGAAGCGCGGTGGAGGCAACGGCGATGAAAGCGAGCAAACGCCGCGCCAAATCTGCGCCTCGATTCCACAACACGATGTCACCCGTCTTCAATTTCAAATCTCCTTATGGTTGCGACGCCTTTTCCGGCCCGATGGCCGGCCGAGAGTCCGGCGCAGGCGCCAAGGCCGTCTCAGTGGTCCCGCGTGAATCGGGAGATTTGGCGGGCGCCGCTCCTTCGGCCGGACGCGCGGGCAAGCCGCGTTGCAAAACCAAATCCATGGCGCGGTCGATGGGAATTCGCACGACGCCGTTGTGCTTATCCACCCAGCCATAGGTGGCCAAAAGTTCGCGGTCGGCTTCGCGATAGCCCTCGAGCTCGGCGCGCGGCTCCACCTGGAGTTTCGGATTCGGCGGGAGCACGCGCACGTTTTCAAACGGCGAAGCGGGAGGCCCGAGTTTCTGCACTCGCGCAAAATAGCTGAACATCCATTTCATTCCCAGCGCGGAGGCAATGATTACTACGGCGAGCCAAAAGGCGAATTGGAGCAGCGCGCCAATGTGCGCGTCGGTTCGCTCGTAGCTATCCTCGGGGGGGTTCTGCGGACGATTAGTCTCCGTGCTCATGCTGGAGCGCTCCTTTAAAGCGCGGATCGTGCAGGGGCAGCAGCGCCCTGCTCTGGAGTTGCGCGAAAAATACGGCCAGCCAGATGCCGCCGATGCCTATCAATGCGAACAGATCGACCCAGTGCACTTGTGGGCCGGCTTTCTCATACGCCGGCGCAACCAGCCAGTACACGTCCAGCAGACTCAGCACAAGCATCATTCCCGCTACGACCGATAACACTTGCAGGCGCCGCTTCACGCCGCGTTGCAAAAGCAGCAAAAATGGAACCGCAAAATGGAGCGCGATCAGCACAGCCGCCACCGCGCCCCAGCCGCCGAAGGCGCGCGCCAGATACCACGGAATCTCGTCTTTGATGTTTCCGGCCCAGATAATCAAAAATTGAGAAAAGCCGAGATAGGCCCACAGCATCACGAAGGCCAACATCAGATTGCCGAGGTCGTTGAACTGCGACGGTGTGACAATCTTCGAAATCGGCTCGTGATCCGAAAGCTGCCGAAGAACAAAAATCACGAACGCCATGGCGATGAGCGCTTCGACAACCATGAAAATCATGCCGTAGATGGTTGAGAACCAGAGAGGCTCGAGCGACATCACCCAATCAACCGATGCGTATGTGACGCACAGCCCCCAAAGAATCAATCCTGGGCCGCTCAGCGCTTCGAAGTTCGATTCGAGCCGCGGGTCGCCGGTGCGGTCCTGTTCCTCCGACCACTTGTTGAGAAAGTGCGCGAGCAGAAGCCAGATCGCAAAATAAACAACTGCGCGCACGGTGAACAGGGGTGGCGTCAAATAAATCGCCTTAAAGTGCAGGTTGGAATTGTGCGTCACCTCCGGTGTATGGGGCCAGCCATACCACGGATACAGGCGGTGCATCCCCGCGAGCAGCGGGAGGAACAACAAACCGATGGCGCCCAACGTTCGCGTCCCGGCTTCGAGGATCCGCCGGATCGGATATCCCCACCAGCCACCCGTCAGGTGATGAAGCATGAGGATGGCCATGCAGCCGAGGGGAATCGAGACCCAATAAGCGTAGGCGAGCAGATAGGAGTGCATCACTTGCTCGCGATTGCCGAATGCGAAGGCGATGCCCAGCACGACGGCGCCGGCAATTCCGAAAAGCGCGGCGATTCGCTGCGCGCGTCCGAGCTGGTTGCGAAGTGTGTCGGGCAAATTCATTTCGGCTGCCCCGGAGTGAAGCCCGGATTCTCTTCCATTAGTTTTTGGCGCTCGGGTTCGGGCACGTCGGGGATCCTGGCGTATTCCGCGAGCTGCAACGCCCGAATGTATGCGGCGATCCGCCAGCGGTCTTCCGGTTCGACACGCGCGGCGTAGCTGTACATGTTCCCCAGGCCGCGCGTCATCACGTCGAAAAAATGTCCGGCGGGCGCATTGCGCAGCCGGTCGATGTGATAGGAGGGCGGCTGGGGGAATCCGCGCTGAATGATCATTCCGCGGCCGCTTCCGGTGTAGTCATGGCAAGGCGAGCAATAGATGTTGTAGCGCTCGCGGCCTCGCTCGAGATCGGCTCGTGTGATCGGAAACGGAAAGCGATTCGCGAGCACGCCATTTTCTTTGCCGGTGTAAAGCAATTCGTCGAGGCGCAATTGGCCTCGCGCCACGGTGCCAGGGACGACGGGGCGCTCCGAGCGGCCGTCATCGAAGAATTGTGTCGGTGAATACGGCTTGTATTTCGGCTGAATATGCATGTCGAGCCGGCAACCGGCGAGGATGAGTGCGATGGCGCAGACGTACCCCATGACCCGGGCACGCGAGACGAGCGCGCGCTTCGCGCTTCGCTCGATAATGAGTTCAGGCCTCAATCTCGAACACTCCCTGCGGTTTCAAGCCGTTCAAAAATGCTTTGGTCTGGACGGGGTCGAACATTTTGTCCCGCGCCTTCACGCAAAGGAAAAAGCGGTCCTTCGATGCAAAGGCGAATCGGGGGACGTTGAACACCGGGTGATACGGCGTGGGCAAGCCATTCATCGCGAGCATGCCGAACACCGCCGAAAGCGCCGCCCCAAGAACAGTAAGTTCAAACGTAATGGGAATGAACGCCGGCCAACTGTTGTAAGGCTTGCCGCCGATGATGAGCGGGTAGCCCATCACGTTGGGATAGTACTGAAGGAAGAATCCGCCGATGCATCCGAGCAATCCGCCGACAAACACGACTGCCGGAAGATTCGTGTGGTGGAAGCCGACCGCTTCGGAAAGTCCTTCGACGGGCAGTGGCGTAAAGGCATCGATGCTTTTGTAGCCGGCGTCGTGCGTGCGCCGCGCGGCTTCGAGCAATTGTTCCGGCGTCTCGAACTCCGCGAGCAAGCCGTAGATGGGTTTCCGCTTGGCCATTTCAGTCTCGAATCTCGGAATTCGGATTCCGCACGCGCGCCAGATACGTTGTGCGCGGCCGGGTGTTCAGATCGGTCAGCAGCGCGTAATTCCGCGATTGGGCTTTGAGCTTCGACACGCGGCTCGCGGGGTCATTGATATTGCCGAAGACGATCGCTTCCGCGGGGCACGCGCCCTGGCAAGCAGTGACGATTTCGCCGTCGCGAACGGTGCGTTCTTCTTCTTCGGAGCGGATCTTTGCGGCATTGATTCGCTGGACGCAGTAGGTGCACTTCTCCATCACCCCGCGGCTGCGGACGGACACATTCGGATTGCGCAGGCCGTACAGGCTGGGCGTTCTCCAGTCGGAATAGAGATAGAAATTGAAACGCCGGACTTTGTACGGGCAGTTGTTCGAGCAATAACGCGTGCCCACGCAGCGGTTGTAAACCATTTCATTCAGGCCTTCCGGGCTGTGCGTGGTCGCTCCGACGGGGCAAACCACTTCGCAAGGCGCATTCTCGCAATGCATGCACAGCACGGGTTCGTAATACATTTCGGGATTGGCGAGGCCCCCGCGGAAATAAGTATCCACGCGGATCCAATGCATGGCGCGGCCGCGCATCACCTGGTCTTTGCCCACGATGGCGATATTGTTTTCCGCGCCGCAGGCGACGACGCACGCGTTGCACCCGACACAGCGGTTCAGGTCAATCGCCATCCCCCAGGCGTAGCCCTCGGATTTAAATCCGGGATAAAGGGTCAATCCTTCGGCAGCTTCTTCTTTAGGATCTTTCGCGAAATCGGGATGCTGGCGGAATTCCTCAAGCGTGGCGGTACGCACCAGATCGCGCTGGAACGCGTTGTCGCTCTCGCGATCGACCTTATAGCCGGCCACGTCCATGATGTATTGGTGCTGAGTGACAGCGAAGTAGTACGTCTCACCGGTTTTTTCGATTGTCAGGCCGTTGGCCATCCATGGCGCCGCGGAAGTCCGGAGGAAGTTTGCGTTGAAGCCAGGGCCGGTGCCCAGGCTGCCCGCACGCCGGCGGCCGTACCCAAGATGCAGCGTCACGCAGTCGTCCGCGTGGCCGGGCACAAGGAAGATGCCCGCCTTCACCTCGCGCCCGGAAACTCTTAATTGAACATAATCCCCGTGCCGGAGTCCGAGCTTGTGCGCCGTCGCGACGCTGAGCATCGCGGCGTTGTCCCACGTCATCTTGGTGACGGGTTTTGGCAGTTCCTGAAGCCAGCCATTGTTAGCAAACCGGCCATCGAAGATGGCCGGATCGGGACGGAAGGAAATCTCAAGCGGCTGGGACTCGCGGAACTCAACGGTTGTTGGTGTCTTTTCGGCAAAGTCTGGACGGAGAGAGACAGCCACCGGAGAAAGCGCGGAACCTTCGATTAGGCCGTTGTGCAGAGATGTCTCCCAGAAACCGTCGAATGCTTTGTCTTTTTCGGGCCGCTGGCTCTTCCAGTAGTCGCGCACGATGTCGTGCCCGGACTTTCCTGCCTGGCCCGCCAGGACAGCGACGATTTCGTGAGAGGAGCGGCCGTCATAGAGCGGCGCGATGAGGGGCTGGATGATGCCGATGGTTCCATCGTAGGCGCGCGCGTCGCCCCAGGCTTCCAGATAATGCGCGGCCGGGACGTGCCAATGGCAAAGCTCGCCGGTCTCGTCGTAATAGAGACCGGAGTGGATGCGCAGTTTCGCTTTAAGCAGCGCCAAGCCGAAATCAAGGTCCGCTGGCGCGTCATAGGCGGGGTTGCCACCGAGAATCACGGCCACGCTCACTTTACCGGCATTTAAATCCGCGGCGAACTCGCGCAGTGAATCGATCTGGTTCTCGGGGTTTGCTTCAAGCGCCTCGGTGTAATGAATGGTTTTCCCCACATTTCCGAGTTGCGCGTTCATGGCGTGTGCCAATGCGTGGACAAAAGGAGGTTGCTGCTCTCCTGCGAGCACGAGGCTTGAACCGCGATGCCGATCGAGATCCCGCGCGACGATCGCCCACGGCTTCCTCTCCTCACCTCCAATGTGGCCCGGCACATTTAGGGCCGCTGCAAGAAAATGTGCGGCATACCGGATTTCATTGAATGGAAGTGCGAAACGGTGATCGGCCATCGCTCCCGTGTTGGTGGGCATACTTTCGAGAACGTAAAGACGATTCAGGCTCGATTGCGGTCCGGAGATGGCACGGCGTGAGGAGAAATCGCGCGCATAACGAACGCGCCCCGGCCCGAGGGAGAGAAAATCCGCGTCGAGCGAGAGAACGACATCCGCCCGATCGAAATGATAGACGGGATTGAGCGGCCTGCCGAACGCCAGGCGCGTGCCTTCACGCTCGTTATCGCGGCCGCACGGCTCATACTGATGCCACTTTGCTTCCGGAAATTGCGCGAGCAGCGCGCGAATCTGTGCCGCGAGCGAAGGTGAAGTAACAGTATCGGTCAGAATCCTGAGTCCAGTCCCTTTCGGAGCGATCTGCGAGCGCACATTACCCATCGCGGTCACAAATGCGCTCCAGGTGTTGATCTGTCCTTCACGGATTACGGATTGAGAGCGGTCGGGGTCATACAGAGTGAGGACGGAAGCCTGCGCGAAGACGTCCGTGCCTCCAAGACTTCCGGGATGATCGGGATTCCCCTCGACCTTCGTGGGCCGCCCCATATGGCTTTCGACAAGCAAGCCGGTGGCGACGCCCGCGAGCGGCATTGAGGTGGCGTAAAAGAGCGGTTTGCCCGGAATGATCTCCTCGGGCGGCCTTACGTAGGGAACAATTTTTTCGGTGGGCAGCTTCGTGCAGGCGCTCAAGCCCGCCATCGCCGCCGATGCGGCCATGAGTTTCAGGGCTTGGCGGCGATCGATACCCTGCGATTTGTCTTCTGCGTTCGCGGGGAATTCATTTTCGAGGAAATCGCGGTATTCAGGCGTGCCCGAAAGCTCCTCGAGGCTCTGCCAGAAGCGCGGAGAATTCGACGAAGCGAGGTTCGCGCGCGCCGCTTCGAGGTCGATTGCGTTCGGCTTCGGATTGTTCGCGTCGGAGCTCATGGCACCTGGCCGTTCGTCCTCATCGATGGCACGTCGAGCAATTCGTCAGCTTTTGGATTTTGTATTCCTGCACGAGCTTGGCGCCCAGCTCGGCCTGATTGGCCGGCGGCACGTAATCCGGCTTGAATACATCCTCCCTTTTTCGGACGTAATTTTCCGGCGCGCGGTGGCAATCGAGGCACCATGACATGTAGAGCGTGTTGGCGCGCCACGTAATCGGCATGGCCGCAATCTCTCCGTGGCAGGTGGTGCAGCCGATGCCTTTGTGCACGTGGATGCTGTGGTCGAAATAAACGAAATCGGGGAGAGCGTTCACCCGCGTCCACGAAATCGATTTGTCGTCGCGATAGCTGGCCCGGACCGGCTCGAGCATCGCCGCATTCGTCCAGATTTGCGAATGGCAGGTCATGCATGTCTGGGTCGGCGGCACGCCTGCGAAGGAAGACTTCTCGACCGAAGTGTGGCAGTACCTGCAATCGATCCCCAGTTCTCCCACGTGGTGCTTGTGGCTGAAGGGCACGGGCTGCTCCCGCGCCACGTTCACATCCGTGTACCAGGGCGACATCCCGATGGTGTACAGCGCGTAGGAGAGCAGAGCGAGAATGAACACACCGCCATAAATGCTCAGGCGCGAGATCAGATTCGTGCTGTGATGAAAAATCTGAGCCATCGAACTCTTTGCTTCGTGCCTCTAAGTCGCCTTTTGTCCTTCCTGCGTTTCCTCCACCAGCCCGCGCATTTCGTAAATCGAGATGACGGGGAGGAAGCGGATGAAAAGGTAAAGCAGCGTCAAGAACAAGCCTATCGTTCCCGCATAAGTGGCCCAATCCCATCTCGTGGGGATGTAGGTTCCCCACGACGACGGCAGGAAATCGCGGTGCAGGCTGATTACCACGATCACGAACCGCTCGAGCCACATGCCCACATTCACGATCAGGGAAATTACGAAAAGCGCCGGAACGCTCTGACGAAACCGCGGCGACCACAGCAACTGGGGGATGGCGATATTGCAGAGAATCAGCAGCCAGTAGAAAGGCGCATAGGGGCCGGTCATGCGGTTCAGGATCGAAAATTTGTCGAACGGGTTCCCGCTGTAAAACGCCATGAAAGTTTCCATCATGTATCCGTACGCGACGATCAGGCCGGTGGCCAGCATCACCTTGGCCATATTCCCCAGATGGCGCATGGTGATGAAATCTTCCAGGCCATAGTATTTGCGGATGGGGATCGCGAGCGTCATCACCATGGCGAACCCCGA
Organism: Candidatus Sulfotelmatobacter sp.; assembly: GCA_035624115.1. GTDB lineage: Bacteria > Acidobacteriota > Terriglobia > Acidiferrales > UBA7541 > Palsa-295. The sequence continues at coordinate 40,882 of DASPSD010000093.1, read as the reverse complement.
ATAGATCGCGCCGGCCACGAAGTACGGTGGGAAAATCGTGGTGTGCCAGCCCGGAAGCTGGGAGACGGCGAAATCGAAGCTGACCACCGTGTGAACCGAAACCACCAGCGGCGTCGCAAGCCCCGCAAGCAAGAGCGAGGCAATCTCGTACCGGTGCCAATGGACAGCCGAGCCGCGCCACCCCATCGCGAAGATGCCGTAGACCACTTGCGCCGCGCGGCTCCTGGCGCGATCGCGCAGCGTCGCGAGGTCCGGAATCAATCCGACGAACCAGAACAGAAGCGAAACGGTGAGGTAGGTGGACACCGCGAAGACGTCCCACACCAGCGGGCTGCGAAATTGCGGCCAGGTTCCCATCGGATTCGGATACGGTCCGAGCCAGTACGCCAGCCAGGGCCGCCCCAGGTGAAGCAACGGAAACGTGCCCGCGCAGGCCACCGCAAACAGCGTCATCGCTTCGGCAAACCGGTTGATCGAAGTACGCCATTTTTGTTTCAGCAAAAGGAGGATGGCGGAGATCAACGTCCCGGCGTGGCCGATTCCAATCCACCAGACAAAGTTGACGATGGCGAAGCCCCAGCTGATGGGGATGTTGATTCCCCAAATCCCAACTCCGACAACGAGAAGGTAGGTGACGGCCACCATCAAGAGCATCAGGAGAGCAAAGGCGATGGCGAAGCCGAACAGCCAGCCTTTCGTCGTCCCGCGCCCCAGGACGATCGAGCTGATCTTGTCCGTGACCGTGCCCAGCGTGTGGCCCGGCCTTAGAAGTCCGGAAGCGTCAGTTGCCCCGGCTGTGTTGTGTGATCCCTCAGGACTCACAAGATAGCTCCGGCAATTGGTGTTGCTGCCTGAGAACGGCTAGAAGGGGCGTCGACAGGTACTGAATCGCCGCGACCCAAAACCCAGCGCACCGGCGACTCGTGTTCCCAAATGAACCATGAAGCCGCCAGCTTGACGACTTGCTGGCGCGCCGGGACCCAGCTGGCTTGGCTTGCCCCGGCGGTTCAATCGAGAATGCGTAGCATAAATCCGCCCGTGCGCTGACGCAAGGTGAAACACAGAAATTTTTCGCTGGACCTTGAAGGTGATTGGCTCTGTTGAGCTCCTGCCGGAGATGGCTCAGCGGGATGGTGGCGGTCGTCGTGCCGGATTTGAAAACAAGGCGGGAGCAAGCTCCCGCACTCCAAAGGTCTTGGTGGGCAGCGCTCAGATGGACCAGGATTTCAATAGAGCCGCGATGATTCAAGCTGCACCGAAAAGTCTAGGGGCTGCGGATGAAACACCTCAATCCGTGCGGCAGAGCAATGTGAGGTGCGGATCGATCGTGATTTTCGTGGGACGCGTTTTGGAAATGAAGCGGAAGCGCGTCTCGGGTCCGGTGGTGACCAACGTCCCCAGCCGCTCGAGCCTTGCTCCCGGGCGTCCCGCGTAGAGAGGCACCGAAGCCGTGAAGATTTCATCCACACCGGTTTGCGAGAGCTTGCCGGTCACAAGAAAATCTTGCCCGTGCGGTTTCGCCTGAAATTCCACCGAGTAGTGAGGGATTCCGGTTTCCCGGACGTATTCATCAAAAAACCAGGCCATCGAAAGTGTGCCCTCCAGATCCATCGCCGGGGTCATTTGCAATTCGACGGCATGCTGAAAATCCGCGGTGGAAATGGCGCTGAATTTGTGGTCCGCGAGGATCGAGCGCAGCAGCTCGCGGAATCGCGCGTCCGGATCCTTCGAGTTAGGATTGCGCATCATTTCGCGGAGCATGTGGATCACCCACGTTCCTTTCCCGTAGGTGATCACTTCAAATGCGCCGGGCGCTTTCGAAGCGATCAGCCGGGAGCCGAAAGTGAGCGGTCCCGCGTCATCCACGATTCCGTTCGTTCCGGGAGCCTTCGCGGTGAGTTCGGCGCGGTAATGGTCGAGCCAGTTTCGCAGCCGATGGGCGTTCGGCTGTTTGTTCTCGGCATACATCAGCGCCAGATAATTGGCCACCGCTTCCTCGATCCAGGCGTCGCGGTACTCGGCTGAGCCCACCACATTCCCCCACCATTGGTGCGCCACCTCATGGAACGGCAGGATCTCGTGCGCTTCGAGCTGTGTTCGCTCGCCCATGCCGGCGCGCATCTGGGCTTCCGGCGTCAAGAAGACCAGCGTCGATAGATAGACCAGTCCCGGCCAGCCCTGGCCGAAGGTTCCGGGGATTTGCGAAATATCGAGCTGATGAAACGGAAAGGGACCGTTCAGGTTCTCGAAAAAATGGATCGAATCCGAGATCCGGCTTCCCAGGTCTTTCAATACGGCCGCGGGACTTGGCGGCGGCAACTCATCTTCCAGTCCGCCGATTCCCCCGCCGGGAGGCGAACTGCCTCTGCGCCCGCCGGCCGGAAGCGGGGGCACACTCAGGCTCCGCAATCGCGCGAGAATGGCCTCTTCGAGCTGCCGGTTGGCATAAAGCTGAATTCTCGGCTGGCCGGTGCCGGCGGTCTCAACTTTGTACTCGCCGAGATTGAATCCGGCGACAGCAAAGGGAACCGCGGATCGCCAGTGGCCGATCTTGGAATCGCCGGCCTCTTCGGATTCGATTTTGTCGCCGGTAGCGACAAGCGTGAAGCGCTTCGGCCAGCGGAAGTACAGGTCGAACGGAGTGAAGTGATCTCCGCCGGCCAAATGCGCGTACCAGGTGCCGTGCTCTCCGACATATTCCACATTGTTGCCGGCATCGCTCACCACTGTTCCCCGGTACGTGACTTCTACTTTGAATTCCTCTCCGGCTTGCGCCGGGGCGGGCAGCACCACCAGAAGCGTGTCGTTGCCCACGCGCAGAATGTCTCTGCGGCTCAGGTCTTCATTTTGAAAGTGGACGAGAGGCGGGCCGTCAACCAGGTTTGCCCCTTCGACGATCAGGTTCCGTGAGAGCTCCATCGGGACGATTCGCTCGCCGCCGCGAACGGCCTTGATGTGCAGTGTCGTCTTTCCTTCGAGCGAGAGATCCTCGGCGAGAGTTGTCTCCACGCGGTAATCGAGAGGTGCAAAAGTTTCCATGGGAGCAGGCGGCGCGTCGGCGGCGCGGAACGAGGCCCAGGTTTCGTACTCCCGCGCGCCTCCCGAAAACCGCGGCTGCCCGAAAAGCACCTGCTCATCGCGCCGGCGATCGATCAGCACATCGAATGCGCCTGCGGCATCGCTTTGAATGCCCGCGTAAAAATATGGGAGGGGCTGCGTGGCGAGCCAATCGAAAAGGATGCGAATCGAATGCCATGGGTTGAGATTCGCGGCGAGGGGTCCCCAATGGTCTGCGAATTCCGGATCGCCGGCGGCGGTGGCTCCGGAAGACTCGAGCTGCTGCTCCAGTTCTGCCGCGGTCTCATCGTTGAATCGAAGATAGGCTCGCGAAAATGTCAGATCGAGCATGGGCACGCCCAGGAAGCCGGCGAGTGATTGGCGCTCGCCCCGGTCGTGGGGCGTGGCGAAGATGTGGCCGCGGCCGGTGAAGACGGCGCCGGTGATGCGTCCCTCGAAGGGCGCGAAAAATGCCAGCTTCCCTTCGATGAAGCGCAGGTTTACAACGTCGCGCCGCAGGTTGATTTCCCGGATGGAATAGACGCGCGCTCCATCGGGTCTCAACTCGTTCAGCGCCTGGTAGAGAGCGCGCGGCTCGAGGGGCGCCAATCGGGTCGCGGCGCCGGTCAACATCAACACAATTGCTCCCACCAGGATTCGCGCAAGCGCCCGCATGATTTCGACTGTACAACTTAGGGCATGGTGCGGCAAGGAGCCCGGATGGAGAGCTTGGACGGCTTGTTATCATTATACTGTGCGACTCGCAGCGCCGATTGCCGCTCTTCTCTTGTTGGCCGTGTCTTCGGCGGCGGACACGATCGTTCTGAAGAATGGCCGCCGCATCGTGGCCGCGAACGTTGTCGAAGAGGGCGACCGCGTCAGCTACGAGACTTCCGCCGGCAAGCTTTCACTTCCCAAGTCGATTGTCGAGCGCGTCGAACGCGATAATCTCGGCTCTTCTTTCGGCTCCGCCTCCCTCTCGGAACCGCCCGTCTCGGCTCCGCAAATCGAGCCCGTGCGCGGTTACGACGACGTTGTCCATCTCACGATTCACGACAATCTGATCGACTTCGCTTATATCGCGCGCCTGGAATCCGACGCCCGCTCGAATTCCCGCGTGACGGTCGAAAAAGTGGCCGCGGCGCACTATGCTGCCGCTCAGTTCCTCATCAGCAAGGGCGACGTCAACTCCGCGATCGATCATTATCGCCAGGCGCTCAGCTTTGCGCCGGACAACGTGGGCCTCCTTCTGAATCTCTCCGTCCTTTATCTGCGCCAGAGCCAATTCTCGAACGCGCTCGATCCGCTGGAGCATGCGCGGCGCATTTCTCCGGACTCCGCCGACGTTGCCAAGCTGATGGGCTGGGCCTATTACGGCGCGAACAAAATGGACCGCGCCGTCGAGGAATGGAAACGCGCCGAGCACATCCAGCCCGACGCGGAAGTGGAGCACGCGCTCGATAAGGCATTGCGCGACAAGGCCGAAGAGGAAAGTTATCGCGAGGGCGAGACCGCCCACTTCGCTCTCAAATACAGCGGCAGCGCCACGCCCGATCTGGCTCGCGGAATCCTGCACACGCTTGAAGATGATTTCCGCGATCTCGAGTCACAACTCGACTACACGCCGCCCGAGCCCATCGCAGTGATTCTCTACACCGATCAAGCCTTTGCGGATATCACGCGCGCGCCCAGTTGGGCCGGCGCAATCAACGACGGACGCATCCGCATTCCCGTGCAGGGACTCAGCGGAGTGAACTCGGAACTCGCGCACGTTCTGAAACACGAGCTCACTCACAGCTTCGTGGGGCAGAAAACACACGGCCGCGCGCCCACGTGGGTTCAAGAAGGAGTCGCGCAATGGATGGAGGGGCGCCGGAGCAATAATGCAGCCGCCGCGCTGGTCGAAATGGCCGGCCAGGGCCATGCGCCGCACCTCGAACAACTCGAGGGTTCGTGGCTCGGCCTTCCCAGCGGCGCAGCTGCCACCGCTTACGCCTATGCGCTCGCGGCGGTCGAGTCGATTATCCAGGCGGGCGGCGTGGGCGACATCAGCCGCCTGCTCGATCGAATCGCCAGCTCCCCTTCGATGGATTCCGCCTTGCGCGAGACACTGCACTCCGATTACGCCGACCTGGATCAGCAGACCATCACGTACCTCCGCAACGAATACGTCCGCTAATCCCTTATCGCCTGCCCTGCAAAGTAGCTCGCCTCCCTTGCGGTTTTTCCGTCCAGTGATTTCATCCCAGAAGAATCGAGCCATTCGCACCCGATGCCCCAGACATTCGTGCCATCGTCTGCGACTAGGAGGGCCCTCATCCTGGATCGAGATGAGCGATTCAGAGGCGCACGACGGCGAGGCCAGGGATTCGCTCGAAATGGCGGACGTTGACAGTTAGAACCGAGAAACTGAGCGCGAGAGCCGTAGCACCGATGAGCAGGTCGGCGAAGGGAACGACGACGCCCTTGCTCTGCTGCTCTGCGTCGAGCCTTCCGGCCAGCATTGCTGTCTCTCTGGTGAAGGGATAGACCGTGAGGTCCGCTAGGAGTTCTTCGAGGAACGCTTCCCGACTCGAACGGATTGCGGGAGTGGAAGCACGATAGATACCATGTACAATTTCGGTCAGACCCACGCTGGAGAGAGCCGCGTCCTGGTCGCCGGTCGAGTGCACAATGCGTTCGATCAACCGTTCCACCGTTTCACCGCGCCGTTCCGCGTCGATCACCACGCTGGAATCGAGGATCAGTCCCATGCGGGCGGGCTGAGGGGTTCGCGGTGGCTCTCGATGGCGGCTTCTACGTCCTCGGCGAACTCGGAATCGAGCGTCGCTGTCGAGCCGCGCTCCTTTGCCAGGCGAAGGGATTCCGAGAGCCGCCGCAAGTGCGGTTCGGCCGGACGAACCACAGCCACGGGCTGGGCATCGTGTTCGATCACAATCTCTGCGCCCGCCCTCACGCGGTCAAGCAGCGAAGCGAAGTCATTCGCCGCTTCCGCATCCGAGATGTAGATTACACGCTTGGCCATGACTCCATTATACACCGCCCTATCCGCCTTCTTCGTTGGCAGGGGGGCCGGTGACCACCTTCCCAGTATGAACCCCACGGCTCAAGTCGTGGCGAGCAGGCTCGCCAACAAAGCCGCACGCTCGGGCAGGGCGCGGATCAGCACATTCTCGTGCGTGCTGTGAGCGCCGTCGCCCACAGCTCCGAGCCCATCGAGTGTTGGCACTCCCAGCGCCGCCGTAAAGTTTCCATCCGATCCGCCGCCGGTGCTCGCCTCGCCTAGGTCTCGCCCGATCTCTCGCATCAGAGCCTGCGCATGGTGGAAAAGCCGGCGCACGCCCGCGCTGCGCTCAAGAGGCGGGCGCATCGGGCCCACGCGTACCTCGACACGCGCGCCCTTGAGAATGGGTTTGATGCCCCGAAATTTGCGCGTCAGCGCGCGAGCATCAGACTTCCGCGCGATTCGGATATCCACTTGCGCGGACGCCTTCGCCGGCACGACGTTCGAGGTAGTCCCGCCGCCGACGACGGTAGCCTGCACCGTGATCCCGCGCCGTTTCTCGTTCCACTTCATCAGGCGCGCGATTTGCAGCGCGAGCTCGTGCACCGCGTTTACGCCCTTTTCCGGCTCGATTCCTGCGTGCGCGGCGCGCCCGGTCACTGTCAGCTCCGCGCTGCCCACGCCTTTGCGAGAAGTTTTCAGCCGGCCTTCGCGTCCGAATGCAGGCTCGAGAACCAGCACTGCGTCGCTTCGCCGAGCTTCGGTCTCGATCACTCGCCTCGAACTTTCGCTGCCGATTTCTTCATCCGAAGTCCACAAGAAGGCCAGGCGCTTACGCAGTGGAATTCGCGCCGCGCGAAGCGCATCCACCGCAACGAGCGCAAGCACGAGCCCGGCCTTCATGTCGAAGCTGCCCGGTCCCCGCGCGCGTCCGGTGCGACCACGGAACGGCATTTTCTCGAGCGTGCCGAGCGGATACACCGTATCGAGATGGCCGAGGACCAAGATCTGGGTCGTGCGGCCCTTCTTCGCGGGCCTGAGTTCTGCCCGCAAATGATTTCCCCGGTCTGCCACGCGCAACACGGTCACTTTCGCGCCGCGTCGCCGCCACTCGCGCGCGACCAACCGGCCCATGCGGTCCACCGCCGCCTTATCGTCGCTCGGTGATTCGCACCGGACAAACGCACCCAGCAACCGAACCATCTGCTTTTCGCGCTTGCGCGCTTCTCGCAGCAAAATCGGCATCACTGCCCGCGGCTCGCTCATCGCGCGGGTATCCTAGCAGCCGCATTCAGCCGCATCAACGCCCGGTAGCGGCTCAGTTTCCGGTTACCCCGTTAATCAGGACTTAAGGCATTGTTGGTGATAACGCCTGTTAACAACAGTTGTGGGGACTGTTATATTCCACCCATGTTGCCTGTAAAGATGTTCGGAGTCGCATGCGCTGCGTTCGCAGCTTTAGCCATATTGGTTAGAGTGGTCGGTCCTATCCCTTGGTTGGGTAATCCCAACGTCGGTGTGCATTTCACGTCCGTTTTCCTTGGGCGATGGCAGGTCGTTGTTTTGGGAGCGGTCGTTTGCGGCATTTTCGCGGGGCTCTACTCTTTTTTTGCGCTGAGCCTGCACTACCCCATGAATGGGCGTCTTTCAGTTGCCAATTTTGTTCTCATCGTGGTTGCATTCGTCCTGCTGATTTGCTTTCAATATTCCCCCCTCGCAGAGTTCAAGGCCGGTGACGACCAGAGAACGGTCAAGCTAATGCTGCTCTTTATAGTCGTGCCAGTGATTTGTCTATTCAGTGGCTGTGTCTTGTTCGCCGTGAATTGTGGCTGGACGGTCATTCGCTGGCTTCGGCACACTTGACTCACTGGTAGGCTCGGAATCCGCGTAACTGTTGATAAATCGCGTTACCACGAGAAACCGGGGTTGTGAGTGGTAACGCCTGTTATCGCCAATGACTTCTAAAGTGCGCGGCCCAAGCGTGCTGTGTCAGCGCATCCGACAATGCGTGGTGTCAATCCCGGTGTTTTCCGAAGGAACTCGTCCACGAACGCTTCGACCTTGTCAGCGTAGTGTAGATGCCAATGATTCAATCCATGAAGCGCGCTCAATCGGCATAGCTCAGAGGGCATCGTAAGTACCGCCGCCATCGTGTTGAGGCATGCAAGGTGCAGGCGAGGCTCTCCGGCGTTCGGACCACCGCATGATGGAAAAATGTCCCACCACATGTAACAGGCCGTGTGAAAAGGGTTCTTCTGCTCATCTGCCTCATCCGGTGCCGCCGGAGCGACAAAAACTCGGAAGAAGTCAACCATTGCATCCACACACCCGATCCGTTGCTTAAGTGGGACGCCAGACATCAGCAAGGTGTGGGCGCACTGTCCGGGCGATGATTCGGCGATCAAGAACCATATCGCTTGTGCGACCTGTCCCAGTGAATACGGCTTCAGCTGACTAGGGTCAAGGAACAAGCGGGTCATATACTCGACCGTGAGTGCATCGGAAAGGCCCAGGGCATCCCAATACTCATCGAAGCCCTTATCCCAGTACCACTCTGGCTCGCTGGTCGGATGCGCGAATACCGCTTTCACCCAGTCGTCAAAGTTCACAGCTGGCATCATCCAAGTATGGCATGCCATTCGGCGATAAATCGCCTGTTCACAAGTAACGGCATTGGTCGCGGCAGGCTAACTCCTGATCAGTCGGATTACCGGAAACTGACCCAACACCCTACGCCCGCGCCGATTCCCACCCGAAGGTGTTTCGTATAGAATTGCTCGATTGCACCGGCGGAAATCATCACGCCATTATCCGGGTTTGTGCGGCCTGGGCCGCTTCGGTTCGCAGCCGTGAATTTGGGCCGGGAGCCCGTCTCAGAGGCAAACGATGATCCTCGATACAAACGGCATCCAGAAGATTCTTCCCCATCGCTATCCGTTCTTGATGGTGGATTCTATCGAAGAGATGGAACCCAAGAAGCGCATCGTCGGAATCAAAAACGTCACCATCAATGAGCCGTACTTTCAGGGCCATTTCCCCGCCCAGCCGGTGATGCCGGGCGTCTTAATCATTGAATCCATGGCGCAAACGGGCGGTTTGCTTTTGCTTCAGGAAGTAGAAGACCGCGAGAACAAGCTGCTCTATTTCGCGGGGATTGACCGCGCGCGATTCCGGCGGCCGGTTGTGCCGGGAGAGCAACTGCGAGTGGAGGTCAATGTCCTGGCCTGGCGGGGGACCACCGTGTGCAAGATCGAGGGGCGGGCTTATGTGAAAGACGAGCTGGCCGCCGAAGCCACCATGATGTGCATGATGGTGGAAGTCGATTCGCAAAATGCCGCGACGCCCGCTCCCGTTGAGAAAGCGCGATGAACGAAATCGATTCCCGGGCGGTCGTCTCGCCTACGGCGCGCCTGGGCAAGGGCATCAAAATCGGAGCTTACGCCGTAGTTGGCGACGAAGTTTGCCTGGGGGACGGCTCCATCGTCGAGCCGCATGCGATGGTGCAGGGGCCGGCATGCCTGGGGCGGGAGAACCACTTTTATCCATTCTGCTCGGTGGGCGGCGATCCACAGGATTTGACCTACGCCGGAGAGCGCGTTTCGCTCGAAGTGGGCGACGCCAATGAATTCCGTGAATTCTGCACTATCAGCCGGGGCACGAAAAAAGGCGGCGGAGTCACTCGCGTCGGCAGCCACAACCTGGTCATGGCGTACGCGCACATCGGCCATGATTCTGTCGTCGGCAACCACACGATTTTCGTGAATGGCGCCACGCTTGCCGGGCACGTCACGATCGAGGATTACGCCACGATCGGGAATTTTTCGCCGGTGCAGCAATTCTGCCGCGTGGGCCGCTACGCCTACATCGGCGCGCACACGGTGATCACGCAAGACGTTCCGCCGTTCTCGAAGATCGTGTCGCCGCGCGAAACGCGGTGTTACGGCGTCAATACCATCGGCCTCGAACGCCAGGGGTTCACGCCCGAGCGCATCCAGCCGATCGAGCAGGCCTATCGTTACCTGCTCCGCTCCAAGCTCAATACCACCCAGGCGCTCGAAAAAATGCGTGGAACCCTCTCTCACTCAGAGGACGTCTTAACATTAATCCGGTTCATCGAATCGGCCGAGCGAGGTCTGACCAAGTAGGCATGACCTTGGCCGCCACACCCGAGAGCGCTTCGCAGGATTGGGGACTCATCGCCGGAAATGGCGATTTCCCGTTTCTCGTGCTCGAAGGAGCGCGGAGCCGCGGGATCGAGATGGCCGTGATCGCCATCCGCGAAGAAGCTTCTCCGGCGCTGGAACGCGTGGCGCGGCGCCTGCACTGGGTGAGCCTCGGCGAGCTGAGCCGCACGATCGAATTGCTTCACCGGGAGGGCGTGAAACACGCCGTGATGGCGGGACAAGTAAAGCACAATAAGATTTTCAGCTCGATTCGTCCCGACTGGCAGCTTGCTAAACTCTTGTTTTCACTGCCCGCGAAGAACACCGACTCGCTGATCGGAGCGGTGGCCCGAGTGCTGGAAGGCGAAGGGATTGAGCTGGTGAACTCGACCAAGTTTCTCGGCCCGCTTCTTGCTGCCGAGGGCGTGCTCACGCGCCGTTCACCCGATGCGGCCGAAGCCGCGGACATTGCCTACGGCCGCGACGTGGCGCAGAAAATCGCCGGGCTCGACCTGGGCCAGACGGTCGTCGTCCGCGACCGGGCTTGCGTGGCTATCGAGGCCATGGAAGGCACCGACGAGACGATCGAGCGCGCCGCGCGCATCACCGGCGGGCAGCGGCTCGCGGTTGTGAAGGTGAGCAAACCCGCGCAGGACATGCGCTTCGACGTGCCGGTGATCGGCCTGAAGACCCTCGAGGTGATGCGCCGCTCGAACGCCACCGCACTGGCGGTGGATGCCGGCCGCACGCTCCTGTTTGAGCGCGACGATTTGATCCGTGCCGCCGATGACGCAGGCATCGCGATCCAGGCGTTTCCGGCGCGAGCAGCGAGTGAAGCAGGAGCGATTCCCGCGAAGAAAAAAGATCGTGGCTGAAAAATCCATCCGCGTTGCCGTTGTCGGCGTCGGCGAATTCGGGCGCAATCACGTCCGGGTGTGGAAAGAAATTCCCGGAGCCGAGCTCGCAGGCATCGTGGATATAAACGCCGAACGCGCGCGGAGCGTCGCCGCTGAATTCGGCACGCGCGTGCTGAAAGATATCGAACAAATCCCGCGCGAGCTTGTGGACGCCGTGAGCCTGGCCGTTCCCACCAAAGAGCACGCGAACATTGGGTGCCAGTTGCTCGATGCCGGTCTCGACGTTCTGGTCGAAAAGCCCATGGCGGCTTCTCTGCGCGAGGCCGATGCGCTGATTGCATCCGCCCGGCGGGGCGGCCGCATCCTTCAGGTGGGCCACGTGGAGCGGTTCAACCCGGCGGTGACCACAGCACAGGAAATCGTTTCGCGCCCGATGTTTTTCGAAGTGCATCGCCTCGGCATCTTCACGCCGCGCAGTCTCGATATCGACGTGGTGTACGACGTGATGATCCACGATCTCGATATTCTGCTTTCGCTCGTGGACGCGCCGGTCGCTGACCTTCGCGCCGTGGGCATCCCCGTGATCACGGAAAAAGTGGACATCGCCCATGCGCGCGTCGAATTTGAAACCGGCACGGTGGCAAATCTCACTGCCAGCCGCGTTTCCACCGAACGCGTGCGCAAGATGCGCTTCTTCCAGGCCCACGAATACATCTCGCTCGATTTCACCCGGCAGGATGTGCTTCGCGTGCGCGTGCAGGAAGCAACTCCTCAGCCGAAGATTGAGTTCGAAAAAGTGCCCACCACTCCCGAAGAGCCGCTGCGCGCTGAACTGCGCTCCTTCCTGGAATCCGTCCGCACCCGCCGCGCTCCGGTGGTGGATGGCGCTGCCGGCAGGCGCGCGCTCGAACTCGCCGACCAGGTGATGGCGGGCATCCTCGAGCACGCGCGGCGCGTCCAAGTCGGCGCGTTCGCTCCGCAGGACACGCCATGATCCCGCGCACTCTAGTTCCGCGCGACGTTCGCGCGCCTTCCCCCGGCGAGCAAAAAAAGTCCGCTCGGCGCCTGGAAACTTACATGGACGAGCGGACCGTTGTCCCCGCGGGCGTTTCGGACGCGCCTCCACTCGACGGCAAGAGCGCGATCCCTTCGCACATTCCACTGGATGTTCTGGTTGGCCGCACGCTGGTTCCTCGGGGACTGACCGTAAAGCGGATGGAATCCTTTCAACCGCTTTCGGAATACGCGCCGGTTGCGGTCCTTGATGCGCGCGTCGTCGTGCCGGCTTACGTCGAGCCCGCTGAGCCTGAGGAGATAAAAGAATTCGTCGAGCGGCCCGTGGAGATGACGCCCGAGCTCCGCGACTTGGTCGAGCCGGATATTTTCACCACGGGCGACCCGAATCTCCTGATCGAGCCGGAAGAAAAAGCCAAGCCCCTGTGGGACGCCGCGACGCGTTCCGCGTCAGTGGTCGTCCACGTTCTGATGGTGCTTTTCCTGGTCTCCATACCGAAGTTGTTTCCGCCACATGTTCCCACGCGCGAAGAAATCGAACTCGCGAGCCGCCAATTGGGTGTCGTCTACATCGCGCCGGATGCGATTCCAAAAGCCCCGCCCGGGCCTCCCGGTCCAAAGGTGCGCATCACGCCAAAGGTTTTGAACACGGTGGCGCCGCCGCGTCCTGAATCTCATGCGCTGGTTGCGCCTCCGGCGCCGGAACGGCCCGCTCCTGATTTGCCGTCGGCGCCCGTTCCGCGCACCCCCACGAACACTGCTCCTCCGCCGCAGCCGACCACTCCCCCGCCCTCACAACTTTTGCCGGCGCAGCCTAAGCCCTCCGGTAAACTAAATCTGGGGCTGCAAAGTACTTCTCCCGGCACCGAAATTCAGAAGCAAATGTCGGACGCGATCTCAAGGGGCGGGGGAGGAAACTATCATTCGAGCGGCCAGCTTCCCGGCGGGGGTGGCGGCGGAGGTGGCGCAGGCAGGGGAGGGGTGACGGTTGGCAACGCCGTCCAGATTCTTACGCCCACCGAGGGCGTGGATTTCAACAGCTATATCAATCGCATGCTCGCCAATATCAAGCGGAATTGGTACGCAGTCATGCCCGAGTCCGCCATTATGGGCGATAAGGGAATGGTGTTCGTCACCTTTCAGATTAATTCCAATGGCGCCGTGCCTATGCCCGACCCGATCCTCGAACGGACTTCCGGCAAAGAGCCGCTTGATAATGCCGCGATGGCTGCGATCCGAGCTTCGAATCCCTTCGAGCCTCTGCCTCCGCAGTTCCATGGGCCCTACATCAAGCTGCGGATCATCTTCCTCTATAATCTTCCGCTCGATTACGTGCAGTGAAACTGAATCGCACACAGGTGTTGGGAGCTCTGCTGCTCGCCGCGCTCGCCTTGCTCGCTCTGCTGATCCGCTACTGGAAATTTTCGGGATGAACGCGGTGGAAAGGCTGATCGTCATCCTGGGCCCGACGGCTTCGGGAAAATCCGCGCTGGGAATTGCGCTCGCCGAAAAGCTGGGCGGCGAAATCCTGGTTTGCGATTCAACTCAAGTTTATCGGCACTTCGATATCGGCACCGCGAAGGTTCCTCTCGCCGAGCAGCGCGGGATTCGCCATTACCTCGTCGATCTTGTCGAACCGAATAAAATTTTTACGGCGGGTGATTACCGCCGCTTCGCTTTAGAAGCGCTTGCCGATTTGCGCTGCCGCCAAAAGATTCCGATTGTCACTGCCGGGACCGGATTGTATCTGCGCGCATTATTGGAGGGTTTGTCCGATGCGCCCACACGCTCGGAAGAATTGCGCGTACGTCTCCGCCGAAAAGCCGAGGCGCGCGGCCAGGTTCATCTCCATCGCGCCCTGCGCCGGCTCGATCCCGAGGCCGCCGGGCGAATCGCGCCGCGCGACACGCAGAAAATCATTCGCGCGCTCGAGATGCGGCTGCTCACGGGGAAAACCGTGAGTGAGATTCATCGCCGCGGACGCGAGGGACTCGAAGGTTACAACGTTGTCAAAATTGGGCTGCTCCCGCCGCGCGCGCGGCTCTACGCGAGGATCGACGCACGCGTCGAAGCCATGGTCGCGGCCGGCTGGATCGAGGAAGTTCGGCGCTTGATCGAAAGTGGCGTGCCGCCCGCTTCGAAGCCGTTCCAATTCATCGGCTATTCGCAGTGGCGCGAATTCCTGCAAGGCGGCATCAGCCGGGAATCGGCTGTGATGGAGATTCAACAAGCCACTCGGCGGTTTGCCAAGCGGCAAATCACTTGGTTTCGCAAGGAACCCGGCGTGCACTCGCTTCCCGGATTTGGCGACGACCCGGAAATTTTCTCTTCCGCGATCGAGTTGCTCGAACCCGGCAAAAACTGAGTCCCGTCGTCCGCGCCGCTCGAATTGCTTGACGCCCCGAGCCGCCTCCGATATTGTCCCGGTGCACGTACTCAAGCGTATGGCCTCTGCCTCTCCAGCACCGGTAAAACCGGCGCCGCACCGGCCGGAAGATTGGATTCTCGCCGGTTTTGCGCGGCTCGCGCGCGAAGGCGTCGATTCCGTCCGGGTAGAAGTGCTGTGCCGCGATCTTGGCGTCAGCAAGGGAAGCTTCTATTGGCATTTCCGGGATCGCGAGGAGCTTCTGGCGGCGATGATTGCCCAGTGGGAAAACGAGGAAGCTGCCTGGGTCAGCGCCGCCGCGCTGAGCAACGAAAGCGCAGCTTCGCGCTGGGCGCGGCTGGTGGAACACTGCGCGGATTCGGAGCGAGGAAAATTGGAAGCGGGGCTGCGCTCCTGGGCGCGCCGCGAAAATCGCGTTGCCGTGAAACTCGCCGCTATCGAACGCGACCGCACCGCTTACATCGCGAGAATCATGCGCGACGTGGGATTCACGGCGCGTGCAGCAGAAAAGTGGTCGCACGTGGCGATGCTGGTGTGCCTTGGCTGGGCCGACCGCGCTACGCGGGATTCTGAATTCGCCGCGGGCCGCGGCTTGGGCGAGTTTCTTTCGGATCTTCTTCTTGCCGCTTCAGGACAGCCGCGCGCCATCCAGAGTTGAGAACGCGCCGTGCTGACTTCTGCGCCACTGATTGTCGCCGTGAATCATTCAGCAGCAACTTCCTCGCGCAATCGCTGGCCTTGCCTGATCGGCGTATAATAAATTTAGTGATGAAGACAGGCCAACCCTTGATGCCTTTGGCAGGCCGTCCCGCACAAGAATGAAAACTGCTCAATCCGTGGAAGATCGCGAGCGCGTCTTGCTTGTCGGCATCGGGTTGAAAAAACCGGCGCGCGGCCGCTCGGGCGATCCCTCCGCCTCCGCACGCGATTCGCTCCTGGAGCTCGAAGAACTGGCCCAGAGCGCCGGGGCCAAGATTGCCGGCAGTCTTTTGCAAGTCCGCGATACGCTCGATCCTGCCACTCTTGTCGGACGCGGGAAGCTCGAAGAAATCCGCGCCGAAGCGCAGCTGCGGCATGTACCGCTCGTGATCGTGGACCATGATTTGACGCCCGTACAGCTTCGCAACATGGAGAAGGGAATCGGCTGCCGCGTGATCGATCGCACCCAGCTCATCCTCGATATTTTCGCGTGTCACGCCCGCTCGCGTGAAGGCCAGCTTCAGGTGGAGCTTGCGCAGCTCAATTATCTGCTGCCGCGCCTCACCGGCCGCGGCGAAGAACTCTCGCGCCTGGGCGGCGGCATCGGGACGCGCGGGCCCGGCGAACAAAAACTCGAGACCGACCGGCGCCGCATTCGCGATCGCGTTCGCAAGATTCAGCAATCGATTGAAATGGTCCGCCGCCAGCGGACCACCCGCCGCCGCGCGCGCCAGGCCGTTCCGCTGGGGATGATCGCGCTGGTGGGTTACACCAACGCGGGGAAATCCACGCTGTTCAATGCGCTCACGCGCGCCAGCGTGCTCACCTCACCGCAAATGTTCGCCACGCTGGACCCCACGATCCGCGCTGTCCGCTTGCCCTCGCACCGCCGGGTGCTGCTCTCCGATACTGTCGGCTTCTTGCGCGATCTCCCGCACGATTTGGTGGCAGCCTTCCGCGCCACGCTCGAGGAAGTGCAGGAAGCGTCGCTCATCCTTCACGTCACGGATATTTCCAATCCGCATCACGCGGAGCAAGATGCGGAGGTCATGAAGGTTTTGTCCGAGTTGGGCGTCGAGAATCGTCCGCGCCTCCACGTTCTGAACAAAGTGGACCTGCTTCCGGAAGAAGAGCTTGAGGCGCTTGCTCAGGCAAATGGCCGCGCGGAACAAACGGTATTTGCATCCGCCGTCACTGGCGCAGGCCTCGAAAACCTGCTGGCGAAAATTGACGCGATGATGCCCGTCGATCCCATGGTCCATTTGCGCCTGCGATTGCCTCTGTCAGACGGAAGGCGTCTGGCGCTGATTCACGCCTGCGGCCGCGTGCTAAATTCGGCCATGGATGACGGGCATCTAGACCTCGAGGCGGAAGTGCCAGAGTCGTTTGCTCGCGAATTGGACGACGTAGCGATTGCCGCGAGGCCTGTACCACCCCTTCCGGATGATGTTGATCCTTAAGGTCTTTGAGGGCCGCCCTGTGGATATCTCTGTGGAAAATGGCGGCCGGAAATCATCGTGACACATTAAAGATTGGGGAACCGTCCTTTATCAGGGCATAGGAAGCCCCCCGACAAGTCCTTTGCAGGCAATGAGTTAGGGGAGCACTCAACCTCAATTAGGGCGCGAACCCCTGTCCCCCTCGTCCCACATCCTTGGAATTGAATTTGCACAGGTTTGCAGCAGTCGATGCGCTAAGAGTCACTCTCCAATGGATTTGCCCGAGACGCGGAATTTGATCCCAACCCGATAACCAGACGGATATCCACCTCCGGAACGCCATGCCATTCCGCTTTGGCCGTACCGTTGACTCCCCCTTTCCTGAGGGCTATAGTCAAGCTGGGCCTGCGGCGGAAGCGCTCGGAGAGCGAGGCGGGCTTCTCGCTGAGAACGACATGAACCTTCCCAACAGCCTAACGGTCCTGAGGATATTTTTCGTTCCCTTGCTCGTGGTCGTCCTGCTCACGCGCCAGCCGAACTTGAACGTCTGGGGTTTGCCCTTTCACTTTGAGGTCTGGGGCGTGCTGATTCTGTTGGTGGCCGCGGCAACAGACGTGATGGACGGCTATCTGGCACGCAAGCGTCGCGAGATCACCACGCTCGGCATCCTGCTGGACCCGATTGCGGACAAATTGCTGATTTCTGCTGCATTCATCTCGCTTGTTCAGATGGGCCTGGTGCCCGCGTGGATGGTGGTGCTCATCATCGGCCGCGAATTCATCGTCGTGGGGCTGCGCGAGATCGCTTCGATTGAAGGACTAGTTATTCCCGCCTCTGCGCTGGGCAAGACGAAGATGGTGCTGCAAGTGCTGGCCGGCACCGTTGTGATTCTGGCAGCCAAGCATCCGGGACTGAAGACGCTCGGCATGGCCTTGCTGTGGCTGGTGGTGCTGAGCGCGGTCGCTTCGGCCATGCACTACTTCCAGATGTTCTGGAGCCAGATCAACACCCGCGTGCAGCAGCGGCGGGGCGAGGTTCTGATCGTCAAGCAGGAAGAAAAACCGCAGGATGTCCTCACTCGCTGATAGCGAGAAGCAATTGCTTCTGGAAGTTGCGCGGCGCGCGCTGATCCTTGCCGTCGAGCGCCGCGAATCGCTCCATGATTTGCCCGTGCATCCCGCGCTGCAACGTCCCGGCGGCGTCTTCGTGACTCTGCGGATGCAGCGTCGGCTGCGCGGCTGCATCGGCCAATTTGCTTCGAGCGATCCGCTCGTTCGAGTCGTCGCTTACTGCGCCAAAGCGGCTGCGCTTGAGGACCCGCGCTTCGATCCCGTGCTTCCCATCGAGCTGCCTCACATCGATCTGGAAATCTCGGTCCTTTCGCCGCCCGAGCAGATTGCCGCGGAGCAAATCGTCCTCGGCACGCACGGCGTGGTGGTCAGCCGCGGCTGGCAGCGCGGCGTGCTGCTGCCGCAGGTGGCGACGGAATTGAATTTGACCTTGGAGCGATTTCTCGAAGAGACTTGCCTGAAAGCGGGACTCGAACGGGACGCGTGGAAAGATTCCGCCACGCGGATTCAAGCATTCACCGCGGAAATTTTCAGCGAAGCGGAATTTCGCGCGGACTTGCAGGCGCGCCCGGGACCGGGCTATTCGAGCTCGACGTAATCGCCGACGTAAAATTCCCGCAGCGAAAAAGTGACCAGCACGGTCGAAGCATTCGGCGCGGTCCGCACCACGACGCCTTCGCCGATCACCTCCCGCGGCACGTTGCTCCAATTGTATTTCGCCGGCACGCTCCCGTAGCCGTACACTTCGAATGCGACGCGCTTATCCTGGTACACCTCTTCATGCTGCTGGCCGGTGTAGCGGAAGATGCGGAAGTAATCGCCCACTTTCACGCCCTGCGAGTTGCCCAGGTTGACATACACGATGTTGTTCGTCCCGCCGGAGATCAAGAAGCCTTTTCCAGTGATGATCATCGCCGTCGCTTTTCCGCTCGGCGGCGCAAAGCGGTCGAAGTTCGCCGAAGACTTCACCGGAGGCGTGGGGCGCTGGACAAACGGCAGAACCACGTCGCCGCGCTGAATGTAGTTGCAGGAATTTTCGATCTGCGCGATCGAGGTTTCCGGCAGCGCAACCACCACTCGCAGCCGCCCCTCGTCTTCCCACGCCTGCCCCAGCTTCTTCAATATCGAATATTGCCATTTCGACCACTGCACTCCGTGGAATTCGTCGACCGGGCGAATCACGGTAAACTCGTCTCCGACTTTCACGCCCTGGCTCGCGCCCTCGTTGATGTAAACGTAGGCGCCTTCCTGGAACGTGTTCACGAACTCCGACTCTTCGCCGGAGATCACGTAGTGATCGTGGGGCACCGCTTCGGTGGTGACGGTTCCCGAGCAGTAGATGTCGTCCTGAGTGGTGGTGGGCAGCTTGGCTTGCGCGTGCGCCCCCGCGCTGATAAAGCTGAAAAGCAATCCCAAAAGGACAATTTTCCCACGCATAAGAAGCGCTCCTTGGAGTGCATGCGCCTTCGAGCAGGCGCTCCCCCGATAAGGCGACCGTAACAGACGTACTGGAACTCGTCAAGGCAATGGTCTCCCGGGCTTTACACATTGTGCACCGCATGGTAGAAGCCAAAGCTCCCCCGGCAGAGGGGTGGTCAGCCGTCTCGGTTTGCGCCTCTTGGAACCCTCGGAGATTCTTGAATTGACGATATTTAGCAAACATTCGGTCTGCGCGGTTGTCGCCGCTTCCGATGCCGCTTCGATGACAAGGCAGTTGGCTCGCGCCCAAGGACTGGCCCGAACCATCGAACTCCGGCTGGATTGGCTCATCGGCGACCGCGAAATCTCCAAGTTCCTCGCCGCTCTCAGTAAGTTCCGCCTCCGCGCAACTTGCATCGCCACCTGCCGGCGCGCGAAGGCAGGGGGGCGCTATCCGGGTTCGATCGCCAGGCAACTTCTGCATCTTGCCGAGGCTCTCCGCGCTGGATGCACTTGGTATGACCTGGAAATTGAATCGGCGTCGGTTTGCCCGCCGGAACTCCTGGACGTTCTGCTGGGGGAAGGTGGTCCCATGGTTTCCGCGCATTTTTTCCGCGCGATGCCGCGCAACCGCGCTCGAGTGCTCCAGCAGCTCTCGCGCCCGCATCCGCGCGCTGTGAAAATCGCGGCCCAGTGCGGTTCGCTCGCCGAGGCTCGCGCGCTCTTGCGCCTGGCCCGAGGACGCCGGAGCGTCGTCGCCGTCCCCATGGGAGAAATCGCGCTGCCTGCCCGCATCCTGGCGCTTCGCGAAGGGAGCGCGCTGGCGTACGCATCCATCGACCACGCCACGGCTCCGGGCCAGCTCTCTTTCGATGAAATGAAAGACCTCTACCGCGCGGACCGGCTCACGCGCCGCACGCGCGTCTATGGAGTGATCGGCGACCCCATCGGCCATTCGCTCTCGCCGAAAATGCAGAATGCCGGCTTCCAGGCGCGCCGGATCGACGCCGTTTATCTCCCCTTTCTTGTTCGCGACTTGAAAGATTTTCTGGCCGCCATCGGCCCGTTCGGAATCGCGGGCTTCAGCGTCACGCTGCCTCACAAGGAGCGCATCCTCGGCCATCTGGACGGCTGCGATCCGCTGGCTGCCGCCATCGGCGCGGTGAATACCGTGGTGGTGCGCGGCGGCGGAAAACTGTACGGCTACAACACGGACTACGTGGGCGTCCTTCGCACGCTCGAGCGCCGCACGCCGCTGGCCGGCAGCCGCGACTTGATTTTCGGGGCCGGCGGCGTGGCGCGTGCGGTTGCATTCGCCCTCGCGCAAGCGGGAGCGGCTGTCTGCGTCTGCGCGCGGCGGCCCGAGCGCGCGAGCCGCCTCGCCCGGGCCGTGGGGGGCGAGAGCATCGCGCGAAAGCGGCTGCGTCATGAATTTTTTGATGCCATCATCAACGCCACGCCCGTGGGAATGTATCCTCACGTTCAGGAATCTCCTCTGGAAGCGCGCGAGCTGAATTGCCGCCTGGTGTTTGACACCATCTACCGGCCGCGCGTGACCCGGCTCATGCAACTCGCGGCGCGCCGCGGCATCGAAACCGTATCCGGTGTGGAAATGTTTGTCGCGCAGGGCACGGCGCAGTGGGAAATCTGGACGGGGGAACGCGCGCCGGTCGACGCGATGCGCCGCGCCGTCCTTCGAGCTCTCGCGCGCGAAGATAAAGAGCAAAGTCACCGATGATTCAGCCGGACTTCAAAACCTTCAGCCGTCTCGCTCGGCAAGGAAATCTCGTCCCCGTGTACGACACGTTCACGGCGGACCTGCTCACGCCCGTTGGCACGCACCTGCGGCTGGCGCACAACGCAAAATATTCCTGCCTGCTTGAAGGCGTCGAAGGCGGCGAGACGATTGACCGACACACTTTCGCCGGCGCAAATCCCGAAGAAGTCTTTCGCGCGCGCGGCCGCAAATGCACGCTCGAATCGGGAGGCCAGCGCACCGAGTTCGAGGGAAATCCAATCGAGCAACTCCGCCGCCTGATGGCGCGCTTCAAGCCTGTGCGATTGCCCGGCCTTCCGCCGCTCATCGGCGGCGCGATCGGCTATTTTGCTTACGACATCGTGCGGCTCATCGAGCGCATCCCGGATAAAAACCGCGACGAAATCGGCCTCGACGACTGCGTGATGATGTTTTATCTGAGCCTGGTCGTCTTCGACCACGTGCAGCACCGCATCTGGGTGATTCGCAATGTGTTCACCGAAGGCCCGGGAACGCTGCGCGCGAAATACGACGCGGCCGTCCGCGCCATCGAGCGCACTCGGCGAAAACTCGAACGACCGCTTCCGCCGGCTCCCCGCCGCCGCGCGCAAGGGCCGTTGCGCGTTCGTTCCAATTTCACCAAGGGGCAATATCTCGCCGCCGTCCGCAAAGCCAAGGCGTACATCCGCGCCGGCGATATTTTTCAGGTTGTCCCGAGCCAACGGTTCGCGGCGGAAACCACCGCGGATCCTTTCGAAATTTACCGCGCGCTCCGCGTGATCAATCCTTCGCCGTATCTCTATTTTCTGAAGCTCGGAGATGTTTCCGTTGTCGGCAGCTCGCCCGAAATGCTCGTGAAGATCCAGGGCCGCGACGCTTTTTATCGCCCCATCGCCGGGACTCTGCCGCGCGGACGCAACGAAAATGAAGACCGCGAACTCGAGGCCCGCCTGCTGGCCGATCCCAAAGAGCGCGCCGAGCACATCATGCTGGTGGACCTGGGCCGCAACGATCTCGGCCGCGTGTGCGAATACGGCTCGGTAAAAATGGACCGCCTGATGTTCGTCGAGCGCTATTCTCACGTGATGCATCTGGTGTCGAGCCTGCGCGGGCGTCTCCGCGACAATATCGATTGCCTCGACGTGCTCATGGCCTGCTTCCCGGCGGGCACTCTTTCCGGCGCGCCGAAAATTCGGGCCATGGAAATCATCGACGAGCTCGAACCCACGCGCCGCGGTCTCTATGGTGGTGCGATTTTTTATTTGGATTTTTCCGGCAATCTCGATTCTTGCATCGTGTTGCGCACGCTGGTGGCGAAGCAGGGCCGCGCGTACGTGCAGGCCGGCGGCGGCGTCGTGGCGGATTCCGTCCCCGAGCGCGAGTATCAGGAAACGGTCAATAAAGCGCGCGCCGTGCTGACGGCGCTCGAGATTGCGCACCGGGGGAAAAGTCGTGGGTAGTACTTGGTAAGTGGGGAGTAGTGGCCGATGACTTCACGCTGCTCGGCTCTGTCGGGGCCCTAATCTCCGAACCGTAGCCTTTGAGACCTTTGGAGTGCGGGAGCTTGCTCCCGCTTTGTTTTCAATATCGGCGCAATCCGCGCCAACTTCACGGCCGAATTCCCCACCAGTAAGATTTGAAGGGAGCCAGGCGAAGGATACCCGTACAGAATGTGCCCTAAATCGCGCGGGACTTAACCCTTGAGGTCCGATAAAATGGTGTTGTTTCCATGATTCTGCTGCTCGATAACTACGATTCCTTTACCTACAACCTGGCGCAGTATCTCGGCCAGATGGGCCAAAAGCTCGAAATCCGCCGCAACGACCAAATCACGCTCGACGAAATCGAGGAGATGCGCCCCGAGCGGATCGTGATTTCGCCGGGGCCGTGCACGCCGCGGGAAGCGGGAGTGAGTGTTCCGCTGGTTGAGCGCTTCGCGGCGAGGATTCCCATTCTGGGCGTTTGCCTGGGACACCAGGCCATCGGCGCGGCGTTTGGCGGGCGCGTGATTCGCGCGAAAAAAATCATGCACGGCAAAACCAGCGAAATCGGGCACGACGGCAAAACCATATTCCGCGATCTGCCGCAGAATTTCGTCGCCACGCGCTATCATTCGCTGATTGTTGAGCGCTCGTCGCTTCCCGAGTCGCTCGAAATTTCCGCCGAGACCGCCGACGGCACGATCATGGGTCTCCGCCACCGCCGGTTTCCCGTCGAGGGCGTTCAGTTTCATCCCGAGTCGGTGCTGACGTCGCCGGGATTCCGGCTGCTCCAGAATTTCCTTTCCCTTTAGAACCGATCTTGCCCTTTTGAAATCCTGCCCTTCAAGTGGCTACTTCTGGCGCGTTTTTCTGGAGTGCGGCGGCTCGACGCCGCTTTGGGCCCGTGTCCGCGCGCTAGAAGCCACCCACTCGGCCGAGGCTTGACTCGGCCGGCGCGATCAAAACGTTCGGGATGCCGGGATCTACGCAAAGCCAGACGACTTCTAGTGCGATTCGAGGTCCGTGCGACTCGTCCTAGCAATTTGCGCGATCGCCTTCGCGCTCACGGCGTCATTGGACGCGATCCATGTGGTCCCCGGGCGATCGCGGAGCGGAGCGCAGGAATCGCTGCCTGCACGGTCCCACCTCGGATTCGACCGCAACGAATATCCGGGCGACGCCTTGCTTCCAGCGCTGAGGCGGACTTTCTCGTTCACTGGCTACTGGCTCAATAATCCGTCCGGCGCAACTGTAAATTCGTGGACAGGGAAGCGGGCAATCCTGGTCCAAGCTGGCTTTGGTTTTTTGCTCTTGTTCAACGGCCGGCTTGATCGCGAACTCAAGCGCGCGGGGGATCCTGCTGCGCTCGGAGCAACGGATGGGCAAACTGCCGCCGCAAGCTCCGGGCACGAAGGATTTCATCCCGGCGCAGTGATTTTTCTCGACCAGGAAGAAGGCGGGCGGATGTTACCCGAGCAGCTAGCTTACCTTCTCGCGTGGGTGGACGCCGTAAGTTCCGCCGGATTCGGCGCGGGAATTTATTGCTCGGGAATGCCCGCGAGAGAGGGCCACGGGCAAGCCGTCATCACGGCAAACGATATCCGTGAACACGCCGGCTCTCGCCCAATCGTCTATTTTGTTTTTAACGATGCGTGCCCGCCCGCGCCCGGCTGCGCGTATTCGTCGGCGGCTCCATCGCCTGCATCGAGTGGTGTTGCGTTTGCAAGCGTGTGGCAATTCGCGCAGTCGCCCCGCCGCCGCGAATTCACCAAAGCGTGCCGCGTGACGTACAACCGCGACGGGAATTGCTATGCGCCCGGCACGGCCAGCGCCTCCGCGATTGATGTTGATCTCGATTCTGCCACATCGCCTGATCCATCGAGCGGACGCCAATGAAGCATTTTTGTCGATTCTCCCGGTGGGAGCCCCCGCATTTATGCGGGGGAGGAGCGCTTCAGCGCTCCGGTAAACGCACCTGTTGTGAATTCGCGCTTTAGCGCTGGGCCTATAGAATTTCCGGGGCCGAAGCCCATTTTCCTTTGAGCCCTTGTTTCCGCTCGACTAAAGTCGAGCTTCCCCCTGCTAAAGCAGGGGGCTCCCACCTGAATTCATTCGAACAATTGCCTTTCGGCGACGCGCGGAGATCATTTGGCGCCACTGCACGGGCACGGCATACCGTGCCCCTACAAGAAAAAAGGCGATTTGAATTCGCCCGCGAGAGTGGTGGGGATTGAAAGTAATTAGGAAGCCGTTTGGCCGCGGGGTTTTTCGCTGCGGGAAAATTCGATGAGGGCGTCGAGCTTCGCGCGGGCGGCGCCGGAATCGATAGACTCGGCGGCGACGCGGACACCCTCAAGAAAATCAGCCGAGCGCCCGGCGGCGACGAGAGCCGGCGCGGAATTGGCGAGGACGATATCGCGGTAGGGACCGTGCTCGTGGGGAGCGCCGTGGCGGCCGAGGATGCGGTCGATGATCTGCGCGTTGCGCCCTGCATCGCCGCCGCGAATTTTTTCCAGCGGCGCGCGCGCCAGGCCGAAATCTTCCGGCGCCACCGTGTAGCTTTGCACGGCGCCGTCGCGCAGCTCGGCGATCGCAGTTTCGTCTGAGATCGAAATCTCGTCGAGCCCGTCGGCGCCGTGGACCACGAATGCGCGCCGCACGCCGAGCTCGCCGAGCGCGCGCGCGAGCAGTTCGGTGAGCCCCGCGTCGTACACGCCCACAATTTGTGCGGATGCGCCCGCGGGATTGGTGAGCGGCCCGAGCAAATTGAACACGGTGCGCACCTTCAGTTCGCGCCGCACCGGCATGGCGTGGCGCATGGCCGCGTGCACCGCCGGAGCAAAAAGAAATCCGATGCCGACTTCTTCGATGGCGCGGCCCACGCGTTCGGGTGCGAGATCGATCGCCACGCCAAGCGCTTCGAGCACATCCGCGGAGCCGCAGCTCGAGCTGATGGCGCGGTTGCCGTGCTTGGCGACGCGCACGCCCGCGCCGGCGATCACGAACGCAGCGGCGGTCGAGATGTTGAATGTGCCGCGCGCGTCGCCGCCGGTGCCGGCGGTGTCAACGAGCGGCTCCTCGCCGCGCGCGTGCCTCGCGGGGAAAATCGGCGTGGCGTGCCGGCGCATCGCCGTCGCGAAGCCGACGAGCTCGTCCACTGTCTCGCCCTTGAACCGCAGCGCGGCAAGGAACTGGGCAATCGGAATCGAGTGGACCTCGCCCGAAAGGATCAGCTCCATCGCATTTTCTGCTTCGCGTCGCGATAGATCGTCCCCGCGGCCCGTCACAAGGTGAGTTATGAGCTCAAGTTCCGCCGATGAAGATCGGCTTGCCTCGACAGGCGCCGCGCAAACGGGTGGCGCCTCATGGAGTTGCTTCGTCGTCAATTCATGCACAACAGAACTCTCGTCTGTAGTCATACCCTTCAACGAAAGAGCGGTGTAAAGGGCGCCGAATTGGATTGCGTTCGCGCGGCCGGAAGATACCTCTTCCATAGCGGCGACGATTTCGGCGCGCGACAAATCCTCGCCGGCGAGAACTTTTTCAAGCGCGCCGTGGATGGTCAGCTTCTTTGTGGAGTCGTCCGATTGCACTGGTTCCGCTCGTTCCAGCGACGCGCATGACTGCTGCGCGCCGCCGCTCCTTGCCGGCTTTGCTTGTTCCAAGTAAACTGGGCCGTTTTCTGCGTGCTGAAATACTAGCACTATTCAAGACGGCCTCCAGCAAGCCGATGGAGTCAGCATGAAGATCCACGAGTATCAGGCCAAGGAAATCCTCGCAAAATTCGGCGTGCCGGTGCCGCGCGGCGAAGTTGTATTCAAAAAAGACGAAGCGCGCGCGGCGGCGCAGCGGCTGGGCACAGCAGTGGTGGTGGTGAAAGCGCAGATTCACGCGGGCGGACGCGGCAAAGCCGGCGGCGTGAAGCTCGCGCGTTCGGCCGATGAAGCGGCTGCAATTGCCGGGCGGATTCTGGGCATGAAGCTCGTCACGCCGCAGACCGGCCCCGAAGGCCGCATCGTGCACCGCTTGTTGATCGAAGAAGGGCTCGATATCAAGCGCGAACTCTACTTGAGCATCCTGGTGGATCGCGCGAGTGGAATGCCGGTGTTTATGGCCAGCGCTGCGGGCGGAATGGAAATCGAGGAAGTGGCGAAAAAAAGTCCCGAGGCGATCCGGCGCGAGACGATTCATCCGGCCACGGGTTTGCAGCCGTATCAGGCGCGGAAGCTCGCCTTCGGCCTGGAGCTCGCGCCCGAAGTGGTGAATCGCGCGGTGCCATTTTTTCAGTCGCTGTATCGCGCATTCCTCGAGACAGACGCGTCGCTGCTTGAGATCAATCCGTGCGTAGTGACCGGCGATGGCCGGCTCGTGGCGCTCGACGCCAAAGTCAATTTCGACGATAACGCGCTCTACCGCCATCCCGAGTTCAGCGAACTGCGCGACCTGGACGAAGAAACGCCGCTCGAAGTCGAAGCCTCGAAATTCAAGCTCAACTACATCAAGCTCGATGGGACGGTCGGCTGCATGGTGAACGGCGCAGGCTTGGCGATGGCCACGATGGACATTATCAAGCTCAGCGGCGGGAGCCCGGCGAATTTTCTCGATGTCGGCGGCGGCGCGAGCGAGGAGCAAGTGCAAAACGCATTTCGCATTTTGCTGAGCGATCCGAATGTGCGCGCGGTGTTTGTCAATATTTTCGGCGGAATCCTGCGCTGCGACGTGCTCGCCAGCGGAGTGGTGAGCGCGGCCAAAGCGTTGAAGCTGAAATTGCCGGTGGTCATTCGGATGGAAGGCACAAACGTGGAGCAGGGCAAAGAGATCCTGCGCAACTCCGGCTTCAATTTCACCGTCGCCGAAGGCATGAAAGATGGAGCGGAGAAGGTTGTGGCGTTAGCCCGAAATTAAGAGGGAAGCAGAGGAAGCACAGGAAGCAAAGGACGCACAGGAATTGGAGGAAAAAGCTGGTCGCGCCGGGCCCATTCGTCGATATCGCGATTTGCTCGTGTACCAACAAGCGTACCGGCTGGCGCTGGAGGTCTCGCGATTTACGAAGAGATTCCCGAGGAGCGAGCAGTATGAGTTGGGAAGGCAACTTCGGCGTTCTGCGCGATCAGTAGCTGCAAATATTGTGGAGGGATGGGCCAAGCGAGGCTCCGCGGCGGAATTCAAGCGCCACCTTCAGATTGCGATTGGAGAAATCGAAGAGACACGCTTTTGGCTTGAACTTGCCGCCGACGAAAGATGTGCACCGCGGGCGCAGTCGGAGAAGCTGGAAACTGAGTATGCGAAGCTCGGGATGATGATTCGAAATCTATGGAAGGAATGGAGGAAGTTTTGATGGGATTTAGATCCTTTGCCTCACGCCCGTGAGCGTGCTGATCGATAAATCGACTCGCGTCGTTGTTCAGGGCCTCACCGGGCGCGAGGGCAGCTTTCATGCGGAGCAGATGATTGAATATGGGACGAAAGTCGTTGCCGGCGTTACGCCGGGAAAGGGCGGCACGGCGCATCTTGAGGTTCCGGTCTTCAATACCGTGGCCGATGCAGCCCGCCAGACGGGTGCAAATGCGTCCGTGATTTTCGTTCCGCCTCCCTTTGCGGCGGACGCGATTCTCGAGGCCGCTGACGCGGGATTGCCGCTTGTCATCTGCATCACCGAAGGAATTCCCACGCTCGATATGGTGCGCGTCGCGGCCGCGCTGAAAGATTCGAAAACGCGGCTGATCGGCCCGAATTGCCCGGGGATTATTTCGCCGGGGAAATGCAAAATCGGGATCATGCCCGGCTCGATTCACAAGCAGGGCCATGTGGGCGTCGTAAGCCGGAGCGGAACGCTCACCTATGAAGCGGTGGATCAACTCACGCGGCTGGGAATCGGCCAATCCACTTGCATCGGCATCGGCGGCGACCCGATTATCGGCACCACGTTTCTTGATTGCGTGCGCATGTTCAATGATGATCCCGATACGCACGCCATCGTGATGATCGGCGAAATCGGCGGGAACGCCGAAGAAACCGCAGCGCAATTCATCAAGAAGCATGTGAGGAAGCCGGTCGTGGGATTTGTCGCCGGACAAACCGCGCCGCCCGGCCGCCGCATGGGCCACGCGGGTGCCATCATCAGCGGCGGGCAGGGGACTGCGGCGGATAAATACGCTGCGATGCGCGCCGCCGGGATCCATACAGTGCAGAGCCCGGCGGATATCGGCAGCACGATCGCAGCTATTCTCGGGAAATCGAGGACTGGCGGGAAAAAGACGGCGGCAACAAAACCGAAGAAGCGCCGCCGAAAAAAATAATGTAGCTCAGGTCTTCAGACCTGAGGCCTTCTCTTGGGAGGAAACCCTAGGTGCCAATCGAACGGACTCTTGCAATAATCAAGCCGGACGCGGTGGGCCGCGGGCTCGCAACCGACATTCTCGCACGCATTCACGCAGCGAAGTTTAAGATTGCGGCCATCAAGTCGTTGCGCCTGACGAAAACGGAGGCGGAAGGCTTCTACGCAGTCCACCGAGAACGGCCCTTCTTCAAGGACCTCACCGAATTCATGAGCTCGGGCAAAGTGGTTGTGATGGTTCTCGAAGCCGAAGGCGCGATCGCAAAATGGCGGGACACCATGGGCGCGACCGATCCCGCCAAAGCCGCTCCCGGGACCGTCCGCAAAGAGTTCGGCACCAGCATCCAGAACAACTGCACGCACGGCTCGGACGCGCCGGAAACAGCCGCGTTCGAAATCGGCTACTTCTTCGGCGGCGTCGAGCTGGTCTAGCATCGCTGGCGGCGAACGCGCCGCGCGAGTGGTGCTAATGCGTTACCAGATCTCGACGGGCAGGCCATCCACAAAAGAAAAATGCTGGTCGAGTGTAACGAGCGCTAGTCCATGCCGGACGGCGGTCGCCGCGATCCAGATATCGTTTTGGGGAATGGGCTTACCTTTTTCTCGCAGCGAGGCCTGAATGCGCCCGTACCGATCGGCCGTCTCCACATCCGAGTGGAGAATCGGGATCTCCTGGCAGATGTGCCGAACCTCGCCGAGATTGAATGCTCGCCGCGACGATTGATGAGCTCCGGCGAAGAGTTCGCCGACGCTTATGAAGCTGAGAAAGCAGCGGAAGTCGTGGCCCATCTGCCAGCGAAGGCTAGGGTCGCGCGCGAGCAGCTTGATGAGCGCGTTTGTGTCGATCAGGAACTCACCACTCGCTCGCATCCGCCCGCCCGCAGCAATCATCGATGATTCGAGTCATCTCGTCCGCGTCCTCACGGCTGATTCTTCCCATAAGCTTCATTAGCGCCTCTGCTGAGGCGCCCCGCTCGGCTTTCGGGACCTCCCTTGGGCGGTTATATTCGGTTTCATACCAGTCGAGAAGCTCGTGGTACTTCTCAGGCAGGCCCTCACGCTCCGGCGCCATCTTTCCGTTCGCGCGAGACGGGTGGAACTCGTCTCCTTGTCGAAACAAGCGTCTGCGTCCTCGCCCCGAGCGAGTCAGCATCCGATATTTCGCCGGGCTAGGTGGTTGGGATGCGACGCAGTGGGTCGAGATATGCTGGGAAATGCCGGGCCGCTCGGCCCCTTCGCGGTCTTCTACTTTTGCGCGCTGAGCAATTTCGCGTTTGGAGAAATCGCTACGCTTCGGCTGTTCCCGGTGCAGGAGTGCGGTTGCAACCCACACTTGATCGGAGACCTTCATGAGGCGCGGGAAACGTTGGACCTGTTCGGCTTCAGTTTTCATGAGATGCCTCTTTGGAGTTCCCGCTTTTGCAGATGCGCTTATAACATCGATTCCTATTCATGTCAAGACTTACATGTTATTGTATGACATTGTTGTTTTTAGGGCGGCTGCTAACCAGAACCGCTTAAGCCAGGATCTGGATCTGTCGTTGAAGTAGAATGAAGCGCGATGGATTCCCTTCGCGAACTCGGGAGAGTGCTGGTAGTTCTCGGCGTGATATTGATCGGCGCAGGGGCGTTGATCATGGTCGGCGGAAAGCTGCCGTTCCGCCTGGGCCGGCTGCCTGGCGACATCGCGTACCACGGGAAAAACGGCAGCTTTTATTTTCCGATTGTCACGTGCTTGATCTTGAGTCTGGCGTTTACGCTGCTGATGTGGATCGTGAATCTCTTTCGCCGGTAAAGGGCCTGGGTGAGAACTATGGACTCCGCCCCTCAGCGGCTAAAGCCGTACTTCTATTGCCACACTTGCGGCACGGCTGAAGCCGTGCCCTGACGTAAATCGGGCGGTATCCCGACAGGTCGATGAGCCAAGCTTCGCTGTTCAACTTGATGCCCGAGCGGCGCGTGTGGAAGGTGAGCGAGCTCACCGAACGCATCGCCGGTCTGCTCGAAGGCGAATTTCCGGATATATGGGTCGAGGGTGAAGTCTCGAATTACCACGCGGCGCAGTCGGGCCATCTGTATTTCACGCTCAAGGACGCGCGCTCGCAAATCCGGTGCGTGTGCTTTCGCGACCAGGTGCGCGGGCTGAAATTCCGCCCCGAGGACGGCCTGCATATCACCGTGCGCGGCGGGCTGGGCGTTTACGAGCCGCGCGGCGAATACCAGATTTACGTGAGCCACATCGAGCCGATGGGGCTCGGCGCGCTTCAACTCGCATTCGAGCAACTCAAGAAGCGCCTGGAAGAAGAAGGCCTGTTCGACGAAGAGCGCAAGAAGCCGCTGCCCGTTCTGCCGCGGCGTATCGGCGTGGTCACGTCACCCACCGGCGCGGCGATTCGCGACATTCTGCGCGTCCTGAAGCGGCGATTTCCGAACGTGCATGTGCTGCTTTTTCCCGTGAAAGTGCAAGGCGAAGGCGCAGCCAAAGAAGTGGTGGCGGCACTCGGCTATTTCAATCGGGCTAAGACTGCAGACGTGCTCATCGTCGCGCGGGGCGGAGGCTCGCTCGAGGATCTTTGGGCGTTCAACGAAGAAATTGTGGCGCGCGCGATTGCCGCGTCCGAAATCCCCGTGATCACCGGCATCGGCCACGAGACTGATTTCACGATTGCCGATTTTGCTGCCGACGTCCGCGCCCCCACGCCTTCCGCCGCCGCGGAAATCGTGGTGCGCTCGCGGCAGGAATTTGAGCGCCACATCGCCGAGCACGAGCGCCGGCTGGGGCAGCGCGTTCGCTTCGTCCTTAGCCAGTGGCGGCATCGCGTGCGCGACCTGGAGACGCACCGCGGATTCCGCCAGCTCGAAAATCTTGTCCGGCGACGGCGCCAGCAGGTGGACGAGCTCGCCAACTCGCTTGCGGTGGGATTGCGCCTGCGCCTGGCGACCACGCTACAGCGGCTCACGCGCGCAAGCGCGAAGATCGCCTCGTTCGATTTGCGCAGCCGCGCGATTCTTCTGCGTCAGCGCATCGAGCGCAGGCGCGATGCGCTTCGTACGGCAGTTGATCGAGCGCTCACCGCGAAACGCCACCGCGTGGAAAAATTGAGATTGCAGCTCGAAGAGCGCAGCCCGTTCCAGTTGCTCGAGCGCGGCTACGCCATCGCCTACGACGCCTCCGGCAACGTGCTGCGCTCGCCCGAACAAATCGCGCTCGGCGACGACATTTCCGTCCGCCTCGCGCGTGGCACCCTCGACGCAAAAGTACACGGGAAAAAAGAGTCGTGAGCTCCCACCCACTTCTGGTCCGAGGCAGAGAGCCCATCAGATTTTTAGCAGAGATTTAATTGGGTCTCTCGGATTCAGCTTCAGGTTCAGGAGCCGCCTTCTTTTTCTTCACGGCCATTGCTCTGTCTACTAAAGCATCCGCCTGTTGCATGTCGCGCGTGCGAAGTTCGTCCGATGGCTCCATGTCCGCTTTTTGGCGATATAGAAGATTCAGGTAGGCCATCGCGTCGTCATAATCGGGACGCCGGTCGATTGCCCATTCAAGGTTCCGGATGCCTTCCTCGATTGTCGGACCGTAGTCGAGTTGAAACTGGGCAGCTGACGCCGGAGGCAAAGGCTCCGTATCTGCGAGGCGCGTTTCCGAGGTTTGGTTGAATTCTTCCCGCAGCGCCTGGTTGGCACGAAACGCCAAACTCCAATCAATCACCCCGATCCAGTAATAGGGCTCAGGGTCTTCAGGTCGAAGCGAAATATGTTTTTGGTGATAGTTCTTCGACTCGTCTAGTTTCTGGGGATCAAATGGCGTTCCACCGGTGCTGAACAAAATCGAACCAATCCGGTCGATTGCGGGCAGGTTTGTTGGATCCAAGTCCAACACCCTTTTGAATTCTGCGATTGCTTGCTCGCCAAAACGCACGTTCTCTTGAGACGGAGCCCCGGGAATGTATTGATCGGCGTAGGCTGTCGCAAGGTACAGGCGGGCATCCACCAGGTTCGGATCAAGATCCTTTGCGCGCTCGAAGTCTTTGGCAGCTTCGTCGTAAGCGCCTCTCTTATACGCCTCGACGCCCTGGCGCAGGAGACCGCGAGCTTCCGTTGATTTGTCAGCACTCGTTTGGGATTGGGACCGGGGAGTCGTCGTCCCGTCCGGCCAAAAGGGATACAAGAGCAGTAGCAGCAAGGAGAATCGCCGCGTGACAAACAACCAGCAGTTTCCGAGCACGATCGCTCCACCCTCAGCGCGGAAGTAGTGGTGTGCTAGAGGATATCGGGCCGTATCTCCCTCTTATAGACGCCGATTCTGGAATTTTAGTTCGCTCGCTTAACACGCATGTCAAAACAAGCGAGTCTAGAAGAAAAATTATTCCTCTTCAGCCCCTCCTGAAACTTTCAGTACCGCCAAGAAAGCCTCCTGGGGAATATCGACGCGGCCGACGCGCTTCATGCGCTTTTTGCCTTCCTTTTGCTTTTCGAGGAGCTTGCGCTTGCGCGTGATATCGCCGCCGTAACATTTGGCGAGCACGTTCTTGCGAATGGGGCTGATGGATTCGCGGGCGATGATGCGGCTGCCGATGGCGGCCTGAAGCGCGACTTCGAACATCTGCCGCGGAATTAGTTTGCGCAGGCGTGTGACGAGCTCGCGGCCGCGCTCGTACGCCTGGTCGCGATGGCAGATGATCGTGAGCGCGTCCACTGGCTCGCCGCCCACGAGCACGTCGAGCTTCACGAGATCGGAAGCGCGGTAGCCCGAAAGGTGGTAATCGAGCGAAGCATAGCCGCGCGAAACGCTTTTGAGCCGGTCGTAGAAATCAAGCACGATTTCATTGAGCGGCAGCTCGTAGGTGAGCATCACACGCGTGGGCGAGAGATACTCGAATTTTTTCTGCACGCCGCGCTTTTCTTCGCACAGGTGTAAGACGCCGCCGATGGATTCCTCCGAGGTGATAATCATCGCCGTTAAAATCGGCTCTTCGATCTGGCGGATCGAAGTCGGCGGAGGGAATTTCGTGGGATTGTCCACTTCCATTACTTCGCCGGTTGTGGTCGTGATGCGGTAGCGCACGCTCGGCGCCGTGGTGATGAGGTC
This sequence comes from Candidatus Sulfotelmatobacter sp., assembly GCA_035624115.1. Classification (GTDB taxonomy): domain Bacteria; phylum Acidobacteriota; class Terriglobia; order Acidiferrales; family UBA7541; genus Palsa-295. The sequence continues at coordinate 7,111 of DASPSD010000093.1, read as the reverse complement.
GATATTGAATTCGCGCTCGAGCCGCTCCTGGACGATTTCCATGTGCAGCAGCCCGAGAAATCCGCAGCGAAAGCCGAAGCCGAGCGCGACGGAGTTTTCCGGTTCGTAAAAGAATGCCGCGTCATTGAGCTGAAGCTTGCCGAGCGCGTCGCGCAGCATTTCGTAATCGCTCGCGTTGACCGGGAACAGCCCGGCGAACACCATCGGCTTGATGGCTTCGAACCCGGGAAGCGCCGGCGCGGGACGATCGGCCTCGACCACGGTATCGCCGACGCGGGCATCGGCCACGCGCTTGATATTGGCGATGATGAAGCCCACGTCCCCGGCAGCGAGTTCGGTAAGCGCGACGGGCTTGGGCGTAAGCACGCCGAGATCTTCGACTTCGTACACTTCATTGTTCGCACACAGCCGGATGTGTGTATGCGGCGTGATTTTGCCTTCCATCACGCGAACCAGCACCACTGCGCCGCGATACGAATCGAACCAGGAATCGAAAATCAGTGCTTGCAGCGGCGCATCGGCTGAGCCCTTGGGCGGCGGCACGCGCTTGACGATGGCTTCGAGCACGTCTTCGACGCCCAAGCCGCTTTTCGCGCTGATCAGAAGCGCGTCGTCGGCGGGGATGGCCAGCACATTTTCGATTTGCTCTTTCACGTGATCGGGCCGCGCGGCGGGCAAGTCGATCTTGTTGATTACCGGCAGAATCGCGAGATTGTGGCGCGAGGCGAGAAACGCGTTGGCCACGGTCTGCGCTTCGACGCCCTGGCTTGCGTCCACCACGAGCAGCGCGCCTTCGCAGGCGGAAAGCGCGCGGGAGACTTCGTAGGAGAAATCCACGTGCCCCGGCGTGTCGATCAAGTTCATGCGGTATTCGTTGCCGTCGCGCGCCGTGTAGTGCAGACGGATGCTTTTGGCCTTGATGGTGATGCCGCGCTCGCGCTCGAGGTCCATGGAATCGAGCACTTGCGCGGTCATTTCCCGCTGGCTGAGTGCGCCGGTCAGTTCGAGCAGGCGGTCCGCCAGAGTGGATTTGCCGTGGTCAATATGCGCAATGATGCAGAAATTGCGGATGAACTGAGGGTCCATTTCTCTCTGTGGTGCTCTCTATCTGGTTCCTGCCGGGGCTGCCGGAAGCGCCCGTGCCGCGCGCGGACCTTGCGTCTCTCAAATAATTGAGTCTGCCATAGTTTAGGTTACGCGGCCAGCAGTCTCGGATTGCCTCGCGCTGGCCGATGTCGTAGGCTGTAGCGAGTTTCCCGGGTCTTTCCTGGGCCGGGATGGATGAAAACCGTGCAATGCGAGGGCTCCGGGCCGCATGCCTGCGAGCCGTCCGGAAGCCACGCGGAGAGGAGCGAGAATGCACTGCTGGCTGCCGGAAATTCCCTTAATCGAAAAGATCCTGCGCTCGCTGATCGTCTACGTTTCCTGTTGGTGATGTTTCACCTGCTGGGGAAGCGGCAGGTAGGACAGATGACGCCCTTTGACCTTATCGTGCTGTTGATCCTGAGCAACGTCCTGCAAAATGCCATGATCGGGCCGGACAACTCCGTCGTCGGGGGCCTGATCGGCGCCGCCACGGTGCTCGGGACGAATTGGATTATTAGCCGCGTTACCTACGATCATCCCCGGCTGGAACGCATCGTCGAGGGAATCCCCACGCTGCTGGTTCACGATGGAAAATTTGTGGAAGAGAATATGCGGCGCGAGACTATCAGCCGCGACGACCTGCTTTCCAACCTGCGTTCGCAGGGCTGCTTCGCCTTGAGCGAAGTCCACGCCGCCGTGCTTGAACCTTCCGGCAAGACCAGCCTGTTGAGGAGAGAAACTCCGGGCTTTGGCGACGCCTCCGGGGCGAAGTCGCCGCCTCCGCCGGAATCGCGGCCTTGAATACCATCTTCCAAGACATCAACCCGCCGCCTTCGAGAGTCCCGCGGATTCTCGGCTATGGGCTCGCCATCGCCAGCCTCGTTTGGGTGCTGCGCGATTTTCACGTCGTTCAGACGCTCCACGAATTTGCGCGAGTGGACTACCGGTGGGTGGTGCTGGGGATGGCTTTCGACGTGCTCAGCTACGGCGTGCAGGGATTGCGCTGGAAATGGCTGCTCACGCCTTTCGGAAGGACTCACCTCACTCGGACGATTCGCGCGGTGTACGCCGGATTGTTCGCCAACCTGGTAATTCCCCTGCGTCCGGGAGAGTTGCTGCGTTCGTATCTGCTGGCGGACTCCGAGGAGATTTCCATCGGCAAAGTGCTGGGGTCGGTGGGAGTGGAGCGGCTGGTGGACCTGGTGATTGCCGCATCGGGCCTGGCGATCGTCTCGCTCACCGTGGACCTCGGGCGCTTCCGAAAGCTCGCCGACACGCTGGGGATCGCCACACTGGCGCTGCTGGCGATCATCGTTCTCCTGATCCTCTACCTGGAAATCAAATTGGGAGGGGAAGTCGCCCCCGCGGAAAAACCAAAGCACATGCCCGGCAAGGCCATGGCCGCGCTGCAAGGACTTCACGCCATGGGGACGGCGCCCAGCTTTTATACCGCCGTGCTGACTTCGATTCTGATGCCATTCTGCCAGGTGGTCGGGCTTTGGGCGATGATGCGAGGGTATGGCCTGAACCTGTCGTTCATGGCGGCAGTGGTGGTGCTGCTGGTGATCAATCTGGGAGTCTCGCTGCCGAACGCGCCCGCGAACATGGGCTCGTACCAGTTCTTCTGCGTCGTGGGTCTCGGCGTTTTTTCCGTGGGGAAGTCCACGGCCGCCGGGTTTTCATTTTTCGCCTGGTTTGCGCTCACGTTTCCGATCGCCCTTCTGGGCTTCGCGGCGCTGGTGCGCAGCGGCCTCTCGTTGCGCTCGATGCGCGAAAAAGTGAGCCACTTGCCCGCCGAAGTTCCGCGCTGAACGCTCCGCGCCGAACCCTGCGCGGCGCGCTTTTCCCTCCTTGGTTGTGCTATCCCATGCGCACGCGCCCCCGATTTCGTTTGGAGGGCGCCGACGCCTCCGGTATATCATGGACTTTCATCGTGCGCCGATTGAGCCCGCGGCGGTGGCTGCGGCGACTGCAATCGAGCGGCTTCCCCAGAAAGCCGCCGCGCTCGCGGAACGCCCGAAATCCCATGGCCCAGGACATCGCCAAATATCTCGAGCGAGCCCGCCGCAACCTCGAGAAGAACAAGCTCCGCGAAGCCGTGGCCGAATACCAGGCGGTCGTCGAGGAAGTTCCGTCCCACCAGGAAGCGGTGCAGGCTCTTGCGGACATCTACACGCGATTGAACGAGCCCGCGCTCGCCGCCCAGTATTACGGCGCGCAGTTTGACCGCCTGGTCGAGAGCGGCGACGCCTCCAAGGCCTCGGCCATTTTCGGCCGGTTTCTGCGGCCGTTTCCGCAGCCCCCCGACCGCTTGATGCGGTATGCCATGCTTCTTCAGAAGCAAAACCGCGCGAGCGAAGCCATCGAGCAATACAACGCCGCCGCCGAATTGTTCGAGCAGCAGCAACGCGAAGTGGAGGCGCTCGCCTGCTACGAAAGCGTGGCAATGCTCGACCCCGAAAACCCTGCCCGCCACACCGTTCTCGCAGAACTCGCCGAGCGGCTGGGCCATGCCGATCTGGCTACGCGAAGCTTTCTGCGCGCCGGCCAACTGACCCTCGCTGCCGGCGGCCTCGATGAAGCGCTCCAGCATTTCGGCCGCGCCCACCGGCTTTCTCCCGACGACCGCACCGGCGCGCTGCTCTTCGCCGAAGCCAAGCTCCGCAAAGGCGACGCCGAGGGCGCTGTGAAACTGCTCGACCCGCTTTCTCCGAGCGACAAAGACACATCCTTCCTGGCGCTCTACGGCGAAGCTCTGCTGCGCACCAACCAACTGGACCGCGCCCGCGACGTCTTCGAGACCTACTACAAGCAGAAGCCGGACAGCTTCGCCAAGCTCTTCGAGCTGGCGGGGGCTTACATTCGCGCCGGGCAGGACCACAAAGCGGCGACGCTTCTGATGCAGACCAAAGACTGGATGCGCGGAATGCGCCGCGAAGCCGAGCTCTCGGCGCAAATGGATCGCGTGGCCGCCGCCCATCCGGCCTCGCTCCCTGTGGCGGAGGTTGTCGCGCGGCTTTATGAAGAGCTAAACCGCGAAACGAAGTATTTCGACGCGCTCGTGCGCCTCTTCGATCTCTACCTGGGCGCAGGCATGACCAAGGAGGCCTGCGAAGCGCTCGATCGTCTCGTGGACATCGATCCCTACGATTACCGCAATCACGAGCGCATCGCCAAACTGGAAGGCAAAGTTGATCCCGGCTTCTTGCAGAATATTCTGGCGCGCGCCGCCAAAGCCGCCACGGTTTCCACCCGCACCGATGGATTCACCGGCGCAGGCTCGGGCCAGGCAGCTACGGCAGTCCCCGTCTCCGAGGAAATGCGAGCACAGCAGGCTCTCGAGGACCTGATCGTGCAGGTCGAAATTTTCTTGCAATATTCGCTTCAGTCGAAAGCCGTCGAGCGCCTCGAGCGCATCGCTGAGCTTTTTCCCGGCGAAGAAGACCGCAATGAGCGGCTGCGCGCCCTTTACGAGCGCGCGAATTGGTGGCCCAAAGGCGGGCCGCCCAAGCCTGCGCCGAAGCCGGTGCCGGTCGCTCCGCCGTCTCCGCCTCCGGCAGCTCCGGCGTCCGACCCCGTCGCGCCACCGGCGGTCGCCGCGCCGTCGGCCGCCGAAACGCACCGCGATCTGGCCGCTATCGCGGAAATCAACCGACTCATGTACCGCCAGCCGACTCCGCGCGAAGTGCTCGCCGCCACCGCTACGGAAATCGGCAAGCATCTCGGAGTCACGCGCTGCCTGGTGGCTGTCGGCGGAACGGGCGAAGCTCCCCAGCTTGCGGCGGAATATTCTGCGCCGGGAATTCCCGCTGCCGGGACCGCGCGAATTTCCTCGCTCGCCGGCATCCTCTCGAAAGCGTCTCCCGACGCTCTCGGAGGAATCGAGCTGCTCGGTTCGAACGAGCCGGCCCTGCGCGAACTCGGCAGCGAATCGGCGCTCGGCATCCTGCTCACGGACAAGGAAACGCAAGGGCACATGGGCGCGCTGCTGGTGAGTGACGCTTCGGCGCGCAAGTGGAAACCGAACGAAAGCTTTTTCCTCCAGGCGGTCGGCGACCAGCTCGTCATCTCGGTCAACCACACTCGCTTGCGTTCCCTGGTTCGCTCCCTCGCCGTCGCGGATGAAAAGACCGGCCTGCTCAGCCGCGGCGCTTACATCGATTGCCTGCTCGTCGAATCCAATCGCGCCCGCTCGCAGGGCACTCCTCTTTCGCTCGTGGTCGTGCAGGTAGATCACGGCGGCGAGCTTTTGCGCATGCAGGGAGACGCACCGGTTGAAAAATTTGTCGAGCAGCTCGCGCGCGCGCTTTCGGGAGCCGTGCGGCAGACCGACGTAGCGGTGAAATACACCGCGTGGTCGCTCGTTTTCATTCTCCCCGATACTTCCCTGGCCAACGCCAAGGCGCTCGGCGAAAAACTGCGCCAGGTGGCGGCGACGGTTCAGCCGGCCTGGGGAGGGAAGGACTTGACCGTGAGCGCCGTCGTGGCCGAAGCTACCACTCGTCCCGGGGATGAAACCGAAGACCGCGTCACCGAGTGGATCAATCGCGCCGAGGCCGGAATCGAAGAAGCTCGCCAGCGCGGCGGGAATACGCTGGTAGAATTAGCCACACCATAGGCGCTCGGTGAATTGACCCCCGCCCGCCGTCATTCTGCCTGCCCGGCGAAGCCCTGGCGTAGGCGGGAGCGGAGCGAAGAATCTCTCTTGGATTTATGGATTGCGGTTAGGAGCAGCGAATCATGTTCATCACTGATGCAGTCATCGTCCACGGCGCGCGCACCCCGATGGCGCGCTATACCGGCGCATTCGAGCAAACCAGCGCCATCGATCTCGGCGCCGCAGCCAGCCGCGCGGTCATCGAACGCTCCGGCGCGGACCCGGCCGAATTCGATCATGTTGTCTTCGGCAATGTGATGCAGACCAGCGCGGACGCCATTTACGGCGCGCGCCACGTCGGCTTGAAAGCGGGCCTGCCGGAGGAAACTCCGGCAGTCACCGTGAACCGCCTTTGCGGCTCGGGGGTCGAAGCCATCAGCCAGGCGGCGCAACGCATCCTGCTCGGCGAAGCGAAGCTCGTGCTTGCCGGCGGAATGGAAAATATGACGCAGTGCCCGCATGTGGTTCGCGGCGCGCGCACGGGATTCCGCCTCGGCGAGGGCAAGCTCGAAGACTCGCTCGTAGCCGGCCTTTTCGACACCTACTGCGGCTTCAGCATGTCCGAAACGGCGGAAAATCTCGCGGCCGAGCAGGGCATCACCCGCCGGGCGTGCGATGAATACGCGCTCCGCAGCCAGCAAGCGGCCGAAGCTGCGTTCCAGGCCTGCCGCATGAAGGAAGAGATCGTTCCGGTGGAAGTGAAGAAGGGCAGGAAAAGCGTCACCGTGACTGACGACGATCACCGCCGCCCCGAAACCACCATGGAAAGCCTCGAATCACTTCCGCCCGCGTTCCGCAAAGACGGCATCGTCACCGCCGGCAACGCCAGCGGCATCGTGGACGGCGCCGCCGCCGTTGTCGTCACCCACGCGAAAGTGGCAAAAGAGCGGGGATGGAAACCGCTCGGCCGCATCGTTTCCTGGGCCACCGCCGGAGTTCCGCCGCGCATCATGGGCATTGGCCCGGTGCCGGCCATTCAGAAAGCGCTCGCGCTCGCCGGCCTCAAGCTCGGCCAGCTCGACCTCATCGAGATCAACGAAGCTTTCGCCGCCCAGTATCTCGCTGTCGAAAAACTTCTCGGCCTCGACCGCGAAAAAACCAACGTCAACGGCGGCGCCATCGCTCTCGGCCACCCTCTCGCCGCCAGCGGCGCGCGCCTGGTCCTCACGCTCCTTCTCGAATTGCGCCGCCGCAACGCCCGCTACGGCGTCGCCAGCGCCTGCATAGGCGGCGGCCAGGGCATCGCCATGATCGTCGAATCTTCATCCTGAGAATCCGGCGTTGCCCGATTCGAGTGGGCGCCGCCTAGGTTTTCTCTGCGTAGGGGCATCCGCCAGAATTCTGGGAGCCCGTGCCCGCTCCGCAGGG
>DASPSD010000057.1:0-16048 GCA_035624115.1 Candidatus Sulfotelmatobacter sp. | reverse complement strand
TCTCTGGTGGAGCGAGCGCGATCAGAACTGGCACCTGCCCTTCGAGCAAAAACTCACCGACAACACTTCGCTCGAAGATTTGCCGCGCTACGAATTCGTCACGAATCTTTACCAGGCGTTCGGGCTTTCGATCGTCTCGGTGCTCTCGCAGGATGTGCCGCGCGTGCGGTTTTTCCCTGCGTCGGCGCAGGCGGAAGAGGACGTGGCCGCGGCGAAAGCAGCCACGGAAGTCGCCGGACTGGTCGAGCGCAACAATCGCATCGGCAATTTGATCGTCGAGGAAGCGTTTCAGCTCTGGACCGACGGCAAAGTGGGCGCCTATGTGCGCTATGTGGTCGATGGCCAGCGCTTCGGATTCCATCCCGAGACGGAAATTTCGGCGCAGGAAGTGAAGCTGGGCGAGGATGTGTACGTTTGCCCGAATTGCGGCGCCGAATCGCCATCGCAGACGCAAAACCAACCAGCGAATGGCAACGGCAATGCGCCCGTACAAGAAAAAACGGTGCCCGGCAATTGCTCGGCGTGCGGCGCGCTGCTCACGGAAAAAGACTACGTTGCGGCGGAAACGGTGACAATTCCCTCCGCGACTACGCGCTTGCGCGTGCCGAATGGCCAGGAAGTGATCACCATCGTTGGCGGGCTCGAGTTGAAGACTCCGCCCTGGGCCAATGACATGCACGAATATCCGTACCTCCAGTGGAACATGGAGGTGCACCAGGCGCGGCTGAAAGCGGCGTATCCGCACGCCGCGGACAAAATCGGCGCGCCGGTCGTGGGCGGCGGACAGCAGTACGAACGTCTCGCGCGCCTGGCGCAATCGCAAGGCGGCCCGCTCACCGAAGGCGGCGATTTCAACATCAATCTCATCACCTTCCAGCGCACGTGGCTGCGCCCGTGGGCCTTCTTCGCGCTCGACGACAAATCGCTGCGCGATGAACTTTTGCAGCTTTTCCCTGACGGCGCGTATGTAGCGCTCGCCGCGGACGCTTACTGCGAATCGCGCAACGAAAATATGGATGACCACTGGCGCGTCCTGCACGCGCTGCCCGGTGATGGGTCGAGCGGCAGGCCCGCGCTCGGCGACGTGCTCATCAGCGTGCAGGAGCGCTTCAACACGCTCTCGAATTTGCAGGTGGAAACGTACGAATACGGCATCCCACCGATTTACGCCGATAGCGAAGTGCTCCATTTCGACGCGCTGCAAAATCAAACGGCCGAGCCCGGCGCGCATTATCCCGCGCGCGCCAAACCCGGCCAGTCGCTCGCCGCAGGATTTTTCCAGCCGGCGCCGGCGGAAGTCCCTCCGGATCTCGCGGAGCATGCCGCGAATTTGATGGGCCCCGTCGCGCAATTTTTGACCGGCGCGTTTCCGGCGCTCTTCGGCGGCGCGATGGCCAATAACGACACCGCCGCCGGCTACGCGATGGCGCGCGACCAAGCAATGGGACGCATCGGGCTCGTTTGGCGGCGGATGAAATTTTTCCATCCGGATGTGATGCTGCTGGCCGTCGATTGCTTCAGAAGAAATCGCCCGAACGACGTGGAGGTGACGCTGCTCGGCGCCGGCGCGGCCTTCGAATCGAAATGGATTCGGCTTGCCGACTTGAAAGGCAATCTTTTCAGCTATCCCGAAACGGACGAGCAGTATCCGACGCTGTGGTCGCAGCAGCGCGCGGTGCTATTGCAATTGCTCGCGAATCCAGACCCGCAAATTCAGAGCGTCCTCGGGCATCCCGAAAATATGGCGCTGCTGAAGCGGCTGATCGGACTCGAGGAGTTTGTTATTCCCGACGAAGAGTCGCGGACCAAGCAATACCGCGAAATCGCGCAGCTGGTCGCTGAAGCTCCGATCGTCAAATCCGAACCGGTTTCTCCCGTAGGGGCACGGCACGCCGTGCCCGGCGCGCCACAAGGAAACGAAACAATTTTGCCGAGCATCGTGCCCGATGAATTCGCCGACAATCACGTGGTCGAGCTCGAAATTTGCATGCGCTGGTTTTCTTCCGACGCCGGGCAAGTGGCAAAAATCGAAGCGCCGGCGGGCTATGCAAACGTCCGCGCCCACGCCATGCTGCACAAAGCCTACATCCTCAAGCAGCAAGGCGCCGCAGCCAAGCTCGCGTCGGCGGCCTCCCCGCCCCTTGCCTGACCGATTGGCGACGATATTGCTCAAGGTTGCGTCAGCCCGTACCTGTTTGGGCCCGTGTGGCATCAAGGGCAGGTGAGACCTTGCGCTCGAACGCATTCCGCTGGCTGGCTTTGGTGATGTTGTGCGCCGCCTGCATCGAGAAGACCGCTTCGGCCCAATCTCTGGTCTTCCAGCATTTCCCCGGGCGAGAGGACGTGGGCATTCTCTGCTGGGCAATCCCCGAAGATGGGGCCGGATACCTTTCGCAGATCATCGTCTTTGAGACAGACCGTCGCGCTATCGCAACGCGATTGTGGCAGTCCTCGATAGATTCTTCGTATTACCCAGAGATTCGGTTTATCCCGGAGATCAGAGTGCAAGGTCTGCCGCTCGCGTTAGTTCAGCGGCAAACTGGTGCCGCATCGTCGCAGTTAGATGTGATTGGTATCGCAGCGGGCCGTATGGGGCGTTTGATCCATTTCGACGGCTTCCAGTTTGATGTCGTGTCTCTCGATGGCGCAAAACTTCCTTTCATCGTGGCCCACCGCGATGCGAGCATTCTCGATGTCCCGGAGATTTACCGGTGGAATGGGAGCACGTTTGTGGAAGACAGCTCCTCGCACCCGGTTTACTATCGGGAATTGCTGGCTCAGGACAAAGCGAAACTTCGGCCGGACGCAGATGCAGTCGTCTTGGTCAACCTCTCCCGGATCGCGGTGCTGTCCGGTGACCGAAGCGTAGCGAGATCAATTCTGGAGGATGCGCTTTCGCGGGAACGCAACAAAGGAAATGGCGCAAACATGGAGTCACTTCGGCTCATTTCCAAAGCCTTGCGTGATCTTACGCGGAGCTCTCCACACCCGCACGCCCAAACCAAATAAGAGAATCCGCTCCGAGCCACAAAGATGAAAAGCAAAAGGCGCCCTGAAGATTCAGGACGCCCGGGAAGGGAATTGGTTGGAAATTTCAGCTAGAGCGTGCGTTCGATGGCGCTGGATTGCACGCGCGTGCCGTAGGCGCTCTTCTGCGCCGGCGGCGGCGCCACCAGCCGAACCACATGCAGCAGCCGCTCGGGTTTGAATGGTTTGGCCATGCAAACCACTGCTCCCAGTTGATGGCTCGCGGAATAATCGGCGGGCTGCGCCGAGCGGGTCAGCAAAATCACCGGCACATGCTGCAAGCGATCGTTGCGCTTGATGATGAGGCAGAGATCGTGGCCCGACATGTCCTTGGCTTCCACCTCGGCGAGGAACACAGCCGGAATGGTGGTGCGAAGGACGTCGAGCGCCTGCTGCGCGGTGGGAACGATCACGACGGTGTAGCCGTCGTTCTGAAGCACCGAACGCATCGTATCCGCCGTGCGCTGGTCGGATTCCACGGCGAGGACCACGGCTTGCTGCTTCGTCGGCGGGCCTGGCGCTGTGGTGGTTGAGCCGTCAGCAAAGGGATCAGCGCCTCTCTTGGCTCCGGCCGGCTCCGCCTTTGCGGCAAGAAACTGTACGGCGACGCCGTATTGCCCGGCGCCTTCTTCTGCGATGCGAACCACTTCAGCGGCCTGCGCCTGGTTCAGCGAGCCCGCGGCATTGGAATAGGGAAATGTCACTTCGAGCGGCTGGCCTTTCCAGTATCCCGCACGCGACGTCACGAAGTAGATGCCGTCGCGCGAGACGTCCACGCTGCGCGTGACTTCCTCGAATGGTTCGGGTGCATTGGCGACCCGGATGTGGACCTGCGCGGAGATCTTGGCGCGCTTGCGGCGCCGGCGCTCGACTCCATTGGGATTGGAATTTGCCGTTTTGGACTTCGCCTCTGCGGAGGCATCAATCGTCGTGCTCATCCTGCACCTCAGTAATTTCTGCGGGAGGGTTGAAATGCCATGCGGAACAGGCTGGGCACCCCCGCTGTAAGTAGAAATACTGTGTGGGATAGGGCGGGAAAATAGTACCTTCGTTTCAATTTGAAAAACCTTCGACCGTTTGAGAACTAGTACTCTGTAAGTGTCCATATTACAGCGACTTAGAAAGAGTCGAAAGTACCCTTCGCTTCATTTTCGGTGACCAGATCGGAACACCGCTTCATCCAGGCTTTTGGAGGATTTGAATGGCGACGACTTCAACCGCACCGCGGGATGCTGCGCATCCTGTCACAGCGCACCCAGGGAATTCGACTTCCACGGCTCTGCCGGAACTCGCGACGCCGTCCAATCGGCGCCAGCGCAACGTGCCCGCGACTCAGACTGACGACGAAATTCTGGGGATTCATTCCGGCGCGCAGGAATCTCCGAAAGAGGCAGTCGACGCGAACCAAGCCAGGAGCGCCGAAGGCAAATCCCCGGCCGTCACTCCCGAGGAGCTGGCCACGATTCTGGACGCGAATCCGGATCTCCGCGCCGCCTGGGATGACGCGCAAGCCTATCGCGAGACGTTTGCCACTCCGGAAGAGGCGCGCAAAGCGACGGCCCAGCTTGCAGACCTCGACCGCATGGACGCTCTGTTCTTTTCGCAGCGCCCCGAAGACCACGCCGAACTGGCCCGCGCAGTCGCAGCTCTCGATCCGGCAGCATTCGCATCGCTCGCAAATGCGATGGCGCAGCTAGCAACCAGCAGGCCAGGGGTGAGGCCTGCCCCCGCTGCTCCCGCAGGGGCACGGCACGCCGTGCCCGGCGCAAATGACGGCACTGCGGATGCTTCACAAGCGCAATCGCAGCCTGCACAAGCTTCGCAACAAGATCGCGGCCTAGCCCAAGCCCAATCCGAATTCTTCCACGCCACCAACGCCGCCACCGTCCAAAGCGTGCTCGATTCGATCGAATCGCAAGTGGACCGCCTGTTGCCGGAGGGAATCGCCCAAAGCGCGCGAAATCGCGTGGTGGGAGAAATCTACCGCGAGCTGGATGTCACGCTGTGCTCGAATCGGCAGCTTGCGCAACAGATGCGGGAAGCTTTTCGCTCGGGTTCGCTCGATGCGGAACATCAACGCGCGATCGTGTCGTTGATCACCAGCCGCGCGCGCCAGGCGCTGCCGGGAGTGGCCAAGCGCATGCTGAATGAATGGACATCGACGCTGGTTTCGGCGGACCAGCAACGCCGCACGCGCCAGCGGACCGCCGAGCGCCGCGTGGATATCGCCGGCTCGAGCGGCGCAGGCAACGACGGCCGCCGCGCCATGTCGCCGCGCGAAATTGACTACGCCCGCATGTCCGACGCCGACATTTTGAATTTGTGAGAGGAAAAGTTCAAGCGCCGATGAATTTTCCTGGCCGCTAAAGGAAGGCGGAAACCAGAATGCCATGGATTAATGGCAGGTTCTATATGAATCCCGCTTATGGTCGCGGCATTGAGCGAGCTCGCAGCCTCGAAGCGCGGCCAGGAGAGGAGAATTCGGAGCAGCAATCGAGTGTCGCCACTGGGTAACTATTGATGGTCGCCATGTTTTGATTGAGGGAGAAGGACATGAGTCGCACCTGGCTCAAGATCAACACGGCAAGGCCCAAAAAGCGCCCGCGAAGTCGGGGACCAAGGAGTTCAGCGGGGAGGCCACTTATTACAATCTACCTGGCAATAAAACTGCAAGCGGCGATACGTTTGATCCCGAAAAAATGGCAGCGGCAATGACTTCCGAGAAGGCTCGGCTTGGTCAAACCGTGGAGGTGACATACACTTCCAAAGACGCGAAGGGGCAAGATGTAGCGAAAACCGTATCCGTTGAAATAAATGATCGAGGGCCATTTGCTCGAGATGCAAATGGCAAAGCAACCAGACCCCTTCAGCCCTCACCGGGAAATGTGATCGACCTTACGCCCGCCGCCTTCCGCCAGTTGGTGGGTACAACCAGACCAGGGCATGTGCATGTCACAGTGAAGGTGCCGAATGATTAGTCGTGCAAAGATAGCGTCACTGGCACTGGGTGTGATTTTTGCCGTGCTATTAAACGGTGCCGCGACGAGATTGCAATCAAGGCAAGTCCTGCTGTCAGTCCCGGATCTTAGGATTGCCCCTGATGAACGAGTGGTTGCGTTTCACATTGATGTGGTGGCTGGGCGAATCGTCCGAATTACGGATATGCCGATCGGTTGGAACATATCCATCAACAACGATCCGTCATGGAACACCCAAATGGATGCATCTGTCATCGTAGCTGCTGCGGCCCTAAATGCCTTTTTTTTCAAGGATTTTGCGGTGGTTGAACAAACTGACCGATCGGAGCTCCCTTTCGAAGTGAAGGGAGAAGTAAGCGTCTCGCGGGATTTTTCCCAAGTCCGAAGAATTCAGGTCGGTATGAAGGACTTCGCAATCCGCCAGATGGCCCCGACCCACCAGCGCGAACCCTGAGCCGGAAGTGCATTCAAGGGCCAGCAATCGAGGTTGCGCCTGAATCAGAGCCCGAACTGGTCCTCACACGGACATAATTTCGCTCCCATGTCCGACGCCGACATTTTGAATTTGTAGATTTTTTCTGCACGTCCCGTCCGAGGAGGACATCCCAGCAGCAAGAAGCACTAAACCAATTCCGGCGATGCGCGCCGAAGGCCGCACCGCCACGCCAAAGGGGAACCCAACAACATGGCACAAATGCAAAATGCGCAATCGGTTGCGCTGCAACTGGAAAAGGTCCGCGACAAGCTTCCGCTTCTTTACGAGCGCGACGACATCCTGCTGACCATGATCCAGCAGCGCGGCGACGTGGAACGCGTCAGCTCCCGCAATATGCGGCTGCCGCTCCAGATCCGTCCGGGAGGCAAGGCGGGCCTGGCGAATATGGACGGCGGCGACCTGGGCCGCGGCTCCGGAACCACCTACGACGTGGCTCAAGTCACGCCGGTCTTTTTCCGCCACGCGGTAGAAATCACCAAGCTCGTCGAATACGCTTCGAACGCTCCCGAAAAAGCGATCGAGAACGCCGCCAAGCGCGAAGTGAAGAACAACATGGCGCAGTTCCGGTCGTTTCTCGACAAACTGATGCAGACCAACGGCAATGGCGTGCTCGGCACAGTCAGTTCGATTGTCACCAGCGGGCTGCCCAGCGGCGTCGCTGCCCAGTTCAACATGGCCAAGCCGCCCGGCGCCGCGCTGTTCTATTACAACCAGACGATTCAGGTGTACGACCCGACGCTCACAACCAACCGCGGCTCGGCCAATATCCTGCTCGTCGATCCGTTCAACTCGCTCATCCAGGTGGACGGATTGCCCACCGGGACGAGCCCGAACGACTTGATCGTTCACGACGGACTCACCGGCGCGCAGCCCGTGTCGCTGTTCGGGATTTTGTATCACCAGACCAATGCGACCACGGGCACGTGGCTCAACTTGAACCGCGCTACCTATCCGGTGGAACTCGCCACTCCCAATGTGAACGGCAACAACTCCACGCTCACGCCCGGCGCAGTGCGCCTGGCGATCAACAAAGTCCGCAAATCGTTGGGCTCGAACCAGGTGTCGAAGCTGATTGCTTACACTTCGCTCGAACAAGAGCATCAGTGGGAACAGCTCGGCGTCACGATTTCGCAGATCATCAAGGAAGGAGCGGGCGGGCGCGCCAGCGATCTCGACCTGCTCTTCACCGGCGAAAAATCCATGGCCGGTGTGCCCATCAAGTCGTCGATCAACGCGAACTCCACCCGCGTTGATTTTCTCGATCTCTCCCACTGGGGCCGTGCGGTGATGCAGGACATCGACTTTTACGATGTCGGCGGCCAGACGGTGTTCCCGATTTACGGCGCAAGCGGAGGCATCGCTGCGGCGTACATCTTCTACTTCGTCACCGGCTTCCAGGTGTGGAACGAGTCGCCCCGCTCGGGCGCCTACATCAGCAACCTCGCCATTCCGACGGGGTACTGATCGGTCTCTGTGGGGGCGCGCCGCCTCCCCTCCGCGGCCCACCTTCGCCGCTCTCCGGGCGGCGCGCTCCCGCAGATCCGCAGGTTGGATTCCGGAATGCAAGGCGAGGAGGGAAGATGCAACGCGCCGCCGGCTTCCAGGGTTCTAAGTAAAAGAGATTGAATGGAGGCTGTGAGGAGGAAGCTGTTGCTGCTGGAGCACCCAAACTGGCCGAATGGCTGGACACGGTGCATCCTCCCTTCCACACTTGCGTCCAATGGTAAGTCCAGTGATTGGACAGGAGCGCAAGGGTTCCCGGGAGTGGATGATGCCGTGGATCGTTGTGTCGGCTCACCGGCTCTATTGGCACCTTGCGTAATTGACTCATGTGGGGTAATATCCGCGCACTCGTGGAGCGATTTATGACCGCGCCGAAGCGCGCGCAATCAGGCGAAGCGGCTGCTCAAGCCGCACGAACTGCGAAGGCACCGGAGTTCGACGTTGACACCCTCCTTGCCAGAGACCGGCTAGGCTTGATACGAGAAGCCCTGGACTCTTTCGAAGCGGAGGATCTCCGCTCGGCAGCAGAAATTATTTGGCCGGAGTTAGCGGTGAAGCCTTCCCGGCCGGCAGAGTCTTTTGCGAGCGAAGAACTTAGAAAGTTTCTTTTGCAGAGTGCAGATCAGTTGGACCTGCCAGCGTTGGTGCGCGTAGCTGAGCGACTCGGCCACGTGGGATACTCCCGGCTCGGCGAAATTGCCTCCTGAGAATGGCTTGTGCCCGCTGGCGGCGAGCCGTGTGTCGCGATTCAAAGGATTGCCGCTGAACTGCGTGCCTCCCGCGGCGAAGACGCGTTGTATGTGTTCCTCCGCATCCATCATTGCATCTGTCTGAAAGCGGCTTCTTCTCCCGCAGAGCCGATCCGACATCTGAATGAGCACTTCGAGCAATTCTGTGTCCGCCGGATCGAAAACGTCCGCCAGGCGCGCGTCCTCATCGGCGACCTATCCGATCGTTGGAAACGCGCGCTCGAGGCTTATTTGAAGGACGCCAGCGATTTCGCCGGCGTGCTTCCCCGGCTGGCAATCGCGCACATCGCCGATGATCTTCCGGATGCGCTTCTGAAATCCCAGGAAGCGGGTGTGAATGTCACGCGAGCCATGTTTAACGCCGTTCTGGACGACATCCTGAATTGCGTTGATGAGGCGTATTCCAGGCCTCCCCTTTCACTAAGTCTTAAGGCCGCGTTCTTGCAGAAATTAGGGGAATTTTCCGGAGCCGAGAGATTCGTCCTCAGTGAGCTTCGTGCATTCGCTTGGGGAAGAGCCGAAGAGAGAGCGCGCCTGCGGGAGCGGCTCAGGCAACTACGCCCTCGCTGACAGCCGGAAAACTGAAGGCTCGGAATTCCTTCAGCAGTGCCACCTCAGGGCTCGCCGGCTGGCGGTCTCATATCTGTCGCTCAAGCGCTTGGCCGGGACGCACTTTTCCACGGGACCCAGGAATGATCCAGGTTGTACGAGAAACGCACGAAGCCCCGGCTGCCATCCAGGAACGCGTGGCTCGCGCCGGCGGATCGAATCGCTACGGCGAGCCGAACTTCCGCGTCGTTTGGGGCGGCTCGCGGCTCGGATGGATTGGCGGATGCTGGACCGACCGCGACTCACACGGCAATTTGGTCCGCGAGGCGATCGAGCTGCGCCGCGTTCCAAAATATCTTCCGTTCGATCGCTGGCACATCGAACGCTGGATGCCGCCGGAAATTTACGGTTCGCCCGACCAGTGGTACACGCAAACGATCGAGATCGAAGACGGCGTACGCATCCCCGCTCTGGGCCCCTATCCGGCGCGCGGAGAGTACGAGCATTGCTACACCCTCGCCGGCCCGCGAGGCGAATTCATTCCGCTCACTTCCGCGGCGTGCGACTGGATCATTCGCGCCATCGAGTGGGCGCGGCGGCAACCGCGGACATCCGGCAGAAGAGCTCTGGGAGGCAGAGAAGAGCGGCGCGAGCGCGACTTCGACTCCGCCGCAGACAGTTTATTGGACGATGCAAGCCCGGCATTTCGCGGCCAGCCGTTTATTACACAGGCTGTACAAAGCCGCCGCATTCACTGAAGAAAGGAAATGCAATTGAACATGGCAACTTTAGGACACTCAGGCCCGCGCAATATTCTGGAGGAGACGAAATCGGTAGCCGACACGGCCGCAACCGTCACGATTGCTTCCGTCTCGGATCAAGACTGGTACGTTTCGCGAACTCACGGCGTCTATCACATCCCGTCCTGCGGGAAAGGACAGCAATATTCGGTATTGCTCGTCACCTCGCGCGGCGACGCCCTCGATTTGGGCGACAACCGCCGCTTCCCGTTCACGATTTCCGCGCGCGAGATTGCCGAAGATCTTCTCCAGGATCTCCACGACCACGGGGTTTTCTTGTGCGCCGGCGCGCGCCCTACGACAGATGAGGTGAATGCCGCGATTGCCCGGCGCGATGCGTACTATCAGCGCCTGGTGGGAGAAGGCGACACCATGTGGGCGCGCGGCCACTCGTTCCGCGAAATTTCCGACCTGCATCGCCGCGCGGCGATCGCCCTGGGCGTCGAACGCGAGTGGGCTTACGTCCCCCTGCGCATGAACGATTGCCCCGCCTGCGGCGAAAAAGTGAAGCCAGGAGTCGCGGTGTGCCGGCATTGCCGCGCGATTCTCGATCCTCAGAAAGCGGCCAAACACGGGCTGGGAACGGCGGCCGCAGCTCCGCAGGAGAAGGGAAGCGGGGCGGCCGCGAGTGAAAAGCCCTTCGAGGCGGACGAAAAAGAGAAAGAGCCGAATCGCAAGAAGTGATTCGGAATGGCGGCGCTGCTTTCGCGCTCGGCCCGCGAACGCCTGCTTCCGTTCAATGGCGGCCTAGCTCCCAGTCTCCCCCGTCCGATTTCGGCCCGGAGAACTGCTCCGCAAAATGAAATTACGAATTACAATCCTCGCCGGCGGTGCAAGGATGAATCGCCAGGGAAGGGAAGAGCAATGACGAGGAATGTGAATATTCGCAGGATTTCTCTTGCAGCGGCGATCTTCGCGATGTGGACCGCGCTCGCGCCCGCTCCGGCCCATGCACAGGGTTCGAGGAAAGACGACATTGTCTTCGGCCCTTCCGGCCATCCGGTCGCGGGCGCGACGATCACTGTCTGCACCGCAACGGCCACCGGGACTCCTTGCTCTCCCCTCGCTGTGCTCTACACCGACGCGACGCTGACGGTTCCCGCTCCGAACCCCTTCCAAGGAGACGGCATCGGCAATTACCATTTCTACGCCCCAGCGGGACGTTACGTCGTGCAGATTACCGGTCCCGGAATCACCGGCACGATCAACTATCCGGACGTCATTCTTCCCGCCGACCTTTCATCGAGCGGTTCGGGAAACAATATTTCGGCGTTCGGGCTCACGCTGGGCGGCAATCTTACCGTCGGCGGCAACGCCACCATCAGCGGCACTCTCACCACCACAAATTTCAGCCCGGGAAATTTCACTCCAACGTCCCTGAGCGTCCTCGGGAATGAGTCGGTGCAAGGGCCGCGGCCGCGCGTGGATGTAACCGCTTACGGCGCGAAAGGCGACGGAGTGACCGATGATACGGCGGCAATCCAATCGGCGATCAATCAGGCGTGCTCCGCGGGAGGCAGCCTTTATTTTCCCCCCGGATCCTATGCCGTCACGCAGACGCAGCTTCCTTCCACTGCTGCAATCTTCACGCCCAACTGTGCGATTCACATCCTTGGCGGCAACTCTTTGACTCCTGGTGCCGGTCAATTTGGAAGTGCACCCGGAGTGAAAGTGACAGTTACGACGCTGGGAACCAGCCCGAACACTGCGCCTGTATTTCAGTTCACCCACAACGAGTCCACCATTGAAAATATGGCCGTGAACGGCCACAACCAGGCCATCGCGTTCGGCAGTTCTGCTGCTGCGACCTCCAACTTGCGGGCCCGCAATGTCACCGCCAGCGTCTCCACCACCGGACAGGCGAACAACTGCCCCTATTATCTGACAGCCACACTGTTCGATACCTTCGAGGGCAGCGGCGGGCAGGCAGCGACCAATGGCTACATCTGGTGCTTCGTGGATACGAGCAGCGCGCAGCCGGTCGGACTCGTCAACATTTCCGGTAACTATGCGAACGCGCTTGTCGGCTGCGTCTTGTCTTACACCTCCACAGTGAATAGTTCCGCTTCCGGGCCGGGGGCATGGGATTTGTCCGACCTTACGACCGAGGCTTGCAACTCGGATTTGATTTCGCTTCAGAACGGCGGCAACTCCGTCCCGCAGATTACAAACATCACCTTGAAGAATATCTTAGGCTCCGATTCGTCCTGCAACAGCTCCAACTGTGGCGTTGTCGGCATCAATGCAAGCGGCACGCTGGTGGCTGGTCTCGTCATCGAGAACGTCAGCACGGGGCAGGGCGGCCCAGCCATTCGGCTCGTAGCCGGAAGCCTTGGTGCCTATCAAATCCTCGGGGAAGGTTCGGTTGGCACTGGGCGGGCGCTCGATACGAGCGGCAATCCGCAGGGGTTGGGATTTCAGACAAACGGAAATTATGGTCTGGACTTCTTCTCGAATCCTTCTGATACGACTCGATTGAACGACAACTTGAATATCAATGGGACGATTTCAACACCCCCGACGCGCTGGTGCGCCGATGGCAATGTGATGTGCGGCCTTGCTGCGGATTCCGCCGCAGGTTTCCTGTTCGGAGACCAGGCCAACTATGGCTACAGCGCGGGCATCGAGCAGGACTCGCAGGGCAGGCTGAATATCGAATTCGCCAGTGTGATGCCGCCGACGAGCCTGAATGGCACTCTCACTTCGGGCGGATCGCTCGCCCCAGGCACGGCGCTCTTCTACACGATCCGCTCCTCCAGCGGCAACTGCGCCGCCAACACGCAATCCGCGCCATCGCTTATCTTCGGCCCCATCACTCCCACCAGCGGCAACCAGTCCGTCGTGCTGACATGGACTCTGCCGCCGGCAGGAACGTCCTCGGTGAACCAATACTGCATCACTCGCGGCACAAGCGGCTCGGGGAATAGTTCCGTCGTGAATCAGAGCGCGTACCTCTCAACCGGCAATGGCACCGGCTCGACCACAAGCTTCACCGATACGGGCGCCACGATGGGCGGCGGCGTGAATACTCTAGCCAACTCGTTTTCGGCCACGCATCGCTTTACGCCCACCTCCCTTGGGATCAACACCACGACGCCCGGTTTCAATCTGGACGTCAACGGAAGCGCCGCCGTGAATTCGCTCAACGGCGTGCCGAAAGCCGAGCGGTTCACCGGCGCCGATGCCGCGGCAAAAATCAACGCCTGCCTCACAGCTGCCTCGACTACGTCGAGCGTATGCGACGCGCACGGGCTCACCGGCTCGCTCACCGGGGCGGCCCATATCGCCATTCCGGCGGGCACCACGCTGCTCTGGGGCCAGGCCCAGCTCACCATCACCGACAACACAACGAATGACGCGATCGAGTTGCTCGGCGATGGCTCCTCCCTCTACGGCTATCAGGAGAGCGGGCTCGGCACCGTCAGCGTGCCGGACAACTCCGGCTTCATCGCCTGCGCTACCACCGGTTGCACCACCGTCCGCAATCCGAACCAGGCCACTTCGAAGATCAACTACGTTCACATCTTCGGAATGTACCTCCAGGCCACCGGTGCGAGCTCCAAGGTGATCGACCTCACCAGCATCGGCCACTCCGTGATCGAGAGCAACAACCTCGCCCTGGGCACCGGCGGAAATTCGTACGGGATTTTCGGCGACACTTCCGTGGGCGATCTTGACGGCACCAATACGCTCATCCGTCACAACAACGCGGGCCTCAATTCCACCGGCGATACCTGCTTCAGCCTCGCCGGCATTTACAATGCGCTGGTGATGGAGCAAAACGTCTGCACCCTCGCTCCGGCAGCCACTTCCGGGTACGTCATCAAGAAAGATTCCAACGGCAACTATCCGAACAACGACGAAATTTACGGCAACGACTGCGAAGCGAGCTCCGCGGCGTTCGGGCAAATCTGCTACAACGTCATCGGGGCGCTCTCCATCACTTTCGGCCCCAACAACCGCTGCGAGAAAGTTTACAATTGCCTGCAATTTCCCACCGACGGCTCGGCGAACGGAATCCACGTTCTCGACCCTTACCTTTCGCTCAGCAACACCAACCAGGTGAATCCCAACGAGCCGGCCACCGCCACCGTGGCGATCGACAACAACGGCCACAACTGGCTGCCTTCGATGCATTACGGAATGAACGATCTGGCGGGCCCCAATCTTCTCGGCAATTCGGGCTTTGAAGGCTGGCAGAATTCCACAACGCTTTTTTACTGGGGCGGCGCAAGCGGAACGAACATCAATCAAGCGGGCAGCGGAATTTATTTGCAGGAAACGAGCGCCGGCTCGAATCCCGGTGTGGACACCTACACGCAGGGCAGTTACAACGTGCGCGTGGGCGACGGCGCCACCGCCGGCCTGGGCGTCAATTCCGCCTGCATTCAAGTGGACGCCACGCGCGAATACACACTCATGTTCCGCGTCGCTTCCGGCTCCACGTCGAATAATTTCCGCCCCGGCTTCCGCTTCTATTGGGACCCGAATTGCACCGAAGCCGACCGCATTACATCGGCCTCCGCCAACGCACGCGTGCTCGCTCCGGCAAACTACGCGGGCACTTCCACGAGCACCGGCAACTGGCAATCCACCAACGCTTCGCTCACCTACAACAACGGAATCACCTGCAATTGCAATGTGACCGGCGCGGATTGGCAAGTCGCGGCCGCGAACACGTGGACGCCCACGCGCAATTTCGGAATCATCTTTCGCGTTCCGAACGCGTACAGCGTTTCGACCACTGTCACGCACTCGATGCGCGTGTTTTTGCTCGAAAATACCGCCGCGGCGAACAATTACGTCTATTTCGACGATGCGATCCTCAGCCAGGGTCCTGTCTCAGTGGATATTCAGCGGCCTGCGCCGCTGGCCGATAGCGGACCCGGCGGCACCGTGAACGGGTACGCCAACTACAATTTTGCCGGCACCGTTTCGTTGCAATCGAATACTGCGAACGTGGGGACTTTCTCCCACAGCATCACGGCGAATCGCACCTGGACGCTGCCGGACACCGCCGGCAACGTGGTGGTGCAGACAGGTTCGACGCCGGCAAATAACGACTGCGCGCAGTTCTCCGTTTCCGGCAGCACCGTCTCCATCAAAGATAGCGGCGGCGCCTGCTCGTCTCCTGCGGCGCTGGCGTCTTGGGGATTGCAACATGCGGGCTCAGGGCAAAGCTTTTCGTCGAACGCCGTGAAAGTGTGGGGCGTGATCATTCCCTACGCGGTGAGCTATAGCCACATCGATTACGACGTCAGCACGCTCGATTCGAGCACTTCGGATGACTACGACCTCGGCCTCTACGGGCCGTGCGCGGTGAATACGTCGAGCTGCGCGCTCGTCACCCACATTGGCGCGCAAAATCTTACGTCCACCGGTTACAAGCAGGCTAGCGTCACGAGCGGAACGCTCCAGCCCGGGCTCTACTGGATCGCAATGACCGGCAACGCCACAACGGCGCAGCTTGCCACCACTTCGGTGAGCGAGTGGACCGTCTGCCCTTCGACGAATTCCTCGACCACGTCGAGCGGCGGCGCGTTGCCCTCCACAATCGCCACGCCGAATTGCACCGCGCCGCAGTGGACCGGCGCCGCCGTCCTCAGCATCGGCTTCGAGTAGCCGCAAAGAGAAGCGCCGCTTGCAACTCGGCTCCGCGCCTCCGTGGCCTCCATGCTTTTCTCTGTGCACTCTGTGTTAAACGGCCTCGATTGGCGGCGCTCGCTGAAACACAGAGGGCACCGAGCAAACCATCGAGAACACAGAGGAACCGCAAAGCACCAACTGTTCAGTCATGTACCTCCCCGCACACACCGATCTATGGGCGCTGTTTGCCGCGGGCCACGGGCTTCACGTCATGAAGCGCGCGAGCCTTTCCGCCAAATCGCGCCTTTCCGGAACCAAAACGCGCGCGGAATGGCTCCGCACGAATGGAGTGAATCTGGC
>DASPSD010000055.1:0-49137 GCA_035624115.1 Candidatus Sulfotelmatobacter sp. | reverse complement strand
GGGTGCCGTCGATGAGAGCGAAGGTGTTGTCAAGCGACACTTCTCCGCCGCAATGCTTTTCAGCACCGCTTCGATTTCAGAGTGGTGGAGGACCGAAGCTCTGAATCTCTCGCGGTGAATCACGTTTCGGCGATCGTTCCGCCAACCATCGATACGGCCCTGACTTCTGCCATGATTCTTCTATGCGAACCCCGGTTCTGACCGAGACGAGAGCGCCCAATCAATCCTTCGGCCTATCCGCCGTGGCGGACGGCCAGCGGCACCCGCGGGCTGCTCTCGACACGAACGACCTCTGGATACGCTCGATTCGTGCGCAGCATCCAGTAGAGTCGAATCGCCAATTTTCTCGCTGCCGCCACCTTGGCCACTCCCTTGGCCTTCCGGTGGCAGCGGTGTAAGTATTCATTCCTCATCCCCGGATCGTGGCGCACCGCCACCTGCGCGGCTTCCACCAGCAACATCCGCAAGAACCAGTTCCCCTGCTTGCTGATCGGCCCCAGCCGCTGCTTCCCGCCCGAACTGTACTCCCGCGGAATCAGCCCCAGATAACTCGCCACCTGCTTGCCCCGCGGAAACCGGCTCACGTCTCCCATCGTCAGCACGAACGCCATCGCCGTGATCGGTCCCACGCCCGGCTGGGTCATCAACAGCCGCGCCTTTTCGTTCTTCCAGGCGGTGTCCGACACGGCCTGGTCGAGGGGAACAATCTGCTCGTCCAGCATCGCTCGCACCTTCAACAGGTCTTCTCGCCGCCGGCCGGCCCATGGCTTCAGCGGCAACTCGCGCAGCACTTTCTCTCCGGCTCGGCTCCACAAGCGGTTCTTCTTCGTCACCCCCTGGTTCATCGCCAGGTGCTGCAGCTCGTTCTTCACCTGCGCCCGTATCCGCACCAGCTTGTGACGGTGAATCAACAGCTGCCGCAGATCCTTCTCCTCGCTCGAGGCCGTCCAGATCCGCGGAAATCGCTTCTCCAGCAGCAGGTTCAAAATCAACGCCGCATCGCGCCGGTCGTGCTTCTGCTGCCGCGGATCGCTGGCCCGAATCTTCGCCGCATCGCCGATCCACACGGTGTGCCCGAGTTTCGTGGCCAGCTCCACAAACCACTGGCAGTTGCCCGTCGACTCCATGCCAATCAAAGCGGACCCCGAGAGCTCCCGGTAAAATCGCTCGGCTTCCCCCGAGGCATGCTCCAGCTTCCGCTCCCCCGCCTCCCCGGTCTCGCTCTCCATCCAACAAACTTGCTGCCAACTGGGATGGTAATCGCATCCTATAATCCTCATCGAAGGCTCCTTTCGACCGAATTTGCTTCGGTCCTCCAATCAGAAGCATACCCGGCCTCCGATCGGAGCCTTCGCTCTCATGCAATCAATCCTTCGCGGGTTGGGCGAAGGGTGCGTGTTTGGACGTTGCCTCGAAGGTCTCACGCGGTTCTGTCTTGGGTCCTGCATGAAGAATCGGCACGAGCGGCGATACGGGCAGCACGACCCGCACTTCATCACATGCAGTTGCAATCGCCGGCTGACATTCACCGCCCGGGCGCACAACCGTTCCCGAAAATGTCCCACAAGGAACCGAATTCCGTGCTGCCTGTCCCGCCTGTTTACACTGCCTGCCCTGAGTGCAGTGGCGAAGGGAGCGAAGCGAATGTGCCCGCCGGTGCGTGGTCTTTGCGCCTGCCCGCCGCAGGAGGGTCCGCCTCTCCCATGGAGGACTTCAGCGAAGGCGCGTTTTCTGTGTCCCGGATGGTGCCCCGGGACGCGCCTGCCCCCCGCAGCCTCAGCGAAGGTGGGCCTGCCTCGCCGTAGCGGTTTGATCGCGTAGGCGGGTCGTTCGCGTCCCGGCGGCCCCTGCCGGGGAGGGCGCCACCCAAAGGTCAAACGCAGGAGCAAGACGAAATCAAGGCTGCGCCACCCGCCCGCGCTAACCGGCGGCAACCCCGCCGCTAGTCGCTCACTTCATCGCCACTCTCGGCGTAGAGTACGACTCAACTGCGCGCCGCCGGAATCTGAGTTCCCTTAAAGTACCACTCCTTGTCCTCCCGAGGGTTCCAAGCCTGCAGCTCGGCGCGCATCTTCTCGTGTATTTGGAGGGTACGAGAAAGGACACATGTGGTTTCGTCATGGCTCGTTGCGACCAGGTAGTCGCCAGATTGCGGCACCATGAATGCGTCCCAGCCGATCAGGAGGGGCTGGACAAGGCAGACTTCCAAGTCAACCAACTCCTCGGCGTCGAAGAGATATCCTGGTGCTTGCTCCATGGACACTGCCTGACCATGAAGTCGCCGCGTCAGTTCCAAGACTCGGTAGCCAACCCTTTCGACCAACTCGTTCCAGACACCCCACTCTCGTATCCAGAGTAGCGCGCCTTGGAACGGAACCGACTCGCCGTATGGAAGAAGGGTGTTCGCTAGCTCAACGAGTTGGTAAGGCTTTTCAGGCAGCTCGATGGCGATGCAATGACGCTCGGGTGTGTCGAAGTATAGGTACCCATCGCCAGCGGCTTTTACCGACCTGCTTTGGCACCAAGCACGGGCTTCGTCTTTCATCAGCGCTTTCATTTTTCCTTCCCGTAAGTCCCGAACTACGGAACCGGAACAAGATTTCTCACGGGGAACAAAATTCGGCTCCCCTCGCTTATGATCCAATATGTGACTACGGCGGCTGTACCGTACGCTGCGACCCGTCCAAGTATTGAGAATGGGATAGGCCTGTTGTTGTGATCCACCTTCGTGCCGTCTGGCAGATACCGAGTTCGGTTTCTGTTTCCGTCATCGATATCCCAGTGGCCGTTCTTCTCGTCCCACCTTGCACGTGGTTGACCACCCTTTGGGCTCGGGACATTGTCCCTCGGATCCCATTGGTCCGGCTTGCCGTCCTTCCCGGGTGTCCTCACCCAGTCATTCGGCTTCCCATCTTTGCCTGGAGGGGGAGGAACCGGAGGCTTTGCCGGTGTCCCGTCGGGATTTGTGGGCGCAGGCGTGCCACCTTTCTGCTGTTGCCCAGGGTCCTTCTGCGGATCGGGCTTTTGGTCCGAGGGGGAAGCCGAGTTGGTCCCATTGTTGGCCTGCGCATTCACATTTTGCGTGTCGAGTTCAAAAAATGAGGTGGGGCACGGCGAGTTCATATTGCCGCATTGATTGTCGGTTCCTCCGACGACCCAGCGATCGTGGCCGTCGAGGTCGGCGAACGACTCCGGATTGTCGCTCACCATCGCGTACAGGTTCAGCGTCTGCGGGTTCGTCAGGTTCGCGTACGGCACCGGCGCCGGCACCGCCGACCAGTCCGGCGACAGCCACCGCCCGTACACCGACGAGTAGTACCGCGCGCCGAAATCGTCGTTCCCCGTCTCCGCGTCGCGCTCCTTCCCTTCGAATTTGTAGTTCTGCGGACACGTGCTTGTGTACGCCTTCTCCCCGCCATACGGGAAAAAGTCCGCGTCGTAGCACGCGCTCGTCTGTCCCGATTGCACATAGAAATTTAGCATATGGCCAAGACTTGGGCGGTTCGCTTTGATGTCCGGGTGGCCCGTCCTCCCGCGCCGAAGGCGGTAAGGGTGGAGTCCTCAGGTTTTGCGTCATTTTCCCAGCTTCGCTTTCGCGTCTGCAAATCCAAGCGTGTCTCTTTACGCGGTACTAGTCCTTGAAATCGCCGGTTACTCTGTGATAAAATATTTCTGTTATGATCGGACAGGACAACTCGGAGCGAAACAACACCAAGGGGCGAGGGAGCATTCGCGCAACTAACCGATTTTGGGTTTCGCGGCAAAGTCAAACCTCTGATATCGCCCCACTTACCTCTGCCGTTCTAATCGCGACAAAATTATTTGAATCGGCCCTAAGTTGTTCAAAACAAACGGCTGGCACCTTTTCTAATCGCGACAAAACACGTGTTTTCCCGCTCGGTGTTGGCCGTCAGAGGTCGCCGAGGGTTTCGAACTTTGCGCTAGCCACTACTCAGCAGCCACTAGTCACTGCTCTAATCGCGGATCCGCGATTAGAAATCGAACTAAGTCATTTGCAATATGCCACTTCAAAAATTCTAATCGGCTCAAAACAGGGGGGCCGGCCGCGCAAAAGCGAAGAGAAAGAGAAAAAGCGAGAAGCCGGCGAGACGCCGGCGTTACGAAGCCAGAGAACCAAGACCGCCAATCGGGAGATTGGCGCTCCCAGGAAAGGCGGGGCACTGGTCACCGATCACCAATCACTGATCACGGCGTTTCTGCTATACTCGCCGGTCTTTTGGGATAGGATAGAGCCATGGGCGTGATTGATAACCGGTTCGAGCGCAGCTACATACTGTCGACAGTGGACTACGTGTTCAACTGGGCGCGCAAGAGCGCGATCTGGCCGCTGACGTTTGGGCTGGCGTGCTGCGCCATCGAGATGATCGCTTCGACCACTTCGCGCTTCGATATCGCGCGTTTCGGCGCCGAGGTGTTTCGTCCTTCGCCGCGCCAGGCGGACTTGATGATCGTGGCCGGCACGGTGACGCTCAAGATGGGGCCGGTGCTCAAGCGGGTCTGGGACCAGATGCCCGACCCCAAGTGGTGTATTTCCATGGGAGCGTGCTCGAGCGTGGGCGGGCCGTTCAACGTTTACTCGGTGCTGCAAGGGGTGGACCGGATTGTCCCGGTGGATGTGTACGTAGTCGGCTGCCCACCGCGGCCCGAGGGCCTGTTCTACGCGCTGCTGAAGCTTCAGGACAAAATCGACCAGATGACCTTGGCCAAGCGGCCGACCGAAGTCCGGCTCCGGCCCGAGATGGTCGAGGATTTCAAGCAGGGCGTGATGGTGGCACAGACGCCCGCCCCAAGGTAGAGGACGAGAGCTGGCAGAGCGAGACCACAGGATTCATCAAAGGACCCGACGATGCCCTTCCTGCGCGCGGCGAAAAAGGACGAAGTTCCAGCAGGCACGATCCGCGAATTCCAGCTCGACGGCAAGACCGTGGCGGTCGCCAATGTGGCTGGTAAGATCTTTGCTATCAATAATGTATGCCTGCATCGCGGGGGGCCGCTGGGGCAAGGCGATCTAGCCGGGCAGGTGGTCACTTGCCCGTGGCACGGCTGGCAGTACGATGTGACGACGGGCAAGCTGACGACGAACCCGGCGATTGGAGTCGAGACGTACAAGGTCGAGTTGCGTGGCGACGACATTTTTGTGGAGATAGCCTAGCCGCCGGCGGTTGCCGCTTCCCGCAAGTGCCGCCGAAATTTTGGGCACAAAACACTTTAATTTCTTCTACTTCCGTGTATAGTGCGCCCGGCACATTCCACGAATGACGCAAGCCCCCTCCAAGCCACGTCGATGGCTCCTGGCCGTCGACCCGCGCGTCTATCACTGGGACACTCTCTTCGTCAAGGGCAAGGAAATGTGGCGGCATGCTGGGAACCGTCCGGACGCTCTCCGGCAACTCAAGCAAGTTCACCGCGGCGACCGCGCGCTTTGCTACCACGGCAAGGCGGAACATTCGGTCTATGCCCTGGCGGAAGTCAGCCGCGACCCTTATCCGGATCCGCACTACTCCGATCCAAGGCGGCTGGTGATGGACCTGCGCGCCATTGAAAGACTGCCCCGCCAAGTAACGCTTCCTGAAATGAGGGAGAACCGCGCGCTGCGCAAAATCAAGTTTCTGAAGAACACGCGGCTCACGATTTGCCCGCTTACCGAAGAAGAATATTCGGAGATCCTGCGCATGGCGGGAATTGTCGCCTCGCCCGGAATCCCCCTGCCCTGAAAGCCGTCCGGTAACTAACTGCGCGTATGGCTCAAGGGCTATGTGACAATTCGGCGGAGTGAAGGAGCTTCAGCAATGCCTCGAACATTTCGAATTGCAATTTGCCTTGCGGCGGTCCCGCTCTTCGGCGCCGCGCTGCAGCATAAATCCGCTTCGCAGGATCGTTGGCTCGAAGGCGTGACGACCGGAAAAACACAAGTGGTGGACATGACTCACGCGATCAACGACAAAATGCCGGCGTGGCCCGGCGACACGCACACATTCGAAGCGAAAATAAATGCGACAGTCGAAAAGAACGGCTACTTCACGCGGAGCTTCTGGATGCTCGAGCACTACGGCACTCACATGGACGCGCCGGCCCATTTTCCGCCGGGCAAAATCACGGTGGACGAAATTCCGGTGACGCACTTCTTCGGGCCGGCGGTGGTGATCGATGTCCAAGCGGAAGCAGCCAAAGATGCCGACTATCGTCTGCGAGTGACGCGCGTAGAAAAATGGGAAGCCTTGCACGGACACATTCCCGCCGGATCCATCGTGCTGCTGCGCACGGGATGGGGCGCGCGCTGGCCGGACCAGACAAGCTACCGCAACATGGATGCGAACGGAGCGATGCATTTTCCGGGCTATTCCGTGGAGGCGGCGAAACTCTTGATGGAACGCGGCGTTGTCGGACTGGGAATCGACACGCTCAGCATCGATTACGGCGAGTCGAAGAATTTCGAAGTCCATCGCGTGGATTTGCCCGGCGGGCTTTTCAATCTCGAAAACCTGGCCAATCTCGACGAATTGCCGGAGGCCGGCGCGTTTCTGATCGCCGCGCCCATCAAGCTCGAAGGCGGCTCCGGCGGCCCCTGCCGCGTCTTCGCCATCTTGCCGCCAAAGTGAGTGCCTTGGCCTGACTTGCCCCAGAGCGCATGTCGCGGCTCTGTGTTATTTTGTTCGAACATCAATATGCCGGAACTACCGGAAGTCGAGACGGTGGCGCGCGGGCTGCGGGCGATGCTGCCTGGCAAGCGCATCCTCGAAGTGCGGTTGGGCAAATCGGATTTCATCGAAGATCCTGCGGCGCTCGAGCGCGAACTTCCCGGCCGAAGAATTTCTGCGGTCGAACGCTACGGAAAATTTCTGGTCTTCGATTTCGAACCTGCCAACGGCAAGGACTCGCAGTTTTCTCTGCTGATTCACTTGGGAATGACCGGGCAAATCGTCGCGTGTTCGCGGGAAGCGCGCGTGGCGCCGCACACGCACGCTTTTTTCGCGCTCGAGGGCGGCCGCGAATTGCGTTACACCGACATCCGCCGGTTCGGCCGCATGCGGATTCTCACCAACGGCCAGCGCGAGGAGGTGCTGGGCCTGCTCGGTCTCGATCCGCTCGAAGCGAGCGAGAAGGAATTTCAGGAGCGGGTCGGCGCGCGGCGCGCGCGCATCAAAGCGCTGCTTCTGGATCAGCACGTGCTTCGCGGGATGGGAAACATTTATACGGACGAGAGTCTCTGGCGCGCGCGGATTCACCCGAAACGTCTCGGTGCGAAGCTGAAGCGCGAGGAAATTCACCGGCTGTTTTGCAAAGTCCGCGAAGTGCTGGCGGAAGCGATTCGCCTGCGCGGGTCTTCGGTTTCGGATTACGTGGATTCCGATGGGCAGCCCGGCGAATTTCAATTGCGGCACCGGGTGTATCAGCGCGAGGGGAAGAAGTGTTTTCGCTGTGCGGCTGCGATCCGGCGAACGATCGTCGCGGGGCGAAGCAGCTATTATTGTCCGCGCTGCCAGCGGGCGCCGCGCTGATTGACAGAAATACTCGGTGAGTAGTTTGCGCGCGCCGCGCCAGTGGTGAAAACAAAGCGGGAGCAAGCTCCCGCACTCCAAATGACTCGAGTTGAAGGCGGCGCTTTGAAGGCTCGTCTTTCGATAAAATCGAAAATGATCTAGTCCAAAATATTCCGCATTAAACCAATCTAGGAGAGATAACCATGCCAGAGGGCTTTGAGCTTCCGGAGGCGGGCGAAGGCCGCAAGGACGATCCGCTCGTGCTTCCGGTTTCGCTGACGATGTCGATTCTCGCGGTTCTCGTCGCCGGCGCGACGCTGCTCAGCCACCGCGCGCACACTGAGGAGCTTCTGCGCCAGTCGCAGGCCACCGACCAGTGGGCCTTCTATCAAGCCAAGAGAATCCGGCTGCACGAAATGCAAGGCATCGCGGACATGTTGAACACGCTCTCTCCGGTGGAAACGGAAAAAGCAGCAGCGACGCGGGAAAAATACGTGAAGGAAGCGGAGCGGTACGCTTCGGACTCGGAGAAGATCAAGGAACAGGCCGAGGAACTGGAAAAGGACCGCGACCTCGCGGGCCGGCGCGCCGACCGGTTCGATGGCGGCGAAGCACTGCTGGAAATCGGCCTGGTGATCTGCTCCATCACCATGCTTACGAAGAAGCGGATTTTCTGGATCGCGGGCGTTCTCGCCGCGGTTGGCGGAGTGGTGCAGGCTGTAACGGGCTTATTTCTGCACTGAAATCAATTCGAATCCAAGCGCGGACTATCGGGAGGGGCGTTTGAAGAAGGAGGCGGTCGTCGCGAAATCTGCCGGCGCGGGCAAGGTCGCGGGCGGCGCCGGAGCGGCTTCGGCGTGCACATTGCAATCGTCGAGCAAGCTCATTTTTTTCGCGTCGGCGCCAAGAGCTACGGCCACGTATTCCGCCGCCGCTTCGCGTCCTTCGCCATTCCAATGGCTGGCGAAAGAGTAGTAGAGCAGTTTGCCGCGCGAAGCCAGGCACTGAAACATGGGAAGCAGATTGATGTAGCGGATTTGATTTTGGCCGGCCAATGCAGCCAGCGCTTGCGCTTCGTTTGCCTCGAACTGCACCTGAGTTTTCATCTTCTCCTGCACGAAGCTTCCGCCTTCGCCGGTGAACTCGCGCCCGTAAACCTGAATCGCGGTCGGGATATACATGATAATTGGCGTAATTCCGTTGCTCTCGCTCAGTATGCGAAATTCAGCGATTAAAGAAGCAAGATCGCGCCACGGCTCACTCGCGAGCAACTCCTGTGAAGACTCCGTGGGGTTCCAATAGTCCGAATCAAATGTCATGCGGACGCTGTTATTGCCGAGACGGAATACTCCCAAATCGGGATCGAGCGGGTGCCCCGGCCGGCGCAACCACCATTTGTCGATGGCCACATAGACGGCTTCGCCGAAATCCATGAATGCATCCGCATAACGCCGCAGGAAAGAAACCCGGGAAGGATCCAGGTTCGAGTAATAGATCCCGTCCTTCATCCATCGCTTGTATTCTTCGATATCCCGGATGTCGTTGACGGAAGAAAAACTGAAAATTACGTACTTCGGATGAAGAGCAAGTCCGTAGCGCCGATCGAGCTCCAGATACTGATAAGGTCCGTAATAGGAGCGGCCCAGATTGAAGGTGGACAATCCAGACGCCGCTTTCAAGCGTTCGCTGAATGTGTCGGAGTCATTTTCGCCGATTTCAATGTAGGAATCCCCGATCACGGCCACGTCGTAAGGAGGATGGGAACTGTTGACGCGGAATCCCAAGTCGTTAAAGGAAGCTCGGCCGGGACGGTACACGAACACGAGTTTCGGATCGATCGTGCGCGTTTCCCTTGCTGCGTAGTACTTGACGCGCTGAATGATTGGATTGCGCGCTAAGGATGGAAACGCTTCGAGAAGGGCAAACAGAAGAAATGTGGCCGCAAAAATGAAAAACGCTGCGTAGAGAATCCCAAAGCCAAGGGCGCGCAGGGAGCGCCGGAATGTTTTTGGCGCCGAATTCGCTCGCACAGAGGAGAGTATACGCGGCAACCAGAAGCCATTACAGAACCTTGCTTTGGCGCAGCTCAGTGCTATGTTTTCAGGAGATGCTTGGGGTTTTCCAACTGGTTCTAGCCGAGAGGCAACGCGGCGCTAGCCGGCCGCGGCGTTGCGGGTGAGAGCGCCTGCCTTGAGCATCGGCACAACGGCCGCGAAGATGTGCTCGGCCCACACGCGGCGGTCGCGCGATTCAAGCCACAGGACCGGCGCGCGCAAATGGTCGAAAGGCGGCGAAGCGAGCAGATCGAGCAACAGATTGTGAATCCGCTCCTGGAAAGCGCGGTCTTCGGAGCGGAAGCCGTCGGAAGGGATTCCGGTTTCAATCGGCGGGACGCCCACGAGCAGCGTGTAGGTGTCCATCCACAAGGCGAGCCAGGATTCGAGCTGCGGCTGGCGGCCGAATTTGTTGACGAGGTAGCAGTAGTTGTCGAGCACGGCGCGATCGCAGATCACGTGCGGCGCGCGGCGGGCGGCGTCCAGCTCTGCGGCAATTTGCGCGTGCAGAATCCAGAGCTGGCCTTCGAGCGTGGTGGCGGCGTTGACGGGAAATGGCGACTGGCGCGCGACTTCGGTGACGAGTTCGACGTTGTGGCCGGCCTTCTTGACCAGCGAGCAGAGTTCGTAAGCGAGCGTGGTCTTGCCCACTCCGTGCGTGCCGATGAGCGCGAGCTTCAAATTTTCCGCCGCTGTGAAGCCTCGCTCCCCTTCTAACACAAATTCCATTCGTTGAGAATATCGCGAGTTGTAATCCATCGAGGCGGCGCATATCATCGGGCGTTCTTTGCGTCTAAATAGGCAGGCGCAGGAGGGCTTGAAACGAATGAAGGCTCACCGTGTGTTCACACTGGTTGTTTCCGCTGTACTTCTCTTGGCAGGGATGGTTGCAGCGGTGCGCGCGCAGGAGAGCGCGGCGAAAAACGCGATTGCCGAAGCCGACGAAAAGATCCTGGCGGAAATTCGTGATCATAATGAAATCATGCGGAACCTCGAATATCTCTCCGACGTGATCGGCGCGCGGCTTACGGGCTCAGAAAATCTGAAGAAAGCGAACGATTGGACGCGGCAGAAATTTGCCGATTACGGCGTCGAGAATCCTCACCTCGAGGCGTGGACGATCGCACATTCATGGACGCGCGGAACCGCGCGCGGACGGATTGTGAGCCCCGCGGAGCATCCGATCGTGATTGCATCGTACGGCTGGGCGCCGGGAACGAACGGCGCGGTGCGCGGGCCGGTGGTGTATGTCAAAGCGGAGGCGCCGGAAGACCTCCAGCAGTATAAGGGAAAACTCAAAGGCGCGGTTGTAATCACCCATGAACCGACGCTGCTCCCACCGGCGGACACGCCGCAGCCAAACCCGGAGCTCGTCCCTTACGACGATCCATATCTCCTGATGCACCCACGCCACCCCGGCGAGCGAGCTATGGAATGGGGACCAGAGCGGCGGCGGATGATTCAGGCGCAGGCTGAGTTTTTTGCGAGGGAGGGAGTCGCGGCAGCGCTCACGGATTCTGCCAAGCCCGATGGCTTGCTCACTATGACTGGCGTGGGCGGCCGTGGATATTCGATCGGGCGCATCCCCATGGCGTTCATTTCTTCGGAAAGTTACAGCCTGATCTGGAGGCTGCTGGGGCGCGGGCCGGTGGAAGTGGAGCTCGAAATCACGAACACGGCGGGCGAGAAGCCGATGGACGTATACAACACTGTCGCTGAAATCCGCGGGAGCGAGAAGCCGGACGAACTCGTCGTGCTCGGCGCGCATCTGGATTCCTGGGACCTGGGCACGGGGACGACCGACAATGGCACGGGCTCGATGGTGGTGCTCGAAGCCGCGCGCGCGCTTGAAAAGCTCGGGCTGAAGCCGAAGCGCACGATTCGGTTTGCGCTCTTTTCGGGCGAAGAGCAGGGGCTCAATGGCTCGCGCGCGTATGTGGAAGCCCACCACGCCGAGCTGCTGAAAACTTCAGCGGCGCTCATCCACGATACCGGCACGGGCCGCGTAATCAGCATCAGCTTGATGCGGAATTACCAGGACCGCGAAGTGATGGACCAAGTGGTCGCGCCGCTTCATGCGCTCGGACTGCTCGAATTGAGCGAGCGATGGATGACCGGAAGCGACCACGCGTCGTTCGATGAGGCAGGCGTGCCGGGATTTTTCTGCATCCAGGAGCCGGCGCAGTATTACCAGACGCACCACTCGCAAGCGGATACGTTCGATCAGGCGCAGGAGGCGGATCTCGTCGAGGGCGCGCAGGTGATGGCTGTGTGGGCGTACAACGTGGCGCAGTTGCCAGAATTGCTTCCGCGCAAAGGGCCGGTGAAAACGGACGGGCACGAGGAGTAGCGCGGGCGAGGCCAAAAACTTTCCTCGTATCCACCCCAGTTGAGCGGCGGACAAATTTACGGCGTCAGTGAATCGCGGAACGATGCCGGAGGATCGAACGAACAGCGCGCGAGGAATTGCTTGTCTGTGATTGCGCCGTCACGCCAGCGGCGAATATCCGCGACCGTAGCGGCCGCCGCCCCGGCCTTGCCGCCCAGGAAAAGCACCACGACGCCCGCAATCGTCCGGGTGGAATGTGTGGCTTCGCGGTATCCTTGCGTGAAAGCGTACTTGGCGAAAGCGAGCTGACTCGAGCCGAGAAGATTATCGGGAATCGCGCGCGTGGGCTGGACCGAGATAACCAGCGCCGGCTTGGCAATCAGCGGCTCCCAGTTCCCGGCAAACGGCCTCACGTCTTCATCCCGGGTAGTAAAATTCGCCGCACCGGGATCGTCCGCATCGTCCACTTCCCCCGGCGGTTGAAGCTGATAGCCTCGCACCCAAGCTTGTCCGCCATTTTCCAAGCGCACGTGAACCCATGCGCCGCGCACTTCGGACACTTCAAATTCATCTTCCGGCTCGGCATGGAACAGAATTGTGGAGGATTCCGCCGCTTGCTCGAACAGGGGCGTATGCGCCGCCTTGATCACCGCGAGATTCGAAAGATATTTCTGCGAGCCCGCATTGGCCTCCAGCTCGGAAATCTGCTGCTGCAATTTGCGCTGGGTGGTTTCGACGGCTTCGCGTTCGCCGCGTACGGCCGCGATATTTGCGGCGAGCGAGGCGGGATCGGGATTGCCTGGGCCGCGCACCGGAGCGGCAGAAGAGTCCGTGGAGGCGGACGGACTTCCATGGATGGGTGGCGCTGCTGAATCTGCCGGCGCTCCTCCGGAGCGCGGAGCCGCAGCCGGGGTGCTGCCGGGCGGGAGCGGATTTCCTTTCTCCAAGTAAAGGCTTAGGCGATCCAGCAAGTCCTCCTCGAGGCGGCCATTGGAGGGAATCACCACATATTGCGAGTGTGCCGGGTCGGCGTCCGCGTACCAGGCGGTAATTTTGGCTGTCACCTGGACGAGAGTCTGCGCGGGTCCTTGAGGAAAGACGTCAATGCGGAATTGATAGTGCGGATTCTCGAAATGCTGCACGGTGCCGGCGCTGGCGCTCACAAACCCTTCGAGAACGGGGAGCCGCGCCGTTGTATACGCCTGCATATCCTGGAGCGCTCTCTCAACAGCCACTTGCGGGTGGTTGTACACGCGCTCAACGGGCTCCGCTTGCTGCGCGTGCGAGGCGGCTGGAAGGAACAAATTCGCGCCAAAAGCCGCCAAAACGGCAGCGAGCGTCACGCGCATCCGCGCTCGAGACGCGGCGGTCATGAAAGCGGCTCCAGGAAAGCGTAATAAATCCAGCCTTCCTCCCCCTTCGCGGTGCGAATCCGGTACCAATATTTTGTGGTAGTGAGAACGGTGACTGTCGCGCCCTTCTCGAGCGTCAGGATGGCAGAAGAGTGCTCGTAGGGCAGACTCCGAAGCGGAACTCCCGGGCTTCTCACGCGGCCTTGCGTGTTGAATTGGAGCTGCTTTACGCGCTCGCGCAACTTGGCCTCGACTGCCTTGGCGTCAGCAAGCTCCGTTTCCTCCTCGGCAAGTTTGTTCTGAAGGCCCACGCTCTGCTGCTCCGCCGCCACCGATTCCGCCGGGCGGTGCTTTGGGGTTGGAGGACTCGTCAGAGCTTTCAGTTGAATCATGATCTCCGCATATTCGGCGGTCTCGACACTTCCATCCGACGGATAGCGGAAGTGCCCTCCATCGGTGATGAAGACGGCGTCAATCCGGAGCCGCGTCCGCCCCGGGGAAACAGGCTCGAGGAGATAACGGACAGTCACAGTGCCGATGTCCCGGTCGCCCGGAAAATGAGCCGGCGCGAGCGCCTCTGTTTTTATTTTGTAAAAAACCTTGGCGGGAGGGGGCACGTCCGGAAACGCTTTCGAGGAACTCGCCGCCTCGGCTTCATCAATCTGCGTCTCCTTGGAGAAGATGTAACTGCCACGAATCACGAGATCGTCTGTCACTCTGCCGACGACTTTTTCAACCGTTTCAAGGGGAGATTCCAGATCAACAGAGAATCCGACGGTGGTCTTGCGGCGCGGGTCCTGAAAGACTTTCTGGGAGAGCAGCGAGCCGGGAAGCGCAA
Source organism: Candidatus Sulfotelmatobacter sp. (assembly GCA_035624115.1). Taxonomy (GTDB): domain Bacteria; phylum Acidobacteriota; class Terriglobia; order Acidiferrales; family UBA7541; genus Palsa-295. The sequence goes on along the minus strand of DASPSD010000055.1, from coordinate 35,062 downwards.
GAAACAGCGAAGCGAACAGCAGGAGGCGGCACGCGTGCCCCGTCACTAGGGAACCCCGATTCATTGGCCCACGCCATTGCGGTATTACGGAATTGCGGACCCGAAAGCGACGAGATACCACGCGCCCCATATCAGGAATACCGTATAGACCAGGATAAGCCACCCGTTCACTTTACCAGTCCGCCCCCGGATTCCGGAATACCCGAAGAGTGTGTGCGAGAAATCCAGTCTCTTAGCGCCCAAAGCCGCACAAATTCTGCAACACTTGCGGCGCGGGCGCCCTTCCTGCGTCCGGGGATTGCGGTTCCAAGCCGCGGGCTGTTGTCGACGGGGATCTGCATTTTGACGTCCGGATGGCCCCTCTTATACACCCAAAACTTTGGCAAGCGGACCCAATTGTCTTTGCTCGCCTGATCTTCCAGCTCGGGAGACGCCAGAGCTAATTCGCGTTGGTCTCCAATCGACTGAACCTGCGTTGCGAACAATCGAGCTCATCAGCGATCGGCGTGCCCTTTTTTCTCTTTTGTGGTCTGATACGGGCGAACATGCTGCAGGGAATTCCGCTGCTGGTGCTTATACTTTTCGTGTCGACAATCGCGGTTTCGGCGCTGACGTGGAGCATGCGCCGGTGGAGCCTCCGCGCCCAGTTCTTAGTGCTCCTAGGTCTTGGCGTATTCATCGGGTTCCTGTTTCTGACCCTGGTGCAATTTCCCGATTTCCCCCATTGGCTCGGCATTTCCTTAATCGTGATCGTATTCGTGGCGAGCCAGTTCGGGCTGCGGATATTTCTGCGGAGTTTGAAGAAGGAATAGAGGCGCAAGGCCCACGAAAGATCAAGGATCAAAGCTGAAATCATGAAGAAAGTTTGTCGAAGATCATGAAACCCAGAAGAAGGGGGATGTGCGCGACGGTGGCGTGCATGAGCCACTTGGCGCGCGTGTTGGTGCGGTGGCGCGCGGCCCAAAGCGAGAACTGAAGGAGGATCATGCCGAGCACGAGAGCGGCAAAGAAGTAACGAATGCCGGCCAGTCCGATTACCGCGGGGAGTAAACTCACGGGGACAAGAATCGCGGACATAACTACGATTTGGCGAAAGGTGAGATCGCCGGAGCGGTCCACAACCGGCAACATGCGGATGCCGGCGCGAGCGTAGTCCTCGCGGTAAATCCACGCGATCGAAAGAAAGTGCGGGAATTGCCAGAAAAATAAAATAGCGAAGAGCACCCAGGCGTCGCGCGAGAGCGAGCCTCTGGCGGCGGCCCAGCCGATCAGAGGAGGCAGCGCCCCGGGAAAGGCGCCCACGGCGGTGGCGAGCGGGGTGCGCTTCTTCAAAGGCGTGTAAAGGCCGAGATAGAGCAGCGAAGTGGCGAGCGCGGTGAATGCAGAAAGCAAGTTGACGCCGAGAGCGAGCCAGAGCGTGCCCAGGACCAGGGTGCCGAGGCCGAAGGCCAGGACTTCACGCGGCTGGAGGATTCCCGAGGGGAGCGGGCGGGCTGCGGTTCGGCGCATGGCCGCGTCCAGATCGCGCTCGATGTATTGATTCAGCGCGGCGGTGCCTCCGGCGACGAACATTGTTGCGGCCAGCGTGTGCAGCAGGAGGGTCCAATTCATCGGGCCGTGAGTGCCGAGATAGAAACCGGAAATGGTTGTGATGACCACAAGAAAAGTGACGTCGGGCTTGGTGAGCACGACATACGCCCAGGACTTATCGGACGCGGTGAGTTCGCCGATACCAGCTGTGTTCATTGCGGCAGCCTCCACTCCCGGCAAGCTCGCGTCCGCGCGAGGACGGATGCGAACGAACAGCCGTCCGGGATCGTGTGCGTGCCCATCATCGGGGTGAGTTTCTTGATTCCGCCCTCTGGCGGCGAAGACCATAAGCCCGGCGCTGCAAGGTGTCAACTCCCATCTCGACGTTGCCACAGCCGCGCGGCCGGCTGGGCCCCCGGATCAAGAAAATTCTGAATTAAACTTGACAACGCGAAAACGCGGTGGTAGGAGTCCACCTGCCTGGGGCGGCTGCTCTTGCCGGGGGAGCAGGCAGGTCGTCCGCGTTGCTGGCCGCTTTTCCTGGACCCGGTTTTACCCTCAATCCGCAGACCACAACTTAAATTTCACGGGAGGCTTGCATGAACCAAAGCTCCTTTGAAAGGCAGTTCCCGCGCTGGATTTCGGCGGCGGGTGTCGTAGGGTTTTTCCTTGTACTGTTTCTGATCCGACCGGAGCCGGCCAAGGCGATTCCCGCATTCGCGCGCAAGTACGGTTTGCCATGCTCCGCCTGCCACATTGCCTGGCCGCTGCTGAACAATTTCGGCCAGGTGTTCCGTGACAACGGCTACCAGATGATGAACGACCGCGACAGTCCCATCACGCACGACCCCTCGTATTTCCCCGCCTCGGCGCGCATCACGCCGCAATGGCATCGCGAAAGCATTGATCACGTGGCCGTTGATGCCGTCGCGGGGAATGCGGCAACAGAGGGGCCGGGGACCGTTACGGAATCGGGATTCGATCTTTCTGGGATGGATATGTGGTTTGGAGGGACGCTTTTCAAGAACATTTCATTCATCCTTCTGCCGTCGTCGAACCCTTCGGCCGGGTGGCATTTCGAGTCGGCTTTCGTCCGGTTCGACAATATTCTGGGCTCGCGCTGGTTCAACTTCAAATTCGGAAGATTTGAGCTAGATACGCCGGTATCGGAGAAGCGTCTCACCACGCTCTCAACCGATGGCGGACTCTATTACATCTACCACTTCCTTCCACCCAACTCGAATGCCGGCCTGCTGGGGAACGCTCAAGGAATCGGCAACAACCAGCTCGGTGTAGAGGTTCTCGGGCACAGCGCGGACAGCTACACGCGGTATTCGGTGGCGGTTGTCAGCAGCAGTTCCGGCCAGGTGAACCTGGTGGAAGGAAAAACGGTGGACGTGTATGCAAACGCCAGCCAAGCGTGGAACATCGGGAGTATCGGCATGCTCCGAGCGGGCGGCTACGCCTACTTCGGGGAATGGCCGACGTTTTTCCAGACGGTCGGCGGCGTGCCCAGCCCGCCGCCAGGTCCAGGTCCCTTCTCCGGAACCGGAATCGACAACAAGCCCTATTATTTGGCCGGAGGGTACAGCACATTGTTCACCGACCGCTGGACCGTCTCCGGCGTGTACCTGCACGGCTCGATGAACGCCTATCTTGCGAACAACACCTCGCCCGCATTCGGGCAAACGCCGCTAGCAGCGGGCGCCCGCAGTGCCGCCTGGAACGGAGGATTCCTTGAGGCGATTTACATGCAAACGCCTCAATTGGAATTTATCGGACGGTACGAGACTGTCCGGATGCAGCAGCAAGGCAATCCGCTCAATCCCGGCGACCAGGGCAATCTCGATGCGCTGACCTTTGGCTTCCGATGGTACCCGTTCATGTTCAGCCGAGCCGGCCTGGCATATCACACCGAGTATTCCATCGTGCGGTCACGGGGAATCGGCGATACCGGCGGAGTGTTCGTTCCCACGGTGGGCAACTCCGATTCGTACAGCAGCAGCGTTTTCCTGGGATTCGATTTCCACTTCTAAGAAAGCGAGGGACACATGGCGATATCACCGAATATCGGAAGACGATTGGTTCCATGGGCTTTCGCAGTGGCCCTCGCAATCCCAGGGAGCGCGTCCGGTCAGACCACCAGCGTAAATGGGATGACGGGGAATGCCGACGCAGGCAAGGCGCTCTATAAGCGATTTTGTGTCGGTTGCCATGGCGCGGAGGGGACCGGCGATGGAGAGAACGCGGTATGGCTCGATCCAAGGCCCAGGGATTTCGTCACCGCGCTTTTCCGCTGGCGGTCCACGCCAACCGGAACTCTGCCGACCAACGAGGACCTGTACGACACAATTACTCGCGGCGTCGTCGACACCTATATGCCGACCTGGCGGTCTCTCACTCCGCAGGACCGCGTCGATTTGCTGGCTTACATTAAGACGTTCTCCCCGCGGTGGAAGACTCAGGGACCAGGTACGCCGATCACGATTCCGCCCGAACCCCCGGAGAGCCTCGAGAGCGTACTCCACGGCCGGCAGTTATTTGACCAGATGCAATGCTGGAAGTGCCACGGACCCGAAGGACGCGGGGACGGGGCCTCCGCGCCGACCCTCACCGACGACAAAGGACTCCCCATTAAGCCGTACAACTTCCATGACGGGACGCGCTTCCGCTGCGGCGAAACCAACCAGGACCTCTACAAGATTTTTATGACGGGCCTGGACGGAACGCCAATGCCCTCTTTCGCGGATATTCTGAAGCCGAACGACGCTTGGGACCTGGTCCACTTCCTCCGAACATTACAGCCGCTGGTGAAATCGAAGTCCCGCGCGGAGTGGGAGGGGTATGTAAAGGCGCACCCGAACGAAATCAAGCCGATGGGCGAAGCAGCGGGAGGCGGTGAGTAATCCAGCGCTCGGGAAGCTCGTGCAAGAGGAGTCCTACATGGAAACCGTCGTCGGGGTGTTTAGCGCGCGCGATCCAGCGGAACAGGCAGTCAGGGAACTTCTGAAGCAGGGTGTCCCGCAGGAATCCATTGTATTTCTCACACGCTCGGAGAGCGACGCGCTGTCGCTCGGCAGGGACATCGGCGCCTTTGCGGGTGGATTTGTTGGCGGCGCCGTGGGCCTCTCAACCGGCGTCGTGGCCGCCACGCTTCTATTGATTCCGGGGATTGGACAAGTTTTCGCTCTGGGGGTGGGGGCAACCGCGCTGGCTGGACTGATTGGGGCGAAGGCTGGCGCGGCATTCGGCAAGGCGACGGCGCAGCACAGTGGTACCCCGGAGCCCACGCCGGAGCACGTTGCGCCCGAGGATGTCGAATTCTTCACGAAAGTCCTCACCGCAGGGCGTTCGCTCATCGTCGTGCGCACCGAATTTAAGGACGTTGCCAAGACAGCTTCGGGCATCCTCGACCGCCTGGGCCTCGGCACAAAGGAGCGGGCGGCTGCAACTCAGCCGGTTTCCGGCCGGATGCAATCGGTTGTTCGCGAGGCGGGTGGCGTCACGGTCCTCGAAATTCGAGGAAGGATTGCAGTCGGCGAAGGGAACCTGATCATCCGGGAATTTATCCAAAACCACGTGGCCAAAGGCAGCAAGAAAATCGTCTTTCATCTTGCCGGCGTGGACTATATCGATAGCTCCGGAATCGGTGAGTTGGTGCGGAGTTTCAGCACGCTCCAGCGCGAGGGCGGCAAATTGAAACTCGCCAGTGTCAGCCCCCGTGTAATGGAGATGCTGAAGGCCACGAGTCTGCACACGGTGTTCGAAATCCACAATGACGAAGAGAGCGCCGTGCGCTCGTTTGGAGGCCAGTCGGCTTCAGGGGCAGACTGACCATGCATTGGGAATGGCCGCGTGAGTATCGCACTTGCAGTCTTCTCAGGAGGTAGGCTTATGCCATGGAAACACATCATTGCACTGTCCGTTCTTGTCCTGGTGGGATCTTCCCTCCTCGTGCTTTCGGCACCCCCTGCTGCCCCCGCTGGAGGCACCATCACCGGAAAAGTGACCTACACGGGCACACCGCCCAAGATGAAGCCCATTGACATGTCGAAGGAGCCGGTATGCAACCAGCAGCATAACCCACCGGAAAAGACGCAGACGGTGGTAACAGGTGCGAATAACGCGCTCGAGTACGTGGTCGTTTACATTTCGGCGGGCGAAAAGCCTTCTGGTCCTCCATCCGCAGGCGTCCGATACGATCAAAAGGGTTGCATGTATATTCCGCATGTCCTCCCGATGCTGGTGAATCAAGACCTGAAGATTTACACCGACGACCCGGTGGCCCACAACATCCACCCCTTGCCCAAGTTGAATGCCGAGTGGAACAAGTCTCAGCCTCCCGGTGCGCCGGCGATTGACGCAAAGTGGGAAAAGGCGGAATTCATCGCTGTGAAATGCAATATCCACCCCTGGATGCACGGCTATTTCGCCGTGCTGGAAACTCCTCACTACGCCGTGACGGATGAAAACGGGAACTACACGATCTCCGGCGTGCCGCCGGGCAAATACACGCTGACCGCGTGGCAAGAGTCGAATTCTCCCATCTCAAAGGAAGTGACGGTAACAGCGGGTGAAACGAAGGCGGATTTCACTTTCAAAGTTTTGCCGTATTAGTCCTGCCGAGGCCGGCGAGGAGGCGGGTGCTTATGGGGGGAAAGGCTTTTGCGGTTGTTCTCACGATCATTACGCTCCTGTCGGCCTACTTCATCGTGGCACACACGTGGTGGCTTCCCGCTGACATTTCCACGACCGGTCCGGCCATTGATCGCCAGATGGATGAAACGATGTGGGAAGCGGGGATTCTCTTTCTCGCCGGGCAGCTCGTGCTCGCGCTCTTCTGCTGGCAGTACGGCGACAAGCCCGGCAGCAAGATCAAACACTGGCCGGGCGGGCCAAAGCCCGTCGTGGCATTCGGCATCATCATCGTCGGACTGGAGGTGGTGGCTCTCTCGCTGCTCGGGTCCAAAGCCTGGGGCGCCATCTACATGACTCCGGCCGCTTCGGACGCGATCCATGTGGACGTGCAGGCCGAGCAGTTCGCGTTTTTCTTTCGCTATGCTGGCCCGGACGGGAAGTTCGGGGCAGTTCATCCGGAATTGATTAACGACGCCAGCGGCAACTACTTCGGTCTTGACCCCAGGAACGATGAGGCCGCGCGCGACGACATCGTAGTAGGCAGCCTGACGATTCCGGTCAACAAGCCTATCCTGCTGACTTTGCACTCCAAAGACATGATTCACGACTTTTTCGTACCCGAGCTGCGCATTCAGCAGGATATTGTGCCGGGCCTCGAGATTCCTGTCCATTTCACCGCCACCAAGACGGGCAGGTGGGAGATTGTGTGCACGCAGCTTTGCGGCCTGGGGCACTACCAGATGAAGGCTTATCTCCAGGTGCTGCCGCAAGACCAGTTTGACGAGTGGCTGAAACAGCAGTCGGGGGACTAGACGATTTGACGGTGGATCCGCCGGACGCCGGTGATCGGGCGCCGTTCATGTGAGGGGCACTTATGAATGACACGCAGGCTGCTGTGCATCATCATGTTGCACCGCAGGGGTTCATTCGCAAATACGTCTTCAGCCTGGACCACAAGGTGATCGGGCTGCAGTATTACGGTCTGGCTCTTCTGGCCGTCTTCATCGGCATGGTTCTTTCTTGGCTGATGCGTTTGCACTTGGGCTGGGCGTCCCTCCCAATTCCCGGCCTGCATTTTCTCTCCGCCAACGGCGCGCCTGGCAACATCATGACGCCGGAATACTACCTGTCCTTGATGACCATGCATGGAACGATCATGGTCTTCTTCGTTCTCACGAATGCGCCCTTTGCAGGCTTCGGAAATTATTTTCTTCCTATCCAGGTTGGCGCGGCGGACATGGCGTTTCCACGCTTCAACATGATGTCGTTTTGGGTCACTTTCACCGCATTCATCGTTTTCATGCTGGCTTTCTTTGTCGGCGATGGGCCGCCGCTCGCGGGCTGGACGGCTTACACTCCGCTGAGCTCGGTCGGAGGAACTTCCGGGCCGGGCGAGGCCACGGGGCAGACGCTCTGGGCCATTTCGATCGCGCTGTTCTGCGTGGGACAGTTGCTCGGCTCTCTGAATTTCATTACCACGACCTTGGATCTGCGAACAAAGGGCATGACCCTCGCGCGCATGCCGCTTTCCACCTGGGCCTGGTTCGTCACCGCGTGCATCGGATTGCTGGCGTTTGCCGACTTGCTCCCGGCTTGCATTCTTCTGATCCTCGATCGCGCCTTCGGCACAAGCTTCTTTAATCCGGCCGGCATGGTAGTGAGCGACCAGTTGCTGAAGTACTCGGGCGGATCACCTCTTTTGTGGCAGCACCTGTTTTGGTTCTTCGGGCACCCGGAAGTCTATATCGCGATCATTCCGGGGTTTGGGATCGTGTCTCACATATTGTGCGCCAATACCCGCAAACCTTTGCTCGGTGGCACCCGCGTCATGATCGGTTGCATCATCGCGCTGGGATTCCTGAGCTACATGGTCTGGGGCCACCACATGTTTGTAAGCGGATTGAACCCTTTCTCGGCGCTGCTATTTTCGGTCCCCACGCTGATCATCACGATTCCATCGACCGTGGCGGTTCTGATGTGGGTGGGCAGTGTGTACGGGGCCAAATTGAGGTTCAACACCGCCTCGCTGTTCTGCTTGGGCTTTATCTCCGTGTTCATCAGCGGCGGGATCAGCGGGTTCTTCCTGGCGCAGCCTTCCACCGACATCTTTCTGCACGCCACCTATTTTGTGGTGGCGCACTTCCATTTCGTTATGGCGGTAGCAGCGATTTTCGGCATCTTTGCGGCGACCTATTTCTGGATGCCCAAAATGATCGGCCGAATGATGAACGAGACGCTTGGAAAGTGGCACTTCTGGCTGACCTTTATCGGCGTGTACTGTATTTTCATGCCGATGCACTATCTCGGTTTGGCCGCCAATGTGCGCCGCTATTCAGCCTTCACCGACGATTTTCTGATTCCCCTGATTCCCGTTCACAAATTTATTACTATCGCCGCTCTTCTCACGGGCGCGGCTCAGCTCATCTTCCTCTGGAACCTCTTTTACGCCCGATTCTGGGGGCCGAAAGCGCCGGATAATCCCTGGGAGGCGACCTCGCTGGAATGGTCTACGCCGTCCTCCCCGCCGCCTTTCGATAATTTCGGCGGCAAGCAGATCGAAGTGTTTCACGACGCCTATCAGTATGGCGGGGCTGGAGCGAAAGACTACGTCATGCAAACCGATCCGGCTTCTGTTCCTGCCGATTGAGGATTCATTCCGAGAACGGATCATGCAGCCGGAATTTCAAGCCCGGAAGGAGAGGGAGCGAACGTGAGCGAGACGCACGCAGGCACCCATGCGGCATTGATGGAAGCTTCTCCTTTTGGCATCCAGTCGAAGAAACTGGCCATGTGGCTGTTCATCGCCTCCGACGCGGTCACCTTTGGGGCTGTCCTCTTCGGCTACTCCTTTTTGCGCGTCGGCAGCCTTGATTGGTCTTACCCGTTCAAATTCTCGCCTTCCATCATCAACGCCTTCATCATGACGGTGATCCTGCTCACCAGCAGCTTGACGATGCTGGCGGGCGTCTTTGCGGCAAAGGCCGGCAACAAGGCGCGCTGCCTGGCCTGGATGGGCGTTACGATGCTGCTGGGCGCCATATTCGCCATCCTTCACTTGCGGGAGTGGTTTCACATGTTCGATGAAGGATGGGGGCTGTTCAAGAATCCGCTGGGCGGCTCGGCCGACTTCGGCGCCGGCTTCTTTGGCATCACTGGCCTTCACCTGACGCACGTCGTCTCCGGCGTCATCGCGCTGGCCGTCGTCGCGCTGGGGTATAACAGCGGCCGGCTCGACAAAAACCATGTCGAGACCACCAGCCTTTACTGGCACTTCGTGGATTTCGTGTGGATGTTCGTGTTTCCCATCGTCTATTTGATGAACGCAGCCAGATAACCAGGCGCCAGCCAGGAGAGAGCTATGGCCTCCGAACGGGAACCCGGCTTCAAGTTCTACGTGGGAATCTGGATTGTCATGATCTGCATCGCAGGACTCGAGGTGATTTTGACTTACCAGCACCTGCCCGGGCGCACCTTCGTGGGAGCGCTCTTGATCCTGGCTTTTGTGGAAGGCGGCATCGCGATCATGTATTTCATGCACATGAAGTATGAAAGCCCGAACCTGTTCTGGACGCTGGTTCCGATTACTATTTTCGTTCTCTTCATGCTGGACCACATCTGGCCGGATGCGCTCCGGTTGGCCCGCATGAACATGTTTCGCTAAAGGCGCTGCACGAGTCGCGCCTGCCCCACGGGGCTTGTTTCTGGTAACCTGTCGAGCACAGGAACGGGGACCTGGAACCCCATGACGCGAACTGCCTTTCAATTTGGATCGCGGATGAGAAGTGGATTGACCGTGATGGCCTTTCTACTCGCCCCTGCCTCTCTGTACGCGCAAGGCTGCGCCATGTGTTATCAGACGGCGGCGAATGCCGGTAACCCCACCATCCAGGCACTCAAACGCGGCATTCTGCTAATGCTGTTTCCCCCCGTGGTAATCGCAGCCGGGATCGGTTATCTCGCGTACCATAAGCGAAATCTCTTCAACAAAGAAACGGGCACCCCACCAGCCAATCTCCCCTAGCGCTTTCGGCCAACATCCGCAGCGACACCGTCTGGCTGGTCAGCTTTCTGGATTATGATTTGGGCTACTTCGATCTGGAGACTCGGGTGCTCGAACCTATCGAAAATCCGTTCGGCCCGAAGGTGTCACCCATGTCTTAGGTGCGTTGTGTAATCCCTGTCTGCGCGCCGGACCCATTTTATTGAGGCTTCTGATGAGGGAGCTGAAGCTCCGACCGCCGAAAAGGCCGTAGATGGGCAACCAGGGAGTGCGGACCCCAGATTGGCAGCGGTCTGCGGGAGGTGAGGAGCGCATGCGGGCGGTGGTGCAGCGCGTGAGCCGGGCGAGAGTGGTTGTCGAAGGCCGCGTGACGGGAGAAATCGGGGCGGGGCTGGTGGTGCTGGTGGCTGTCGGGCGCGAAGACACGGCCGCCACCGCTGCGGCAATGGCAGAGAAGGTCGTGAATCTCCGCATCTTCGGCGATGACGAAGGGAAGATGAACCGCTCGGTGCTCGATGCGGGCAGCGCCGTCCTGGCCGTCTCGCAATTTACACTTTATGGCGACGCGCGCGGGCAGCGCCGCCCGAGTTTCATCCAGGCGGCGCCGCCAGAATTGGGCAAGGCGCTCTACGAGGAATTCGTGCGAGCGGTTGAAGCGCGCGGCGTGCGCGTTGCTACCGGCGTGTTTCAAGCGCACATGGAGCTCGAACTCACCAACGACGGCCCCGTGACCATCCTCCTCGATTCCGACAAAACTTTTTAACCGATTGTTCGCCTGCGCATCTAATCCAAGCGGCACGGCTGAGGGGCGGCTGGCTTGCGTCCCATTTCTAGCTTCCTTAGGCTTTTTTTCCGGGGGTTGCGGATGAGCGAAATCAGGAGAATTCTCGACCAGATGGACCGGGCTTTCGCGGGCGAGGCCTGGCATGGGCCTTCGCTCAAGGAGTTGCTCGACGGCATTTCCGCGGAGGACGCATCGAAGCACACGATCCAACATGCGCACTCGATCTGGGAAATTGTGAATCACATCGCCGCGTGGAACAAGATCGTGCGCCAGCGGCTCGAAGGGGAATTCCCGCAGGTGACGCCGGAAATGGACTGGCCCGATGTGTGGGATGCGAGCGAGCCGGTGTGGAAACGCTCTCTCGAAAACCTCTTCGGCAGCCGCGCGCTATTGCGCAAACTGGTCGAGGGCCTGCGCGATGATCAGCTCGACGAAAAAATCGGCAAAGACAGCGGCACACGCTATTTCATGCTGCATGGGCTGGTGCAGCACGATTTGTATCACGCGGGCCAGATTGCGATTTTGAAGAAAGCGCTTCGCTGAAGGAGCCGCAAAAATCATGAGCAGCGCTGCAAAAGTGTTCGCGGGCGAAATCCGCGCGCCGCGCGCGGGAGACTTTGCGCGAATGGCGGAGCTTGCCGGGCAACTCGGTTACCCGGCGGGCGCGCAAGAGATCGAGCGGCGTCTGCGCGGCATGGAGAATTCGGGCGAGCACGCCGTGTTCGTCGCCGAGCTTGCGGGCGGCGAAATTGCGGGATGGATCGGCGTGTTTGTGCATGGCGCGGTGGAAATCGATCCGCGCGCGGAGATCAGCGGGCTCGTGGTGGATGAACGCATCCGTTCGCAGGGCGTGGGGCTGAAGCTGCTGGAACGCGCCGAGCAGTGGGCGCGCGAGCAAGACTGCAAGACGGCTGCGTTGCGGTCCAACGTGATTCGCGGGCGCGCTCATGCGTTCTACGAGCGCAGCGGCTACGAGCACTTCAAAACGCAAAAATCCTTCCGCAAGCCGCTTTGAGCCGGGGCGGCGATTGAGTTAAGCTGCTGCTCCAGCCGCGCAAAGCCGAAGAGCTTCATGCAACCTCCCGACCGAATCGCTCAAACCGTGTTCTTCGCCGTCGCCGCGGCGTGGGTCGCCTTCGTGCTGCTGTTCTGGTTTTTCAAGCAGCCCACGAGGGGCGCGAACCGCCGGCGCGATCCTGTTTCGACGCTCGGGCTGCTGCTGCAATCGATCTGCTATTTCATGGTGTGGCTGTTTCCGCGCAAATACTTTTCGCCGCTGATTCCCATGTCGAAAGCCGCAGAAATCGCGATCGGAGCAGCGGCGGTGGCGATCGCGTGGTGGTCGGTGTGGTTTTGCCTGCAAGCGATTCGCGCGCTGGGAAAGCAATGGGCGCTGGTGGCGCAGGTGATGGAGGGGCACGAACTGGTGGCGCACGGCCCTTACGCCGTGGTGCGGAATCCGATTTATCTGGCGATGTTCGGGATGGCGATTGCCGCCGGACTGGCCGTGAGCCGGTGGGAGGCGCTGGCCGGCGGGGCCGTGTTGTTTCTGATCGGGACGGAGATTCGCATCCGCGCGGAAGAGCGGCTGCTGCGCGGCGCGTTCGGGGAAAAATTCGAGGAATACGCGCGGCGGGTGCCCGGATTTTTTCCCAGGTTTTCGTGACTGTTACGGAGGCGCACGCGGGGGAGCAGATTTCGACTCAAGCTATAATATCGTGATACGATATAAGGAGCGCTAGCTATGGCGCGGAGGAGAGAGGCGGGCATCGACTACGTCGCGCTGGCGCGGTTTCGCCATGAGATTCGCCGCTTCCAGAACTTCAGCGAGCAGGCGGCCCGCCAGGCCGGAATCGAGCCGCAACAGCACCAGGCACTTCTGGCCATCAAGGGCCTGCCCGCTGGCTCGGATGCCACCGTGGGAATGCTGGCCGACCGGCTGCTGATCCGCCATCACAGCGCGGTGGAGTTGAGCGACCGGCTCGAATCGAAGGGCCTCATTCGCAGGTCGCGCAGCCGTTCGGATCGCCGGGCAGTGATCCTGCACTTGACGCGGCGCGGAGAGAAAGTCCTGAGCCGGCTTTCGCTGCCTCACCGCTCCGAATTGCGCTCGGCCGCGAGGGATCTACTTCATGCACTCGAAGCGGCATTGGCGCCCACGTCGCGGGCTCGTGGGCACGCCGCGGCGCGACGGATCAAAAAGTGAAATAATTCGTCGCATGGATGCAGGATGGAGACACGGTCGGGAGCTTCAGGGGCTGAAGCCCGCTGTGAGTGGAGACTGAATGTCGCGGTTGAAACCGCGACCTACAAAGCGGGCTGATGAATCAGCTTCGTATTCGCACGGAATAGCGGGGCCGCGCTCAGGAGATTTTCTTGCCAGGAAATAATGCACGAATCGCGAGGCCGCAGGAGCCGGAGCAGTTTGCCGGCTACCGCATCGGGTTTATTTCGCTGCTGGCGGCGCTCATCGGCTGCCTCGCCGGGCTCATCGCCTACGTTCTGTATGATTTGATCGGCCTGTTCACGAATCTCGCCTATTACCACCAGTGGTCCTTCCATTTTCGTAGCCCGGAAAATACGCAAATCGGTCCGTGGATCATCGTGACGCCGGTGATCGGCGGGTTGATCGTCGGGTTCATGGCGAAATACGGCACCGACAAAATCAAGGGCCATGGAATTCCGGAGGCGATGGAAGCGGTGCTCCATTCGCGCAGCCGGATCGAAGCGAAGGTCGCGATCTTGAAACCGCTTTCGGCGGCGATTGCTATCGGCACCGGCGGACCGTTTGGCGCCGAAGGGCCGATCATTCAGACGGGCGGCGCATTCGGGTCGCTGGTGGGCCAGTTGATTTCGACCACGGCAGCCGAACGCAAAGTGCTGCTTGCGTGCGGAGCGGGCGCGGGCATGGCGGCGACGTTCAACACTCCGATCGCGGGCGTGATTCTGGCGATCGAGCTGCTGCTGTTTGAATTTCGCTCGCGGTCGTTCATTCCGCTGGTAATTGCGAGCACGCTCGCGACGAGCGTCCGCGCGGTGCTGCTCGGCCAGCGCTCGATGTTTTCGATGGGCAACGTCGATTTCGACGTGCTTCGCGGGCTCCCGTTTTACCTCGTGCTCGGCCTCGTTTGCGGAGCTGCGGCCATCGGCTTTACGAAAGTGTTGTATTGGGTCGAGGACCAATTCGATCGCCTGCCGATTGACGACCTGTGGCATCCGGCGATCGGCGCGCTCGGGCTCGGAATCATCGGATTTTTCGTGCCGCGCGTGCTCGGCGTGGGGTACGACACGATTTCGGATATCCTCAATAACAATTTGGCGCTGAAGCTGCTGATTCTGATCGCCGTGTTCAAGGCGCTCGCGCTCGTGATTTCGCTCGGGTCGGGAACATCCGGCGGGCTGCTCGCTCCGATGTTCATGTCGAGCGCGGCGCTGGGCGGCGTGTTCGCGATGGTGGCGAACCTGATTTTTCCGGGCGCGCATCTTTCGCCCGGCGCGTACGCGCTGGTAGCGATGGCGGCGGTGTTCGGAGCGGCATCGCGCGCGACGTTTGCATTCATCGTCTTCGCGTTCGAAATTACGCGCGATTACAACGCCATTCTTCCGCTGATGCTCGTCTGCGTAATCGCGGACCTGATTGCGATCCGCTACCTGCCCAGCTCGATCATGACGGAAAAGCTCGCGCGGCGCGGCCTCACCGTTCCCGAAGAATATGAAGCCGGAGTGCTCAAGGTGGTCCGCGTTTCCGAAGTGATGCGGCGCGACGTGCAGCCGATCCCGCCGGAAATGAAAGTGGGAGAACTCGCCGAGCGCATGGCCGGCGGCCAGCCGGGGTTCAATCTCACCGATGGGCTGCCGATTGTCGCAGGCGACGGTCGGCTGGCGGGAGTGGTGACGCAGGGAGATTTGCTGAAGGCGCTCGAAAAGGATCCCACGGGCGAGATGACCGTGCTCGATGCCGGCGGCAGCGAGCCCATCGTCGCTTACCCCGATGAGCTCGTGTTCGACGCGCTCTTCCGAATGCTACAGAACAATATCGGACGCCTGCCCGTGGTGAGCCGCGAAAATCCGAGCGAGCTTGTCGGCTACTTGAATCGCGCGACGATTCTGAGCGCCTGGACGCGCCAGATGGAAGAAGAAGGAATCCGCGAGCACGGCTGGCTGCGCCAATTTCTGCGGAGTCAGGAATCCGAGAAGCCCACCGAAGAGAAACCCGCATCCTAAAACGCGCCGCCGCCTCCTCCGCCGAAGCCGCCGCCGGAAAAGCCGCCTCCGCCGAAGCCCGAGCCTCCCGAACTCCGCGGGGAGGAAGCCATCACGCTTCCGGCGCGAGTGGACATCATGTTGAGATCGTTCACAAGAATATAAGGCTGAAAAGTTCCGACGTACGCGCCTTGATACCACTGCGGCGGCTGCATGGCGATTCCTGAAAACGCCTGCACCCATTTCTTTTCGACGTGCAGCGCCATCGCGTAGGGAAGATATTTCTCGAATAGCTCGGGCGTTTTTTCCAGGCGGTCGATGCGGTCGCTCTCGACGCGTCCGAGAAAATCCTCGAAGCCCAGCACTTTTTCAAGCGTGCGCGCGCCGGTAAGGGTGCGCGCAGTCATGAACCACCCGAAGATGAGGATGACCGCGCCGGTTCCCACCCCGGCGATGTACCACGTCAGCGGCGCAATACCGGTCAGATCGACGAGAACATGGTTGAATGCAAACAACAAAATGCCGGTCACAAATCCTGTGCCGATGTAAGCGGCGCGCACATAATCCGGGCGGTGAAGGTAGTAGCCGTCGGCCATCAGGGCATTGAAGATGGCGTCTTTAATGCCCGGCAGGTGCGTGTAGAAATGATTTTGAAGGTCGGAAAGTTTGACGTCCGTGTTCGCTCCTTCATCGAACATTGCCGAAAGCATCTCTTTTTCGTGCGGGCGCGCGCCGGCCCATTCGGCCGCCGGCTTCTTCAAATGGAAAATATAATCGGAGTTGTGGATGAAAGAAAGCAGATGAGATTCCTCAATCGGCTGGATCGTGAGATAGCCCTTCACGCCGAGGTCCACGATCGTTGCCGTGATGTCGCGCATGGCGGCCTGGCTATCGACGAGCGTGCCGCACTCGGCCGGAGTCAGTTTGTCCGGCGGATCGTACTGCACGGTGACGGAACCGTGTTCCGGGTCGCGCCCGCGCGTCCACCATAGCCAGAACATGACCAGACCGGCTGCCAAGGGAATCAAAAGCGGCCAGTTGCTTTGAAAAAAGCGCCCGGCCTTTGCGTCGATTCCCGGTTCGTGGACGAATCCCTTGTCCCAGCCGACCACGGCTGTGATTCCCTCGTGAAATTCGAGCGGCCGCGCGGAATGAACATCGACACTATTGGACGCAGCGCTGACTCGCGCATCCTGGGCGCGTGATCCGTAAACGCCGGAGTAAGCAATGGCATGAAGCCCCGTGACGCCCGCGGGCAATTCGATATGGGCGCTGACGGACTCGAGCGGGACATCCCATTCGTCTCCGGTCACGTTCCAGTAGAGCTCGTCGTGGTCTTCGAGAAATCTGAGGCCGTCGAGGACGCGGTAATGAAGGATCACGCTGCGCGTGGCATCCTGCGCGCCGGGCACCCAGATTTTGTATTTCAGGTAGCGGCCCTTGCGGCTCTCTTCGTATTTCAGTGGACGCGCATCATCGTCGGTCACGGAGAGTGTCTTGATGAAAAGAGTGTAATTGAGCTGCTGCGGCGTGGTGTATTCCACGGGAATCGTGCGGTAAATGCCGTTGTAAGCGCCGATGAACCGCGCTTCGATCAGTTCGGTCACTTCGATCGTCCCGTCGGGGCTTACCTCGATGCGCGCATCGAAATGCTGAATGCGGTATTGACGCGCAGCGGCGGTGCTCGCGGTGAAAACGACGAGCAGGACGAGGGCGAAAGCGCGTCGCAGGTTGCGCATGGCAGCGGTTTTCAGGAAGTGGCGCCGCCGAAGCTCACCTTCGGGAGTTCGCGCTCCGCCGGGGCGCTGACCTCGAAGAATTCGCGCGGCTTGAAATTGAACATCCCAGCGATCAGGTTCGAGGGGAACTGAGCGATCTTGGTGTTCAGGTCGCGGACCACCGCGTTGTAGTAGCGGCGCGCGTTCTGGACGCTGTCTTCGATTTGGTTGAGCGTCTGCTGAAGCTGCGTGAAGCTTTCGACGGCGCGGAGTTGGGGGTAGGCTTCCGCGAGGGCGAACACTTGCCGCAACGCGGCGGTCAATACGCCTTCCGCCTGCGCCTTCTCCGCAGGGCCTTGCGCGGTCATGGCGCGGTTGCGCGCGCTGACGACGCCTTCAAGCGTTCCCTTTTCGTGCGCGGCGTAGCCCTTCACCGTTTCGACGAGATTCGGAATCAGGTCGTAGCGCCGCTTGAGTTGAACGTCGATATCGGACCAGGCGTTGTCGCACTGCACGCGCAGCCGCACCAGCCCGTTGTACATGGCGATGACGACCACAACGAGCAGCGCGATGATTCCCAGGACAATCAGCATCGGTTGCCTCCGCCGCTTGCAGGAATGGACTTGTTTTTGCGACCCTCGAAAAAGAATACGGTGGCTGCAAGGGAGTGTAAAGCGCGCGCGGTCCAAGCGTTGCTTTGCCCGCAATCGCTGCTGGAGGCCGGAAGCACATCGAGGGCTGCCGCGCAGTTTAGTTCGGGGGAGTGAGCCTCGGATCGAGCCGTTGCGCTTCCTCAAATTCCTTCTTCGATCCCTCGGAATCCTTCGTCTGCGCGAGCGCCAGAGCGAGATTGTAATGGGCCTGCGCAAAATCCGGCCGGATGCGGATGGCTTCGCGGTAGCTCGCGGCTGCGGAGTCGTATTTCGATTGATGAAAGAGCGCGTTGCCGAGGCTGAACCGCGCGTCGGCATGATCAGGCTGGAGCGCGATTAAAGCCTCGAGTTCCTTCACGGCACCGTCGAAATCGCCCGTTTGCTCGAGCGCCGCCGCCAGCGCCAGCCGGGCTTCGGGAAACTCGGGCTGGGCCTCTAGCGCCTTGCGGAAACTGGCCGCGGCCTGGTCCGGCTGCTTGGCGCTGAGGTACGCATTGCCGAGATTATAGAGCGCATGAGCACTGCCGGGCTTGAGCGCGAGGCCTTTCTCGTAGGCGGCAATCGACTCGGCGAATTTTTGCTGGTCCTGAAACACGCGGGCGAGCGTGAATTCGGCGTCGGAATCATCCGGCTTGAGCGCGAGGCTTTTTTGAAGGGCAGCAATTGCTTCATCGAGGCGGCCCCGCTTGTAGAACAGGTGGCCGAGCAGGACCCACACGGTGGGGTCGTTCGGCCGGTCGATCAACACGGCGCGATAGGCGCCGATGGCGCGGTCTAAGTGGCCGGCGTGAGCCAGGGCATTCGCGTAATTCATACGCACGTCGGCGGCGTGCGGCTCGAGCTCGAGAGCGTCGCGATAAACGGAAATGGCGTCGTCCCATTGCTGCTTCGAATCGAGCGCCGCGGCGAGATTATTGAGCGCGTCCACATATTTCGGCGAGAGCGCCACGGCCTTGCGGTACGCCTCGATTGCATCGTCGGTTTGGCCGGAGGCGAAGAGCGCGGCGCCCAGTCCGTTGGCGGCTTGCGGAAGATCCGGCTTCAGCGTGAGCGCCTTTTGATACGCGGCGATGGATTCGGAGTATTTTCCTTCGTGATAGAGCGCGAGGCCGAGGTTGCTTTGCGCGATTGCGTCGGTGGGCTTGAGCTTCAGCGCCTTCTCGAAGTCGGCGATGGCTTCGTCGTCTTTTCCCTTTGCATCCAGCGCCAGCCCCAGATTGCCGAGCGCCTCCGGAAAATCGGGGCTGATTTCGAGCGCCTGCCGAAAAAGCGCGACGGCATCATCGACTTTTCCCGCTTTGTAGAGCGTGAGCCCGCGATTGTTCAGGTCCACGGCTTCGAACGAGACCACAGGAGTGGACTGCGCTGCGACAAACGCCGGGTACGAAAGAGAAACAAAAAGCACCAGCGCAAGCGAGCACGTCTGTGAGAATTTGCTCAACGAGTCTCCGCCTCCTGCCCTCGCTCCATCGCGAGGCAGGATAGCACAGGTAAAATCCCGGATCCGGCGGCTCGAGTTGCGGCTCCCACTGGCATTACCCGCGATTTTGAGTTAGGCTCTGCATAACAGTACCCACCTCCCAGCTACTTGGGATGCTCTTCAAAGCATTCAGCGCCGCCGTGTATGGAATCGACGCCTACCTCGTCGAAGTCGAGGTGGACGTGGGTCCGGGGAAGCCCGGCGACTTCAACGTCGTGGGGCTGCCGGATATCGCCGTCAAAGAGAGCCGCGAGCGGATCAAATCGGCGCTGCGCAATTGCGGATTCGACGTGCCCACGCATCAGGCCGTCACGGTGAATCTCGCGCCCGCGGACATCCGCAAGGAAGGGTCAGCGTTTGACCTGCCGATGGCGCTCGGGCTGCTCGGCTGCCAGGGGACTTTCTTTGGCAAGATTCTCGACTCGCAAGTCTTCCTGGGTGAACTTTCGCTCGATGGCAGCGTGCGCTCGGTGCGCGGAGCGCTTTCGGCGGCGCTCGCGGCGCGCGAGCGGGGCATCCGCAACGTGATGGTACCAGAAGCGAATGCGCGCGAGGCAGCCGTGGTCGAAGGCATGAGGATTTTTCCCGTCAAATCGCTGCCGCACGCCGTGGACTTGATGAATTCACCGGAATCGTTTTCGCCGGTGACGGTTGACACAGGGCAGATGCTCGCGGAAGCGAGCCAATATCTGGTGGACTTGCGGGATGTGCGAGGGCAAATGGCGGCGAAGCGCGCGCTCGAAGTCGCCTGCGCCGGCAGCCACAATATTCTGCTGATCGGGCCGCCCGGCGCGGGGAAGACGATGCTGGCCAAGCGCATCCCCACGATTCTGCCGCCGATGTCGCTCGAAGAAGCCATCGAGACGACGCGCATCCACAGCGTCGCCGGGCTGCTCGACGATTCGCGCGGACTCGTGG
Organism: Candidatus Sulfotelmatobacter sp.; assembly: GCA_035624115.1. Lineage (GTDB taxonomy): Bacteria > Acidobacteriota > Terriglobia > Acidiferrales > UBA7541 > Palsa-295. The sequence goes on along the minus strand of DASPSD010000055.1, from coordinate 15,138 downwards.
GCACGCGGCCCTTCCGCTCGCCGCACCACACTATCAGCGACGCGGGCCTCATCGGCGGCGGCGCGATTCCGCGGCCGGGAGAAGTTTCGCTCGGCCACAATGGAGTGCTTTTCCTCGACGAGCTGCCGGAATTTCAACGCAACGTGCTGGAAGTGCTGCGCCAGCCGCTCGAAGACGGCTGCGTGACGATCGCGCGCGCCGCTCTCTCCGTGAGTTTTCCCTCGCGCTTCATGCTCGCTGCGGCGATGAACCCGTGCCCCTGCGGATTTTTCGGCGATCCCACTCGCCGATGCAACTGCACGCCCATGCAGATCCAGCGCTACGTCTCGAAAATTTCCGGGCCGTTGCTCGACCGCATCGATATCCACATCGAAGTGCCCGCGGTGAAATACAGGGAGCTGCGGAGCAACGGCGACGCGGAACCTTCGCTTAATGTGCGGGAGCGAGTGCTGCGCGCCCGCTCCATCCAGCTCGAGCGCTATCGCCACGAAAGGAAGCTGTATGCCAATGCGCAGATGCCCTCGCGCCTGATGCGCAAGCATTGCGCCATTTCCGCCGAAGGCGAAAAGCCGCTCGAACACGCCATCCAGCGCATGGGTCTCTCCGCGCGCGCCCACGACCGCATCCTGAAAGTCGCACGGACAATCGCCGACCTCGAGGGGGCGCCTTCCATCGAGCCCAAGCACTTGAGCGAAGCAATTCAGTACCGCACGCTCGATCGGACGTACTGGGCCTGAAGCACCATGCGGTACCGTCTGGAACGCCTCCGAGCGGCCCGAGGGGTACATTGACTTGAGCGGCAGCGCTGTGTTACGCATACAGCCTCGTTTTGGGGAGTTTCCCTCGACTTCGGATGGACGGCAAAACCCATCGGCTCGAGGTCACGCTCGAAACGATCATTGACAGCGTTGACCTCGCAGAAGCCATCAGCATGCGCGTCGCCGAAGCCGCGGGCTTCAGCGAAGAGGACATCCACAAAATCGGGATGGCCGTGCGCGAGGGTGTGATCAACGCCTACAACTACGGCAACCAGCAGGATCGCTCGAAGAAAATCCATATGACCGTCGAGCTCGAGCCGCAGCGGATGATCGTCCGCGTCCTCGACGAGGGAAAGGGCTTCGAGGTCACCGAAGTGCCCGACCCGCTCGCGGAAGAGAATCTGCTGCGCACCTCCGGCCGAGGGCTTTTCCTGATGCGCGCCTTCATGGATGATTTCGCCGTGCAGCGCGGCCCGCGCGGGGGCGCCGAGCTCGTCATGGTCAAACGGCTTCCGATTGCACTTTCCGCAAACGGCGGCGCCCAACCGGAGTAGAATCTGCCAAGGGGTTATTCGTGAGTCTCCAGGGAACTTGCCGGGAAATCGGCGACATCGCCATCGTGGACTTCAGCGGGAAAATCACTCTGGGAGAAGGCAGCTCGATGCTGCGCCGCACGATCCGCGAGCTGATCGATCAAGGCCATCGCAAGATCGTGCTGAATCTTTCCGACGTGGACTATATCGATAGCTCCGGCATCGGCGAGCTCGTGAGCGGCTATACCACGGTTCGCGGCGTCGAAGGCGAATTGAAGCTGCTGCATCTCACCAAGCGCGTCCACGACCTGCTGCAAATCACGCGCCTCTTCACCGTCTTCGACGTGCAATCCGACGAAGACTCCGCCCTCCGCAGCTTCCGCTGAATCCTCGACGCACAGTCTTTCACCGGCCGGCCGCATTCCTGCGCCGTGCATTTGTCCCCCCAAACTCTTGCCACTGATTTCGATTTGTGGAAGAATCCCGCCGCTGATGCGGTCTTGTAATCCGTGGGGAAGTGCGGAGCCCAGCCATGTCTTCGCAGGGTCTTCAGTGCTGCCGACCGGCGTTACAAGCAACCCAATCGGGACATCACCTCCAGAGGAGTCGCAACTTTGGCTCGAGAACAGGGTGTCGTGAAGTGGTTCAACGCTTCCAAGGGGTACGGTTTCATTCAACGCCAGTCGGGAGAAGATGTCTTCGTCCACTTCTCCGCGATCCAGATGGACGGATACAAGTCGCTCAATGAAGGCCAGCTTGTCGAGTTCGAGGTGAAGCAAGGCCCCAAAGGCTTTCAAGCTGAAAATGTAACCAAGGTCTGAGGCATCTCCGCGCCCGGGCCCCGTTCCGCTCTTCCAGCGGGGCCTTTTTCCTCCTGCTCCCCGCGCGGGTTGTCCGTTGCGCGAGCTTCACGCTCCGCCCCGGCGGAATTCGGCTTGGCTTGCTCGCGGCCTGCCGCAGTTGTAATCCCCGATTGGAAGCGCGTACCATCCGTCTGCACCGCTAGCCATGCGGGCCCTGTCGCTATGAAGGAGATCGAATTCAAAGTACCGCGCGATTGCGACCTCGTGCGCGCGGACGCGTTGATCGAAAAAGTCTGCGCCGGGCGCGGACTCGAACTCGCCATGAAAGGCTCGCTCGCAAAGTATCCCGGCTGCATCCACTGGCACTTCCAGCGGCCGAATCAGAAGGGGACGCTGGAACTGACGCTACATCGTGCCGAGCGGCGCATCTGGGTGAAAGTGCAGGAAGGCCGCAAGGCGCCGTGGATCGTCGAAGAATTGCCCGCCCTCCGTCGCGCCATCGAGCGCGGACTGAAGAGCCTCCCGAAAACTGCCAGACCACTTTCCTCAGGGGCTGAAGAGTTTGTGTGAAGACCACGGTTTTCCGTCTGGGCACGACTTCAGTCGTGCCGTAAGTGCCTCAAAATGAGTGCGGCTTCAGCCGCTGAGGGGGCGATTTCAGAGTTCTCACACAGACTCTGAAGCCCGCTGATAATGACGATGCATATGTCGGAGCTGAAGCTCCGATCCCCTATTGGAGGGAGTTTTTCCCAAAACTGTGAAGCAAGCGCGGTCCCGGCCGATTGATTCCCGCATACGTTCAGCGTAGAGTGATTTCAAAGATGAGGGCCATCAGCATGTTGCCTTCTCGGGGGCGCGTCGTCTCATTTTAAATTCTTCATTCGGCAGGTGTGGATGCCCAAATTTGTGATCGAACGCGAAATACCCGGCGCGGGAAACATGACCGATGCGCAGATTCGCGCGGCGTCGCAAAAGTCCCTGGAGGCACTGAAGCAGCTCGGGCCCGGAATCCAGTGGCTGCAAAGCTACGTCACAGGAGACAAAGTCTATTGCGTGTATCTCGCGCCGGATGAAGCCACGATCAAAGAACACGCCAAAAGGGCCGGCCTGCCGGCGAATCGAATCAGCGCCGTCCGGCGCTTGATCGACCCCACCAGCGCGGAGTAAAGGTCGACCTCACCGCTTGCTACGCCGTCCGGGCCATGTTGGTCTTGCGCGCTTCTTCGACGGCTTTCTCGGCCGGCAATTCCCATCCCTCGATCCAGGCTTGGGCGCCCGCCGAGTCAGCGAGCAGACGGCGCGCTGATTCCAGTTGTTTATCGAGGCTGGCCTGCTCGGAGGGCAGGGGCGGCACGCCGAGAAGCTGGCGCAGCGCCGCAGCGGCTCCCGCGAGGCGCAACGCGCGCTCCGCCTGGGATTGAGCCGCCGCAGAAACGGCAAAACACTCCAGCAGCCTGGCGATTCCTCTCTTGTGGTCCAAGCCTTGGAAGATCTGGATGCTCTCGCAGTAAAACGAATGCGCCGCGGTGAAGTCGCTTTCGTCGCGCGCGAGATTTCCCAGATCCGCCAAAGAGCTCGCCACTCCCCAGCGATCTTCTAGCTCTCGAAATGCCGCCATGCTCTTCTCGTAGCAGGATCGCGCCGCCGCGGCGTCGCCTTGCTCGCGCGCTGCATCGCCCTCGTGGTTGAGCGACCACGCCGCGCCGGGCTGGTCTCCTATTTCCAGGAAAATCGCGCGCGCCTCCCCATAGAGTACGCGCGCGGCGGCATGCTCGCCCTGTAATTTCTTGACACTGGCGAGGTTGCTCAGCGCGCGGGCGATCGCCGCGCGATCCCCTAGTTCCCGCCACAGCGCTAGGCCCTCTTCAAAAAGAGAGCGCGCGGTGGAGAGATCGCCGCGATCGCGGGCATTCACAGCCAGCGCATTGACGGCGACGACGATGGCCCACTTGTCTCCCGAAGCCCTGGAAATTTCCAGGCTCTCTTCCATCGATCGTCGCGCGGCGTCGAAGTCGCTCTGCTCCACCGCCAGCACTCCCGCGCAGAATAGCACCCGGGCCCGCTCCTTTGTTCTTCCCGCAGCTCCCTTCATCTTGAGGAGCCGCGCCAGCCATTCCCGCCCCTCTGTAAGCTGCTCGCGGATTTCCCAGTAGCGGAACAGGCCTGCGCCGAGCCGAAGCCCCCACTCGGCGCTTCCGCTCTCGATGAGCCAATCGAGAGCCGCCCGGAAATTATCTTGCTCGGCGTCCATCTGCTTCAGCCGGGTCGTCCGCTCAGTGCTGGTGTCGTCCAGGCCCCCCTCTTCCGCCAGCACCAGGCAGTAAGCGCCATGAGCGCGCCTTGTCAGGTCCTGCTCGCGGCTGGCGGCCAGTTGTTCGGCGCCGTAGTCCCGAATCGTCCCAAGCATCGTGAAGCGCGGCTCCCCATTGGATTGTTCGACGCGCTGAAGCAGGCTCTTGTCCACAATCGACGCCACGCCTTCCAAGATATCCAGCGAAAGATCCTGGCTTGCGTTGCAGACGGCTTCGGCTGCTTCGAGCGTGCATCCGCCGGCAAACACCGAAAGCCTCCGGAACAGTTTTTGCTCGTCCTTGTTCAGTAGCTGGTAGCTCCAGTCCATCGCTGCGCGAAGCGTCTGATGCCGGGCCGGCAGATCGCGCGCGCCCCCTGTGAGCAATTGGAGGCGGCTTTCGAGGCGCGCGAGCATCGCGGCGGGCGGCAGGAGCTTCACGCGAGCCGCCGCGAGTTCGATGGCCAGCGGCAATCCGTCCAGTCGGGCGCAAATCTCCGCCACGATTCGCGTGGTCTCCTCGCCGGGGTCGAAATCGGGCTTCACTGCAAGTGCGCGCTGCACGAAAAGCGATACCGCGGGCTGCTTTGAGATTGTCTCGACCGGCAGCGTGGCCCTGGCTTCGGGAAGGACAAAGGGCGGCACGGAAAACTCATGTTCCCCGTACACGCGCAGCGCCGCGCGGCTCGTGACGAGAACTTTCAAGTGCGGCACCAGCGTCAACATCTCCGCCACTCTCGCAGCCGCCGGAATCAAATGCTCGAAATTGTCGAGCACCATCAGCACCGGCGCCGGCGAAACATATTCGAGGAATCTTCCAAGGGCCTCTTCCGGAGTCTGGCCCTTCGTCTCGCGGACTCCCAGCGCCTGGCCGATCACATAGGCAATCAGGCCCGGATCGTTCACGGGAGCGAGCGAAACGAAATACACGCCGCCCGGAAATTGCTCCGCCGACCCTCCGGCCGCTTCCAGTCCCAGGCGCGTCTTGCCGATTCCGCCGGGCCCGGTGAGCGTGACCAAACGGACATCCGCGCGGAATAACAGATTTTTCACGGCGGCCAGTTCCGCGTCCCTCCCGACAAACCGGGTGCGCTGCACCGGCAGGTTGGTCGTGACAGCTCTCGGAGTATTCGGCGGGGGTTTCAACACGCGCTCGTCCATCGCCTCCAGGTCGCGCTCCAAGTCGCGCGTTGAGAAATACCTCTGCCCGCTCTCCTTGGCGAGGCAACGCTCCACCACCCAGCAAAGCGGTGCGGGCGCCTCCGCGTTCAGAGCGTTCACCGCTTCCGGCTCCCCCTTCAGAATCGCCGCAAACGTCTCCCCGATCGACCTCCGCTGAAACGCTCGAGTGCCCGTCAGCATTTCGTAGAGGATGGCGCCGAAAGCAAATTGATCCGACCGGAAGTCGAGCGGCTCGCCGCTCACTTGCTCGGGCGACATGTAATGGACCGTGCCGAGAATCTCGCCCCGCCCGGTCTGCGGTTCCACAGTTGTGGACGCCTCGCTGAGCCCGTGAACCGGATCGGCGGCGAGCTTGGCCAGCCCGAAATCCAGAATCTTCACCAGGCCGTCCTGCGAAATCATCAGGTTCTCGGGCTTCAGGTCCCTGTGAATGATCCCGGCTTCATGCGCTTTCGCCATTCCCTGGGCCACCTGCCGGGCAATGGCAATGGCCTTTTTCCAGGAAATCCTCTCGGAGGCGAGCAAGGAACGCAGCGTATCCCCGGCGACCAATTCCATGGCGATAAAGCGGGTCGCGCCGGACTCGCCGAGCTCGTAGATCGTCACGATATTCGGATGATTTAGCGCGGAAGCGGCGCGCGCCTCTTGCTCGAACCGCCGCAGCCGGTCTGCGTCAAACGCCACCTCCGCAGGCAGAACCTTGATAGCCACCTCGCGCCCCAGGCGCGTGTCTTTCGCGCGATAGACTTCTCCAATTCCACCCGCCCCGATCGGCGAAAGAATTACATAATTGCCGAGTTGTGTGCCTGCTGATAGCCCCATCGGAATGTTCTGCGATATTTCTGTGGAACTTGCGCTCGAGCGCCGCCCCTTATTTTATGAATGTTGGAAAGCCTGCCCGTTCCAGCCGCCCCCGCGAAGGTTTCGGCGGCGGGAGATTGCTGCCATTGTACGCTAGGGTACGGCCGATTACCTGCGCTATCATCCCTTTGCCGCGACTCAAATTACATCCGAAAACATTCGGAGGCTCTCTTGGATCTCAAATCCATTCAACGACCGCTGCGGGAACGCTACACCGCCGACCCTGCCGCGTCCAAAATCACCCTTCGAGCGAAAGGCACCGAAACCGGCACTCCGCTCGCATGCTCTATCGATATTGGCCGCGCCATTTATCATGCCGAAGCCCACGCCGGAGTGGGAGGTACCGGCGCGGCCGCGTGTTCCGGCGACCTACTGCTGGGAGCGCTGGCCGCTTGCGCGCAAATCACCTGCCAGATGGTCGCCACCTCGATGGGCCTCTCGCTCGAGAGGGTTGCCGCGACCGTCGAAGGCGAGCTGGATCTTCGCGGCACGCTCGGCCTTTCTAGAGACGTCCCCGTTGGTTTTGAATCCATTCGCCTCCACTTCGATCTCCGCGCGCCCGGCGCGACCGCCGAGCAATTGCGCAGTTTGCAGGAAAAAACCGAGCGCTATTGCGTCGTGGCGCAAACTTTGCTCCGCCCGCCAAAGTTGCAGACCGATTGGGCCTGCGATTCAAATTGAACCCGCCTGGCTCTATTGATATCCCATTTTTTATCTAAACGTTGCCCACCAAGACCTTTGGAGCTTGCTCCCGCTTTGTTTTCAAACCTGTGCGCACCCCGCCCCATCACTCGAACCCGGCCCCGCCTTGATCAACACAACGGACGAATCCACTGGTTGGATGTCCTTGCCACCCGCTGCTGGTACCAAAGTACTCTTGCCTGATTTTGCCCCTTCTATAGAATCCCGCACTTTGGCGTGGGGCTGCCATGTGCAAAGAGTTCGACCGATTCAGGGACGTTGCGAGATCCGCGCTCCTCGAGGCGAAGCGGATTCGCAGGTCCAAAGACCTATCATTCAAAGAGGACTTTGAATTGACCCGCGAGGGGCTCAAAAAAATCGAAGATGTCATCCAGCATCTGCTCGTGGGTCACGCGGGCAAGCCTTGCCCCGCCGGAAACCGGCCGATTGTGAGCGCCCGGTGATGATTCTCCGGCATCACCGGATCAGCGCGCCCACCATGCGCTGCCAGTCCAACATTTTCTGCGCGTAGGCCTCTTCGGTCATGGCGGAGATAACCTGCATCCCTCCTTCCGAAAGCGCCGTGTGGACGTAACGCACACGCACGCGGCAGCGGTTTGCCGCGAGCGGCTCGACCACCACCCTCACTCTCGACACTCGCTCGCCCAGAACCACATATACATATTCGGCCACATGCTTTTCCGGGTCGGCTTTGAGAATCGTCCAGATGGACTCATGTTCGCCGTGGCCGAGCCGGAAAACGGCGTTCGTCTCGAAGGCAACGTCCTTTTGCGCAGGGTAAATCGGCTTCGGGTCCCAGCCCTCCGCCCAGGCGCGTTCCCCCTCGGGCGTGAAAAACGGCAGCGCCTTCTCCGCCGTCGTATTCAGCTCAAACGACCCCTCGCGCACAATCTGCAGCTTGTTGTTTTTGCGCTGCGAGGTTTCCTGCGCGTTTCCCGCGGCAATCGCCAGCGCTCCTACGGCAATGAACCATCCAATCGTGATCATCGTTCCTCCAAAAAAAAAACCGCCCAACGGCCAAAGCCGTCGAGCGGTCAATTTCGGGGCATCGTCCTGCCGCGTGCCTTGATAATATCGGGCCAGTTGACCCCGGTCAATAGCCTGCCATTTCAGCCTGCGCTCCGCCTTCCATCCAAGGGGGAGCAGTCAGCCAGCATATTGCAGGAGCGTCATAAAGCCGAAGTCCATGTGGAGTTGCTGGTGGCAGTGAAAGAGCGATGGCCCTGGATTGTCGGCGACGAGTTCGACTTCCACCTGGCTGCGCGGCGGCACCACCACCACGTCTTTCACGATCCCCGCCGTGGGTTTGCCGGCGAACTTTCTGAGTTCGAAGGAATGGCGATGAAGATGAACCGGATGCGCTTCATCGCTTTGGTTGTCGAATTGAAGCCGGTAACGGCGGTTCGCCCGAACGAGGATCGGATCGGTCTTGGGATAGGATTTTCCGTTGATCGTCCAGTTGTCCACCCATCGGTTCCCGGCAAATTTCTTGCGAAATACGAGCGGAACGAGTTCCGCATCGGAAACGGGCGCGCTTCCTTCATGGCCGAAGATGGTGTAGTCCCAGCGCGAGCTGGGAGGCGGCGCCCAGGAAGCTGCGCCCGTCTGATTGGCGTATTCGACCACGACCCCCAGCCCCGCTTTTCGCACAGCGTCGTCCACGTCCCCTAAAATCCACACGCCGGGAGCATTCATCGTGACGATCGCATCGACGCGTTCCCCAGGCCCCATTTCAAGGATCTCTACCTCGCAAGGGACGGCCACCGGGTTTCCATCCAGAGCAAGGACCATGAATTTGTGCCCGGGGAACGCCAGGCGGTGGGTCATCGTTGAGTTCGCATTGAGAATGCGAAACAGCACTTTTTGCCCCTCTTTCACTCGAACCGGCTCGCCGTGCCCCAGCGAATGGCTGTTCACCGAAAAATCTTCGTAGATCGCGTCGAGAGTCCCTTCGCTTCCGGCCGCAACACCCAGATAAGGATTCCAGCCGTGAAGCGCGAGGAAAATTTCTTGATCGTACCGCCCGGGCTCCTCCTTCGGTTCAACGAGAAGAAATCCGAACTGGCCTGTGTAGGTAGCCCGTTTTAAATTGCGCCCTGCATGAATGTGGCTGTGGTACCACCGTGTTCCCGCGGGGCGCGCCACGAACGAGTAGCGTCGCGAACCCCCGGGAGGCACAAGTGGAGTTCCTTCTTCGGCAGCTCCGTCCATTTCAGCCGGAGCGAACAGTCCGTGCCAGTGCGCCAGTTCAGGAATATCCGTGTCGTTGTACACGTCGAAAGTAACAGCCTTGCCCTCCGGCAGACGCAGCACGGGGCCGGGAGCCGCGCCGTTGTACCCGGTAGTTTTCACCACTCGGCCGGGCGCGATCTCGATCGAAACCGGCGAAATTCGCAGCGTCACGTCGGCGGGAGAGCGCTCCTCAAAGGCCGCCAGACTGAGCCGCGACGCTGCTTCGGCACAGGCCCCAGCTCCCACAAATGCCAAAAATTCTCTGCGATTCATTTCCGTGTCCCACAAGTCTATCTCGGCGATTGGGATTTCTTTCCGGGGCTATATTAATTCAGCCTTTGTGTGGAGGCGAGCAGTGGAGTTTTGGGGCATCGGCAGGCCCCGCGAGTTGATAGCGCCGGCAGACCGGCGCCGCACAGGGCGTGCAGAATTCATTCGTAACGCAGCGCCACCATCGGGTCCACGCGCATGGCGCGCCGCGCGGGGATGAAACAGGCGAATAACGCCACCGCGCAAAGCAAGATGGCCACGCTCGAAAGCGTCAGCGCATCGGTGCTCGTCACGCCGAGCAGCAGGCTGCTCAGAAACCGCGTCAACACCAGCGCCAGGATCAGCCCCACACCCACGCCCGCGAGCATCAACTTGAGGCCGTGCCCGAGCACCAGGCGCAGCACGTCTTGCTTTGTCGCGCCAAGTGTCATCCGGATGCCGATTTCATGCGTGCGCTGCCGCGTGGTGTACGCCGTTACGCCGTAAATTCCCACCGCTGCCAGAACCAGCGCGAGCAGCCCGAAGGAGCCCACAAACGCTCCGCCGACCCGCTGAGGGAAGGTGGCGAATTCTTCGCTCTTCTCGAGCGTGCTCACGTCGTACACCATCACGTCGGCATTCATTTGATGGATCGTTTTCTCCAGCGTCGGCCTGAACGCCAGCGGATCACCCGCCGTGCGCGCCAGCACGGTCAGCTCCGGGCGATAAATCTGGTACACCGGCAAATAGACGAAGGGCGTGGGCTTCTCGTTCAGCCAGCTCACCTTGCTGTCGCGCGCGATCCCGATCACGGTGAATCGCTCGTGCGTCAGGTCCGAATCGAGCTGCTTGCCCAGCCCTTCCTGCCCGGGCCAGTAGCGATTCACGAAGGTTTGGTTCACGATCGCCACGCGCTGCGACTTGAGATCGTCCTGAAGCGTGAAATCGCGCCCTTCAACGATGGGAATCTCCGCCGTTCGGAAAAAGTTCGGCGTGATGATCGCATCCTGAGTTTCCATCGATTCGTTCGGCTGCTGGACGTAGCCCTCGGGTTTTACCGCTGTCGAGCCGCCGAATCCGAGCGGCGGACGCGTCGTGAGCGTCACCGCCTGCACGCCCGGCAGCGATTCCAGTTTCGCAGCCAACTGCCGGTCGAATTGTGCTCCGCTCGCCTCGGAATATCCCGCCGTGAAGAGATCGTACGAGGCGATCGCCACGTTGTGCGGATTGAATCCCGGATTGATCCGTCGCGCGCTCAGAAAGCTGCGGATGAAAAGTCCCGCGCAAACCAGGAGCAGAAGCGAAAGCGAAATCTGCGCCACCACCAGCGCGCTCGCCAGCCGCGCCTTCCGCAGACCGCCCGACGCGCTGCCCGTTTCCTCCTTCAACACCGCCACCGGCGCCAGGCCCGAAGCCCGCAGCGCCGGCAGGATTCCGAAAATCACCCCGGTAAGCACGGAAATCGCCAGCGTTGCAAGCAGCACCGTGCGGTCCGTGCCCACGGTCAGCGAGATTGGGAAATCCATGACCGGCAGAAATTTCATGAGCGTTCCTTCGGTCCAGAACGTAATCAGCACCGCGACTCCGCCTCCCAGGAGCGCCAGCATCAGGCTTTCCACCAGCAGTTGCCGCACCAGCCTCCACCGGCTGGCCCCCAGCGACATGCGGATGGCGATCTCGCGCCGCCGCCCCGTGGCCCGCACGAGCATCAGATTCGCCACGTTGGCGCAGGCCAGCAGCAGCACCGCACCCGCGATGCACATCAGAATCGGCAGCAGCACCGCGAGAAAAAAGTTCAAGCCGAATGGATTCCGCCAAAGCGGATACACCGAAACGCTGTCGTGCCCTTTGTGCTCCTCCGGGTAGTTCTTCACTTCCGGTTGCAGCCGCACCGTCATTTCCTGCTCCGCTTGCTCGAGCGAGACGCCCGGCTTCAATCGTCCGAACGCCAGCAGCCAGAAATAGTGATGGTCGTGCAGCAGGTCGCCTTCGGGCACCAATTGCGCTTCCATCATGATGGGAACCCAGAAGTCCAGCCGCACGCCGGTCTGGCTCCCCTGAAATTCCGGCGGCGTCACCCCTACGATCGTGAATTGATGCTGATTGATCTCGATTGTCTGTCCCACCACATTCGGATTGGCGCCCAATCGCGTTTGCCATAGCCGGTAACTGATCACCGCCACGGGCGCCCCGCCCGGCTTCTCCTCTTCTTCGGGCAGAAACCCGCGCCCGAGAATTGGCCGCACGCCGAGCACATCGAAATAATTTGCGGACGCGACCATGCCCCACACGCGTTCCGGTTTGCCGCGGCCGGTCAAGCTCATCGGAGAAAACATTCCCGTCGTAATTCCGGTGAAGCTCTGCTGCCCATCGCGCAGGGCTTGGATTTCAGGGTATGTAAACCCGAGCGGATTTTCGTGGGACTTGCCCAGCGACATCGACACAAGCTCGTTGGGATTGCTGACTCCGGGAACCGGGTTCAGCAATGCGGCGTTGATCCAACTGAATATCGTGGTGTTCGCGCCGATGCCCAGCGCGAGCGTCAGAATCGCGATCGCCGCAAATCCCGGCGCCTTTGCAATCAGCCGCGCGCTGTACTGGATGTCCTGCCAAATCGAGGTCATCGCCCCACCTCCGCAGGTAGGACAGGCCTCCCGGCCCTGTCCTCTTTGTTGCAACAATTCAAAGCATGCCCCGGCCCATGTTGGTCGGCCACTAAGCAATTGAACGTAAGCAGTTTAGCAGCGCTGCTTCCCAGCAGTTGTGCCTCTCCGTCCGATATTGGGATGCCATTCTGCGATACTGAACAACCTGCCGAGCCGTCCCTGCTTCGGTCCGAATAAGCTGCAGCTCACCGTAGTCGCTACCTCGCTGAATGAATCACGCGCTCGCGCGACTCGAACCCATCTGGCTCTGTTGAGATCCCGGCTGTTGAAGCGTTGCCTCGGGCGGCGGTTGTCTGGAGTGCGGCGGCTTGACGCCACTTTGTTAGGGCGAGGCTTGACTCGCCCGGTTTTATCTTCCCGCGTGCTCCACGCGCGATCGCCCTTCCATTGCCCGCGCCTGCTCATTCCAGCGTCCCACATTCACGCCCTTCACTAGCAGCCACAGCATCAGCGATGCCTCTCCCGCAAGGCCGCAAACCAGGTTGTACGGCGCGAGCCGGTCCACGAGCGTCGGCGATATATACGTCACCCAACCCAATCCGGCGACCATCATCAGCGCGCCCATGATTCGCGGAAGAAACGTCGCCCGAAAAGTGAGGTACCCGATTACGAGGCAAAACAGCCCCGTGAATACCAGCGCGATATCCACGCCCCTGGGATTCCATCGCAGCCCTTCAAATGCGAGTCCTATGAAGTTGAAAACTGCGCCGGCCATAGCCAGGCTCCTGTTCACCGGCTTGAAAATCTCGAGCACGAGCACGGTCATAAACACATAGAGCGCGATCGCCACATACCCCGCCGCGAATCCAGCCTTGCCGCGAAGAAACGTCTCCCCGGCGGCTGCAATCCCGAGGCCCGCCAAATACAGCACGCCCACAATTCGGGCCTTCGCTTGGGGCGAGGCCTTAGCAGCTTCTTGCATCATTTTCGCTCTGCCGCCGGAAATTCCGCGCCTTCCGCCTGCCACTGCCAGCCATGTTCATGGTGTGGGGTCACCCGCGCACCTCCGAAGTCTTTAGAATCATTCCAAGCATGCCCTCGCCCAATCTGCCCCTCGTTAATCGCTTCATTGCACATGGCTTACAAGCAATCTCCGAAAACGCCCGCGTGTCAACGCCCGTTTGTGGGACGCTCCCTCCGCAAAACCGAACATTCGGTCGCATCTCGCCGTTGGCTCCAATTGGCTCCAAGGGTACAATCCCGCCGCCAGTGACTCTCAATCGCCGACAATTCCTCAGCGGTGCAATCGCCTCAGCGGGAGGGCTCTATCTCTCCTCTTCACTCAATTGGGCCCTTCCTCAAAGCGAAGCCGCGCCGGAGACAGCTCCCAAGCGCGTCGTAATTTTGGGTGCGGGACTCGCCGGCTTATCCGCAGGATGGGAACTGAAAAACGCGGGACACGACGTCGCCATTCTCGAGGCCCAACTTCATCCTGGCGGCCGCGTTTACACCATCCGCGAAGGGCTCTCCGATGATCTCTATGCCGAAGCCGGCGCGGGACGCATTCCGGACACGCACTCCATCACTCTCGAGTGGGTGAAGCATTTCGGTCTGACTCTCGAGCCGTTCTTTCCCGCCGAATTGTCCGAAGTCGCGTTGATGAAAGGCAAGCGCGTAATTACCCCCGTGGGCAAGCCCTCGGACATGTCGCAAGTCCCTCTCGACCTCACGCCAATCGAGCGAAAAATCGGTCTCTCGAATTTCGACGAACATTTTTATGGCGATATGATGCGCAAAATTGGCGGCGCAATTCGCGACGACTGGCCGCCCGAGATCACCCGCCTCGCCGATATCAGCATGGGCGAATTTTTGCGCCGCCAAGGAGCCTCGCCGGACGCGATTCATTACATGTTGTTCGGCTTTGAAAACGACGCCGCGCTCGATTTCATGCGCGACGCCTACAGCCATCACGTCAAATCGCTCTCCAAAATCGCGGGAGGCAATGACCAGCTCCCTCGCGCCTTCGCTGCGAGATTGAGCGACCAGATTCGCTACGGATGCGCCGTCGAGCACATGGAACGTAGCGAAGATCGCGTGCGCATCTCTTTCCGGCGCGCGGGCATGATGGATCACCTCGAAGCGGATGCCGCCATCTGCACCATTCCCTTCACCGTTTTGCGCCACATTGCCGTCACTCCGGACTGGCCGCCGGAGAAGCGCAAAGTGATTGACTCCCTCTATTATGGGCCGGTCGTGCGCGCCACCTTCCAGGTCAGCCGGCGCTACTGGGAAGACCAGCGGCTGAACGGGTTCGGATCGTCCGACAAAGATATGGAAGTGTGGCATCCCACCTACGGCAAGCCGGGCCGCCGGGGGCTGCTTCAGGCGTACTGCTATGAAGATTACGCGGATCAGTTGGATGCTCTCACCGAAAAGGAACGCACCGAACGCTTAACCGCGGATATGAACGAGGTCCATCCGGGCCTGCGCCAGCACCTGGAGACAGTCATCGTGAAATCCTGGCAGAGCGATCCCTGGCAACGAGGCGCATTTCAGGAATACCGCGTCGGCCAGCAGCAGTGGTATCCCGAGGTCGGCAAACGCGAAGGCCGTGTGTGGTTTGCCGGCGAGCACACATCCCCTTGGCCCGGTTGGATGCAAGGCGCCATCGCTTCGGGCATCAAGGCGGCCCGCGAAATCAGCGCGCCCACCCCTCGTTGACTTGCCTCTCCCACCAGCCTAAGATGAGCGCCGCTCATGGTGGAACCGCAGTCTCCGATCGGCCGCACAATCTCCCACTACCGCGTCATCGAGAAACTCGGCGGCGGAGGCATGGGCGTCGTCTATAAAGCCGAGGACACCGAACTCGGCCGCTTCGTCGCCCTGAAATTCCTGCCGGACGACGTCGCCGGTGACCTGCAA
>DASPSD010000053.1:0-10323 GCA_035624115.1 Candidatus Sulfotelmatobacter sp. | reverse complement strand
AAGAAAAAGATTTCTCCGGGCGTGGGGCAGGTGAAGGGGAAGAATCCCCTTCCCCTGCACCCCATCCCCTCGAACAGCCGGAACCAAAAGTGTCAGGGATGTGCCCGGTCTAAAATGTCAGACATGTCCCCGACCGTATCTCTTGCGAACGACGCGTTCGACGACGCTTCTCCACACGCTCGCTCCGCAAACCACGCACACTCCGCCGCTCTTGCACCCATTTGAAATTTCAAATTTGAAATTTGGGATTCTTGGAGAGCTACCGCGGCCCCGGCTGCGCATTCGGAATCTGATTTTCTCGCGCGGGCGCCACCGACTCCGTCACCGCATAATCCGCCGGAATCTGGAACAGCGCCGGGTCCGGCTCCGACCGCTCGATCTTCTGCATCGCCGTCGTCGTCTTCGCTCCCGTGCGCGTATTCTCCGTGGTCCGCAGGACCACCGCCGCAATCTCGTCCGAGCACCACACTTCCGCCAGCGTCGCTCCCGCCGCTCCATCCGCGTTTCCGCCGATCGTGAGTGTCTGAGAAGTGATCCGTTTCCCGTGCGCCGCCACTCCTTCGATCACCCGCTCGCCCAGGTCTTCCACCGCGACATTCGGATTGCGCGCCGAAGGAAACCGCGTCGAGCAGAATGTGCGCGTCGCCAGCGAACGGCTCAGCGCGCTCGGCCGCGCATGAACGATCTTCGCCGTGGCATTCACCGTATCCATCATCGTCAGCGTCTCCGCGCCCGTGTCGCAGATTTCAATTGCGTGCGCCACTTCCTCCGTTCCGGTCTCCGGCCCGTTGTCGTGCTTGAACTTTCCGCCCGCCCGGTCCACCCGCACCCGCCCCTCGCCGTCCCGCGCCACCTGCTCGGGAAGCAGAAGCAGCGGCGGCGGAGCCAGCGACGGCGAATCGCTCCGGGTAATCACAATCTCCGCCGTAAACGGATTCCCGCTCACAATCCCCAGGTCGCCAAACCCCCGCGAATTCACTCCGCACTGCCCGCGCGCCGCGGAAGTGCAAATCATGACCAGGGCGCCCAAGCCAACCAGCCGAATGAAAGTAGCCGAATAGGAGCGCATCGCATTTCCTCGCATCTTGGTTTCTGTCGGGGATGACGCAATCCTGCCCATAAGATTGGCTGCTGAGAATTTGAGTTGCCTGGCTCCCGAGTGGCACAGCCTTCAGGCTGTGCTCTTATGAGCTGCACCTCAAATGATAGACAATCCCCTTCGCTGTAACAGGGTAATCATCTCAGGGATCAGGTTTTCTTCACTCTCGTCCACGCAGGATTGCTGCCATGATGCGGGGATTCCTCCGGCCATGGATCACACCTATAACAACAAGAGGCTTTTCCTCGTAGGCGTAGGCGACAAGATATTGGCGGACTTTCTGAAACCGCAGTGGCCGCGAAGTTAGATCACCTCGTTTGTGTCCCTTGTGGGGGAAGCTGACGAGCTTGCGGATAGCCTCCAGTATCTCTTGCCGGAAGCGCGTGGCGGCGCCGGGATTCTCTCCAGCGATGAACTCCCAAATTTCAGTGATGTCCTGCGCTGCGCCAGGGTGAAGGACAAATCCCTGTTCAACTGTCATTTGCGGCTGCGTCGCTTAGGGTGTTCGCTTTCGCGGCGGCGGAGACCTTCGAAGAAGGCCTCTCCATCAATCGGTTTCACGCGGCCGCTTTTGATGTCATCGTAGCGGCTATCGAGTGTGTTCCGCACTTCGGCCACTTCGCTCAGGTAAGCAGCCATGGCGTCTTCAACGAGTTCGTCCGTCGGACGTCCGCTCTTGGAGGCAAGTTCGTTGAGGCGTGACATCGTTTCGGGCTTGAGTCGCACTTCCATGCTTTTAGTCTAAGGACTCGCTCCGGCCCTGTCAAAAGCATTCCACGGTTGAGTCTGAGTGAGATACGATTATCGAAAAGAAATGTAGCGAGGGGGTGCGGCAGCCGATGTTCGGAGGGAAGAATCCAAACCACTTGATTTACAATCTCGCGTTTGTTGCAATCTACTGGGTGGTTCCCTTCCTGCTCGTTTTCACGGCCTATCGGCGTTTTCAGCGGCTAGGCACCGGCGAAATTTCACTTCGCGTGGGGGTGATAGCGCTTCTGGCCAGTGAGTTTCTGTTGTTGGTGGTTGGGGCTTTCACTGTGGCTGAAGCTGCGGGCAGGCTAAGCAGAGTGGTAAGTCCTTTTCTGATACTAGGGATCAATCTCCCCCTCTGCTTGATTGCTCTGTTCACAACGGTTGCTCCAAAGGCCAGGGAAACCAACCCCTTGCGCAGAGCCATCGCGACTGCAGGCATCTACCTCGCCTTCGTGTGGCTGGAGACCATGTTGATGTATTAAGGTAGATCGCTCAGCATTTGAAGTTGGCTTCTTTGCGCAGTTCGACTTTCGGCGGCGGATCCTTCCCAAAATTAGGGGAGCGTGCCGATCTTGAGCTTGCTTCGGCAGTTGGTTCGGGCTCTAAATCCTTTGCTCCTTTGCATCATCGGCGTTCTCTGCTTCCTATTCGTCCTTACAGGAATCGAGACTTGACACGATCCCTTAACTATGTTATAATTGTTATTGTTTTAGTATTCGCTGTAACTTGTTGACCCTGCGGGTGAACCGCATCCCCCCTGCCATTGGAGGTTGCCACGGGGCGCCTTTGGCGCCATGGGGGAAGTGTGTCGCTCTTGATGAGAGGAGGAATGGCCGGTGCCAAAGGTGAGGATGCAACGGATTCCGGAATCGAGCGCGGGCCGCACCCGGCTACCGAACCGGAATTTTCTAATCGCGGATCCGCGATTAGAAATCTCCTTAACCCCTTTCATTCCAGCGAAATCTGAATTTCTAATCGGCTCAAAACGACCCCCCAAAGGGGGAAATCTGTGAACAAAAAGCAAAGGAGGTTTCTGGCACCGCCCTCACGCCCTCGACCGTCCGGCCTGCGTATTCGCTTGCCCACATGCGTGTCCCGGCAACCCCCAAATTACACGAGTGCTCTCGCCACGGCCGGGCCACAACGGACGCTAATCCCCTCATTTTCAAGCGCTTGCAGGCTCCCGCCCCGGGCCACTCTGTGGCCGAGCGAGTGCTTTGCTCCAATGTGGCATGTTTACCCAAACGGCGCGGGAGTCTGCATGCGGCGGATTTTTGTTCGCCCGCGGCGCGGCGACTCTGGCATCCTGAAAGACGGCACACGATGACGAAAGCATTGCACACCAACGGGCGGCCTGTCTGGGCGGAAATCTCGCTCGAGGCCATCCTCCACAATTTGCAAGTAATCCGCCGGCACGTGGGCGGCAAGCGGATGGTCCTGGCGGTGGTGAAATCCAACGCCTACGGACTCGGCGCTGTGCCCATCTCCAAGGCTCTGCAAAAAGCCGGGACGGAATGGTTTGGCGTCACCTGTGCGAATGAAGGCATCGAGCTGCGCGAGTCCGGCATTCGCAAGCGCATCCTGGTGCTGACGGGCTTCTGGCCCGGCGAGGAGAAGCGCCTCTTCGAAAATCACCTCACGCCGACGGTCACGCGAGTTTCGGACGTCGCGCATCTGGAGCGCGCGGCAAAATCGCTGCGCGGCAAATCGAAGCGTGTGCCGTTTCATCTGAAAATCAACACGGGCATGAACCGCCTCGGCATCCTGCCATCGGAAGTCGACGCATTTGCCGCCGCGCTGGCCGATGCGCCGCATCTCATGCTCGAAGGCACGTGCACGCACTTTGC
The DNA here is from genome assembly GCA_035624115.1 of Candidatus Sulfotelmatobacter sp. GTDB lineage: Bacteria > Acidobacteriota > Terriglobia > Acidiferrales > UBA7541 > Palsa-295. The sequence continues at coordinate 6,624 of DASPSD010000053.1, read as the reverse complement.
ATCCGCCGACGATTTTCGCGCACAGCAAACGACGGACCAGGAGTCGCAGTTTCGCGAATGTCTCGCGCGGCTGCGCGCGCTGAGAATTTCTCCCGGCATCGTGCACCTGGCCAATAGCGGAGCAATCTGCGCGCGGCCGAGCACCTGGGAAGACATGGTGCGGCCCGGCGCGATTCTCTATGGTTACCATCAATCGTTCGAGCCGCCGGAGAAGAAACGCGAAATCATGGGCATCATGCCGCTGGAGCCGTGCCTTTCGCTGCGCGCCCGAATCATTTCGCTGCGCGAACTGCCGGCGGGCGAAGCGGTCGGGTACGGCGCGAGGTTTGTGACGTCGCGGCCGTCGCGCATCGCCGTGATGAACGCGGGCTATGCGGATGGAGTGCTGCGGCAGCGGACCAATCGCGGCTGCGCCCTGCTGCACGGGCGGCGCGTTCCGCTCGTGGGCACGATCTCGATGGACTTGACCACGCTCGACGTGACCGATGTGCCGGAGGCGGCGCTCGGCGACGTCATCACCATTTACGGCGAGGACGGTAACGCGGCGATTCAGGTGTCGGACGTCGCGCCGGAGATCGGCACCGTGACTTCGGATCTGCTTTGCGCGCTCGGCCGCCGCGTCCCGAAATACTACTTGTGACCTATGCGCGCACTGCTGACGTTTCCCGCGCACCCCTTCGACGCGCGCGTTGACTCCCGCTTCGCTTCCGGTGATATACTGGCGCCATCATATCCGTTGATATCGGGGGTTGTTTCCTTCCGGCGTCTCGAAAAAATTTTTATAGGGCCGGCTGAAGTGGCGGGAGAATCGGCGTTTCGGTTGATACCGATTCATAATTTCATAGGCGTCACAGGGTGCAGAGATGCAAAGGCCTTCTAACGCGCCGGGCCGGACGCCGGCTGGCGCGCCATCGGAAAATCCACCCGCTCGAAATGTCGCATCGCCTCGCGCCGCGCAGGAACGCGTCGGCACCTTCTGGGACATGCTCGCGATTCGCCTCGTGTTCATCGCGGTGTGCGTCGCAGCGGGCTATCATTTCCAGCCGTTCAGCCTGTCGAAGGAGACCGCGTCGCTCGCGGGCCTGCTCTTCGCGCTCGCGGTGATTTTGTTCGAGGTGCGCCTGCGCCGCGCGAGCCTGCGGCGGTTGATCGGGGCGGCCACGGGATCGATCCTCGGAATTCTCGGCGCCTATCTCACCGCGCTCGTGCTCGCGAACACATCCATGCCCGAAAGCACGCGCTCCTTCTTCAGCCTGGCCATTTTTCTGGTGATGACCTACGTGGGCCTGATCCTCGGCGCGAACAAAGGCGACATGCTGAATCTTCAGGCGCTCGGCGGATTGTTCGGCTCCGAGCGCAGCATGAAGCACTCGTTCAAAGTGCTGGATACGAGCGTGATTATTGACGGGCGCGTGGCCGACATCGCCGACGCGCTCTTTCTCGACGGCACGATCATCATTCCGCAATTCGTGCTCCGCGAACTTCAGCTCGTGGCCGATTCCGCCGATCCGCTCAAGCGCCAGCGCGGGCGCCGCGGCCTGGAAGTTTTGCAGCGCATCCAGAAAATGCAGCACCTCGAGGTGCAGATCGCCGAAGACGATTTCTCGCAGGTGGCGGACGTGGACCTGAAGCTGATCGAGCTGGCCAAGCGCTACAGCGCGAAAATCGTCACCAACGATTTCAACCTGAACAAAGTGGCCACGCTGCAAGGCATCGAAATCATGAACGTGAACCAGCTCGCCAACGCGCTCAAGCCCGTGGTGCTGCCGGGCGAAGCGATGCGCGTTTTCATTCTGCGCGAAGGAAAGGAGTACAACCAGGGCGTCGCCTACCTCGATGACGGCACGATGGTGGTGGTCGATGGCGCGCGTAAGATGATTAACAAAACAATTGATATAATCGTTACCTCCGTCCATCAGACCACCGCGGGCAAAATGATCTTTGGCCGGTACGACGAGCGCGGCGAGCGCGAGCAGACTCCGCGCCCGGTGTCGGTCCCGCAGACGGAAACGCCGGCGCCGCGCGCGGCCGAAGGCGGAGCGGGCGGCGAGCGCCCGCCGCGGCCGCTCTATCCGGAATCGAATCGCTCCTAATTCGCAAGGCGCCCGCAAGATGAAAATCCGCGCACCGCGCCCGATTCCCACAGGCCTCGCGGGGCCGGCGCGGCTCGATTGCGCTACACTGTGTGCCCTTCCATGAGCCGGATTGCTGCCATCGTCCCCGCGGCCGGGCTGGGCACGCGCATGGGCGCGGGCCCGCTGAAACAATTTCTCGAGCTCGATGGCGTGCCGCTCATCATCTTCACGCTGCGGCGCCTCGCTGCATGCGCCGCAATCACCGAATTTTTCATCGCCACTCGCGCCGACGACATTCTCAACGTGCAAGACAAAGTCGCGCGCTGCGGGCTCGGGCGCCCGGCGCGTGTGGTGCACGGCGGCGAGACGCGGCAACAATCGGTGGCGAACGCGCTGGCGCAAGTTGATCCGGCGACGGAGATTGTGCTGGTGCACGATGCCGTGCGGCCGTTCGTCACCCGCGAGCAGACGGAGCGAGTGATTGCCGAAGCGCGCAAGCGCGGCGGCGCGATTCTCGGAATCCCGGCGATCGACACGGTGAAAGAAGTGAAACGCGCGAGCCTGCCTGAGGACGTTGCGCTGATCACGGCGACGATTCCGCGGGAGCGCATCGTGCTGGCGCAGACGCCGCAGGCGTTTTCGTACGCCGTCCTGCGCGATGCGTTCCGCCAGGCGCAGCAGGACGGAATCACTGCGTCCGACGAAGCGGTGCTCGTCGAGCGATTGGGACACGAGGTGTTCGTCGTGCTCGGCTCGGAGCGCAACTTGAAAATCACCCGCCCGGCGGACATGGAGCTCGCGCGCTTCTATCTCGAGCAGGAGCGACAGCCGAAATGACGCGCTCGGGCATCGGCTACGATCTGCATCGGCTCGCCGAAGGGCGGAAGCTGATGATCGGCGGAATCGAGATTCCGTTCGAAAAAGGATCGGTGGGCCACTCCGACGGCGACGTGCTGAGCCACGCGCTTTGCGACGCGCTGCTCGGCGCGGCAGGGCTGGGCGATATCGGCACGCATTTTCCCGACACGGATCCGAAATGGAAAGGTGTTTCGAGCCTGCTTTTTTTGGAGCACACACGAAAGCTGCTCGATGAGCGCCGCCTGCGCATCGCTCACTTGGATGCTGTTGTGATCTGCGAGCGCCCGAAGCTCGGCCCGCATTTTCCTGCCATGCGCGCGGCGCTGGCAAAGTCGCTCGGCATCGCCGAGGCCCAAATCAATCTGAAGGCGAAGACCAACGAGGGCACGGGCGCGATCGGCCGCGGCGAAGCCGTTGCAGCGCATGCCATCGCAACGCTCGAAAGCCTCGCGTAGCCCTATTTCAGCAGCCCGCTCTTCTGATTCGTTCCCGGAAACTTCGCGGCAGATTGATTTGATTCCGTGCGCCGCGCGCGTTACATTCGGATTGCAACCGCGGTCCCCTTCCGAGCCCTGAAATCCGGGGCGGGTCCATCCCCTTCCAAGCGAGATTCGCGCGCTCGTGGTGTCGCCGGTGGAAATTTCCGGCCGGTCATCACCATCTCGCTTGCAAGTTGCTGCGAAGAAAAAGCGGATGGTGACCACGCGATGCGGACGCGGATTTTGATCGGATTTGCGCTGGTGGTGATTTTCGGCGCAGGAATCGTGACGGTTTCCTACCAGCGCATCGCGCGCACGATTGTGCTGCAAGAGCGAGTGAGGCACGCGAGCGCGATCCTCGAACATGTGAATGGCCTCGCCAACGATCTCGCTGAAGTGGAGGCGGCGCAGCGGGCTTATCTGCTCACGGATGAAGAGCAATTCCTCAAAGCCGCCGACTCCGCCTCGGAAGCGTCGTTGGAAGAGCTGGCAAGCCTCCACGAACTCGCCCAGGACCGTCCGAGCCAGCAGCAGCGTCTGAATGCGCTGAACGAACTCGTCCGCGAGCGCCTCGCCCATCTGGACGAATTCGCTGCACTGAAGCGCTCGGAAGGAATCGCCGGTGCGCGGAACGAACTGCGCAACGAGCAGGCGCTCGCCGACAAAATCCGAAGCACGGCGGCGGAACTTCAGAAGGAAGAAAAAGCGCTGCTGGAGTCGATCGAAGCGGAATCGAAGGAAAATTCGCGCAGGACCGCGCGAGTTTTGATTCTCGGCAGCGGCACCGGCTTTTTGCTTCTGACCACGGTGGCCTGGCTTTTGATCCGCCAATCGAAGGCGCGAACGAGAATCGAAGAAACGCTGGTGCAGTCGAACGAAGCGCTCACGCGCACGGTGCGCGCGCTGGCTTCGAAAACGGGCGAGACGCGCCTGCTCGGCGAAACCGGCGACTTGCTTCAATCCTGCCTGAATTTGAATGAGGCCCGCGACGTGCTTCACCATCTGATGCCTCAGCTTTTGCCGGGGGATTCCGGCGGTCTCTACGTCCTCAAAAATCCCGAGCAGCTCATGCAGCCGCTGACCACCTGGGGACAAGGCGAGCCGGACGCCAAAGCGTTCGGGCCGGAAGATTGCTGGGCTTTGCGCCGCGGCCGGCCGCACAACGTGGAAGTCCCCGGGAGCAATTTGATTTGCCGCCATTTGAATGAATCATTCACCGGCAAAAGCCGCTGTCTTCCGCTCGTGGCGCAGAACCAGGCGTACGGCCTGCTGCACATTCTTCACAACGAGAAAACCGCAGCGCCCCGCGGCGGGCGGCCGGAGGCGGAAACCGGGGAATACGAAGAGTTGACCGACCGTGTCGCTGAACGCATTTCGCTGGGGCTCGCGAACATCCGCCTGCGTGATTCGCTTCGCGATCAAGCGATCCGGGATCCGCTCACCGGACTTTTCAACCGGCGCTACATGGAAGAATCTCTCGAGCGCGAATTGCGCCGGAGCATCCGCCACGACCGGCCCGTGGCCGTGATCATGATCGACGTGGACCATTTCAAGCAGTTCAACGATCGCTACGGACATCCAAACGGCGACGCTTTGCTGCGCTCGCTCGGCAGATTTCTCGTCGAACAGGTCCGCGAAGAAGACATTGCCTGCCGCTACGGCGGAGAAGAGTTTCTGCTCGTAGCTCCGGAAGCGGCGCTCGAAATAGCCCGCGATCGCGCCGACCGCATCCGCGAACAATTCAAGACGCTTTCCCTGATGCAGCGCATGGAAGTGATGGAGCCGGTGACACTCTCGGCAGGAATTGCGGCGTACCCGGAGCATGGTTCCGTGCCGGAGGCGCTGATCCGCGCCGCCGACCGCGCTCTTTATATTGCCAAGCACAGCGGGCGCGATCAGGTGGTGGTGGCGCGCCCGGGCGATCAGGTCAGCTTGCGCCTGGTGTCGAAATTGCCGACGTGATTCGCTGGTTGCCGGCATCGTGCGGTGAATCGCCGCTCTTCCCAGCGCGGGGAATCGGCCATGCATGTAGAATCATCTCGCCGTGAAGCCCGAGCCTTCCACCGAACCAGGCGCTGAATCTCCAAACTCCGGTGCACCGCATTGGACGGGTGCGCAAGTGCGAGCCATCCTCCTGGAAGCAGGCTGGCTTGGTGAGGGTTCCATCGGATCGGTTTCGCACGATTCCCAGCGGATGCCTCTCGACGCATGGCTCGAGGAGGCGGCTGCGCTGCTCGGTCCTCACGCAGCGGACCGGGCGGCCCTCACCGAGCTTCTGCGAATGATTTTTCACTACCATCCCCGGGCGGTGATGGAAAATCCGGAAAACCAGTCCGTGCTGATGCGAAGCGGAGCGCGCGAGGTGATTCGTGAGCTTGCGAACCGCGTGCTCGCGGGAAGCGAGATCGATTCGGACCGCTTCAAGGAAATCATCGAAGGGATCAAGACCGCGCTGCCCTACCGCAGCCGCGCGCTGTTTCATCCGATTCGCGTGGCGTTGGCCGGGCGCGCGGGCGAGGGCGAACTCGACCGCGCAATCCTGCTTCTCGATTCCGCTGCAAAAATTAATTTCGCCGTGAAAGTGAAAGGAGCGCGGCAGCGCATGTTGGAATTCTGCGCCGCGCTCGATTGAAACGGATGAACTGGCTCACCGGATTTCACGCCGTGGAGGAAGCGCTCGAAGCCGGGCGCGCGCTCGACCGCATCGTGATCGCGCGCGGACGGCACGGCGAGCGCCTGGAAACGATCGTGCGGCTCGCGAAATCGCGCGGCGTTCCGGTGCGGTTTGAAGACCGCCAGCAGATCGATCGCCTCGCGGGAACGCGGGAGCATCAAGGGATTGCCGCGCTGGCCGCGGCGAAACCTACGGTCGAGCTCGAGGATTTGCTGCGCGCGAAGGCCGGAAACGGACTCGTGGTGCTGCTCGATGGCGTCGAGGATCCGCACAATCTTGGCGCCATCATTCGAACGTCGCTGGCTGCGGGCGCCACCGGGCTTGTGATTCCGGAGCGGCGCGCCGCGGGGTTGAGCGATACGGTGGAGCGCGCATCGGCGGGCGCGCTCGCGCATCTTCCAGTAGCGCGGGTGAAAAATCTCGTTCGCGCGATAGAGGAAATGAAGCAGGCAGGCTACTGGCTCGTGGGCCTCGACGAGCGCGCAGAAAAAACTTACACGGAGGCGGACTTCAAGCTGCCGGTGGGAATCGTGCTGGG